>JAMWZR010000012.1 GCA_024282035.1 Nitrosomonas sp.
GGTGTAGGTATGGACGTTGTTAAGCGCAATATTCAAGGCATGGGGGGGCGAATTGAAATTGAATCTGTATTTGGAACAGGAACTCGCATATCAATTCGCTTACCCCTGACACTAGCAATTTTAGATGGATTATCAGTTGCTGTTGGTGATCAGATGTTTATAGTACCGTTGAATTATATAACCGAATCACTTCAGCCTGCGGCAGAAGACATTAAGACGATAAGTGGTCACGGCAGAGTGGTTCAGGTACGAGGAGAATATTTGCCCGTTATCGCATTGCATGAAGTGTTTAACTTGAATCCAAGTGTAACCTCGGTGCATGAGGGAATCCTGGTGATATTAGAGGCCGAGGGGCATAAAGCGGCACTATTTGTGGATGATCTGGTTGGGCAGCATCAAGTCGTTATTAAAAGCCTCGAAAGTAATTATCGCCGAGTACAGGGCGTTTCTGGCGCAACGATTATGGGAGATGGAAAAGTTGCACTTATTCTGGATACTGCTGCATTGGTCATGACTTCACAGCACGAAACAGTCTAAGGTTAATACAACACTTATACGATTTTACCTGTTACTAATATATCAATTTGTAGATAAAAATATTCCGATCGTTAATCATTTGATAGATACCGCTAGTTTGTTTGGAACTGGTGATTCCTATATGGAGAGAGGATAGGATTATAAAAGCTCCCGTTCAATACATTGTATTTACCTTTTCATGAACATTAGAGCTTATATCTGTTATGAGAAACAACTTTTAGTACGAATGAGTACTGCTATTACGTTCTAGAAATAGCCTCAAATTTGGATAAGTTAAACATGGAAATAATCTCAGGTAACAGTGATCTTTCTGATAATAGAACAAGGGAGTACAGTTTTACCCAGAAAGATTTCGAACGTATCAAGAATTTGATATACAAACATGCTGGAATTTCATTATCCGCCAGCAAACAAAACATGGTTTACAGCCGATTGGCTAGGCGAGTTCGTGCTAATGGCCTAGATAGCTTTCATGACTATCTAAATTTCCTTGAAAGTGGAAATTCTGAAGAATGGGAGGCATTTACAAATGCACTGACAACCAATCTTACTGCTTTTTTTCGTGAGCAGCATCATTTTCCCATTCTGGAAGACCACGTCGAGAAACGCAAAAATGAAAAGAAAATTCAACTTTGGTGCTGTGCATCTTCTACCGGTGAAGAGCCTTATTCAATGGCCATGGCAATGGTTCAAGCCTTCAAAACTTTTACACCACCTGTACACATACTAGCAACCGACCTAGATACTAATGTTCTTGCCAAAGCGCAGCTTGGAATCTATTCATTAGATAAACTTGAAAAGCTCCCAAAAGAAAAGCTTCGACAATTTTTCTTGAAAGGTAAAGGGCACCATGTAGGCTCAGCAAAAGTACGTCCTGAGTTAAAAAATATGATTACATTCAGGCAACTCAATTTGTTAGATGAAAGCTGGCCAATTCGTGGTCCATTTGATGCAATCTTTTGTCGAAATGTAATGATATATTTTGACAAATCTACACAATACAAAATCCTGAAAAAATTTGTGCCTTTACTTGCGCCGGATGGATTATTGTTTGCTGGACACTCGGAAAGCTTTCAACATGCGATTGATTTATTCAAATTACGTGAAAAAACCGTTTACGAATTAGCCAATAAACCGAGGTCATAAAATGACCGAGATTATAGATGAGCAATTAGCAAGTAATTTTTATTTTGACAAGAGTTTTAATAGTCAGGCAGTGAAATTATTACCTGGCGAATATTACGTTACGGACAAGGATTTGCTATTGGTTACTGTGCTAGGTTCATGTGTAGCCGCATGTATTCGGGATAGTTACAGTGGTATCGGGGGCATGAATCATTTTATGCTTCCAGAAGGCAATAATGATCCTGGCAGCCCATTAAACGCTTCAGCACGTTATGGTACCTATGCAATGGAAATATTGATCAATCAATTACTCAAGATCGGGGCTCGGCGCAGTAATCTGGAAGCGAAAGTGTTTGGAGGTGGGAATGTACTGGATGGTTTGACAGTTGCTAATGTCGGGCAGCGTAATGCAGACTTTGTTCTAAAATTTTTGCAAACCGAGAAAATTCGAGTCGTAGCACAAGATTTGGTAGATATCTTTCCCCGCAAAGTTTATTTTTTTCCTAAAATTAATAAAGTAATGGTTAAAAAACTGCGGAATTTACATAACACGACAATTTCGCAACGTGAGAAAGATTACAGGCAGCGTTTGTATAAAGCTGATGCCGGTGGAGATATTGAGTTATTTTCCTAAAACATTTTTTCCTTAATAAGTACTTCTATTATGAAAAAAATAACGGTGCTCGTTGTTGATGATTCAGCATTAATCCGCAAACTGCTAAGTGAGATCATCAATAGTCAATCCGATATGGAGGTCATTGGCACGGCGGCCGATCCACTGGCAGCCAGAGAGATGATTCGTGAAATGAATCCAGATGTTTTGACACTCGATGTCGAGATGCCCAGGATGGATGGGCTAGACTTTCTAGAGAAATTGATGCGTCTGAGACCTATGCCTGTAGTAATGGTATCAACATTGACGGAAAGGGGGTCGGATACAACTTTTAGAGCCCTTGAGCTTGGTGCAATCGATTATGTTGCAAAACCCAAAATTGATATTGCAAATGGGTTAAAAGAATATGTAAATGAAATAACTAGCAAGATCAGAATTGCCAAGTCGGCTCGAATTCGAAAATCCTCTCCCCTTCCTGTCACCAGAAATTCAACTGCAGATGCAATTCTTCCTACGATATCGAATCGAGTCGCATCAACAGAAAAATTGATTATTATCGGTGCATCAACAGGCGGCACTGAAGCAATAAAAGAGTTTCTGATAAAAATGCCTCCGGATTCCCCAGGAATTTTGGTAACTCAACATATGCCCGAAGCATTTACAAAATCATTTGCAAACCGTTTGAATAGTCTTTGCAGAATATCAGTAACAGAAGCCCAAGGTGGAGAAAGAATATTACCTGGACATGCATACATTGCACCAGGACATTCGCATTTATTACTGAAGCGAAATGGAGCAAATTATGTAACTGAACTTAACCAAGGAGAACTAGTAAGTCGGCACCGTCCTTCTGTCGATGTACTTTTTCGTTCTGCTGCCAATTGCGCTGGGAAAAATGCTATTGGTGTTATTCTTACCGGCATGGGAAAAGACGGAGCAGCGGGAATGCTTGAAATGCACAAGGCTGGTGCATATAATTTTGCTCAGGATGAAGCAAGCTGCGTAGTTTTCGGAATGCCCAAAGAAGCCATAGCGGCAGGGGGAGTAAATGAAGTCGTTTCTCTCAAAGATATGGCAAAAAATGTGTTGACGAAATTATCAACCATGGGGTCACGCAGCAATCGAGTTTGATTTATAATATTTTATTCTGAATCCTATTCAAGCTGAATGTATTCTCAATGAACAGAAATATTGTTCGCTATTGCGCCTATATTACAATCATTTTTTTGGCAAGTTGCGGATTACTGCAGGAAAGAAATTTATCCGTACAGCCATCAGAATCAAAGAAATTAGAAGATTCTGTGTTAGTCAAAAAATTACTCTACTCTCAATATGAAGATTGGCGGGGTGTTCGCTATCAGAAAGGAGGACTCAATCAAAGAGGAATCGATTGCTCTGGTTTCGTTCACTTAACTTATAAATCAAAACTGGGTATGCATCTCCCGAGAACAACCTCACTGCAAGCTAAACTAGGAAAACAAATCAACAGAAACGATTTAAAAGCGGGAGATCTAATATTTTTTAAAACAGGGAGTGGCTCCAATCATGTGGGTATTTATCTGGACAATAACAGGTTCATGCATGCTTCTCAAAAAAAAGGAGTTACAATTTCTCGACTTGATCATGCCTATTGGATTAATAACTACTGGAAATCTGTGAGAATTTAGTTAATACTTCGTTTTAACATGCGGTGATTAAAAGTTCCTTCGCTTTATTAGAATGTATACTGACTAAGTGAAGCTATATTAGTAAGAATATTTGTGACTCAACAACTTTGAAAAAAAATTAAACGAGAAAATCACAACAAGATATTCGGTATTTCTCTTCGAGAGAGTGTGGTTTGCTCTACCTTGTCAAAAATATTTACCATCCCGCTATCTAATATAGAAATTATTCTTGTCTTTAGTGAATCACTTCTACTGTATTCTTTAAACTGCAGGTGGACTGTGTTGAAAATTACATTTGTCAACTTTTATTTTATCTGATGTGACTAAGTAGTATCATGGCATAAAGTGAAGTGTAATTTATCTCACATCATTTACACTTCATATTTGGCATGATCCTTTCTAGTAAAAGTTTATTCGATAGGAAAATATATAATGAAAAAAATACTTGTTTCAGTTCTATTGTCTATATATATATTTCCGGGGTTGGTATTGGCTGAGCCGGAAAAGCGCAAAAACAGAGAGATTGACAAGATTGAGTGGTCAGAAATACCACTTATTTCTCAGAAAACAATTTCTGAGCACCTTCAAGATGGTGTAATCTCAAAACTGAAAAAGCAAAAAGTAATTCAGATGATAGATAAACATAATGGCAATAAAACAGATATTTATCTCGCAGAGATAAGAAAGGCTAATGGAAAAAAAGTCTGGGTAATAGTTGATCATAATGGCAAACTCATTGATGTTGAGTCTGAAGAGACCGAAAATTTACCAGAAGATGAAGAAAATCAGAAAAAGGAACGAAAGCATAGTAAAAAGTAAGATTAGAATAGACCTTGAAGTCTATAACTAAATTCAGAAACTAGACCGGCCTTTTAACAAAATTGGAGATGTGTTATGTTTTGTTTGAGAGGTATAAATTACGATATGAATTATTTTTAGTGCGGATAATAAATTTACCGGAATATTAAAATAGGTATAGACCAATTAGAAGAGAGAGTCTCACTTAGAAGTATAAGTTTTAATAATAGAGTACATAAAAGGTACACAAGCACCCCCATCAAGTAGACATTGCGCGATAGAGATTCGAAAGCCGGGTTAGCCGAGGCATGAACTGCGCTGGTGGGATGTTACCCAACGCTTCTGCGGTCGATATTTGTTGTAATCAATCAGCCCTTGATCAGCGATGGTTTGAATCTGTTCAAGATTGGTAAAAAGATACGAATTAAGCACCCCAGTCCGGCAAGTCCGATTAAAGCGCTCGATAAAAGCATTCTGGTTTGGCTTACGTGGCTGGATATATCGGAGAGCGATACTTTTGGACGCAGCCCATTCAACGAGCATGTGTGAGACCAGTTCCAGCCCATTGTCCAGCCGTATGGCATTAGGCGCAGTACCATAGCAGTCGATTAGGTGGCTTAACACGCGGATCAACCGCGCAGAAGGAATCTATGTGCCGACTTCGATAGTCAGACACTCTCGATTTGCTTTGTCTATTACATTCAATGTTCTGAACCGTCAGCCACAGTACAAGGTGTCATGCATGAAATCCAGTACCCAGCAGCTATTCGGTGCGTTGGCCAAATCCAGCGGTTGCCGAAGTCGATCCGGTATCTCTTCTTGCAAAGCCGAGGCATGTTCAAACCCATATCAAATATACTCGATATACGCGTTTCTTGTTCCAGCAGCGACCGTCCAATCGTAGCCGGGCAAAGCACTTCCAAAATCCCCGACACCCATGCCGGGTCACGATGGCATTGAGCGCATTAATCACTTCGGCATCTCGTTCGGATGCCAGACCGGCCTTTTGTAATACGCCGCCCACGACAGGCCAGCAATCAGACAAGTCCGAAGTAATCGACAATATGGTTTGTACCAACCGCTCGATTACTTCACACTTGGCCGATGGCGTCAGAATTTTCAGTTTAACATCCTTGATCGCTGTATTCTCCTGCGTCAGATCAGCATACATGCGTTTAAACTTGACATTCTCAGCTTCCAGCTCGCATAAGTTCGGACACCTGCATGCCCGAGTACTTGCTCTTCCACTGGTAGTACGTGGCATTGTTAACACCGTGCTTGCGACACAGCTCAGCCACCGGCATGCAAGCCTCGCCATTTTTCAGAGTACCGCAATGATCTGACTCTTTGTAAATCTACTTCTCTTCATGGAAACCTCCCATATCAGGAGGTTCCGAAATTCTACTAATCTCTGCGTCTACTTATAGGGGGGGCGTTTAAAGATATTTGAAACCATCCTCTCTAAATATAAATTTTTTGTTGATAATTTGTGAACTTTTTGTGAATATATATACCTAATTTAATATATTTTTACATTCATAATACTCAAATGAAAAAGGAGATGATATGAAAAGTTATCAGAATTTGTTTTTTATAACCTTGATATTCGGTATGGCCTTTCATAACGTTATAATTTTATTTGATTTTGAGCAATACACGATAGAATGGGTATTATCAGATCTGATTCTTTCAATATATCTAGCATACTTGTTGGATACATTTGTTCGTGGTTCAATTAAACCTAAAGCGCAATGTAATGGCTGACTAATAAGTGGTTCTAAACCCTGAAGCGCTAAATGAAAGATGGGTAGTAAATTATATTAATATATTTGGCGGTTACATTGATGTAACTGTAGTCTGGCAGATGCTACATCTACAGAATTTTTTGATAGAGAAGATATTTGATATCTTCTCTATCAGATTTAAAATGTCTGATCAAATATCGCCCAGTGTTCCAAGAAATCCTCCAGACTGGTGGTTCCAGAGTTGAGCATACAATTGGTTGTTGGCTATAAGTTTTGCGTGACTACCTTGTTCAACAATTTGTCCCTTATCGAAGACGATCAAGCGATCCATTGCAGCAATGGTTGATAAACGATGGGCGATGGCAATCACGGTTTTTCCTTCCATCAATTGATACAAACTCTGCTGGATGCTTGCTTCAACTTCAGAGTCCAGTGCCGAGGTGGCTTCATCCAATACTAGAATGGGAGCATTCTTGAGTAGCACGCGTGCAATAGCGATTCGTTGCCGCTGCCCGCCAGATAGCGTTACGCCGCGTTCACCGACATGTGCATCATAACCCGTGCGTCCCTTGATATCTCGCAGCTTCATGATGAATTCATGCGCCTGAGCCCGTTTTGCAGCAGCGATCATCTGTAATTCACTGGCCTCAGGGCGGCCAAACAAAATATTGTCCCGTACCGAGCGGTGTAGCAGTGATGTATCTTGCGTCACCATGGCAATATTAGCGCGCAAGCTATCTTGCGTAACAGTTCGAATGTCCTGGTCGTCTATGGTGATATGGCCGTTTTGAATATCATAAAATCGCAACAGTAAATTAACAAAAGTTGATTTGCCAGCGCCGGAGCGACCGACAATGCCCACTTTCTCACCAGCAGCGATGTGCAGATTCAAGTCGTTGAAAATAATCGGGAATCCTTTTGGCTGCTCAATTTTTTCTTCCTGGTGATAAGAAAAATGCACATGATCAAATGTAATTTCACCTTGTTGGACCTGTAGCTCTGCAGCATCGGCGGCATCGGTAACCTGTTGCGGTCTAGCAAGTGTATTGATGCCGTCCTGAACCGTGCCAATATTTTCAAATAGGGCATTGACTTCCCACATTACCCAGTGCGACAGGCCGGTAAGGCGAATGGCGAGGCTCATGACTATGGCGATGGCGCCAGGTCCGATAGCGTTTTGCAACCACAAGTGTATACCCAGTGCACCCGTGGCAAATACCAGAAGCATATTGATCACCCATACACTAGCATTGAGTCCAGTCGATAGGCGCATTTGTGGATGGACAGTTGCCATGAATTCTTCCATGCCTGCCTGAGCATAAGCTGATTCGCGCTGGCTTTTGGAAAATAGCTTAAGAGTCAGGATATTCGTGTAGCTGTCGACAATGCGTCCCGTCATCAATGACCGTGCGTCGGCTTGCAGGGTGGAAATTCGCTTGAGTCGGGGCACGAAATAAAAAAGGATGGCAATATAAATGAGCAGCCAGGCTAAAAGTGGTATGCACAAGCGTGGATCGGCATTGAGAACCAGCAGCAGCGTGGTGGTAAGATATACCGTGACAAACAAAATTACATCCAGCAGCTTCAGCACGGTTTCCCGCACTGCAAGGGCAGTTTGCATCACTTTGGTGGCGATGCGGCCACTGAATTCATGTTGAAAAAAAGTGTAACTCTGGTTCAGCAGGTAACGATGTGACAGCCAGCGAACGCGCATTGGCAGGTTACCCATCAGTGTCTGGTGAATCACCATGGAATGCAGCAATACTAAAGACGGGATAATCAGTAGGATGAACACCGACATTCCCAACAAGGTTGGCCATTCTTCTTCGAAGAAGTTTGTGGTTTCCTGTTCTGCCAACCAGTCAACCATCTGTCCCAGTACACCGTAAAGCATGGCCTCGCTGATAGCCAAGCAGGTGGTCAATATGGCCAGCAAAACCAGATAGGGTTCGATTCCGCGCACATAGTGACGGCAAAATTGATAGAGTCCTTTGGGTGGCTCTATCGGGTGTTCAGGTGGATAAGGATCGATGAAACGTTCGAAAATTCCGAACATAATGTGCTAGCTGCTGCTCAGTTGTTCAAAAATTCTGAATCCTGCTACATACGTACCAATCCCTGCACCTAATGAAGACAGTATGAAAATCAACAGAACTCGCGTGACCTGATTATTCCACCATCCTTTTAGACTGGTGGTGTCTGCCCTAAGCCGATTGAAATCGCTGACTTTCGGTTTACGCATATAGGCTTCAACCGCTGCAACTACCATGCCTGCACCTATGGCGGGATGTAATGTCGTCAGCGGCGCTGCCAGAAACGCGGAGAGGATCGATAACGGATGCGCTAACGCCATGGCGGTTCCCAGAGCAGATAATCCGCCAGTGATGAGAATCCAGTCCAATACCATGCTGATACCAATCTCCGGGCTTTGCATGAATCCAATCGCCAGTCCCGCCAGAATGAACACCACGAACAGGGTGGGCAAAAACTTGACCCAGCGGGAGGGCGGGGGTATTTCATCCAGTTGTGCAATGCGTGTATCGCTATCTATCTGGGCATGTGCTGCCAATTGCTGTGACATGCCGTTCAGATGTCCCGCTCCAACCACGGCCAGGATGTGCTGATAGTTGTTTTCCTGGCATTCTTTGAGCAGACGTGCAGTCATATATTCATCGCGTTCGCTGATCAGCGGACGGAACAAGTCTTTTTCATTTTCGGCAAACTGTGCAAATGAACTTTCCAGTACGTCGCCTTCTTTCAGCTTCTCAATATCCGCTGCGCTAAATTTTTCCTTGCTGATCACACTCTCAATCAGGCCGGCAAAAATGGTAATGCGCTTCCACCAAGGTACATTGTAATAAATGCGTTTCATGGTTGTGCCGATTTCCCGGTCGATCAGAAGCACGGGCAGATGAGCAGCCTGAGCATCCTTGATGGCAACGCGCATCTCAGCGCCAGGTTCGATATCCAGTTGTTCTGCCATACGTTGCTGGAAGGCGCCCAATGCCAGATTGGCGGCAACCATGCTGGCCTGACCTTTGCGAATAACTTGAAACAGATCCATCTGTGCCATGGCATCGGGGTTCACAATGGCTTTGTGGCGACTTGGGCATAATTCTACGGCGACAGCATCGTAATGACCTGTAGCAATCAGTTCTTGCACTTTGTCTGCGCTGGCTCTTGAAACGTGCGCCGTCCCCAGTAAAGTAATGCGACATTGATTGACCTGAATGGTTTTGATGGGTTCCGGTGCGACCGGGTTTTGCAAGGTTTCGGTGCTGTTGTGTTCTGCTGATTGCGTCATGGTTGAATATTTGAGATTCGAAAATTTTCGATGATCCTGTATCCTGCCATAGTTACTGGTCCGGGATCACCGCGACAACGCATAAGACCAGAAATTGCTTTGTAATGTCAATGCAAGATTGGCGATGAAGTTGAAATTGTTCATAACAGTGTACAATTTGACCATTATGTCCAATCAAGATTGGCGAGCGGTAATCCGACAGGGAGTGAGTATTATGAAAAATTCGTATGCAACGTTATTTTTTTGGGGGGCCATTGTATTGTCCGGTTGTGCAGCATCTTCGGAGTATCGGCATGCCCCCTATGTTTCACCTTCGCAGTTTCAGACCTATAACTGCAACGAATTGCTTGCGGAAGTAGAACGCATACAAACCAGAGTCAGTCAGATTACCGGAAAAGCGAGCGATACCGCGCCAGCAAAAGATAAGTGGATTTTGGGTGCTGACTTGTCGCTTTCATGGACTGCATTATTTGCCTTGGCAGAAACTAAAGAGCAGGAAGCAGAATATGCGCAACTCAAAAACGAATATGATGCCATCCAGCACTGGGCGATCGCGAAACAGTGCTCGGGTGTCATTCCTCCGGCAGAAAAGCCGCCGGAATTCGATCCCAATCTTGTCAATGAACTGAAGTCTGACCGCCTCATACGCCAGCAGTAGTTTGCGTCTATTTGCTTCGATGCCGCGCTAAATAGCGCGGAGTCCAGCCATGAGGTCGTTTATAAACGAAATGATAACGCGCCACATGGTAGCTTGGATCAAATCCGTAAAAGTTCAGTTGCATGCGTTGCAACTCTTCGGACCGATAGCTTTGTAAGGGTTTGCGCTGTTCGTCGATTTGTCGCTGCGACTGCTTCTTCTCAAGTTGCTGCAAATAGTCCGCACTTGCAGCCATGCTAGTTGCCATTTCTTGGATTCTTTTTCCGAAATCGACGTGATCCAATGTCAGGCAGGCGTCGATCAAACCCAGTTGTTGTGCTTCCATTGCACCAATGGGGAGTCGGGTTTCCATAAGCTGTCTGGCCTGTTCAGAAGATACCCGTCGCGGTAGTAAATAAGTCCAGTACTCCGAACCATACAGATTGCCCATGTTTTTATAATGTGGATTCAGGATGACACTGGTGCGTGCATAAATGTAATCGGCTGCCAACGATAGAAACACGCCACCCGCACCGGCGTTGCCCTGTAGCGCTGCCACCGTCAGCTGTCGGGTGTTGGTGATGATTGCCAGTACCAGATCGTCCATGGCATTGATATTGCGCCAGGATTCGTCGGCTGGACTCGATGCGTATTCAATGTGATTGAGGTGAATGCCATTGCTCCAGAAATCCGGGCCGCCCATGAGTACGATGATCCGCACGGAGGTGTCAGTGGCCCGCAAATAGGCTTCACGCAAACGTTCGCATTGCCGGGTATCCATCGCACCATTATAAAAACTGAAGTTTAGGTAACCTACTTGATCTTCATGCTCAAACCAGATATCGCGGTAGGTGCTTCCGGTTTCTGACGCAAAGGCATCAAGGTGAATCTCGGGTACATCGGTAAGGCTATCTTGTAATGCCAGGGTAGCGGCTATCTTGAATGTAGGGTGGGTGTCGCTTTTTTGTTTTAGAAAGCCGATCCAGACCGCGCCATCGACTGTGGCCCGGCAAATCGCATTTTGCCGTTTGGCGATGATATTTCCGGGTATTCCTCGCAAACGATCCTCAGCATGTGCATCGTACAGGTAATAGGCTATCCCCTCGATACTATCCAGTACACCTGGAAATCCGTCTGCTGCATGGATTTTCTTCAGAATTGTTCGCGTGGAATCATGCTCCCAGACGATAGTCCGATCAGTCTGCATGATGAGTGTGTGCAGTCGGCCCAGCACGTTTGGGTCAGCATAGTTGAGTGGTATCGGGGTGTAGGTGCCAGATTGTAAGCGTGATATGGCCTGCAGGACCGCAGTAGTCGCTGCTTCGACAACTTCACGGCGATACAGGCTACTCTTGGTGGCGAAACGCATCGGAAAAACCTGTGATGCCCAGATGTCACCAGCATCCATTTCGGCATTGGCCTGCAACACGGTTACGCCCCATTGCGGTTGATCCTGCATGATTGCCCAGTCGAGTGCGGATGGACCGCGATCTCCAATGATGCCCGGATGTACGATCAAGCAGCGAAATTGCTGCCAGATCATTGCAGGAATGGCACGTTTCAGGAATGGTGCAACGATCAGATCGGGTTGAAATAATGTAGCCGCTTCACACGAAACGGCATCGCTGATATCCAGTTCCACCGAAACTTCGAATCCGTGACGAGTAAGCTCGACATGCAGGCGTTGTGCCAAACTATTAAAGCTATGGGTTAGAAACAGAATCTTCAACGGATCAGCAAATCCTTGGGAGCTGTTCGCCATTCAGCCAATCAACTATACGTCTGCCACCGAAACGGGTTTGCATCTGTATAAAGCAATGCGTATCTTCGATGACTTCGCCAATGATCGCGGCGTGTTTACCCAAGGGATGGGCTTGCATCGCTGTGAGCAAATTTTCTGCATCTGCGGGTGAGCATATGGCGATGAGCTTGCCTTCGTTGGCGATATACAGCGGATCGAGTCCGAGAAATTCGCAAGCTGCGTTGACCGATTCACGAATGGGCAGATATTCTTCTTGCACTAGCATGCCCACCGAGGATTGTCGGGCAATTTCGTTCAGGGCTGTTGCCAGTCCGCCTCGGGTCGGATCGCGCAAAGCATGGATATCCGGTACGACAGTGATCATATGCGCCACCAGTTCGTGCAGCGGAGCGCTATCCGATTCAATAGTGGTATCGAAGGATAGGTTTTCCCGTTGTGCCATGACGGCCACACCATGATCGCCCAGGAACCCCGATACCAGTATTTTGTCACCGGGACTGGCACGATGGGCTGAAATATCGATACCATCCGGTACCCAGCCCAGACCCGTTGTAGTAATGAATACTCCATCGCCGCTTCCCCTCTCAACCACTTTGGTGTCACCGGTTACAATCGGCACCTTGGCATTGCGTGCAGCTTCGGCCATGGAATCGACGATGCGTTTCAGGTCGATCAACGGGAATCCTTCCTCCAGAATGAAACTGGCCGCCAGATAACGGGGTTGGGCGCCGGACATGGCAATGTCGTTGATTGTGCCATGCACGGATAGGCTGCCGATATTACCGCCGGGAAAAAATAACGGGGTAATCACATGACTGTCGGTGGACATTACCATGCGCCCACCCGAGGAAGGAAAACAAGCCTGATCATTAAGCAAGCGGAGAATGGCGTTATCGAATGCGGCCACGAAAAGCTGCTCGATCAGTTGGGCGGTTGCTCTTCCTCCGCTGCCATGTGCCATTTCCACATGACCATGCTTGAGATCCAGGGCGCGCACATAGCCAGATTTGACCTTGATGGATGACAATTTTTATACCCGTGCGGAGATACTGGATTGATGATCCCGAAAGCGGCCATAGCGATAGTGTGCAGCACATGCACCTTCGGACGAAACCATGCAGGAGCCAATGGGGTTGTCGGGCGTGCAGACCGTTCCAAAAATCTTGCAGTCTTGTGGCCGTTTGACGCCGCGCAAGATGGCACCGCATTCGCATGCCTTGTTATCTGCAATCGATCGTTCTTCTATTGGGAAACGTAACTCTGCGTCAAAATCGGCATACTCAGCTTTTATTTTCAGAGCACTGTAAGGAATAACACCCAATCCGCGCCATTCAAAGGTGCGGCGCAGTTCAAATACATCTGCCACGGTTTGCTGTGCTTTGAGGTTACCGTTCTGCAGAACGGCGCGACTAAATTCGTTCTCCACCTCGATCCGATTGGTATTGATCTGACGTATCAGCATCAGTATTGCTTGCATCACATCTAGCGGTTCAAAACCTGCGATTACAACTGGCTTCTGGAATTCTTCGGCAAAATAATCGTAAGGTTGGCTACCGATCACGACCGAAACATGCGCAGGGCCGATGAAGCCATCCAGTTGAACCAGACCGAGCTCGCGCACTTCAGGTGATTGCAGGATATGTGCAATCGCGGGTGGCGTCAGTACATGATTGCAATAGACTGAAAAATTTTTCAGATTTGCTGCACGGGCCTGCTGCAGGGCAACTGCAGTAGGAGGAACGGTGGTCTCGAAACCGATGGCAAAGAATACTACCTGACGATCCGGGTTGTTCTGGGCGATATTCACAGCATCGATGCTGGAATAGACCATTCTGACGTCGGCGCCCGCTGCCTTGGCTTTAAGCAGGCTCATGCCATCAGTTGTCGGAATTCTTAGCATGTCGCCATAAGTGCAGAGAATCAATCCCGGAATGTGTGACAGCGATATAGCGGTTTGTACGCGACCAACGGGGAGGATGCATACCGGACAGCCCGGGCCATGGATCATCTCGACATGGTTAGGTAACAGATCGACAATTCCAAAACGTGAAATGGCGTGAGTATGCCCGCCACAAAATTCCATGAATTGATAATGTTTCGCAGGATCGGCCTCGGATTTGATTTGGCTGGCAATTTGAAGTGCCAAGTTTCTGTCGCGAAATTCATCAATATATTTCATGGTGAAAGACTTCTGCTCAGATTTGGTTATCCAGACTGGACATTTCGGCAAAGAATGCCAGGGTACGTTCGGCTTCGGCCGGATCGAGTCTTTGTAGTGCAAAGCCAACATGAACGATGACATAGTCTCCGGGCTGAATGTTTTCTACCAGTGCCAGCGAGACAGTCTTGCGGATACCACTCAGGTTGACGATGGCATGATTGTCTGTTGTCAGTTTTTCAACACAAGCTGGAATTGCGAGGCACATAAGCACCTTTTGTCGATTTCATAATCGTGGGATTATGACATAATTAATTATTCGAGTTTCTCATTGGCTATCCATGATCAAACAAGGCTCATATATTCCGTATTTGAACCCCAGTCTGTCAGTATTTCTGGTTGTGCTGACTCTATATTTTTCGCTTGCCCATGCTGAAAATGGGGTCTGGATCGATGTGGATACCGCAGAGCACAAGCTGTTTGTTATGGAAGGAAATAAAATTCAAGCTGAATTCAATAATGTCGCAATAGGACGGTTTGGTACGACTTGGTCCAAAATGACCAAAGACGATAAAACCCCATTGGGGAAATTCAAGATTGGCTGGGTGAATGAAAAAAGCCGTTACTATCGTTTTTTTGGTTTGGATTACCCCGATCTCGAAACAGCCAAACGAGCGAGAGAGGAGGAGCGAATCTCGGAAGATGTATGGTTATCCATTCTGGAGGCAAGCAGCCTTGGTAAGACTCCCCCTCAAAACACGCCTCTGGGGGGGCACATTGGTATCCATGGCATAGGTAACGGTGATCAGGAAATTCATCATCAATATAACTGGACTAATGGTTGCGTGGCTCTTACTAATGATCAGATAGATAGACTGGGTAAATGGATCAAGCTTGGTACCCTCGTAAATATCCGTTAGTAGCTTCTGAATCGACCATGAACCGTTTTTTCTATTGCATTGTTTACTGTTGTTAATAGATTGAATTTATTTGTTTATATAAAAATATATATAAATCAATTGGTTGTGTTGATGATAATTTCGATGAACTTGATGTGCTTTATATATTTGTTACGGAATCCATTTATTTTGCAGAAAAAATCAGATAATATGAATTTGTGCTGTCAATAATTATTTACAGCTAAAAGTAGCGGTTGTAGTTGTTTATGTGCATTAAATAAAATAAACACTGAGGAGATCGGAATGAAATTTAGATTTAAAAATCCAGTTCGCGCGTTAACAGTAGTTGTGTTAGCAAGTTCATTAATTGGTTTGACAGGTTGTGCAACAACAGCACAATTCGAAGAATTGCAAAACAAAGTTAACGCAGTTGCAGCTGACGCCTCTGCAGCCAAAGCTGAAGCAGCCGCTGCTAATGCAAAAGCAAACGATGCAGTCCGTATTGCTGATGAAGCCAACAGACGTTCAATGGAGACAGAATCCAAGATTGATCGTATGTTCAAAAAAGCAATGCACAAGTAAAAGATTGATTGCGAGTTAGGCAATCGATATAAAAACCCCTCCGCAGAGGGGTTTTTTATTGTTATCGAACCGACTCAATTGGTTATTTAAACTTGAAATGTGTTGCATGCTTATTTTCTGTTCAATGAACAAAGTGTCTTCATCTCTAATGAAATCCAATGAAAGACAAGCATGTGCGCTTGTTTTTTTAGCTGAATAGTATTTACAGTTAATTTGTAGGGAACCCTATTTTTTTCCTAGTTAGCGCTTTACTGAATTTTCAATCTAATTAAACGATAAAACCCTTTCTCTTTCCATCTTTAATATTCTGTTTTACATGATTAAATCAGGGAATTTGCCTTTAATCCCTATTTCATCGTGTTTACTATATTTCGTGTAACGCGTTCAAAGCCTGTTGCGGTAGCGGCATCGCTATTGCTTGGCTTACTTGTTGTGCCAATGAAGCTTGTTTTTGCCAGTCAGAGTTTGGAGCACTTGAGTCTGGAAGAACTGACCAAAATCACGATCATGGGTGCTTCCAAATATGAACAGAAGCAGCAGCAGGTGGCGGCGGCAGTAAGTGTGATTACCCGCAAGGATATCAGGACATATGGTTGGCGTACGCTGAACGAAGCGCTGGCGAGTCTTTCGGGGATTTTTCCCACCTATGATTATCAGTACGACTACATGGGTACGAGAGGGTTTGGTTTACCCGGAGATTTCAATACGCGTGTGCTGATTACCATCAATGGAAATCGTATCAATGATTCCACTTATGACCAGGGGCCAACCGGGCGAGACTTTCCCCTCGACATCGATCTGGTTGAACGTATCGAATTCATTCCGGGGCCGGGCAGTGCAGTCTATGGTCAGAACGCCATGCTGGGCGTGGTAAATATCATCACGAGAAATGGTGCTGATATTAAGGGCACGGGAGAAATGTCTACTTCCTATCAAACGGCCGAGCTGATGCCGCAGGAACGCATTACCCTAGGAAGAAAATTCGATAATGGATTGGATGCCATTATTTCGGCATCGGGCTTACAGTCTCGTGGTGGGGCGAATCGTCTGTTTGATTATGGCGACTCGGGTGTCTCGGGTCTCGCACATCATCTTGATGGTGAGAATGTCAAACAACTGTTTGCACATGCTTCCAGAGGACCACTTTCGTTTGACTTTATCTACGGTGATCGGCGCAAGGATGATCCGACCGGCATGTTTCAATCGGATCCATTGGTACCGCATCAATTTCAACGCGATCGACGGCTCAACACCCAGATTCAATACAACGATAATTTTTTCGGTGATACATTGAATGTCATGGGACGTGTGTTTCTAGGACAGTATCGCTATGACAACCCCCTGTTTTATAGCGGTGTCAGAAATCTCTTTACTGGGCCCAGTGATTGGCACGGTGCAGAGGTGCGTTTGTTATCCAGTGCTTTTGCCGATCACAAGCTGATGTTGGGCTTTGAATATCAAAACAGTACACGCATCAAACAGACTTTCCAGAACTTTGAGTTGCCCGAGGAAAACGCAGTTGCAAAGAGTTCTGTGGTGCGGTTTGGTGTTTATGCACAGGATGAATGGCGTATCAATGACCGATGGGCCGTGACGCTGGGTTTGCGTTATGATCACAATAACTGGATCGGCAGTCGCCTCAGTCCGCGAGCAGCGATAATCTGGCAGGCGACTCCTAAAACCACTTTCAAAGCGCTATATGGTCGTGCGCATCGTGCGCCCAATGCCTATGAGCGGAATTATAATGATCAGGTATCGCAGGTAGCCAATCCGGGATTGCAGAGTGAATATGTCGATACGGCGGAAATCGTTGCGGATTACCTGCCAATAACTAACATGAATGTGCGTGCAACGGCTTATGCCTGGGATATGCACAACCTGATTGTGCTAGGTGTCGATCCACTCAGTGGTTTATCCCAGTATCAACAGGATTCGAGCAAGGTTAGAGCGCGTGGAACAGAGCTTTCGATGGATAAAACCTGGGACTGGGGCGCGCGCCTGCGGGCCAGTTTCGGTTTTCAGAGCGTCGAGCAACACAATATACATCAGATGAATTCACCGTATACACTGGGAAAAGTAAATTTCTCGGTACCGATTCCTTTGATAACGGGGTTACGTGCTGGTTACGAACTGCAATATTATGGCAAGCGTAAAACACTGGATGGCAGCAATACTGGCAGCTATGTGCTGTCCAATCTGAACCTGGTGACAGATGTGCGTTGGATTAGAGGATTGGAAGCATCATTCAGTGTCTATAATTTATTTAATGAGCATTATCAGCATCCTGCGGCCGATACCAACTGGCAGAATAGCCTGATGCAGCCAGGGCGTACCGTACGTTTCAGGTTGGATTATCGCTTTTAGGCGAACCGCTGAAGTGATCTTCACCGACTCGAAACAGCAATCATGTCGCCGACCGGTTTCGCTACTCGCTGCTATATGTTGCCGATCGCGAATAGGTCATCTTTATTCTGCACTTCTTCCGAACTGGTTGTTGGCGTGGCACAGACATTTTTCAATGTGGCTGCTTTATGGCGGACTGCTTTTCAGTCTTGCATTCGCGGTAATGGCCGAGTCCCCTTCCGAGTATCGATTGAAAGTTGCTTTCCTGTACAACTTTGCGTCCTTTACGGAGTGGCCGGAATTGCAGGGTCAGGCCATTAATCTATGTATTCTGGGCGACGATCCATTTAGGGAAAATCTGCAACATATCCGGCATAAAAACATCCACGATCGTGATTTGTCGATTCTACATGTGAAAAAAAATGACGATCTGTCCATGTGCCAGATTGTTTTTATTTCACGCTCCGATAGCGCAAATATTACGAATATCATCAAGCTATTGGATGGAAGGCCGATATTAACCATTGCTGATACACCAGGTGCAGGTCAGCAAGGTGTTGTGCTCAATATGGCCGTCAAGGATGGCAAAGTGGTTTTTGAAGCTAATCTTATTATTGCAAGGAGAAAAGGTTTGAAACTCAGCTCACAGTTGCTGCGTTTTGCTACCGAGGTGTATCAGTAATGACAGGTTTGCCCATCCAGAAAATTAATCTTCAAGCTAAGCTGCAGAAGATAAGCTTGGTAACTCAGGCTGCTGCCATGTTGTTGGTAGCAGTCTTGGTGATATTGAGCAGTTTTACGCTGGATTTTTTTTCATTATTGCAATCTGGTCAGGCAACGGCACGAATTTTGGCTGAGAATGCCGGGGCAGCATTGATGTTCAGGGATACCAATACGGCCCAGACGCTATTACATTCATTGGATAACCTGGGAGAAATCCAAGCCGCTGCAATTTATACGGATGAAAACATACTTTTTGCACAGTATTCGGCTGATTCGCAACCTTTACCAGAAGCTTTGCCAGTCGTACAGAAAGATCTACTGACTTCAATTCATTTCATTACCATTCTGCAACCCATCGAGTTCAATAACCACAACCACGGTTCCTTGTATCTGGAAATTGCGCTGATTCCACTGTATTGGAAAATTTTCTGGCATGGCATCATCACTTGTGCCGCTGCAGCCATTGCTTTATTCGCAGCCAATTCATTACTACAGCGACTCAATCGCTCGGTACTAGAACCATTACATCAATTATCGACCGCCATAGCCCGTGTTTCCGCCGAGGCCAACTACAGTGTACGTACCCATCCAGGGGAGATTATTGAACTTAACACACTGTCTAATGGAATCAACAACATGCTGGAAATCATCCAGGAACGCGATGAGCAACTTGCACATCATCTGGATGATCTCGAAATCGAAGTGGCGAGGCGAACAGAAGAATTGAGTCATGCCAAGGATGCTGCAGAAGCGGCTAGCAAGGCTAAAAGTGAGTTTTTGGCTACCATGAGCCATGAAATCCGAACACCCATGAACGGCATACTTGGCATGACGGAATTATTACTGGATAGTCAACTGAGCAAGGATCAGCTCAGTTATGCCGAAACTGTGCAACGCTCGGGAAAGCACCTGCTGGGGATTATCAATGACATTCTCGATTTCTCGAAGATCGAATCCAATCGTATGGAATTGGAAGTTATCGATTTCGATCTGGTGAAACTGATCGAAGACACACTGGTCATGTTTTCGCAGCCGGCCTATGAAAAAAATCTCGAATTGGCAGCACAATTCATACCACCGCAAACGAGCATGATGTTGCGTGGTGATTCATTCCGATTGAGCCAGGTTCTGGCCAATCTGCTCAATAATGCGATCAAGTTCACGGCCCAGGGGGAAGTGGTGGTGCGTACACAATTGCACGACGCTGCTGATCATGTGAATGTCCAAATCAGCGTGGAAGACACTGGGATTGGCATTGCCAAAGAATATCATGACAAAATATTCAAGCATTTCTCCCAGGCTGATGGCTCTACAACGCGGCAATATGGCGGTACGGGGCTAGGATTGACGATTTGCAAGCGGTTGCTTGGATTGATGAGGGGTGACATTTGTGTCGAGAGTACTCCCGGACAAGGTTCCCAATTTCGCATCAGTTTGTGTCTGCAAAAATCTGATGTAGTAAAAAGGGTCGAATCCGGGTTTGAAGCGATGGATATCTCTGTCTTGATCGTTGACGATAATGCGACTCACTGCGAGATCTTGAAGCATCAGCTACAGGACTGGCATGCACAAGTGACTTGTATCGATAATGCACAGCATGCCCTGCATGAACTGAAGCATGCTGCCACCAAGCAACGGCCATTTCGTGTGGCGATTGTGGATGTGCATATGCCCATTGTCAGTGGTATGGAATTGGTGCAGCAGATCCGTGACGATAGTCTGCTGGACAATGTGCGCATAGTGTTGTTGACATCATTACCCTGTGAAATCGGTCAGGAAAAGAAACAAGAGCTAGGAATAATTCGTTGCATCAACAAACCATTACGCCGATCGGAACTGATGGAGGTTGTTTCCGAACTGGCTGGGACCAGGGGCGCACCTACTAAAGAAACGGTGCGACCTAGTACGGAAGCGCCTTCCCAGTTTTTATGCGGTAGAGTTTTAGTGGCTGAAGACAACCCCGTCAATCAGATTGTTGCCGAGACCATGCTCTCCAAACTGGGTATTGAAACCGAGTTGGCAACAAACGGGCAACAGGCAGTTGAGTTGGCGGCATTGCATCGGTACGACCTCATTCTGATGGATTGTCAAATGCCCATCCTGGACGGTATGCAAGCCACAGCGATGATCCGTCGGCAATTGCAGCAAAGTGGCAAGGAGATTCCAATCATCGCGGTAACTGCCAACGCAACCGAGAATGATCGACAGCGTTGCTTGAATGCCGGAATGAATGATTTCTTGTCCAAACCCTATTCAATAGATCAATTGCGGCACATTGTGCAGCGATGGTTGCCAAAAGAGAAAGCCGATCGGATAACGCTTCTCGAGACCAGCGAAACTCGGTCGGAGCCGGTTATCGACGAGATCCCGGTTCTGAATCTAAAAAGACTGGAACAGATTCGCGGTATGAACTCAACCGGTGAGCGCAAGTTGTTACGCAGAATATTGAATGCATTCGTTAAGTCCGCAGATCAGTACATGCTACAACTGGAGAAAGTGATTGAGGAAGAAGACCCTGCTGCCGTTTATCGTATTGCGCATAGCCTTAAGTCCAGCTCTGCCAATATCGGTGCAGAAAGCCTGTCGATGTTATTCAAGCAACTGGAGGCCTATGGGAAGTCGGGAGAAATGCTGTCTATTCGGGCATTGTGGAGTGATTTGCGTTACCAGTATCAAAGAGCACTTACAGAAATAGAAAAGGTTGTCGAATAAGGGAAATTTTTGGATTTTATATAAATATCAATGATATAAAATGCTATTGATTCAACGAGTATAAACTATGACTATGAAAGTGGCCGACATCAATCAACTGAAAATCAGTACTTTGCTACCAAGCCCTAAAGGTGTCGCGCTGGCTTTGATGGAAGCATGTCGACATGATGATGTTACGCTGAACGAAATTACCAGATTGATCCAGACCGATCCAGCGCTTTCAGGGCGTTTGATACAGCGCGCCAATTCAGCGAGTTATGGTACGCGATCGATTACATCGGTGGCAGAAGCGGTTTTACGTGTTGGTTTATTATCTGTGAAGCAGTTGGCCATGGGTTTTTCTTTGATCGATCAATATAAGAAGGGATCGTGCAAAGGATTCGATTATCAGCATTTCTGGTCTCATTCTTTATTGATGGCCATTGCCATGCAGGAACTCGGAAAGGCGACGCGCATTTCGGCTCCGGATGAATTGTTTGCGTGTGGTTTGCTAGCTCGTATCGGTTGCCTGGCTTTGGCCACGATCTATCCGGACAAATATGATGAATTGATCAGCAGACAATCTGCGGAAGTGCCTTTGATTGAGCTCGAGCAACTGTTCCTGAAAACAGATCATAATGCACTTACGGCGGCCATGCTGATTCACTTTGGTGTGCCCAAGATTTTTGTAGAACCAATCTACTTTCATGAAGTACCGGATGATTCCTGCTTTTCTGAAGGATCTCGTCCATACCGCTTGGTGCATTTGTTGTACTTGGGGAAGCAAATTGCTGATTTTGGCATGGCTAGTGAAGCCGAACGTAGTGAGGGAATTTCGGAACTGATTTTGCTGGGTGGCAGAATCGGACTGGATACCGAGTCTTTCGGATTGTTGATCGATCAGATCATGCAGGAGTGGCAAACTTGGGTGAAAATGCTGAATATTTCGTCCACCGAGATGCCACCACCTTTCCGCAAGATAATGAATTCGGCTGTGTCACGCGAGGAAAGTATAATCGATGCTTCTTCGCTCAGGATATTGCTGGTCGAAGACGACCCAGCCAGCATCGTTTTCATCGAGGAATTGCTGTGTAATGCACGCGGACATACGTTATACACTGCAAATGATGGTCAGCAGGCCTTGTCCATGGTTATGGAGGTTTCACCGCACATTGTCATTACAGACTGGATCATGCCAGTGATGAGTGGATTAGAGTTGACCAAAGCTTTGCGTACATCGGAGTGGGGACAGAATTTATATATCATCATGTTGACCAGTATTGAGGAAGAAGAAGAGGTAATCAAAGCCTTTGATGCCGGTGTCGATGATTATGTAACCAAACCGATCAATATCAGGGCGTTTAGGGCACGCCTGAGAGCCGCGTGGCATTACCGCAAATTGCAGGAATCCTGGGAGCGAGATCGCGAACAACTAAAGCGTTTTGCAGCTGAATTAGCGGTATCCAATCGCAAACTGGAACACTTTGCCTTGACGGATGTATTGACGGAACTGCCTAACCGCCGTGCCGGCATGGATGCTTTGGCCGATGTATGGAATGTTGCCAGTCGATCAGGGCAATCCATGGCCGTAATGCTGATCGATATTGATCATTTCAAAGCTATCAACGATAGTCACGGTCATGCTATTGGTGACAAGGTCCTGAAGGAAGTCGCTGCATCCATAAAGGATATTGCACGCAAAGGGGATACTTATTGCCGCATGGGGGGGGAAGAGTTTCTGGTGATTTGTCACAACGGCAGCACAGATGCAAAGTCAGTAGTACATTTTGCCGAGAGGTTGCGTCAGCATATTGATTCGCAGGATATCCATGTCGATGGGGTGCAAATCAGAACCTCGATCAGTATCGGTATCGCTTTGAAAGAAGTCGCGATGAAAAGCGAGGACCACCTCATCAATGCAGCAGACAAGGCGCTTTATGCAGCCAAGAATTCCGGAAGAAACAAAGTATGTATGGCACTGGGAAGCCAGTTTGTCAGTTGCACGGCTAATGCTGATAGCTGAACATATTGCGATTGACCAGATAGAAAATTGTATGGCTTTCTTGTAACCATTGACTGAGCCTTATCGCCGGACGCCTAGTAAGACACCTCGCTTTTTTAGATCATTCAGGATTGTCAATCCACCTTGAATCACATTATCGAGTTGAAGATGATCCAATTCGGTTGCAATGTGACGTAGTAAATTTTCTCCAGGTATGTTGCTATGAGCATGGATGAGATCGAGTAGACGCGCAGTTACAGGATTGATGTCGATGAAGTGGATGGTGAAATGATTGTCGCGATAGACCAGTAAATGTGTGGGTATGGTGTCTGGTGCGGTGGGTAGAAATGCTGGTCCGATCTTGTGAACGGGGAAACGGTAGGTGAGCGGCCAAGCGAATGGTGACAACACAGGTACACCCTGTAGTAGATCGCCCTGTGGATCGATTGAAGTTGAGTCGATTGAATAATCCAGTAAGGACAGTGCCAGTTCGACCCACTCATAGTGAGCCAGTTCAAGCAGGAAGGGAGGATCATCAGGAAGGTGGGCGCGTTCCAGTTCGAGATATTTCAGGAACTCGCCGGGTAATTCTGGAAACAGTGGTGTGTGTGAATGATGATTCGAATAGAAATCCCTGATCATGGCATGCCAGCGATCATCGGGTGTGATGTTTCGCAACACGGGAAAGGTGTTGGCTATAGAGTCCTCGACATTGTTGTAAAACAGCTCACGGTAAATCTTCATGCGTCGCTCTTCCACATCGTTGGGACGTGGATAGGCATCCGGGTTGCGGATATGTGCTGCAAACGCATATTGTTGTTTGATGAACTCGGGTATGTCAGCCATGCTGAGTCAGAGCATTGACTGGATGTTGATATTTCTCTTGTAACATATGGATCAAATTGACTTCGTCCAGTAATGTTGCCAGCGGAGGGATATTGAAGTCGCGTTCGAGTACGGTCGGTATGACACCAAAATGTCGATAGGCCTGTTCGAGTAGTTGCCAGACCGGATCGATGACCGCTGAACCATGGGTATCGATGAGCAGATCCTCGGCTTCGGTGTAATGTCCGGCTACATGAAGGTAACGGATACGATTCAACGGAATTTTTTCTAGAAACGATTTTGCGTCATAGCGATGATTGACGCTATTGACATAAATATTGTTGATATCAAGCAGTAGATCGCAATCGGCTTCATCGAGCACGGCATTCAGGAAATCGATTTCTTCCATGTTTTTTCCTGGAGCAGCATAGTAGGAGACGTTTTCGATCGCGATGCGCCGTTCCAGAATCTGCTGTACCTTGCGGATGCGCTGAGCTACGTAATGCACCGCTTCTTCTGTAAATGGGATGGGCATCAGATCATACAGATGTCCATCGTCGCTACAATAACTCAGATGCTCGCTATAGTGATCGATGCAGTGTGCTTGCAGAAATTTCTTGAGTTGTTGTAAAAAGGTTTTGTCTAGTGGTGACGGGCTGCCAATGGAGAGTGACAGGCCATGACATATGAAAGGAAATTTTTGGGTCAGGGCACGAAACTGCTCGCCATAATATCCCCCCACATTCATCCAGTTTTCCGGGGCAATTTCCCAGAAGTGGACCCTATCGACAGATTGGTCTGCGAGTTCACGTATAAACGCTCTGCGCAGACCCAGACCCGCACCTTGAACCGATAAGGGACCACTGTGCATGGCTGTTTGTGTGTGATTTATTTCTTAGTGGAGCTGCATTTGCCTTCACCGCACTTACCTTCCTGTTTGGCTTTTTTCCCGCCACATTTGCCTTCCATATTTTTCTTCATATCATTCTTACCACCACATTTTCCCTCGCCGCATTTACCTTCCTGCCCAGTTTTTTTACTACCACATTTGCCTTCCTGGGTTGTTTTGTCAGCATTGGTGGCATCGGCCAACTGCATGTAGCCACTGGATAGCTCAGTTAAGGAAAATGGATTGGTAATTTCATTTGCTGATAGCTGACCGGCTGCGAGAGTGGTTACCAATGCCGTACCCAATGCGATAGAGGATGGTTTTGTTGATTTTTTTGTCATGAATTATCTCCGCAAACATGTATTCAGAATAGTGAAGTCAGCGATATTAACTTTAATTGGTATCGAAGTCTTTATTTTCAGTAAACAGATTCCTACAAGTCGATTTTAATCGACTAAAAAGTGTTGAAAAACAAGGTCAGATTAAATCTCAACTTTGATTCAACCATTCATTTTTCGCTTCTCTAACGGGATTTGACTTGCCAGCGGGTGGACATGCCTGCCGTCATGTGATCATCGACGTGGCAATGGAAAAGCCAGTTGCCCGCAGAGCGTGGAACCATGTCGGCGCTAGTCATGCTGGCAGGCATCAGTTCGATGACGTCGGTACGTCGTCCATGGTGAAGGACAGTCTGGCCATGCCAATGGATGGAATGATTATCCTGTTCGTTGCCCAGTGCTATGAGGTGCCAACGTACCCGCTCACCCACATAGGTATTGTAGCCAGGCAAATTGCCAAAAATTCGACCATTGATTGTGTGTTTCATGCCACTTTCCTCGTCATTTTCTTCGTTGAAGATTAGAAACAAGGCCGTAAATTCATGATCAACATCCTGTGGCTTGGGATTGGATTCCGAACTCTGACTGCCGGCACGGGTGACCACAATGGTGCCAATCAATCCCAGACTGGTTTCGTCATCCGACATGACATGTGAGTGATACAGCCAGACAATCGACGAAGGATCACTAGGTCCTGGTCCGGCATTTTCATCGGCTATCCAGGTATAGGTGTAGCTTTTACCGGGAAGGATACTGGCTCCTTTGCCACCATCGGCACCCTCGTTATCCTTGTCATAGAGAACACCATGCGGGTGCATGGAAAGAGGGTGGTCAGTTTTGTTGAGGAAATGCACTTTAAGCGTGTCCCCAACCACTGCACGCAATTGTGGTCCGAGTATGCCCATCCATTCGGGTTGTTCAATTGGTTTTTTGTAACTGCCATCGGTATAGCCAATGTATCGGTATTTGGTATAAACCAAAGTCTGTCCCCAAACATTCAAACCATCCTCTTCGTGAATCAGGTTTTTGCCAGAGGGAGCATAGTTCCATGGCATTTTCTCGGCAGCTATCCAGTATTCCCTGACTGCACCTTGTGCGGTGGTTATCGTCATCAGGATACTGAGGAAAAAAAATAGAGTTGTCAGTGTTTTCCTGACATACTGAAAAATCATGTCATTCCCTCAAAAGTTCGATAGGGTTGGTTTTATTTAACGGGTCGTATTCTGTGCAGCCATTTGGGCCAACTTTTGCACTCCCTGTTTGAACGTGCCGAGTTTGGAGCGATCCAGCAATACGCAGGTTTTTCCAGAGTGTTTGCAGTAACGCTTGACCCAGAAGAAAGCTTCATGGTCAACACAATCGGCAGCGCAAATGATCATATCAGCTTCTTCGAGAAGATGAGGTAATTTGTTAAGGGATTCGTCGGAGTCACCATGGAAGGGCAGGAAAATTCCCCCTACATCACTGATGATGGTTTGGTAATCAGGATAAAGTTTTCGATAGCCACCGACACACAAGATCGTATGTCTATTTAGACGACAATCTTGAATCTGAGTTTGAGTATGGCGGGCAGATTGGGTTTTGATGATCGTTGCCCATACATTCTGATCGGCATGGGGATGTGGGATGGTTTCCTGCTGTGGACTGGAGGATGATCGATAAAATTTGATGTGGCAGGAAATCGTGAGTTTAATTCGCTGAAGGATTAGCTCGATCGTATGAAAGATTCCAGCAAATGATGAGCAGGGTTTCAGGGTAATAGAAGACTGATAGTGTGAAGCGGGGTCACATAGGGTAGCATCAGCCAGAGCTAGTTTTTTGGACAATTTCATGTGTGGATCTCCTGTCTATCATCAGCAAAAAAAAATGGCTGGCTGACCCACACATTCAGGCTGGCTGGCTGAGTGTGCCGCTGAAGAAGGAGGATAACTCCAGCGGCAAAGGAAAACTAAATTTGGCTTTGCAGCCAGTTATGCATACCGATTTTTTGTATCATGCTAAGTTGCGTTTCGAGCCAATCGATATGTTCTTCGGTATCTTCGAGAATACGCTCGAAGATTTCCCGGGAAACATAGTCCTGAGCGGTTTCGCAAGCAGCAATGGCGGCAATCAAAGTGTCACGGGAGATGAATTCGAGCTTCAGATCGCATGCCACGCATTCTTCCGCGGTCTCTCCTATCAGGAGTTTGCCGATGTCCTGCAGGTTAGGTAGGCCTTCGAGGAGCAATATACGCTCGATCAAAAGGTCGGCGTGTTTCATTTCTTCGCATGATTCTTCGAATTCATGTTTGCCCAGGCTGTTAAACCCCCAGTTTTTGTACATGCGGGCATGAAGAAAATATTGACTGATTGCAGTTAATTCATGTTGTAACTGTTGATTCAGCCAGCGAATAATTTCTGCGTTACCTTTCATTCTTATCTCCTTAGACGGATAGATCACATTTGCGCAGTGGGATGTGCAAGGAAAAATATCAGTCTGGTATTATTTTCTATATCCGGCTAACACTAAGATTTCATGAGTATGGAATGGATGCAGATACCAGTGACTACTTGCATGCATTAATATACATGATGTGTATCCATAATCCACTATTTGTTTAAAATTAACTTGCCATTGCGCGTGCGTCGAAGTTGATATTGCTCGCCTTTATGCAAAATGGCTATGACATCGCTATTTTTGAATAAAATGTCGCTGTCGATCAGTGTATTGACAGGCGCAACATCCGATTGCTTTAATTTTCCGATGGTTATTGCGGTATAGTTTTGAGTATTCATGGTATCGTAAAACATTCCAAATGAGAATGATTCTTATTATATCAATCTTTGATTGGAATGCAAGGTAATTTTTTGTATCGTATCTTTATTTTTTTGACATTTATTCCAATATGATCGAACGGCGCAATTTTTATCGGATATTGCATGTACAGCCCGATGCTTCAGTGGCGGTAATCAAGGAAAATTACCGGATTCTGTCAGAAAAATTAAAAAAACATCCTGAAATGAATGGTCCGAATTGGAACGCAAGACTCCTGGATGTTGCTTACAGTACCTTGCAGGACCCCAATAAACGCGCGGCATATGATGATGAATTGTTGCAACGTTATCACATCAAGAATTTGAGCCAGGGAGCCTTTAGTTTTAACCAAGGCAATGCGACGGGCAAACAGTGGAATGAGAGAGCGACGAATTCCAATCAACGTAATTATTACCGCATCCTGCAAATCCAACCCGATGCGCCAGCTTCTGTCATCAAGGCGAGCTATATTGCGCTGAAAAAAAATGTTCAACAGGATAAAGCATTGCTTGAAGAAGCCTATCGTATTCTCTCCGATCCCGTTAAAAGGCGGCAATACGATGTCCATCTTGCGGCTGAAAATTTTGTTGATGCGATGAAGCAACCGGATCAAAGTGACACTCAAACGGGTATGTCCGTGGTGATCGGTCGTGAATCGCGCGCTGTTGCGCCGGCGTATCAATCTGCGATCACGCACTATTGTGTTTTTTGCAAGACACCATTTATGCCTCAAAACGGCATTTATCAGAATGAAGGCTGTCTGGAATGTTCAAGTCCGTTATATTCAACACACCCCGATGCAAGTGATTCGACAGAAAGATCTATGCTGCGCATTGGCATCAGAGGAGAGCTGACGTTTTATTTATTCTGGCCGGGCTTGGCTTTTATGGGATTGTTTCAGGATCTTTCTCCATCAGGACTGCGATTCTCAAGTAATCAGTCGGTTGACTTAAAAGAAATCATCAAGATTGACGCTCCCAATCTACAAGCCGTGGCGGAAATAACGCATCAGCGTGTCGAAGGAGAAAAATTTTCAATGGGTGCCCGTTTTCTCACCGTCAGATTTGATCAGCATCGAGGAAATTTTTTTTCTGCCCAGGCTTAACGATCTTCGATACTCAAATCCTGTTGATTGGTATTTTAAAATAGGAAACACCGTTGCTTTCTGGGGATGGTAATTGTCCAGCCCAAATGTTGGTTTGTATCGAAGGCAACAGTAAAGTTGGCATTTCCAATGTTTTATCGCGCTGGTTGCGCATGGAAACGAACGCATCCTCACTGATGCCATCACGAATATGTATGTTGTGTACTCGTTGCGCTGCCACGTTACTCTCCCATGCTGCGGAGCGATGCACAGGCGGATAATCGTGGCACATGTACAGACGGGTTTGGGGCGGGTAAGACAAAATTTTCCGAATGGATCGATAGAGCTGTTGCGCATTGCCTCCTGGAAAATCGGCACGTGCTGTGCCAATGTCGGGCATGAACAGCGTGTCACCAACAAAAATGACATCATCAATACGATAAGCTATGTCGGCAGGTGTATGTCCGCTAACGGCTAAGGCTTGGACCGTTAATTCACCTACTTGAAATATTTCATCGGCGGCAAAAAGATAATCAAACTGCCGTCCATCGGGCACAAAGGCATCATCCAAATTGAATATGCTTTTGAATGTTTGCTGGACCATGGGAATTTGATCGCCAATCGCAACTTTTCCCCCAACCTGATTTTTAAGGTAACTCCCAGCTGATAAATGATCTGCGTGGGCGTGCGTTTCAAGGATCCAGTCGACTACAAGCTGTTCCCGTCGAATGAATGCAATCAACCGATCGGCTGATTGGGTGCTGATTGTGCTCGACTTGTGTTCGTAGTCGAGAACCGGATCGATGATTGCGCAATTTCCACGGGGTTTGTCATACACAACATAACTGATAGTCCACGTCTTGGAGTCATAGAACGCTTGAATCAACGGCTTTTTCATGTAATTTGTCCTAAATATTGATTTTATTTCCTGGCGAATCGCTGCTGACATCTTTCATGTATCGGTATTGAGGTTTGCATCAATAAAGAATGGTTGTGATGCTTTGCTGCCATGACAAATGATCAATGCCGTTAATACGTGAGCCGAATTAATGTTGACTATCAACGTATATCTAGCAGACTAAACCGGTCGCTTTTGAAGAATTCTCACTATTACTCGAAGTAAAAAAATTTACAAGCTTACAAAAGATAATTAGTATATCTTTAAATAATCTGTTTCATCCTTATTTAAAAGGTGTTGTCGGTAGAAAGCCTTATGGAACGAATTGTGTGGTATTCCGAATGGTGTTGACTGGGATGTTTGGTTCCATTCCAGAAAGCTGACTTGATGGGATTCATTCGATCAAAGAAAGGGGGTAAATAAAATGACATTGGATAGAGCGGTGATGGCGGTGGCAGGCAGCTTTATAGTGTTGAGTCTGCTGCTGGCAAACTTTCATTCTAGCAACTGGCTGTGGTTTACTGCCTTTGTCGGTGTCAACCTGCTGCAGTCTGCTTTTACAGGATTTTGTCCGATGGCCATGTTTCTGAAGAAATTAGGCATCAAGCCGGGCAACGCATTCTGACAGTTGCTTGCAGTGTTTTTGTAGCTCCAAAAACTTAAAGGGCACTCGCATCTTGATCGGGGTGAAGACTGTTGTGGCTAAGTGGTATCATGGCTGGCTATCACTGGTACGTGAAAATATGCCAAAAAAAACCCGAATCAAACTGGTATTCACCCTGATATGGGTCATGCTATCGCAGCATCTGCTGGCAAGTGAAAACGTCATATTCAGGCCGGATGCCGGTGAGATGGGTGTGAGAAAACCGACTGTGCAGGTATTTACGTTGGAACAGGCTGTCGATTATGCCTTGACCAACAATCCTGATTTGCAGATTGCAGTCGAGCGCATCAAACAGGCCGAAGCCCGCCTGGGCATGGCCCTTTCTGCGTTTTATCCGCAGATTTCGGCACGGGCCAGTTATGAGAACTCCAATAATCCGGCCCAGGTATTTGCCATGATCGTGGCGCAGCGGGATTTTGATGCCAATGCCATGCAGAATATCAATAGTCCTGGCTACCGGCAGAATTTCCGTCCGGAAATCATCGGTACGATGTCGCTTTTTCGTGGTGGACAGGATTATCAAAAAAGCAAGGCGGCCGAATTGGGCATCGATGCGGCCGAATTTGAACGTTCAACCATCCGGAATGCACTGGTAGAAGCGGTAACGGTTACGTATTACGCCTATCAGGCGGCGCAGGAGGCGATGAAAGTCGCGAAGGATTCCATCCATGCCATTTCCAGCGAGCTCAAACAAACCAAACTGCAATACGAAGCGGGTACCACGCTGAAATCGGAAGTGCTATCCCTGGATGTGAAACTGGCTGAAGCAACAGAAGCCGAGATCAGGGCCGCCAATGCGATCGAACTGTCCAAAACCAGTATCGCCAGTTTGCTTGGACTGGAGCATTCTGCAGCATTTACGGTTGCCGCGGCATCCAGGTTGAGCAAGCCTCATTTGTCAGCTTCGTTTGACGAAATGCTGGCGCAGGCATTGGCCGGGCGTCCTGAAGTCATGGCGGCAGCCAGGCAAGCGGAAATCAGCGAACGTGAACTCAAGGCCGAGCTGGGGGCTTATCTACCCAAGGCCGATGCGTATGTCAGTTACGGTCAGAACAGCCAATCACCTGGTTTTTCCGGGCAGAAAGACAATGTTACGGTCGGAGTCGCCGTTGAAATGAACCTGTTTTCTGGCCTCAATACCAAACAGCGAGTCAGTGCTGCGGAAAGAAAGGTGAAAGAAATGCGTGAGGTGGAACGCAAAACCAGGCTGGCTATCGAGCAGGAAGTCAAAATCGCATTTTTGAAGCTGCAGGAATCGCTGGCGCGGTTGCATGTTGCCGAGACTTCAGTGCGGGCTGCGGAAGAAGCTTTGAGGCTGGTCAATGAGGAACGACGAGCTGGAACAGCAACGATCACGCGCTACATCGAGTCCGAAGTCGCTCGCAACAAGGCGCAATCGGGTTCCATTGCAGCGCATTACGATGCGCTAAGCGCGGAGATCGCTCTGAAAAAAGCAGTGGGTGATTGGAAATAAAAGGAAAACCTATGTCTGCGGCGAATGGACAAAGCAATGTCAGAAGAATTACCACGGTTGTTGCGGTTGCGCTGGTGCTGATCCTGCTGCTGATTTATATGCAGGGTGGTTTCACCGGCAAAGTGACACCGGGAACGACACCATTGGCTAGTGTAACCAATCCACCAGTCGAACATACCGCAGTGGTAACAGAACAACAAGTGGGCGACATGCTCGCCTGGCCCGGGGTCGTCAAATCCAGAACCGTTGCCGATATTGCGCCCAGACTGACAGCCCGGATCGTCGAAATCAAAGTCAACGCGGGTGATACCGTCAAGAAGGGCGACGTGATCGCACGTTTGGACGAGCGCGATCTCAGAGCGCAAGAGAAAGCAGCACTCGCTGCTTTGGCAGGTGCAAATGCACTTGCAGCACGCACTCGCGCAGACAAACAGCGCGTCAGCGGTTTGTACGAGAAAGAGGCGGCGACACGGGAACGATATGACGCCGCGGTTGCGCTGGCGAAGGAGGCGCAGGCGGGTGCCGATCGGGCAAGCAGCGCGCTGACAGAGATACGGGCGCGGCTGGCCGACACACTGCTGCTGGCGCCTTTCGATGGCACTGTCGTTAAACGCTTGAAACAGCCGGGAGATATGGGGATGCCGGGTGTTTCGGTGGTGATGCTGCAGGTACCCCGTGGTCTCAGACTGGAAGTTGAGGTACCGGCGGCCTGTGCCGGCGCATTCCATCCCGGCGAAGCCGTGGTGGTGCGGATCGACACGCTTGACCGGACTTTTGATGCGACGGTTGACGAGATCATTCCGGAAATGGATGCGCAGACGCACTCACAGCTGATCAAAATCGCACTGCCTGCGGTTGAAGGGTTGAAACCGGGGTACTTTGGCTGGCTGAAGCAGGCTTGCGAAGAACATGCGGCATTGCTGATACCGACCAGCGCCGTGCAGCATCTGGGGCAACTGGAAATCGTCCGGGTGCTGTTGGATGGTCGGGAGTCCACACGCCACATCCGCACTGGCAAAACTTTCGGCGACCGGGTCGAGGTCCTTTCCGGTTTGCGGGCAGGTGAAATTGTCATGACCGATTTACGGCAGAAGCAGTGATGGATAACACCAGAAACCAGAACGTCAAGCATGGTTTGACGACCAAGATCGTTCGCATCTTCACCACTTCGCAACTTTCGATACTGTTTCTGATCATCTCGATGCTGGCGGGCGCGGTTGCGTTGATTCTGACACCGCGCGAGGAAGATCCGCAAATCGTCGTGCCAGTAATGGATGTGTTGCTCGAGTACCCCGGTGCGTCGAGCGAAGAAGTGGAAAAACTCGCGGCCACGCCACTGGAAGTGTTGCTGAAGCAGATCGAGGGTGTGGAATATGTGTATTCCGTATCCCGTCCCGGCGCGGCGGTAATCACCGTGCGTTACTATGTCGGCCAGGATTACGAGAACAGTCTGATCAAAACCTGGAACAAACTGTTGTCTAATCAGCATTTGATTCCACCGGGTGTGACCGGCTGGCGGGTTAATCCGGTCGAGATTGACGATGTGCCGATCGTTTTGCTGACGCTGTCGTCACAGAGTGGTCATCATGATTCCATGGCGTTGCGCCGCGTTGCCGATGAACTAATTGTCGCATTTAGGAGTATCGACAATGTTGGCAAAAGCTGGGTGGTTGGCGGTGAGCAGTGGCGCGTGTCGATTCATGCCGACCCAGCGCGCATGGCTGTGCATGGCATTACCTTGAACGAAATCGTACGAGCGCTGGCTGACACCAATGTCAATCTGCAAGCTGGCCGTTTCGAGCGCGGCAACCGCGAAATCCTGCTCGAAGTCGGTCCGCATTTTGGTTCGGTCACGGAAGTCGAAGCCGTTGTCGTCAAAAGTATCGATAACCGGCTGGTTTATCTGCGCGATGTTGCGCGCGTCGTCGACGGCCCGGCCGACGTCAGTCATTACACGCGCATCGGCTTCGGTCCTGCGGTGGAAAACATGATCACGGCCGGTCAGGCAAGCGGTACTCAGCCGCAGGCCGGGCAGGAGCGCCAGATGGTGACGCTTGCCATCGCCAAGCGCAAGGGCTGCAATGCCGTCACTGTGGCCGATACCGTGCTGGACATGGCGAGCAAGCTGCACGGTTCGCTCGTGCCGCACGATGTGTTGCTGACGGTGGCGCGCGACTACGGTGAAACCGCCAATCACAAGGTCAACGAACTCGTCAAACATCTGTGTTTTGCGATCGTAATCATCATGGCACTGCTGGCGTTCTCTCTTGGTCCGAAGGAAGCATTCATCGTATCGATTGCGGTGCCAATGACGCTGGCGCTGACACTGCTGCTCGATTATCTCACCGGTTATACCATCAACCGGGTCACGCTGTTCGCGCTGATTTTGTCTCTCGGTTTACTGGTGGATGATCCGATCGTTGACGTCGAAAACATTCACCGCCATTATCAACTGCGCAAGGAATCGCCGCTGGATGCCCTGCTGACGGCGGTCGAGGAAGTCAGACCGCCGACCATACTGGCGACGTTCACCGTCATCGTTTCCTTCCTGCCGATGTTTTTCATTACCGGCATGATGGGGCCATACATGGCGCCGATGGCTTTCAATGTTCCCGTAGCCATGCTCATTTCCCTGATCGTGGCCTTTACCGTTACGCCCTGGGCCAGTTACAAGTTGTTGCAAACCGATTATCACAAGCCGCAGCATGAAGCGCCCGCGGAATTCAAGCAAACACCGGTTTATCAGCTATATTACGCCACGTTACACCCGCTGCTGGCGACACCCGGCCGGGCATGGTTTTTTCTGCTGATCATTCTTGTTGCCTTTGCGGCTTCGGTCATGCTGGCGCTTACCCGTGCCGTGCCGCTGAAGCTGCTGCCATTCGATAATAAAAACGAATTGCAGATCGTCATCGACATGCCGCGCGGCTCGACGCTGGAACAAACCGATGAGGTTGCGCGCGCACTGGGACGCTATCTCGCTACCGTCAACGAGGTCACCGATTATCAAACCTACACCGGTGTGGCTTCACCGATGGACTTCAATGGTATGGTGCGTCGCTATTATCTGCGCAACGGTGGTTACCTGGGTGATGTGCGGATCAACTTGTTGCCAAGGGATATGCGCAAGCAGCAATCGCATGAAATTGCGCTGCGTATCCGACCGGAGGTGGAAAAAATTGGCAAGCAATACGGCGCCAACCTGAAGATCGTCGAAATTCCACCCGGTCCGCCGGTGCTGGCCAGTGTGGTCGCGGAAATCTACGGTCCACCCGAGGCCAGTATTGCCGATCTGGTGCAAGTCACCCGACGCGTACGCGGCGATATCGAAATCATCGAAGGGATTGTCGATGCCGACGATTTTTCCGAAGCACTGCACGACAAGATTCATTTCCGGCTTAATCGCGAGAAAGCTGCTTTGTCTGGCATCAATGCGACACAGGTTGCGGAAGCACTGCGTATCGCGGCTGCAGGGCAAGTAGTGGGCATCGTGCATGTGGATACCGAACGCCTGCCGCTGGAAATAGTACTGCAACTGCCGCGTGCGTTGCGATCTTCCGCTGCCGATCTGCTGGCGCTGCGAGTAAAAAACTCGCAAGGCACATTGATTCCGCTGAGTGAAATCGTCACGCCGGTGCCGTTACACGCAGATCAGCCCATTTATCACAAAAACCTGCGTCGGGTGCATTTTGTCGTGGCTGAAATGGCAGGGCGCAGCCCGGTCGAAGCCGTTTTCGATTTGCAGGATATACTGACCGAACGGCCGCTGCCGGCGGGTTATACCGTGGAGCTTGCCGGTGAAGGGGAATGGAAAATCACCGTCGATGTATTCCGCGATCTGGGATTGGCTTTTGCGGCTGCGCTGGTGATGATCTATATTCTGCTGGTCGGTCAGACCGCTTCATTGACCATACCGCTGGTCATGATGATTGCCATTCCATTGACGATCATCGGCATCATGCCCGGCTTCTGGTTGCTCAATCTGGTCATGGCATCGCCGATCGAAGGTTATCCCAATCCGATCTATTTCACCGCCACGGCGATGATTGGCATGATCGCCCTGGCTGGCATCGTTGTACGCAATTCCATCATTCTGGTCGACTTCATCGAACGTATCCGTACCCGTGGCGATATCACGTTGGCGGAAGCCTTGATCGAGGCCGGTGCGATCCGCTTGCGCCCCATTTTTCTGACTGCCGGTGCAGCGATGTTCGGCGCGTTCGTGATCATTTTCGATCCTATTTTCTCGGGATTGGCCTGGAGTTTCATCTTCGGTATCTTTGCCTCAACGCTTTTTTCCTTATTGGTCATCCCCGTTGTTTATTTTTTGATTCACAACAAACAAGTATCACAAATGCAACAGAGGTAATATTTTTTATTGATTTTGTAGGAATACATTAAAATTTAGAACGTTTCGGTGATATTTGTTTTATGATTTGGGTCTTTAATCAATCCGCTTTGCTCTCAACCGAATAGATTATGAATACAGAATCCGTTGTGAATGAAATAACAGCGTTACGTTCAGCAGCATCTGAAGCCTGTACATTATTGAAGACTTTGGCCAATGAGGATCGGTTGCTCATTTTGTGCGAACTCAGTCAAGGCACTCGCAATGTAGGGGAGTTGGAAGAATTACTGAATATTCATCAGCCCACCCTATCCCAACAGTTAACCGTATTGCGTGAAGAAAATTTGGTTGCGACAGAGCGCAAGGGTAAATATATCTATTACAGTTTGGCTAGTGAGGAAGCTATCCAGGTTATGGAAACGTTATTCAAATTGTATTGCAGGCATTGATTGTGGACTGGTCTGCGATAGTTTGAACGCAGGATAAATCACCTAACTGACGTCAAGTCTGCATTGGTGCGGGTTAATCATAGGATTTCTGAAAAGTTTGAGTTCCTGGTAGCGAGCAAGCTGAAGTCATTTTCTTTACCCGGTATGGCTCGTGCTTTTGAGTAATGGCGTTTGAGCGATTGAGCTTGTGGGAATTGTCTTTATCACTGTCGCGTCAGGTTTGGTCACCGGTATACTGTTAGCGCTTACCGGAGCTGGAGGTACCCTCGTTGCCGTTCCACTACTGACATTCATTCTACAACTCCGGGTGGTAGAAGCAGCCCCTGTCGCTTTACTGGCTGTCAGTCTTTCTTCCGCAGTCGGCGCCGTGCTGGCTCACCGTCAAGGACTGGTGCGTTACCGTGCGGCAGGATTTGTTGCCGTTACGGGTATAGCTATTGCTCCCGCAGGAGTCTGGATGGCTCAAAAACTTCCCGACACATTCCTGACTTGTTTGTTTGCTCTGATCTTGTTTGGGGTTGCTGTAAGTATGTTTCGCCAGAGTCGGGAACGGGATAGAGAAACCGGAAACACGGCAACATCTGGTCTGCACACAACAATGCCTTGTCAGCTTGCATATGATGGTAATCGGCTGGTTTGGACCTGGCCTTGTGCGAGAGCGCTCGCAGCAGCAGGAATGGTCAGTGGATTGCTGTCCGGATTACTGGGCGTCGGGGGTGGTTTTATTGTCATTCCAGTTTTGCAGCGAGCGACCCAATTGCCAATGTCATCCATTCTTGCAACGGCATTGGCAATCACTGCATCGATATCAGCAACCGGTGTGTTTTCGGCAACGATGATGCAAGGAATGAATTGGTCGATTGCTTTGCCATTTGCCGCCGGTACGTTGATGGGTATGCTGGGTGGTAGGATTATTGCTGGAAAGTTGTCTGGCCCACGGCTACAGCACTTTTTTGCAGTGGTAGTCATGGGTATTGCTGTGGCAATGGTATTGCGATTGTTTCTTTAGTGATCGATAGCTTGTCTGCAATTCGATCACCTATACCTCATTTGATAAATGTAGCTCTTACTTTTTCTTCCATGGGAGCACGCATACCTGCCTTGCGACCGGCAGCAAGTGCGAGTTCCGGATCTACACCTTTCTTGATCTGGTAACTAGCCCACATTGCGCCAGCACGATTGCCTGAACCACAGTGTATGAGGATAGGCGTCTCGGCTGATTCAACTGCCTTTGTGAAGGCTTCAAGCTGTTCATCGCTGATTCCGGCAACTGTCATGGGAATATTGATGTAGTTCATGCTGGTAGCATCAACCAATGCCTTCTCGGCTTCAGTACCTTCAGTGGAGGTACGCAGATCGATAACCGTTTTAAAACCATGCGACGCCAAAGCCTGTACGCCGCCATTACCGATCATGCCAGAAATGGCTATCTGATCTGAAGCTCGACTGTAATTCTGCACCGGTATGATTTGGTGAGCGAAAGGCACACGACCCGAGGCCTGTACGGTAGAAGTCAGTATGATTGTTGTAAGCGTCATTAAAAGAATGAGATATTTCATAAATGCTCCATATGACGATATTTATTGATATTGTTGAGTATGAGGTTATTTATTGTAGCTGTAGTGCAGAATGAAATACAAATTATACTGAGTGCCTGTGATCTTTTTGTTGAAGGCGGGAGCGGATCACCTAATCGAATGGATCAATGGAGACCGATATGCCGGACAATCATCATTCCCCCGCAAACACTACTTTTCCTTGGCATAGTTATTCGACGCAACAAACACTCGAACACTTGCAGTCCACTACATCCGGATTGACGTCGGCCGAAGCCATGCGGCGTTATGAGCAATATGGCGCAAATCGCATCGAGCCAATCAAAACAAAAAGTATCTTTCGACGCCTTCTGCTGCAGTTTCACAATATGCTGATCTATGTTCTGATGATGGCGGGAATGGTCACTGCCGTTTTGGGACATTGGGTTGATAGCGGTGTGATTATGGGCGTGGTGGTGATCAATGCCATCATTGGGTTGATTCAGGAAGGAAAAGCCGAGAAAGCGCTGCACGCTATCCGGGACATGTTGTCGTTGAATGCCATCGTACTTCGCGCCGGAGAACGAATGCAGGTTGACGCTGAACAATTGGTACCAGGTGATGTGGTTATGCTGCAATCCGGGGATAAGGTACCTGCCGACTTGCGATTGCTTCAGTGTAAAAACTTGCGTATCGAGGAAGCTGCGCTCACGGGTGAATCGGAAGCAGTGGAAAAGACTGTCTCAACAGTGGCAACGACATCGGCTTTGGGTGACCGGTTTTGCATGGCTTACTCGGGAACGCTGGTGGTTTATGGTCAGGGTATGGGGGTCGTGGTTGCTACGGGGCAGCACAGTGAAATGGGGCGTATCAGTCAAATGATCGCTCAAGTCGATCCATTGACTTCGCCACTCATGCAGCAGATGAACAGATTAGGTCGTTGGTTGACGATGGTGATCGGGATACTGGCTGTTGCCATTTTTGGCTACGGCATGCTGTTGCACGATTTTCCAGTCAACGATATGTTCATGGCGGCCGTCAGCATGGCGATTGCAGCCATTCCGGAAGGCTTGCCTGCCATTATGACGATCACTCTGGCACTGGGTGTGCAGAGTATGGCTCGGCGCCAAGTCATTGTTCGTCGATTGCCGGCCGTGGAAACTTTAGGGGCGGTGACGGTTATCTGCAGTGATAAAACAGGCACGCTCACTCGCAATGAGATGACAGTACAAACCATTATTACTGCGGACCATCATCTTTGTGTATCTGGTGCCGGTTATGCGCCACTGGGCGGTTTCAGTGAGGCAGGGCAGGAAGTGCTGATTGCGGAGTATTCCGATGTCATGGAATTGCTGCGTGTAGGACTGCTATGCAACGATGCCGTATTGCAGAAGCAGCAGGGGCTATGGGTGGTGCAGGGTGATCCTACCGAAGGTGCATTGATCACCTTGGCGCAGAAAGCGGGCCTGGATAGCGTTTTTGAACAGGAGGCGCTGCTGCGAACGGATGTCATACCGTTCGAATCGCAGCATCGTTTCATGGCTTCCTTGCATCATGATCATGTTGGGCATGGTTTTATTTACGTCAAGGGAGCGCCGGAAGAGGTGCTGGCCATGTGCAGCCAGCAGCGTCATCTGGGGCAGGATCAGTCCATTCAACTGAGCGCTTGGCATGACAAGATTCAACATGCCAGCAATGCGGGACAACGCGTGCTCGCGCTGGCCAGCAGGGTGAGCACTGCACAACACCAAACATTGAATTTTTGCGATGTCGAAGCCGGTTTCACACTACTGGGGTTAGTGGGGATCATTGATCCGCCAAGGACCGAAGCCATCCATGCGGTTAGGCTGTGTCAGGCGGCTGGCATTCGCGTCAAAATGATTACCGGCGATCATCGGGTGACAGCCTGTGCGATTGGAGTGCAACTGGGAATTGGCGATGGGCAGCATGCGGTAACGGGTGTCGAACTGGATCAGCTCGACGATCGGGCGATATGTGAAGTGGTGAAACAGGTCGATGTTTTTGCCCGTGCCAATCCGGAGCATAAATTGCGGTTGATGAGGGCACTGCAGGCCAATGGCGAGATCGTCGCCATGACTGGAGATGGTGTCAACGATGCACCTGCACTCAAACGTGCCAATATTGGTGTGGCCATGGGGCAGAAAGGTACCGAAGTCGCCAAAGAAGCTGCTGAAATGGTGCTGATCGATGACAATTTTGCTTCGATCGTTCATGCCGTGGAGGAAGGGCGCACAGTCTACGACAATATTCGCAAGACATTGGTATTCATCATTCCAACCAGTTGTGGCGGGGCAGGTATCTTGATGCTGGCAATTCTTTTTGGTATGGCACTACCTATAACTCCTGTCCAGATACTGTGGATCAACATGGTTACGACGGTTACCCTGGCAATTGCGCTGGCGTTTGAACGTCCCGAGGCAGGGGTGATGCAGCGTCCTCCTCATGATCCGGGCGCATCGCTATTTTCAGGATTTCTGTTATGGCGCATCGCTTTTGTAGCAGTGCTGATGATTGGAGGAGGAATGGCGTTGTATTTCTGGGAAACCCATCAAGGATCGTCCATTGCATTGAGCCGTACCGCGGTTGTCAACATGCTGGTCATCAGTCAGATAGTTTATTTGCTGAATTGCCGGTATTTGCTGGCATCCGTGCTGTCTCGCGCAGGGTTACTGGGTAATCGCCACATTCTGCTCGCTATTGGCATGCTGCTGATATTGCAGCTGGGACTGACCTATCTGCCCGTTATGCAAATGCTGTTTGGCACAGCGGCGCTGGATTTCGAGACCTGGGTGGTCATTATCGGGTTTGGTGCATTTCTATTCTGGATCGTCGAGTTTGAGAAATTTCTGCTGACCCGATATAACTAATTCGCGTGGCGCCAATACATTCAGCACGTCGCCTTTGAATCAACGTCTGCCGTCATACCAGATCGGTAATTTTTTCTTGTCTTGTAAGGATTTGCGCGGACTCAGCAAAACACTGAAGATTTGACCTGCAATTTCTCCTACGCTGTATAGCTTGATTTTTCGCGAGGAAGTGACCAGCGGGTGACGGCTCAGGATGGTGAATTTGAGTTGCTGCTTGTGCCCCCACTGTTTTAGCAGTTGACTGAGACTGATCTCATCGGCCGCGAAAAGGGTCTGGTCGAACCCGCCAACTTCACGAAAGGCATCGGCACGGCATACCACGAGTGCGCCGGAAGCCCACCGGAAAGCAACGGAACACACTGTCCAGAGCCGTATGACAGCAGCGCCCCACCATGGCAGATCCGGCATGTGCATGACACTGCCACATCCAACATACTTATTGCTTTCAATCAGCTGAATAATATCGGCGACCATGCCGGGGTTCAGGAGACTATCGGCATCGACAAACAGCAACCAGTCACCAGTTGCGGCTGCCGCACCGGTATTGCGCGCGCGACCAATCTGGTTGATGGGCTCGAATACAACTTTGGCACCCGCTTGCCGTGCCAATTGGGCCGTTTTGTCGGTGGAATTGTTGTCGACCACGATGATTTCGTGTGTGAATCCAGGTTTTGCATTGGTGACTAGAGACTGGGATATGGATTCCAGACAGGCTGTAATCAGCAGTTCTTCATTAAAGGCTGGGATGACGATAGAGAGGTGCATGCGTATTCAAATAAAGTATTAGAAACGACTATTATCCCGTAAAAAGAGATGAGTGGAGTGACTAGCATGGAAGCAGCCGAAGCATTGTGCAGAAGTATCTTGTTGTGTATCGAACTTCAGTTTTTTATTACGCGGCAATGGTTTTTTAAGGTTGTGTGAAGATGGATGGAGTCATGGAAAAATAGAAGTGGGGTTTGCTAAAAATGCAACAGTCAGCAATGGTGCAGGTGAATTCTCAAGCATGCAAAAATTTATCATGCTGAACTTGTCATGCTCTTGAAATGGTGCTTTTAGCGCATATTTTAGAAATGGATAGGAAATAGGTGCGAGATCAAAATTTGGGTTTGATCATGATGTGTTATCAATAGATTGTCTTTAAATTTAGTGTACGGAGGTTAAAAATGACCAAAGAGCTCTCTTTTGATGATGACGATGCCATCTATGCAGGTGACGAGATGTTTGATGACGATGACCTGCTAATGGATAGTGAAATTCCGGTTGGTCGTTTTGCAAAAATAATCGATGAATTCGAGGAAAATATAAAAGATGAAATCGACGATGAAGAAGAAATCAATCTGGATTCGCTGGGGTTGCATTAACGTCCCGGTTGTATTGATTGAGTAAAGAGGCGGTCGATAAGTTCAGGAAAACACTGGGTATGAGTTGTGCCGATAAACCGGCATAACTTGGGGAAATTCGCTACCATGCGGTTCCTTGATTGTATGGAGCTATCATGATGCGCGATGATGTAGAGATTCTTGAGAAAACCATCTGTTTTCAGGGCTTCTTCCGTCTTGAGCGATATCGACTGCGACATCGGCTTTTCAATGGTGACTGGAGTCCATTGCTAACACGCGAAATATTCGAGCGTGGTCATGCCGCAGCTGTCCTACCTTACGATCCTGCAAGGGATGAGATCATTCTGATTGAACAATTTCGCCCAGGTGCCTTGACAGCGCCAGGGGGGCCATGGTTACTGGAAATAGTGGCGGGAATGATTGAAACCGGGGAAACAGCAGAAGTAGTGGTAGAACGTGAAGGTATGGAAGAAGCCAACTGTGCTATTTCGGATCTGATTCCGCTATACGATTATTGTGTCAGTCCGGGTGGTACAACCGAGAGAATCGCGCTCTTTTGTGGTCGTGTCGATACCACGAATGCGGGTGGCGTACATGGCGTCAGTGAGGAAGGTGAAGATATCAAGGTGCATGTCGTCTCGTTCGATCATGCACTGAATCTATTGCAATCAGGACGTTTGAATTCTGCGAGTGTGATCATTGCCCTGCAGTGGTTGGCCTTGAACAAGGAACGAGTGAGGATGCAATGGTTGGGTTTGAAATAAGATAAAGTTTTTTTCATGACACAAATTGATTAAGTCATTGTTAACGGTTTATTTCTACCTTTTCTTTATCGCAATAAAACTCCGAAACTGGTTTCTAATCCAGCATTTAGCTTATGACGGAATGTGGTTTACTGATAGCGTATTCAATCTGAATCGCAAGGAGGTTTACCATGATTGTGAAAAAATATTCCGGAAATGGTGCCAGCCAAATCAATACTGTCGATACCGATATGCAGGACGAGGATGCACTTGCTGATGGCATGATTCCTGATAGCCGTATCGTCAAATTGATTGACGAACTCGAAGATAATGATGACAGCTTTGACAATGGCGACGATGCCGAAGTGCTGAAATCGCTGGGATTAGGCTAAACCGCTTGATGTCAGTACTGTTTCATTAGCCTCGATTGGATTTTGTGTCCGGCAGCTAGAGTGATAGTTCTGCACTGACACAATTGCGCCCCAGCTTTTTTGCGCAATAGAGTTGATGGTCAGCTTGAGAAATCAATTCGTCGAGCGACATGTTGCTATCACGCGTATGCGCCACCCCGAAACTGGCAGTGAATGAGAGCTTGATATCTTGTTCCGTAACGGCTTGTATTTGTGCGACCTTTCTTCGCATCCGTTCGGCAATGTTGATGGCATCGGTTAATTTGGTTTCCGGCAGAAAAATCAAAAACTCCTCCCCTCCCCATCGTGCCAGCGTATCTCCACTGCGAGCCTCCTTTTGCAATGTTTCTGCAAGGCTGACCAAAACCTGATCGCCAAATGCATGTCCATAGTTGTCATTCAGCGATTTGAAATTATCAATGTCCAGCATGATGACTGAGGTGTGACTTTTATTGCGCAGACTGATGGCCCAAATTGGTTTGACGTATTTATAGAAGGATCGCCTATTATTTAGGTTGGTCAATGCATCGATTCCAGCCATTTTTTCTGCCATCAGTCTTTCATTCTGGTTGACGTTGAAGTGTTCGGCCAGTGCCAGTGCCAGCAAGATTGCATCGGCCATCATGCCGATTTCGGCTGCGCGGTAGGTCCATGCACTGAAGGGAATGAGGCCCCAGACGGTATTCGCCGTTATGATTCCACCGCAGATTGTGCAGATCGAGGCAAACAAGAAGAATTTTGCAAAATTGTTGCCGTCATGAAGTGAAATAGTACCGAGGATGACCATCATGAATGACGCAATGAAAATGAATGTCAGTGAAATCATCAGCGTCGTAGCAAAATCATCCATCAAGTAGGTAGTCAGCACCAGTGCACTGAAGCCGGCGGCAATGCCGATGACCCAACGATTGATAGCAGGAAAATTATTTTTTATATTGAGAAAATGCAATGCAAAAATCAGTCCGCTGATGGAACACAGCATGATCAGAAAAGGATTGCTCCATCGCTGCCACATGGTGTGATCCGGCCATAGCCACTGGAAACCATGTCCGGTATAAGCAATATTCAGTATCAGGAAAGCAAACAAATAAATGGAGTAAAACAAATAGGAGTAATCTTTTATTCCGATGAAAAGCATGAAGTTATATGCAATCAGCGCCAATATGACCCCATACACGAGGCCATAACTGTAGGCCTGGAGAGTGTTATGTTCAGTTACTTGCGTATCTGTCATGAAGTAAATCGGTAAGATGACGGCATCCACCGATGCGATGCGGATAAGCACAAGTGTCTCGCCTTGCTGGTACGAGTGATCGATGGCAAAAAATCGATGATCTACAGGTCGTTGGGAAAAAGGTTGGCTATCTCCAAGTAGGTATTGAGTGATCAACTGATTCTTCTGAAAGAAGTAAACTTCAATTCTGTCCAACCAGGCGGTTTCAAATAACAAGGTTCGATGTGTTGCAGCAAACTCGGAGTGGTTGACTTTAAGTGCCAGCCATATCGGATCAGAATTAATGCCATAATTGATGACGGATTGACGGGCAGGGGCATAACGTCCGTTGTTGAAGGCCTTCAGTGCGCCTTCCACACCCGAGTCGGTGTCTTCATCATGATAAACCTGGAAATATTCACCAATGGTGGTGGAATAATGTTTAGCGGTATCGATAACCGAAGCGCTGAGGGGAAGCACCCACAGTAATAGGACGATGACCAAACATCGCGAAATGAAGCATTTTTTCATGGAATCCAACTTAGTTAGATTAGCGATTAGACGCAAGTGCCTGTAGTCCCTGACTCAATTATTGAGTACGGAATCCTGGAAGTAAGATTTATCTTACATGATAATGGAGTTGGATTCAGCCGAGCTGTTTCCAATAGGCAATTTTTATCGTACTTTCTGGTTATTTATATATACATAATATTAAATCATGCACGAATGCCAGAAAAAAGATAATTTGTGTTAACTATGCTTATTAACGAGTTATAACGGTTTCAGTCTGGCTGAGAATGGTTGATCGCATAGTCTATCCCCCGGTCAGGCGATACGATTGTAATGTATTATTTAGTGCACGAGACACATTCCAGTAATACTATCATTGCAGAATATTTCACTCTTTTTATACCTTAAAAATAATGTCTGATCTGATCTGGATTCAATATATTGCCGCGGTATTATTTGCTCTAGCAGTAGTACATACTTTTTCGACCAAGTATTTTGAACATTTAGCACACTTGCATCCTCGGCACGCCGGGATCTGGCATTTGCTGGGCGAAGTGGAAGTGGTGTTTGGTTTCTGGGCATTGATTCTCATGCTGTGCATCGTTGTCATCGCTGGACAGTATGAAGCCATTACCTATCTGGAGTCACGAGATTTTACCGAACCCATGTTCGTGTTCGTCATCATGGTGATTGCCGGCACACGTCCCATTCTGGAGTTTTCGGCTGCCACGGTCAGGTCTGTGGCCAAATGGCTACCGGTTAATTCGGGATTGGCCATGTATTTCTTGTTACTGTCTTTTGTTCCTTTATTGGGCTCATTTATCACCGAGCCGGCTGCGATGACTTTGGCTGCCCTGATGTTGCGGGATACCTTGTTCGCCAAAGAGATTTCCACGCGTTTGAAATATGCAACTGTCGGTGTCTTGTTTGTCAATATTTCCATCGGTGGTACGTTGACTCCTTTTGCTGCCCCGCCGGTATTGATGGTGGCAGCCAAGTGGAATTGGGATATCGTATTTATGCTAATGAATTTTGGCTGGAAATCCGCACTGGCCGTTATGCTCAATGCGCTAGCGGTTACCTGGATATTTCGTAAGGAACTGGATCACATGAAGCCGGAACAGGGGGAGAAAACAGCCAGTATGCCATTTCTCGTGGTGTTGATTCATTTAATTTTTCTAGTTCTGGTGGTGTTGCTAGCACATCATTCCGCGGCTTTTATGGGAATTTTTCTGTTCTTCCTCGGTTTTTCGACCGCATACCAGAAATTTCAGAATCCCTTGATTTTGCGGGAAGCACTGCTGGTGGCATTTTTTCTGGCCGGACTCGTTGTGCTGGGTGGGCAGCAACAGTGGTGGTTGCAGCCGTTACTCATGAATATGGATGATCATGCGGTCTATTTCGGTGCCACGGTGCTGACCGCAGTGACGGATAATGCAGCGTTGACGTATCTGGGTTCCCTGGTGGAAGGATTGAGTGAAGAATTCAAAGTGGCACTAGTGGCTGGAGCGGTTACTGGTGGGGGATTGACCGTCATTGCCAATGCTCCCAATCCAGCTGGTTTTGCGATACTCAAGCATCAGTTTACAGACCAGTCGATCCATCCGCTTGGATTATTGATTGCTGCGCTTCCACCTACATTAGTGGCAATTGTGGCATTCCGTTTGTTGTGATCAGATGTAAGAATCAACAACAGAGCATTCGATAAGCCGAATTGAAATATAAATTCCAATCCGGATTTATCGTTACACTTTTTGGTTGAGATTCTCAGTCATATCTTCTGTTGGAAGCGTTGTCGGTTCTAGTTCAGGATTAGCATTTTTGGGCATATCGTCAAACCAGCGATAAAGCATAGGCATTACAATCATGGTCATCATCGTTGCCGTGATTAATCCACAGATGACGACAATGGCGAGCGGTTTTTGTACTTCAGAGCCTAAGCCCGATGCAGTCAAGAATGGTGCAAGGCCAAGAACAGTAGTGCCAGCCGTCATCATGACAGGACGAAAGCGTTGTGTGCAGGCTTGCCTGACGGCATCCTCTATGCTCAATCCTTTCTCACGGAGTTCACGAACAAATGAAATGAGCACGACACCATTCAGGATCGATGTACCCCAGACTGCAATAAATCCGACTGAAGCAGGCACCGAAAGATATTCACCGGTAATAAAGAGTCCCACGACACCACCCACTGAAGCAAAAGGGAGTGCCAAGTAGATCAGTGTTGCCATTTTGACAGAGCTAAACAACATGAAAAGCAGGAAGAAAATGGCTGCCAAGGTAATTGGCACGATAATGGAGAGTGTTGCCATGGCGCGTTCCATGTTTTCAAATTGTCCACCCCAGACAAAATAGTATCCCGGTGGAAGTTTGATTTCTTTGGCAGTACGGGCCTTGAGTTCATCGACAAATCCGCCAAGATCGCGTTGATGGACATTGGCGCCGACAACGACGCGGCGTTTGGCAAATTCACGTGAAACAATCGCTGGACCATCGATGACTTTGATGTCTGCAACAGCACTGAGCGGAATCAGCATGCCACCTTTGGCTTTGCCAGCGATCGCAGCACTGTTGGCCGGTCTAAGTAGTAGATCCTTGATGGCTTCAACATCATCACGGTATTTTTCCGGGAACCGTAATAACAAGGTAAACCTGCGTTCACCTTCAAATACCTGAGTGACCGCTTTGCCTCCAACGGCTGTCGCAATTAATTCATTGACATCGGAAACATTCAATCCGTGGCGTGCGATGGCATGACGGTCAATATTGATCGTCAACTCCTGCTGTCCGGATAGGCGCTCGATACGAATATCTCTGGCTCCCTGAGTGGATTTCACTATACGTGCTACTTGCTCTGAAAGTTTGCGCAATTCTTCCAGATCATCGCCAAAGATTTTAATTGCAACCTGGGATCGCACACCCGTTACCATTTCATCAACACGCTGCGCAATCGGTTGCGATAAGATAATACTCACACCGGCCAATCCAGCGAGGGCTTTACGCATGTCTTCTTCGATTTCCTGCTGGGTTCGGCCCGAACTCACTAAATCGAGATCGGCAATAGGATCGGATTCGTTCTGCGATGCCGGATCTGCAGGCGACTCTCCGCGGCCAAGTTTGGATACGACTGATTTGACTCCGGGAATGGCCGAGATCAGTTTCATGGCCTCGGTTTCGATTTTGATGGCTTCTTCCAGAGAGATGGAAGGGGCACGAATAATGACCGGGGTGATGGCACCTTCTTTCATGATAGGAATAAAAGACTTGCCAAGGAAAGGAAACAAAGCGAATGCCGAAATCAAAGCACCAATGGCAATGACCATGGTTTTTTTCTGATTTCCCATGGCCAAATTGAAAATACGCAAGTAGCCATTTTTGAGTACAGCAACGATTTTCGTATCCTGTTCGCTGCCACCTTTTAACAAGTAATCACTCAGAACCGGGGAAAGCAGTACCGATACGATCAATGCAATCAGTAAAGCTATGGCGATGGTAATGGCCAATGGACTGAATGTCTTTCCTTCCATGCCTTCCAGTGTCATCAATGGCAGGAAAACCAAAATCGTAACGAAAACACCAAAAATGACCGGTGTACCGACTTCCGCAACAGCATCGACAATGACGTTGAATTTGGATTTCCCGGTTCCTTGTGCTTCACCCATACGTTGATAAATGTTCTCAACCACCACGACGGTTGGGTCCACCATCATGCCTAAAGCGATCGTCAACCCGCCCAGAGACATGAGATTGGCAGGCATGCCGTAATGATTCATGACCAGAAATGTAACCAAGGGGGTGATAATCAAGGTAAAACACACCACGATACTGGTACGAATAGTGCCGAGGAAGATGGAGAGTACGATAATTACCAGAATCAGTGACTCGATCAGAGTACTTTGTACTGTTGATAATGCCGCATCAACCAAGTCTGTCCGGTCATAAAATGGGACGATCTGTAAACCATCGGGTAGTAATCCGCGCTCATTGATTTCTGCAACCCTTTCCTTAACTCTTCCGACAATTTCCTTGGCATTGCCACCGCGCAACATCATGACGATACCTGACACAGCTTCGGTATGGCCATTCTTGATACTAGCGCCTTGACGCACTTCACCGCCGAAAGTCACTTCCGCAACATCACGGACGTAGATCGGTACACCATCCATTTCCTGCAAAACAATGTTACGAATGTCCTCCAAAGTGGCAATCAGGCCGACACCACGGATTAAGTATTGCTCATAGTGCAACGACAAGATATTGCCGCTGGCATTGGCGTTGTTGCTGGCCAGCGCACGGTCAACTTCCGTTAATGTGAGATCGTAATGGCGCAATTTGTTGGGGTCGACATAGACCTGATATTCCTTGACATGACCGCCGATCGAATTGATCTCGGCTACACCCCGAATTGAGCGCAGCATGGGACGTACAACCCAATCTTGTACTGTGCGTCGGGTCATCAGTTCTTCCGTGGTTAAGGCGCGTTTACCATCATCGGGATGCTCGATGGTGTATTGATACACCTCACCCAAGCCCGTAGATACCGGTCCCAAAACCGGGGTGATGCCGGGAATCAAACGTGGAGTGACATCGATGATGCGCTCCATGACCAGTTGACGTGCAAAGTAGACATCGGTTTTGTCAGTGAACACCAGTGTAATCAATGACAGACCGCTTTTGTTCATCGAGCGCATTTCCACCAGACCCGGTAGGCCGGTCATGGCAATCTCTACAGGTACCGTTACCAACCGTTCCATTTCTTCAGGGCTGCGACCTATGGCGACCGTAGCGACCTGAACTTGAATGTTGGTAACATCTGGAAAGGCGTCAACGGAAAGATTCTTTGCCGCAAAGCCTCCCGCAATACAGAGAGTCAATCCTATGATGAGGACTAGCAATCGTTGCTTGAGCATTGTGCGGACAATGGCTGCCATCATGATTGATTACTCCAATTCAGCAAGCTTGCGCTCGCTATCCAAGTGAAATGCACTTTCCATAACAATCTGTTGATCCATGGTTAAACCACTTAGTACTGGCCTGAAGCCTGCCACTTCGGGTCCTAATTCGACTGGAACACGTTGAAAACGATCGGCTGCTTGCATAACGAATACATAATCCTGATTGAGTTCGCGCACTACGGCAGATTCGGGAACGACCAGGGATTTGTGTTGAGGATCGGTAATGTGCATATTGGCTAACATATCCGGTTTAAGTCTTCTATCATGGTTTTCAACTGATACCCTCGTCATGACCGTGCGAGTCAGTCGGTTGACAGTATCCGACACAAAAATGATCACGCCATCCAGATTTAGATTGCCTATGGCCGGAACATTGATTTCAACATGCTGTCCCAGCTTGACATCGCGTGCAATCTGCTCGGGCACATCGCCAACGAGCCAAACTAGTGATAAGTCGGCGACTTGAAAGAGTGGATCGGATGGCTGCACAACCTGCCCAACGATGACTTTGCGATCAATGATATAACCTTCTCTGGATGCCCGAATATCGAGCCAAGGTAAAATCTTTCCGTTCTTGATGATTTGCTTCAGGTCCGTATCGCTCATACCGAAAAGCTTTAACTGATCGATTGCAGCAGCCAGTTCGGCTCTGGCGATTTCCAGTTCGGATTGTCGGCGTTCCACTTCCGCTAGCGGTATGGCATCGGCTTCCAACAATTGACGTGCACGATCCGCAGCTTTTTGCGTTACTTGTACTCGCGATGAAGCACGCAAATAGGCGAGTTGCGACTGCGTGAGATCGGGACTGGTAATACGGGCGAGACGATCACCTTCTTTGACGTAATCTCCCAAGATAACAAAGAGCTGGGTGATTCGTCCGGTAACATAGGAACCAATCTGAGCTGTCCGTTCTTCATCTACTTGAACCCGGCTGGGGACAAGTATCTTGTCGGCCAGATCAACCAAAGCGGGTTGCCCAATTTTTAATCGTTGTGCAAGCTCGGGTCTAACGGTAATGCTATTGATATCGCGTTCTTCGGCAGGATTCGTTTGGCTAGTTTTGTTATCATTCGAATCAGTGGACTCGGTTTTGCTGCATCCGATCAGAGTCAACAAAATGACAATGGCTGCACCGAAAGAAAAATAAAATTTCATTCTACGATTAACTCCTTGGGATAGTGGGCGCGGAGGCGGTCAATTTCGGCGGCAGCCGATTGCAGATCAAAGCGTGCTTGCAGCGAATCCCCCAGGATGCCACGGAGTATACGCTGTGTATCGAGAAATTCGATCAGCCCTCGTTCACCGAAACGATAGGCAGCTTGTGCTACCTTTACTGCATTTTCGGCTTCCTTGATTAATCCGCCTTCGAACATATCGACACGACGCTGGGCAATTTGTAGCGCTTGCCATGCAGATTCCAGCAACTGGCCGATTTCATACCGGCGAAATTCGAGGGTATCCCGGATACGTGCGGAGTCATAAATGGCAGTGTCGATTTCACCGCGGCGCTGGTAGAAAATTGGAATTCTCACACTCATGCCAGCAATATTGGACGTGAACTGAGCATCCTGATAATTGGTGTAGAGTACGTTCAGGGACGGCAGCACAGAAGCCTTTTCCTGGCTGATACGCTGGTTTGCGCGTTCCTGTTCAGCCTGCAGACGCATGACATCTGGATTGGATGCCGGTACTTCCTGTCGCAATGTTTCCAGTGCAGGCAGGTTGACTGGATCTTTCAGAGAAGCATTGATTTCGAAACGCGCTGGCAACGCTCCAGCTGTTAATTGCATCAGCGCGATACGGGCGCGTTCCACTGTCAATTGTGCGGCTTCCTTGCGATTGGCTGCACTCTGCACTTCGGTATCTGCACGAATCAGCTCAAAACGGGCGACTTCGCCTTTTTCAACGTTGGCGGCGATACGTCGCCTGGCATCGTTCAGTAAGTCGTATATGCTCTGCTCCATGTTGGCCTGTTCTTGCCGCAACAATAATTCATAAGCGCGTACCCGCAATTGTGCAGCCAGGTCAGCGCGTACCTGATCAAAGCCGGCACGACTGGCTTCCACTGCTGCTTCCGAAGCATTGATACGTGCACTGCGCATGAATGGGTTTTCAATGGCCTGGTTGACGGTGACTGAGCGCTGCATGGAAGTGGGTCCCGTAACACTGAGGGCATAACGATTGCTATCGGGGCCTGCAGTGACGGTCACTTCCGGATTAAGAAATGCAGAGGCAGCAACGACACCTGCTTTGGCCATGTCGACTTGAGAACGCGCGGCCATCACGAGGCCATTAGCCTGTAAACCGGTTCTTTGCAACTCTTCGATATTGAGTCGGGTAACTTGTTGACTGAAAGTGGGTGCAGCAAGAATCAGTCCTAGAAACAATAGCAGGGAGCGGAATATAAAAAATGGCATGACAGTTTCCAAATTTGATAAGTCTATTCTTCACATTTTTTTCACATGAAATGACTGGATTTATCTTATAACATATTTTGATTTAAGCAATTCAGATTAACATGGATGAGAAGTAGGGTTTTTAGCGTTCTGATTTATTTAATCGTGATACTTGATCTTGGCGGCAAGTTTAGCAGAAGGAAACTGAATTTCGGCTGAACGAAGAATCAGAAAATTGAAGTCGGAAATTTTATTTTCGGGAAAAGGTAGAATTGCATATGCGGATGTCATTTTTTTCTCGCCTTGCACACAAATTGCGTATCGCAATCGTGATGAGTGCTGGATTATTAATAGTATGGGGATTGGCTGGTGCGATTTCACATTGGTATGAGCTTCGTGACAATGATCCTGATCGCGGTGCCATAACGAGTGGCATCGACGCCTGGAATAACCAATTTCTCAGCGTCCTGTATCTGGATCAAGGCTGGTCTGAAGCTGATAGTTTGTGGTTTTACAATACGTCACAGGGCTCCAACCTGTTGCCCTATAGTTTTTTTCTGGAGTTGGAACAGTCGCGAACCACAGCCTTGTTTCGTAGCAACGAAAACATAAGCCGTTATGGGTACCTGCCACAACGCGCCACGATCAGCAATCCTGACGGTCTTCCAGTTGGCATGGTGCGTGATGAGTATCGCGGTAAATCATACATGGGACTGACATGTGCCGCCTGTCATACTGCCCAGATCCACTATCAGGGCACGGCAATTCGTATTGATGGTGGGCCAGCCGGTGCGGATATGGAAACTTTCATGCAGGAACTGGCTGAGACTCTCCAAACTACGCTTCTGGAACCTGAGAAACAGCAGCGTTTTATTGCCAGTGTGCTGAAACGGGGCGAATATGCATCAGCGGATGAAGTATTGCGTGATTTGGCAAGGTTCGCGCAACGCATCAAGACGTATACCGTCATCAATTCACCGCGGGATAGCCGTCGGCCCATGACACATTATGGTTTTGCACGACTCGATGCGTTCGGACGCATATACAATCGTGTGCTGGAGCATGTAATGAGTGCGCGGCAAATGCGGATATTGCTGTCAGAGAATCTTTCAGCCGCTGAACTGGATCGTGTTCTGGCAGATGTCGAACCGATTCTGACCAGCACGGACCGTGACCATATTTTGGAGCGAATTCAGACCTTGCTCACAGATGAACAGCTCATCGAGTTGCGTAACCGAATATACAACCCAGCCGATGCACCGGTGAGTTATCCATTTTTATGGGATGTGCCGCAGCATGACTACATTCAGTGGAATGGCAGGGTGAATAACAGCGGCCTGGGGCCAATGGCGCGTAACGCAGGTCAGGTCATTGGGGTGTTTGCCACACTTGACTGGCAGGAAAAGGATGGTTTTACCTTATCTGCTGTGCTGGGCGGGCAGGGATTTGGCTCCAGATATATCGATTTTCAGTCATCCATCGATATTCGCAATTTGCGCCGTGTGGAGAATCATTTGCGTAAATTGACATCGCCGCAGTGGCCGCAGCAGATACTTCCCACACTTGATAAATCGAGAAGCCTGGCGGGCGCCCGGTTATACGCAAAATATTGCGCAGATTGCCATGCATTGATTAATCGGGACGATCCAGATCGTCGTGTCGTGGCAAAAATGATTGAGGTATCTTCGGTGGCAACCGATTCCAAAATGACTGAAAACAGTCGTTTCTTCAGTGGTTTTAGCGGGATTCTGCGTAATCAGTATGTTGGCACCGGAGCAGGGTATTTATTATTGGGAGACCAAGCTCCAGTTGTGGCTTTACTCAGTACTGCAACGCGTAATGTGGTGACGAGTCCCGATCCGGACAAATGGTTTATACGGCGCTGGCTGGAACGATCGTATGATTTTGCCTATACCTTTCTGGATAATGAAGTGCAACCCTCGCTCAAGGCAGGTTATTACGATCCGGATACTACCGTGGATCCCTATGCCTCGGTCCTGGCCTACAAAGCCAGACCATTGAACGGTATCTGGGCCACCGCGCCCTATTTGCACAATGGTTCCGTGCCGACATTATACGATTTGCTGCTGCCCAAAAAGCGACTAGGGGATCCCGAGGAAGGGGAATATCGTCCTGATGAATTTAGGGTGGGCTCGAGGGAGTTTGATGCTGATAAGGTGGGTTTTAAATCGTCTGGTTATGATGGTTTCTTGTTTCGAACCAGTATATGGGGAAATCACAATACTGGTCATGAATATGCATCAGGTCGAACACCTTTGCCCGATGGCACGATATTACCTGCGCTGAACAAGGAACAACGTCTGGATCTGCTGGAATATCTCAAGACACTGTAACTTTGCGCATGCCCATCAGCGTTGCGGATTAGGGCAATTGACGATGAATTGTTGCGAAGTGGTTGTTGGTTTGTGCGGAAACTCAAGCCGCAGTTGATTCGTGTGCAGGAGGTGATATTTCCTCTGGGGGTGCAAATCCACTCAAATGGATAACCTTACCCAGTGGAATCAGTTTAAGCCGGTTTGTGCGTGCGAAATTCATGATGAATTGATAAGCGTCTGGATTGATGTGTTCGAGTGCCGAAATTACCCTTACACCTACCTGACCGCTATGCATGACAGGCTGAGCATATTCGGAATAGACCCAGCGTTTCTGGCAATCATGGCACGCCAGTATGCCACACAACCGCTCAGTCCAGTCGCTGGGTCTGAATGTGCGCCCTTCTGGCGTCACACCCAGAATCAACCAGGCATCAGATTGCATGTCCATGATCCATTTTCGTGATCTGTTCAGTGGGGGCATACTCTGAGCCACACAAACGAGCCCGGCGGGTATTGAATTTGCTGTTCCAGAAATTCATCATGGATTTTCCTCTTTTAATCAGAAATTTTTTATATCGGCGTACTGAGGAATAACTGGAGGGTGACCATACGATCCAAATGGAATTAATTGCTGTAGGTGAAATCTGATTGGGAAGAACCCGTAAAGCTGAGTATGATGCTCATATTGGGAGTCAATATGCTGTTGGTGGATTATTTTTTCGCAGTGAGAAGAAATCGGATGTTCAAATCGTTTGAGCGTAATCTGAAATTGGTTTTATTGCTAAGCCAGCTCGTCTGGTTAAGCGCATGTACCAATCTTCCTTATTATGCTCAGGCTGTTAACGGACACTGGGAATTGATGCGCCGATCACAGTCGATCGATACAGTACTGGCTGATCCAGCAACGGAACCTAAGCTCAGACACGCACTCGGCAAGGTGACTGAAATTCGGAATTTCGCCAGTCAGGAATTGAAATTGCCCGATAATTCCAGCTATACGCGGTACGCTGATTTACAGCGACCTTATGTGGTATGGAATGTCTTCGCTGCACCTGAGCTATCACTCAAGCTCAAGGAGTGGTGTTTTCTGCAGGTGGGTTGTGTCAAGTATCGCGGTTTCTTTTCCCAGACTGATGCAGAACGATATGCGGCAGAGTTGAGACAGCAGGGATTCGATGTTCATGTTGGTGGGATTAGTGCCTACTCGACACTGGGATGGTTTAGTGATCCGGTGTTGAACACGTTCATTGATTACTCGGAAATGAATCTGGCGCGGCTGATATTTCACGAATTGGCGCATCAGGTGGTGTATGTGCAGGACGATACGACATTCAATGAATCCTTTGCTGCGGCAGTTGAACTTGAGGGCGTGCGACGCTGGTTCGAGCGCAGGGGAACAGTATTTGAGCAGGCTACACTGCGAAACAGACAGGAGCGGGAAGCGGCTTTTGCTGCGCTTGTATTCAAGTATCGCAAGGAGCTGCAGATATTGTTTCAGTCGGAAATGGGCGAACTTGAGAAGCGGGCTGGCAAGCAGCGGATTTTAGAGGCACTACGCGAAGAATATCAGCATCTCAAAACAGATAAGCCGGATTTTGCTGTATACGATGCATGGTTTGCGCAACCGCTGAATAACGCCGTGCTGGCAACAGTATCCATCTATACGCAGTTGCTACCAGCATTTCAGGCTATCTTGCGTCAGCATGATCATGATATGGAGAGATTCTTTTCCGCCGTCAATGAATTGAGCCAACTGAACAAGATGGAGCGTGGCTTGCGCTTGCAACAAGCAGCAGAAGCGCAGAAGCAATGGATGTCGGCGGAACGCTGACGCACAATGAGTGCCTGGGGAGGGCAATGTATGGATGAACCGTTGATCATATGTCCGAATTGCGCCACCAAGATCAAGTTGACCGAGTCGTTGGCTGCGCCACTGATCCAGGCCATGCGCCAGGAGTATGAATCCAAGTTGACGCAGAAAGAGCAGGAAGTGCTGCGTCGCGAGGCAGCGATCAAATTGCAACAGCAGGCCATGGAACATGCCAAGCTGACTCTGGATCAGCAGGTGGAAGAAAAATTGGCTGCTGCTCGCACCAAAATAGCCACGGATGAAGCGAACAAAGCCAGGCAGGCCGTAGCCGCCGATCTGGAAACAAAATCGAAAGAACTTTCCGAATTGCAGCAGATTTTGCAACAACGCAATGTCAAGCTTGCCGAAGCGCAGCAAGCCCAGGCCGAGTTGCTGCGCAAGCAGCGTGAATTGGACGATGCCAAGCGTGAACTGGAACTGACGGTCGAAAAGCGCGTTCAGGAATCATTGACTATGATTAAACAAGCAGCCAGGCAGGAAGCAGAAGATGGCCTGAAACTCAAAGTCAGTGAAAAGGAGCAGCAGATCGCTTCGATGCAACGCCAGATCGAGGAACTGAAACGCAAGGCAGAGCAGGGTTCGCAGCAATTGCAGGGGGAAACGATGGAGTTGCAACTGGAGGTGCTGCTGCGCCAAAAGTTTCCATTGGATAGTATTGAGCCTGTCGCCAAGGGTGAAAGCGGCGGAGATGTGCTGCAACGTATCATGGGTTCTTCCGGACAATCGTGCGGCAGCATACTGTGGGAATTCAAACGTACCAAGAACTGGAGTGACGGCTGGCTGGCCAAATTACGCAACGACCAGCGATCGGCGAAAGCGGAGATAGCCATTCTGGTGTCCACGGCACTTCCCAAGGAAATAGAGACATTTGGTCAGATGGAGGGCGTCTGGGTCACCGAGGCGCGTTTGATGCTGCCACTGGCACTGGCCTTACGCCAGTCCCTGCTGGACATTGCCAATGCCAGACAAGTGCAATCAGGTCAGGAAAACAAGATGGAGCTGGTGTATCACTATTTGACGGGGCCTCGATTCCGGCATCGTATCGAAGCCATAGTGGAAAAATTTTCGGACATGCAAGCTGATCTGGACAAGGAGCGTAAGACTATGATCCGGCTGTGGGCCAAGCGGGAAATGCAGATTCAGGGGGTGATCGAGTCCACGGTGGGCATGTATGGTGATTTGCAGGGCATTGCCGGTCGTGCTTTGCCGGAAATCGAAAGTTTGAATCCGCTGATGATCGATGTGCAAACGGACAAGGAAAACGATCAGGAGCAACCCGGGATCTGATTTCAATCATGACGGCGTGGCGATTTAATCGAACTATCGGAGGATAACCATGATACATACCAATCCAGAAAGACGGCAATTTTTGCAATATGCTGCGCTAGGTGCATTGACTGCCGGCTTACCCGGACTGCTCCGGGCAGAAGGATCCAAAGGAAGCAGGGTTGCCGATCCGGGATTCAAACCCGATGTGGAAATTGCGTTGACGGCTAAAGTATCAGATGTTTCCCTGTTGCCCGGTCCGGCAACACATGTGTTCAAGTATCACGGTAAATTGCTGAGTGGCCCCACATCGGCGCTGCGTGAGCTACCGGGTTACCTGGGGCCGATATTGAATTTCGAACAGGGACAAAAGGTGCGGGTTATTTTTGATAACCGCTTACCCGAACCCTGTATAACGCACTGGCATGGATTGCATGTGCCGCAGGTGATGGATGGACATCCAATGTATGCCATCGTTAACGGTGAACAGTACGTCTATGAATTCGAGGTCAAGAATCCGGCAGGAACCTACTGGTACCATGCCCATACTCATGAAATGACCGCAACACAGGTTTATCAGGGTCTGGCAGGACTGATCACGGTTACGGATTCGGTAGAACGCAAACTGGGATTGCCGGAGGGAGAATTTGATATGCCGCTGGTGATTCAGGACCGGCATCTGACTTCGGGTAATCAGTTGCGCTATGTGCTGAACCGGCATCAGCAGATGACCGGTTTCCTGGGCGACATTTTCATGATCAATGGACAACAGCAGAGTACCATTCCGGTCAAGACGAGAGCGTACCGGTTACGTATCCTGAACGGGTCGAATTCCAGGATTTACAAATTGGCTTGGCAGGATGGTTCGCCAATGATTACTCTGGCTAGCGATGGTGGATTTCTGGAAAAGCCGCAGTCATTGCCTTACATCATGCTGGCACCCGCTGAACGCATTGAAATCTGGGTCGATTTTAGCGGCCGCAAGCCAGGTTCCGAACTTGTGCTGCAAAGTCTTGGTCATCAGGCCGCAGCACATATGGGTGGAGGAATGGGCAGAATGGGCGGAGGTATGGGGCAGCAAGAAGTGATATCGCTTGTGAAGTTCCAGATTGCGGAACACGTGAGCGATTCTCCGGTACTGCCAAGTAGCTTGATTCCCATGCAACGATTCACAGACAAGGATTTTACCCAGCCGGAACGGACAGTTCCCCTTGCAATTGGCATGCGACATATGGCATTTCAGTTGAATGGCCGGACATTCGACATGCAGGATTACATGGAGATCGAAAAGATACCGCTCAACAGTGTGCAGCGGATCAGGATTTCCCATACCAGCGACATGATGGGCGGCAGGAGGCGAGGAGGGCGTGGCGGTATGGGTATGATGATGTCGATGCCACATCCTATTCATCTCCATGGCCAGCAGTTCCAGATTCTGTCGCGCAGACAAAGCCAATCCAGTGCTGCGTACGACACGGTGAAAGAAGGATTTGTCGATAGCGGATGGAAAGATACGGTTTTGGTCATGCCAGGTGAGGAAATCGAGATCGCCAAGCCGTTCAGGGATTACACCGGACTGTTTTTGTACCATTGCCATAATTTGGAACATGAGGACATGGGGATGATGCGCAATTTTTATGTCGGCTGAGCGGAAGTTGCGTGTCGGCAAGGCTCGGAGGCGTGTCTTGTAGGATGCAGTGAGGGACCGGAGCATAATGACAAAGAAAGTAGAAATAAAATGGCTGAAGGAGCCTGAAGATCATAACTATCCAGCGGCTCTATCCTATCTGTCACTGATTTATGAGGAAAAACTGGCTGCTGAATACGTGGCGCGTTTGCACAAGGCTGATATCTCCGAATTCAAATCCAAGGATATTTTTAGAGCATCTAGTTTGTCATTGCTGGGCATCAGCAATACCCATGTCAAATCGAACCAGCAAAAAATCGAGGCAGGAGAAAAATTGTCTCCCATTCTTCTGGTTCGGGATTCTGTCAATGGCAAGGTCATCGTGGCAGATGGCTATCACCGGCTTTGCGCAGTGTACACCTACGATGAAGATGCAATCATCTCGTGCAAAATTGTTTCGTAAATTAATGGAGAGGATGTTTGATCGAAGATATCGATAAGGTGGACACCACTGTCGTGATGGATGAGATCCAGTTGATACTGGCTGAGAAACGCACCTCGTTGTCAGTGATGCGGACAGGCATTGCCATTCTGGCGTTGCCATTGTCCGTCATGAGTGTGCTGGTGGCTACTTCAAGATTGTATGACGCATTGAGTGTGCTGCATTTCCTTATTCCACTGGTGATACTCAGTCTGGGGTTGGTGGTGTTGAGTGTCTATCTGATCGTACGCTCGATCATGCGCATTCATTTCTATGACAATCTGTTATACAAGATCAAGCTCAAGAAAAGCGATCTGGCCGAGTTGATCGAATAAAGCGGGGTATCGTGGGTGATTCCGAGGAGTGACAATTTCGGTTAGTCCGTCTGGAAATTACCAGGTGGTTTCCCGAAAACTTTCGGATCAATGATGGCGCATCATTGATCCGAATATGGGTTTTACTCAATTAGACTGCAAAGTAACAGAAAAAACGTTGGCTAGATTTGTTTGAAAGTGCCATCAGCTTGCCTGATCCATGCTTCACCAGTGTAGGCATCAAAAACCGATGATGCATCTGTCGCAAAACAGTCCGTTACGATCTGATTGCTATAGGCGCTATCTGTAGAATATTGAACCGGAGGGGTGATCTGAACGCCTGGCATGCTGCCAGCCATTCCGGCGATGACATTGGTGATGTCGAGGCAGATCGACGCTTGAACCATCAGATTGGTAATTTCCTGGGGTGCATTCTTGGTGCAATTCTTTACATTGGCTGCCGCATTGATAAGGTCCAAGACCATAGTCGGGAATCCAGGTACGGTTATTCCATTCAAGCTGGAAGATGTAACTTTATTGGTACTGAGTAATGAAATGCCGGAAGGAGCACTTTGTCTGTTTGGAGTACACAAATTGGTGTTACTCACGTCGGACATGACGATACACCCGTTGGTTGTGACCGTGACGATATTGCCACTTTGTTTGTAGTTGACTCCGGCAGGAACCTTGGTTGAATCGCATGCTGCAATGCCGGTGTTACCGCCCGTGCTGTCAATGACGCTGATCAGGCGAGGCAGTGTGTCGATGATGGTTGGTGAGTTGCCCCAAGGTCCACCCATGACATAAATATTGTTGTCGCCCTTATTGACCCCGGCATACACTCCTGATTCGGGATAGTGCCGGAATAGCCAGGGCTCTATATTTTGTGTTGCCTGTCGGCTTGGAAAAAACTGGGGGTAGGTATTTTCTGCCCAGTTCAGCAATTTCTCGGTATCGGTAGCGGTATCCGCTGCAACCCACTGAACGTGACTAAGCAAAATCAAAGAAAAAAAGGCGGTGGCTAATTGGCTGATGCGCTGCTTCATACGAGAGGTCTCCATGATTAGAATCAAATTAACTGCATTCTAATTACGGTCGAATTGACAGAATCTGAATGCAATTTTTGATTCTTACGGTAGCACGGTAGTCTCGGGAAGCAGCGGTTGAAATGAGAGGCTAAAAATGCCTATTTCTTCAAATTGCGAGAATTATCCATGAAAACGGCCCTTCAAGTTTGATTGTTCGTGAGACTGTTTCCGGAGTACGGAAAAGTAGATTAAGGCGAAACCAATCAACAACATCATATAGGTTTGCGGTTCAGGTACGGCAGTAATCATGAGCGATGACATTTGTGCATAACCTCGATCTCCAGTCCATTCCAGTGATGCGATAGGACCAGAGAAGGATTGAGTGCCAAATACATCGCCCGCGGCCCCATCGATAAATACGTTACCCAATGAATTATGTGCTGCATCAAAAGCCTCAAAAGTGGCTTGATGTCCACTGATGACCCAGTAATCAAAGGTGAGACTGGAAGGTGCACTTGCAAAGCTGATCGTGGCGGGACCATCGGCAGTTATCGATAATCCCATGGAATCAAAGGTATCGCGAAAATCATTGTACCAATACGTATTACTGATGCTCAAACCCAATGTTTCCCACTCATTACCATTGATGAAATTTCCATTCGTGCAATCCGGGCACTCGGTCTGATCGAAATTTAGAGTCGTTTCCGCAGCTTGAGCTATGCAAGTCATTAAAAGAAGAATCGTCGTGATTAAGTGAATATAGGTTTTATATTTCATTTGTCTTGTTTATTTAGATTGGAAGCTATATTGAAGAAAGGACCAAGCTTCGATCATATTTTTGTCAGACCCTGAAATCAATGCGACAAAATGTCGCGCATCCTGCCGTTGTAACAAAGTAAACGCATAAATACTGATACTTGGGTCTCAATATTTATTCGCGCTATGGCGTGATAAGCTAAAAATAGGTGACAGGAAGGGAGATAGTGGTTTGAAAAAAATCATATTGGTTTTGTTTGTATCATTGATCGTGTATGCCATTTTTTTTACGGAAAAAGCGCGCTTGGATAGAGAAGTGAATCGCTTGTGTGCTATGGATGGCGGAATCAGGGTGTATGAGACGATAACTTTGCCAGCGGATAAATTTGATACGAGTGGCAGAATCAATTTTTATTATCCAACCCAAATGGAAAATGCGTTGGGGCCGGAATATATCTTTAGATGGAACATTCGCGATTATAAAAAGAGGGATCCTGGAAGTCTGGGGCCTCAGGAATCATCTATGAGTAGGGATCATTTTATGATCATTCGAAAATCGGATATGCAGTTACTGGGTGAGTTTGTTTTGTATAGCCGTGTTGGTGGGGATTTACCTGGTCCATGGGTATCGTCATCGTATCGATGTCCGGGATTAGATGCCAATGAAAATGTTCTTCTGAAAAAAATTTTTACCAAATCAATAGGGAGAATTGATAAATGAAGAATATTAATGAATATGTATTATAAGTTGGACTATCCCAAGCTGCATATGGAATATTCCGGGATAGTGATATTGCAATCAATGAACTAACCAGAGCTGGATCTGGGATGCCCTCTTCCTAGGCGACTAAATTTGTTGAAACCTGGAAAGTTGCGGCTCACAAGAGCGATCCGGTAACCGGAGTTTCAGCGACTGTTGTGGAGAAATGTACTGCAAGGGTTAGTGGAATTAACAGTGTCAAAGAAAAGTACCAAAGAATGGAGATTGATTGCATGAAAAAAACTGTCCTGATTCTATTGGTTTTGTCCGTTTTCTACGCAAGTTTTTTTTCTGAAAAGGCTCAGCTGGATCGGGAGGTGGATCGTCTGTGCGCTATTGATGGCGGAATTAGGGTGTATGAGACGATAACGTTACCGACAGATAAATTTGATCAAAAGTATGGTCAGGTTAATTTTTATGATCCAACACAAGGTGAAAGCACACTGGGACCTGATTATATCTATAAGTGGGATATTCGCTATTACAAAAAAGGGCATCCGGTTTCACAAGGTGCGCAAGAAATTGCCATGAGACGAGATCACATCATGATTTATAGTCGATCAGATATGCAACTCTTGGGAGAGGTTGTGAAGTATCACAGAGCGGGTGGAGATTTACCAGGGCCATGGATGCCGTCATCACATCATTGTCCAAGTGTTTCTGTGGCAAATGAAGTGATTCTGATGAGTGAAATTTTTACTCCTGAAGTGCAAGGGATTAAAAGTGAATAAAGCAGATGGCTACTTGATCCACGCTGAATTAGCGCAAGCTGCTTGTGGCCCATTTTCTGGGAGTGTACTTCAGGTGTGTGCAATCGTGACCATCACAAAACAACCAATGCATTGAATTGATCTACAGAAACTGTTTTAACATCAAGAGCAAAAATCCGAAAAATCAGATTCAAGATTGAGTTTGATCCTGACATTCAGTCAATAACATGACCGGTTTGCCCTAAGAAACGATCCATCTTTGGGTTGATAGTTTTTTGTATTACAGGCTCTTATTGTTTTTTATATTGGTATATTTGACATGTGCCGCAAAGGTTAAAGGAATTGACAGTGTCAAAGAAAAGCACCACTGAATGGAAGTTGGTTGTATGAGAAAAATTGCCTTGATTCTATTGGTTTTGTCGGTTTTCTACGCTAGCTTTTTTTCAGACAAGGCTCGATTGGATCGGGAGGTGAATCGTCTGTGCGCTATTGATGGCGGAATTAGGGTGTATGAGACCATAACCTTGCCAGCGGATAAGTTTGATAATAATGGAGAGATCAATTTTTACGAGCCTATAGAAAAGATAGAAGACACGTTGGGATCTGAGTATATCTATCAATGGGATACGCGTTATTACAGAAATGGTGATCCTGTAGGTCAAGGGGCACATGAAGTGGTAATGGCACGTGACCATATCCAGGTTTTTCAAAAATCAGACAGAAAATTATTGGGAGAACTCGTTACATACCATCGTGTCGGTGGTGATTTACCCGGGCCATGGATGCCTTCTTCATATCATTGTCCAGACAAATCAATTGCAAGAGAACTACTTTTATTAAATCGCATTTTTGTTAAATCCCGAGTGAGGAATGAAAGATAAGTAATATCAGTTCATATTCTTTGCAAGCTGGATTGGCACAGGCAGCCTATGGAACTTTCTTGGATAAAACAATTGCTATTGCCGACTTAACCCACAGAGATACTGTCGGTATGTTCTCTCCTCAGCTATTCAATTCGTCGTAACCAGGCAAGTAGCCGCCCAATTTAACAATCCACTCTTGAAGCTAAGGGTTTATTGGCGGATGGAGTTTTGGTAACAGCAATGCCTTCATTTCCCAATCTACAGTTTAATATACTGCAACTAAAGTTAAATTCTTGAAACGATGAAATAATATTGATAGGTTGTAACTTCATAGTCACCGAGTACAGTCAGGGCGGTTATCTGGCCATTGCAATCAAGCGATTCTATCCGCAAGTAATGGAAGTTACTTTTTCTAATGCCCCAGGAGTCAGCGGTTTGCTGGGTAATCTTACCGATATTCTAAGCGATGTTTAACCGACGCTTTAGCTGCCTATTCTGTTTACTTCGAATTGATGCCCAACCTGAGTCAGGAGCAGCTCGGCAAACTGATCGATATCTTCAACTCAACTGAGATGTAAGAATATTGAAAGATCAAATATTAAAACATTGGCGTCTGCGGGTAGATGCATTGCGTGTCATTTTGTGAAACCTTAGCAACTTACAAAAGAAAGTTTTTCTTCTGTGTCGTAATGTCGAAATCCCCAAACCAGAATAAAGAATCGGTAAACAATGCCCGTTAAATTTTACTTTGACAACAAATTGTTGTTTTAGGATCGGTATTTTGTGATGGTGTTACTGCTATTTGCAAATAATGATTATTTGTATGAAAAAAATCTCTTTGCTTTTGATCGCATCATTGATCGTATATACCACCTTTTTTACGGAGAAAGATCGGTTGGATAGGGAGGTGGATCGTCTGTGCGCTATAGATGGCGGAGTCAGAGTGTATGAAGCTGTGAAGTTGCCAGCAGAGAGACTTGATCAGTATGGGCAGATATCGATTCCATACAAGGAGAATGTTAAAGCTGGAGATAATTATTACTACGAATCATCCACGATTTATCCGATCAGAGGTAACCCAGAAATGTGGCGAAGCCACTATAGAGTGTATCGAGTATACGACAGTAAATTCCTCGGTGAATCGGTCGGCTATGCAAGAGTTGGTGGGGATATACCAGGCCCATGGCATTCATCATCTTATAGCTGTCCTGACAAAGTAGATATTACTGACTTGAAGAAAAGAATCTTTATAGAAAACTGATAGGAATTGATGATGAGTCAATTTGCCGAGTATTCTAAGCAAGCTGAATTAGCGCTTGCCTCTTATGCACAGAATTTAATTTCCGGTGATCCATCTGAATTTGAATTAGAAAAAGTAGAATTATCTGTTAACCAAGCTCGTGCTTTTGCCGAGACTTATCTTGTAGTTGCTCATCATACCGATGTCGCCGGTCTTTCTGCAACAGTATTTATCGATAAAGATTCCAAAAAAACATTGCTTGCCATACGTGGTACAGAAGAAGATGATTTAAGGGACCTATTGACGGATCTGATTAATATCAGGTGGTTAGGCGATACAATGCTGCAACCACAATATATCAGCCTCAAGTTTATAGTTGCCGAATGGATCGAGAGTGGGGTACTTCCGCAAAGCTTTATCGTTACGGGTCACAGCCTAGGTGGTTTTCTGGCTGCAGGGGTTGCGGAACCCTTAATTGCCAATCATATTTCGCATGCGTATCTATTTGACGCTCCGGGTGTGGGCGGTTTTACTGGTTCCCATGCAGCGACTCATGCGGTTCTGAATTTTCTTGGTACTGCTGTATCAACATATGACCAAACTAAGATCAGCAATATCGTAGCAGTAATCGGTATCAGTCCATTCATGTCTGGGTTTTGATGCTGCTCCCCTGATGCGACACCATCATTGAAAAATCTAATGGTTTCAGATATCAGTAACACCCAAATGCACTCAATTACGGCCATCGCGTAATAATCACTGCATTGCATTGGTTCACAGAAACTGCCTTAACATCAAGAGTAAAGATCCGAAAAATCCGATTCAAGATTGATTTTGATCCTGACGTACAGTGCATGACATGAGCCTGTTTGCCTTGAGAAGCGATCCATCTTTGGGTCGCTACACAACGGTTTGTATTAGCTCTTATTACTTGCTGCATTGCCTCATTCAACATGTGCTGTAGGGTTAAAGATTGACAGTATCAAAAAAAGCACCACAAAAAGGAGATTGGTTGCATGAAAAAAATTGCCCTGACTCTATTGGCTTTGTCTGTTTTCTACCCAAGCTTTTTTTCAGAAAAGGCTCGGCTGGATCGGGAGGTGAATCGCCTGTGCACTATAGATGGGGGTATCAGGGTGTATGAAAAGGTAAAGTTGCCGATCGAGAAGTTTGATCAGCATGGACAAATATATATTCCGGCAAGATGGTTAGCTAAGCCGAAAGATGAATATTACTACGAAGGTTCTACAAATTATCTAGTCAAAGGAAATCCAGAGTTGCTACGACTAGAAACAAGAATGTATCGCAAATCCGACAATACTTTGCTTGGGGAGAGCATTTTGTATGTTAGGCGAGGTGGAAATTTGCCAGGCCCCTGGCATCCGTCATCATTTAGTTGTCCTCAAACTAAGGATTTGTCTGGTTACATTTTTCTACCACAGAGTGAAGGAAGATAATGAACGAAGAGTTTTTCAAACAAGCTGAGTTATCTCTGGCCGCATACGCTAATCTCATAATGGGTGTAGATATAAAAGATGAGTTGAAAATTTCAGGTTTGTCCGATGTGCAGGCAGATTGGTTCATTCAGATTTATTCTGGTAGATCAATACGAATATTTGGTCTTTTCCACAGACAGTATTTATGGATAAAGATTCAAGAAAACATTGCTTGCCATACGTGGTACAGAAGAAGACGATTTAAGGGATCTATTGACGGATCTGATTAATATCAAGTGGTTAGGGGATAATTGCTGCACCCACAATATATTAGCCTCAAGTTTAAAGTTGTCGAATGGATCGAGAATGGGGTACTTCCGCAAAGTTTTACCGTTACGGGTCACAGCCTAGGTGGTTTTCTGGCTGCAGGGTTGGTTGCGGAACCCTTAATTGCCAATCATATTTCGCATGCGTATCTATTTAACGTTCAGGGTGTAGGTGGCGTTTTAGACGCAGCGGCACAGCGCTAAGGAATTCTGAATATTGGTATTTTCCTATACAACCAATCCAAGATCGGCAATATAGTAGCGGTAATCGGTATCAGTCCATTCAAATTTGGGTTTTGATGCCACTTCCCTGATCAACATAATCATTGAAAATCAAATAGCTTCAGATATCAATAACCCTCCAAGTGCACTCGGACTTACCAACCATAAAGTAACGATAGATGCATTCATTGATCCACAGAACTGCTTAACATCAAGGGTAAACCGAAAATCAGATTCAAGATTGAGTTTGATTTGGGCCTACATGTACAACACTGCGAGGCTGTTGGTCTGATGAACAATCCCGTTTTTGGCTTGCTACACAACAGTTTGGATTAACAAGCCCCAATTACTTGCTGCATTGCCTCACTTAACATGTGCTGCTGGGTTAAAGGTTGACAGTATCAAAGAGAAGCACTACAGAATGGAGATTGGTTGTATGAAAAAAATTGCCCTGATTCTATTTGTTTTATCTGTTTTCTACGCAAGCTTCTTTTCAGAAAAGGCTCGGCTGGATCGGGAGGTGGATCGCCTGTGCGCTATAGATGGGGGTATCAGGGTGTATGAAAAGGTGAAGTTGCCGGCCGAG
>JAMWZR010000087.1 GCA_024282035.1 Nitrosomonas sp.
GGCACACATACTTTGGGTATCGGCAACAGATCGGTCCACGGTTTGGTACACGGTGGACTGATGTGAATATTCGAAGCGCCCGCCATTGCCAGATTCGGATAAAACGCGTCACCTGTAATCGATACCAGCCCTCCTGCACTGGCTGTCAACCCCATTTTCAGCAAGTCACGACGCGTCAGCTTGGCCGCAACGATGTCCCTGACTTCCTGCATATATTGCTCAACTGCCCTTTCATCACGACTGGAGCTGGTCGGACTGATGATTTTTTTACTCATAATTAAACTTTCCCCTCTTGATTCTGCAAAAAAGAATTAAAGCCCTCACGGCCATGACATGAAGCCCCTCGCTTATGCCACGATTCTTACCCTTTGTTGTTTCCCTACTCATGAAAACAACTTTCTTGACTACAACTTCAACTACAACTTCTGCCGTGCTCGCACACGGTGGTCCTACTTCGGGTTTTGTTCTCGTTCTTTGTTTTTATTGGATCCTCAATTCCCCTGACTTCCAGCCACTTTTCATTACTGCATGCAGCACTTTGCTTCTTATGAGCGTCAATGATCGTCCCGCCGTTCCGGTTTGACCGAATAGCGGATTCAACATGATTTGCGTTGGCTGATATGCTGGATTGGGCTTGATCGCGAGTAGGCTGCGTCAAGCCGTGAATGAAAAACTGCTGCGGAGAATTCTGGATCGAACCAGAGAGAGTTGAGTGACTACTATAAGTCAGGCAGTGGCACAGCATGAATCCATGCAGATCTGAATCAGATGTACCGCTTACCGTTAGCATATTCCCACTTCCAAGTTCGTTTATCTTCTTGCTGGCAAACGATTTTTTGATTCACAATCCAATAAACCATTTACTCGATGCGGAGATTACAGAACTGTCAAAATGCTGAATAGCTAAATGATGTTAATTCCCTTGATTAACTGATGTTAATCAGGACATCACATCTTCTTTTTTGATCGAGCCATTCTTTTTTTCATATTTATTCATAAAGTTGCAATTTACTTCATGGACTGAATTACCGCCATGCATGGCAATTTTCACTCTCTTTATGGCCTTTGTGGAGCATAACCCAGGGTAGGAAACCCGTCGTTCACATCACGAATTGGTACAACAGCATCGAGGTGTTAAAACCCAGAATTTCCTGGAATATGAGGTGAAATCCATCCCGGCAAGGGATTTTTTGAAGCAGCTTGATAAGCTGAAAAACCTTCGAGAAACCGCCAGAATCCATTAAACACCAGTATGAAATGCATCAGATCACCCGGCGTATTCGGCATTGCAGTTGTGTAGAATCGGGGATGAAAATTCAAGCCATAAAGTCGGTAGAAGATATGGCAAATTCAAATGACATTAAGCACGCATGGCTACCAAATGTTAATTCGCCCTATGATCAATTGTTAATAACATTGCCTAAAATTTGTTCACTTTTACCATCAATGAACAACCTTGCATGCGCCACATCATGTCGATGTCTCTCCTATGATTAATCTGCACTTTGGAACATAGCTTTTTCACAGACAACAATGCCGCTTCAAAGGAAAATCTGATCTTCCCAGCTCCAACGACGAACCAGGGGATAGAAATGCGGAAAAACTCGGCAACAAAGGCTAGCAGAGCGCTCAAAAAAACTTCAAGGGACAAAAACAGCTGAAAAACAGGGCGTTAACAGGATTGAACAAACACATTAGTTTCTATCCCCCGCTGTGACGGGGGATAGAAAAGTCTTTTTTACAGGAACAAGAAGTCATCTGCTCCGAGCGTATTAAGCTGCACGCCCGTCACAATGACACTTCCAGCACCTGCCAGATTGATCTGCACATTGGCTCCAGATTGCACCATACCTGCCTGCAACGTAGGCAAAGTTCGGCACCACACTTGACGCAGAAAGCGATAAGGTCCTGATTGCCAGCCACATCGCCAAATCCCGCAATGGTATCGGTACCGAGACACCGCAAAAGTAAGTGTCATTGCTTGCACAGCACCCGTCAATGAATCATTGCCGGACACCAAATCCTTCTCCAGCCAATCATTGCCATTGCCACCGTTGAGCGTATCGTTGCCAGCACTGCCATATAGCCGATCCACACCATCGTCGCTTACAGCGTATCCGCGCCGGCATCGATGAGACGATCACTTCCCGGCTGCACCGAAAGGGTGTCACTACCGCTACCACCCGACGAAGGCATTGGCAGCTCCGTCGTCACTCGAGCGGGTACCATTGGCCTGCCAGAGCAGATCAGGTTCTCAGTTGTTGCCCAATCCGAAACTCGTCAAGGTTTGTACATACACGGTGTCATTGCCGGCGTTGGCGTTTTCAGTCAGCCTGTCACCACTCGTTGTCAACATAATAGTATTCGTTGCCAGCGGCACCTGTCATCGTGTCCTCACCCGCCAAGCCATTGATGATGTCATCTCCTGCGGGACCGGGTGAGGGATCGTCGCCGCTGACCAAAGTTCTTGTTGTCTCAGCGGTATTGGTAACATTCACCGTCAATGGCTCAACGCGTACCATGCCACCCGCATCCTTGGCAGTCGTTTGCAAGGTAAAGCTATGCGATGGTCGGGTCGTATCTTCCGAATCGATCAGCGCAAGGATTAACCACACTTATTTGACCGTTAACAATACTGAAACGGCCCTCGGCATCATCCGCCAAATCGCGAAACGTTACGCCGCTGCACCATCCGGCGCAGCATCAGGGTCGGTCGCTGTCAACGTCGCTATCAGATTCGATACGGGAATTCAGCAACCGATACAGCCGTGGTCGCCACATTCCCATTGAAGATGGTATCGGTCGGCGCTTCATCGATCCCGGAACTGGCTACGGTGACCGGTTCAGCAATAATACCGCCATGCCCATCGTTTGCAGTGACATTCAACGCATACGAAACCACACCACTTTCAAAGTTCAGCAATGCACCATTCTTAACCTGAATCTGGTTACCGACGATTGGAACGCCCCACCAAAATCATCAGCCAGTGTGTACGTAAACGTATCATTGGCGGCGGCAGTATTGTCAGGATCGAGTGTTACCAGTGTCGAGACGACCGTACCGGGTGCCGAGCGAACTTCTCTTTGACCGTCGTACCGGTAAGGTTACGTTTTGTTGGAGATCGTTGACGTTCGTGACCGCGACATTCACAGTTGCAGTCGAAGATTCGCCTGCATCGTCCTAATGGTGTAGGTAAAATCATCCGGCCCAAATATTGGGTGCTGGCGTATAGATCAAGTGATCCGAACCCGTTCCAGAATTAGTCATGATTACGCTGCCATGCGGCACCGGAACTGCCGGGCCCCCCATTCGTAACGACGATGCCATTGATCCTTGCCAACGTTAATCCTGACGATTCCTATTTCTTTGCCAGCACATCGATCGTAACCACACGGCGCACTTCAGCAACGGTGGCACGATCGTTCACCTTGCAGGTTTCAGGCAACAGCTTGCCCGTAAAATTGCGGCCGAATGGTCAAATCGGAGAGCGCAAGTACAGCTGACATCTTTTCGACCATCTCTGGTACGGATTTTGTGAGGAAGCGCCACATCTGGCTTGTTTCACCATCGCGGAATGTCGCGTTAATCGAACTGATGAGAGAATTGCCCGATTTGGTGCACTGCGAATCATATGACGCGTTCGGCATCGCGACACCGCGTTGATGGTACACCATACCGATACCGCTGCCCAGATATTGAGCTGGAGTACATATGCATTGCGGTCATTAATTACGTTGTGTGTTAATCGCTGGAGCAACCACCGCGGCATTCTCCAATGTCGCGCGCGATAATCCAAAGAAATTTGGCGAATCGGTATCATCATTCAGCTTATTCCGATCGTATATCTTCGAATGTAGCTGCCATATTCGCTATCGTGTCCAACTTTCCAGCAATGGCGGTAGCTGTTTGTTCGCAGTCCGCAGATAATCCTTGCCCGCGAGAGGATAACGGTAGTTCGCTCGATCGCCGCCTGAAACGCACATATCGGCGCTGGGCAATCATCGTTTACGAGTTGCGCAGCTGCGCCGTCTCTGCCAGGTTGCGCTGTCGTCAGGCCGGTATTCGATACACCGCCGTTGTTGACGGCCTGTGTCCGCGTCGCGGCAAGACCAGCTGACAGTATGCTGTCGATTTGCGGATCGGCAGGCCCATTGGCACCACTGGACAACAAATCATTTCCGCCTCCGCCAATCAATATATCCTGGCCTGAACCGCCAATGATCGTGTCATTGCCAATACCGCCATCGCCTATGTCCGCACCGGTGCCAAGCGTGAGCAAATCATCCCCCAGGCCACCATACAGCTCATCATTTGCGCCACGGCCATCGATCGAATCATCGCCCACGGTTCCAACCAGTACATCTTGAGGTGCGCCGGTACGGGGACCGATGATCGGCACACCGGGTTGACGCGTATCCAGATAGGATGCGTCGATGTCGCCAGCCGCATTTTGATAACCGACCAGGATACGACCGTCATCGAGTCCAGCGGCAGAATGCAGGCTGTGGTTCTCGGCTGCAACATTGGCAGGATTGTCTATCGTTATACCGGCGCCGACCGAGTTACCCGCCATGTCGAAGCGCTGGCCCTGGATATCACCACCGTTTTCCCATGTTACGAAGAAGCCGTCCTCCAAACCGCCCGACGTAACACCGGTGGTGGATACCTGGAACACCGTGGCCGGATCCAGATTGTTCTTCAGCGTCAGTATCGGTGACGGAATCCAGTTGGCACCAGCGCCGGTATAGATGACGCCTTTTATCGCCATCGTGCCAGAAGCACCCGTATCTGCCCAGAATACCCCGAAAGAACCATTCAGTTGTGGCACCACATACTGTGTCTGACCGGCATTTAAAACATGACCCAGGGTAGTGTTGAATGGCACCGCGATTTCACTGTAAGTGGTATGACCTCTTGCTTGCACGTTAACACCGCCTAGACCGCCGGTTTCACGATCGGCATCTTGATCCACGTTCGCCTCGAATATGCGCAATCGCACATTTTCGTTCTGATCGATGTAGGTCACGACCAGTTGCCCGTCGTGCAACGTACCGAGGGAAACATCACGGCCTTTGATGGGGGTGTGATCGGCATCGGTTCCCACTGCAGGATCTGAAGCTGCAAACAGACCGGCATTGGTCAGAACAATCGCCTGACTGTCGTCTCCCGTGCCGCGCAAGCCATCCAGTCCGATCGAAACCGGCGCCGTTTCCGCACCAGTGTTCAAATCGGTGGAAGGCCTGAGATTACCCGCAAGCCATCCAGTCCGATCGAAACCGGCGCCGTTTCCGCACCAGTGTTCAAATCGGTGGAAGGCCTGAGATTACCCGCGCCATCTCGCACCAATACCCCGTTCCCATTCCCGTCGACAACTGGCAATCCTGCGCCATTAAGTTGGAGGTCGTAGACCGGAATTTCGTAACGCGCCAACATCAGGTCGCCATAAGCATCGCCGGCGTTGGCTTTCATGACATAGCCGGCATGGAAGCCAAATTCGAGCGTGTCATTTTGATTATCGACGATCTCATAACCCTGAATGGTCGGGTCAACCGCAATACCCGCGCCATCCGATCCCACCATCACATCTTCGGTACCGGTGATACCCGGTCCTGGCACACCTGCGCCACCAAGAACCGTATTGGTATTGGTGCTTGCAGTTCGTAAATGGATCGAAGTATCGGCGGAATCATCACCCGTGACATCGGTTGATTCCCAAACCGCAGTCAGTCCCAGTCCGGCTGTCATGCCCACGTCGATATCGGCCACATCGTTATCGGCAAACACACCGCCGGCACCGCCATTGGTCAATTGCGTGGCGCTATCCAGCAACACGGGATCCGGCACGCCAGTGGTATCGTGGCTGATGGCCCACACTTGTTTGTTATTGCCAGAAACCCAGGTGATCGCGGCACCGGTTTGAAGATTGGTGACGGCCACACCGGATTGCGTGCCCGCACTGGCGTTGACGGAGATTTCCTTGAATTGCGAGGTATCGGTCAAGCTCCAGTTGACGGGCGTACCGTTATAACCGGCCTGAGGCGGCGGCGGATTACCCGGTGCGCTGACTTTGATGTCCGTGAAGGACGGATTCGCCGATGCCCAATCCGCAGGCACCGAACCGCCCGCCTGTGTCAGGTTGAGGAAGCGCAGCGTTTCGATATCGAAAATATTGTCCACGCCATCATGCATCAAGTCATTATTATTATTACCACTGACCGGACGCAGATCGATGATCTCGTAACTGCCATCGCCATTGACGGTGATGGAATAATCCTGCGGCCGGCCGGTATAGACAGAAATATCATTACCCTCGCCGCCAAAGATCTGCTCGGGAATCGCGGCAGCGCCCTTCAATCCCGGGCCGCCCATGATGACGTCATCGCC
>JAMWZR010000088.1 GCA_024282035.1 Nitrosomonas sp.
TAAAATGTTTTGAATTGGCATTGTTTAAAAATCTTGTGAGATATGAATTGAATCAGCGTCATAGAACAGCCCGATCCAGGCTATTCTGATTTCAATGTTAGCTATCTAGGACACGCTCAGAAGTTCATCCCAGTTAGTCGTATACTCCTGACTGATTTTCTCCCGCTTCATCATCCAGTTCTGCTGGATACCTTCCGATGTCAGGCGAATCGTGCCACCCCCCATACGGTTGTTGATCTTGTCCATGACTGCTATCAATTCTTGCGAGGTGTAGCCCTTGGGAAGCAATCCAAACAGGTCGGCTTGCTTTGTTTGGGCATTCACCAGCCCGGATAGGCGAACCCCTGCTTTTTGATACTCGAATCCCCAGCGATATATTCTTCTCAAACCCCACAGGGCGGTTTTTGTTAAAAGAATCGTGCTGTCAGTATGAGTTGGCAGCGGAATTGTCGTTTCATTCCAGTAGTTTTCTTGCGGTTTGTTGAATCGGCTGGTGTTTATGAATACGGATACCACGCCGGCATAGGATCGTTGACGGCGCAGTTTCTCCGCTGCACGGCGCATATAAAGAGATACAGCCTCTTCTAATTCACTTAATTGCGTGACCCTCACGCCAAATGATCGGGAACAGACGATTTCCTTCTTAGGTTGCGCGACTTCTTCCAGTTCTATGCAAGAGATACCGTTGAGTTCGCGGATGATTTTCTCCATCACGACAGAGAATTTGTTGCGCATGATGATTGGAGATGCGCATTTCAAGTCATATACCGTCTGGATACCATATTGTTGCAACTTGGGCGCTAGACGCCGCCCTATTCCCCAGATCTCCCCTACTTCGATTCGTTTACACCAGATGTCTTGCTCAAGCGCAGACATATTGCTGAAATCGCATACCCCATCGAGTTGCGCAAATTTCTTGGCGATGTGGTTGGCAAGCTTGGCCAGGGTCTTGGTTGATGCAATCCCGACACACACCGGCAGGCCCGTCCATTGTTTGATGGTCTGGCGAATCTCCTGGCCATATGGCGTTAGATTTTGAAATCCCGTCAGATCCAAAAAACATTCATCGATCGAGTAAATTTCCTGGCGCGGGCTAAACATGCTCAATATCGTCATGACGCGGTTGCTCATGTCGGCATAGAGCGTGTAATTGGACGAGTAAGCGATAATGTTATGTTTGCGCGCAAGCTCTTTGAGCTGAAACCACGGCTGTCCCATTTTGACACCAAGCGCCTTGACTTCATTGCTTCTAGCTACCGCACAACCGTCGTTATTGGATAGCACGACGACTGGTTTGCCTTCCAGGTGGGGGTTGAACACGCGCTCACAGCTGACATAAAAATTGTTGACGTCGATGAGCGCAATGGCGCGATGGGGCATAGGTTAATCCTGGCAAGGCAATGATCAAGCAAATGAGAGTTTCTGTGCAAAATGCTGAAATAACCTACTTAAACCGCCGAAACGACCCGATCACCACACCAAAGATCTCAAACTGCATATCGGGGCGAATGTAAATGGGTCTGTAGGCACCAGAGGAATTGGCCGGCATCAGCCGCGGCATGTTATTGGCACCATAGTCATAAATTTTGATTGTAAATTCCCGATCGACCACGGCCAGTACGATATCGCCCAGCACAGGGGCTTTGGAGCGATCAACTACGACCTTGTCGTCTGGCAGCAAACCGACATCGATCATCGATTCGCCTTTGATCGTCACAAAAAAGGTCGAGGCTGCATGGTCGATCAGAAATTCGCTGACATCGAGGCTTTTCTCGACATAATCATCAGCGGGACTCGGAAACCCTGCGGCAACTTTGGTCGAAAAAAGAGGCAGCAGCGTGGGCTGTTCGGGAATGCCCGGGGTAAAAAACTCGTCCACATTGATTTCTGTCACCGCAGAGTCACTTCCTGCCTGAGATCGCTTGCGCTGCAGCGCTTCCAGAAAATTTTTAACGGTTCCGGTCTGGCTCTCGGGTATGCGCATGACTTTGGTAGGTTCGCCAAATTTGCCCTGACCACTGGGTCTGCCTGCGTTTTCTCGTTTTCCGCCATGAGTTGACATGTTAGAGCTCCTCCTTGAATAGTGTTACTCTATTCAATCACACCCTCTTCCGTGCTGTCAATTGGGAAAATCCACCAGTATCGATGAGTTAATCAGCCAACTTGATCAACCTGGGCCAGCGATCGTGGATCCATTGATATTCAGGGGGTGTTTCCTCGGTAACAATATAGACCCTTTGCTCGCCATTTCTTTCAGCTAGTAGTCCTTGCAAGGTCATGCAGGATGAAAGGGTTATCCAGTGAGATTGTTTGTCGTGATCTTTTTCCAGGAAACTCTCAATGGGTATCAGTACGGGCTTGGGATGCCAGGGTTTCCACTTGCCCATTTTGATGGAATTCAATTGTGCCCAGCCACCATTGGGAAATTTACCGATGGCTTCTTTTTTGCGTCTGCCCCAGGTAACCCATGTGACCCCTCCTCCACGCAGTCTTATCGGTAACTTCGCATCCGGTTGGGGAAAGTAAATTGTATGGTCCTGATACTGAACGCCGCCGCACATGATAAAAGCACATCTAATTGGTAAAAGCCTTCCCTGAAAGTAACGCGGGGCTTATTCACGTCTATGATCAGTTGATATCGGTTGATGAATAAATGGTACTGCGATATATTGACGTCGATCATATATGCGATGCCGGGATTATTTCAGTTTCGATCAAGCTGATTTTTAGGCATCAGAAATAAACCTCATCTGAGCACAATTTAAGATACTTATCCACATCTTCATCCACGGGTTTTGTGGATAACTTCTCATCGTCGTTTGCTTCGCTTGTATCCGCCGTGCTTGCTATGCAACCCATACCAGCAACGCACGAGTGTGGTTTTTCGTTGTTCCCAGTTTGATGAATTACCAAAAATATCCGGTTGAGTAGTATTCATCATGATCTCCCTGTAATTATCTGACAAGTGCTCGTTTTCGCGTATTTTCTTCCTGTTTTAACTTAGTCTGAGACGGAAGGTTTTCCGCGCGCGTGTTTCGTAGCACGCGCTCTACAACGGATCCTACCTGTCGCTTAACAGCTTCAAGCCCAAGCACACTTTGATTGGCCAGATCATTGAAATCACTGAGACTAGACTTCATTTGCTCACCTGGTGCAAAAACCGGAAATACCGCTACACCATTGACCAATTGAACTGCTTCCAATGCTTTTTCTTTGCCTGGATTTTTGTTCTGAGTCGACTCCAGATGGCGATCATCGTCACCTGCGATAATGATGGGTTTGGAAGGAAATTTTGCATGCAAATCTTGCGCTACTTTGGGCAGATTACCGGAATCGAAGGCTGCAATAACAGGCATTTCCAGCGCCTGAGACAACGTGTCGGCAGTGGCATAGCCTTCGGCAATGATAATGGCACGGGCTATGTCGATTGCTTTATCCCATGGCATGCCGTTGTTCCCTGAAACATGGAAGGTATGCTCCTTTTTGCTACCGGCTGCAAAAAGCTTAGCGCCATTGGCTTGAATCGTTTGCACGCTCCAGATGCGGCCATCAATATCTCGCGCAGACAGCAATAAATCGCCGTTAGTCAACACTAGGCTGTCTGGATGATCTTCTCGCAATTGTTTGGCTTCCTGCCCATTGCTGGCGATTTTGATGATCGAATCAGGGGGTAATGCATCTCCATTCTGAGGCACTACCTGTAAATCCCCTGCCCTCGCGTTTTTTTTTGCGAGATACGGATGGCTGGCATCAGCATTGGGAGCGATAGCGAGCAGTTCCTGAATGGCTTGCGCAATTTTGATGTGCTGGGCATGATGTTCGGCTTCTCTGATTTGTAATTTGATCGCGGCCTGGGCAAGCAACTCAGCTTTTTGCTCATCCGTTAAAGAATATCCCTTGGCTTTCCAACGTATTTCAATGCCGGTTCGATTGTTCTTGAAATACCCTGCCGGGCGGCCATCCAGGTGCGCAACATAGAATCCGGATTTCTCACTGCGCTTGTCACCGGCAACTCTGATTCTATGGGTCTGCCCATTCATCATCGGTTGATTGGCCTCAACCACACAGCCTTCTGCACGCAATAG
>JAMWZR010000089.1 GCA_024282035.1 Nitrosomonas sp.
CGAGGAGATGATGGCTTGTTTGCCCACAGATATCGATATCGACGGCGAACTGTATTACTGGGCGCAGGCATTTGTTCAGCAAATTAGCGCACTTCAAGAGGATATTCGATATCTGGTGCCCGAGCCGCAACATTTCAATAATATGCCAACATTATCGGAATTGGCTAAAGGCGACACCGCAGGCGCAGAGATGATGCCAGCCAGAGCGGCTAAAGGTGCGCTGGAGCGAATTAAAATGATCAATGCCCTGGCGGATCGTTGTCGCCAACTGGCAGTAATGGATTTTGAATTTCTCTATGATTCAGCGCGCGATTTGTTGGCTATCGGTTACGATGTGAGTGAACGTCGGCGCGATCAATCCTGCTATGATCTACTGGCATCCGAAGCGCGTCTGGCCAGTTTTTTATTGATTGCCGAGGGACAGATCCCGCAAAAGCATTGGTTTGCGCTTGGTCGACTGCTGACTAGCCATGGCGGAGACGTCAGCCTGATTTCGTGGAGCGGTTCGATGTTCGAATACCTCATGCCATGCCTGATCATGCCGAGTTACGAAAACACCTTGTTGGAACAAACTTGCAAAGCCGCGGTGTTGCGCCAAATCGAGTACGGACGGCAACGCGATGTACCTTGGGGCATTTCCGAATCCTGCTATAACGCCACCGATATACAACAAATTTATCAATATCGAGCATTTGGTGTACCAGGACTCGGTTTCAAACGGGGACTGGGAGATGATCTGGTCATCGCACCTTATGCCAGCGCACTGGCTTTGATGGTGATGCCGCACGAAGCATGCCGCAACTTACGGACACTGGCGGCCAATGGTTTGCTCGGTGCTTATGGATTCTATGAGGCAGTCGATTACACGCCATCACGCGTGCCGCGCGGCAAGTCCAGCGTCATTGTACGTACCTTCATGGCACATCACCAAGGTATGAGTCTGTTGGCTTTTGAGCAACTATTGCTTAACCACCCGATGCAGCGGCGCTTTATGTCGGACCCATTGATTCAAGCGACAAAATTGTTGTTGCAGGAGCGCATACCGAAGAAAGGGGCAACATTGCACCCGCATGCGGCGGAAGTCAGTGCCGCTGCGCGCCCGGCAGTTGCGGAAGCCGGCGAGATTATGCGCGTGTTCACCGATCCGAATACACCGATACCGGAAGTGCATCTGCTATCCAATGGACAGTACCATGTGATGGCTACTCATGCCGGTGGCGGTTACAGCCGTTGGGGAAATCTGGCTGTCACCCGCTGGCGAGAAGATGCCACCTGCGATGGCTGGGGTACTTTTATTTATTTGCGTGACCGTGATTCAGGGTCATATTGGTCCACCGCCTATCAACCCACTCTGCGCATAGCCGATCACTATGAGGCGATCTTCGTGCAAGCACGTGCCGAATACCGTCGCCGCGATCAGTCGATCGAAACGCACACTGAAATCAGCGTTTCGCCTGAAGACAATGTCGAGATTCGCCGTGTCACGCTCACTAACCAGTCACTCCGTGTCCGTCATATTGAAGTAACAAGTTATGCGGAAGTCGTGCTGGCGCCGTTGAATTCAGACTTGGCCCATCGCACGTTCAGTAATTTGTTCGTGCAAACGGAAATTGTCCGCGACCGACAGGCGATCCTATGCACACGGCGACGCCGTACGCCAGAAGAACAGATACCATGGATGTTCCATCTAATGGCGGCTCCGGGTGCGATGATTGATGAGCCGTCTTTTGAAACGGATCGTGCCCAATTCATCGGACGGGGCCGAACACCCGCCAACCCTGTGGTGTTGGATGTTACTAATCACATGTCAACTTTGTCGAATACGGACGGTTCGGTGCTTGATCCGATTGTGGCAATCCGCAGAACCATTACTTTATTGCCAGCCGAATCGGCCACGGTGCAAATCATTTCCGGTGTCGCAAGCACGCGCGAAGCGGCCTTGGCATTGCTGGAGAATTACTGCGATCGGCATTTCGTGGAACGTGCTTTTGAAATGGCGTGGTTTCAGAGCCAGGAAGTGCTGCGCCATCTTAATATCACTGAAACCGATGCTCAGATCTACGGTCGCCTTGCCAGTTCTGTCATTTACAGTAATGCTTTGCGGCGTACTGCTCCCAGTATCATTGCGCGCAATCAGTTGGGGCAATCCGGGCTTTGGCGTTTTGCCATCTCGGGCGATCTGCCCATTGTATTGATACGAATCGGTAATCTAAATCGTATTGAATTAATAAAACAAGTACTACAAGCCCATGCCTATTGGCGGATGAAAGGTTTGTCAGCCGATTTAGTGATCCTAAATGAAGATTTCTCAGGCTACCGGGCAGCTTTGCACGATCAGATCATTGGATTGATTAATATAGGGGCTGACGCGCAAATAATCGACAAACCGGGTGGCGTCTTTGTACGACGCACTGAAGAACTTTCCGAAGATGAAAGAGTCTTGCTTCAAACGGTGGCTCGTATCGTGTTTAGCGATACGTCCGAAACATTGATCGAACCATTGGAACGTCGCACATTATCTGAACGAGTTTCTGATCTCCTGGAGCCGCGGTTACTACCGATCCCTGAATCGATCAGTCCGTTGCCAACGCGCGAACGGATATTTTACAACGGCTTGGGCGGATTTACGCCCGATGGGCGCGAGTATGTCATTACTCTGGAACCGGGTAAAAGTACGCCTGCACCGTGGGTCAATGTAATCGCCAGTCCACACATAGGCACGGTTGTCAGCGAGTGCGGTAGCGCGTATACCTGGGTGGATAATGCGCACGAATTCCGTTTGACGACCTGGCACAATGATCCGTTGAGCGACAGCAGTGGAGAGGTGTTCTACATTCGTGATGAAGATAGCGGAATTTTCTGGTCACCTACGCCATTGCCAACTGGCGGTCAATCCGGATATGTGTGTCGTCATGGTTTTGGGTACAGCGTGTTCGAACATTACCAGGCCGGCATTTCTTCTGAGTTGTATACCTATGTTGCCATGGATGCGCCGGTGAAATTCATGGTGATCAAGCTGCATAATCATTCCAGGCGCACACGACGATTGTCGCTGACCGGCTATTGGGAATTGGTGCTAGGTGAATGGCGCCACGCCAATCTGATGCACATTGTGACTGAAACGGATCTGCACAGTGGGGCGTTGTTTGCCCGTAACGCTTACGGTCGCGAATACGCTAAACGAATCGTCTTTGCGAAAGTGAGCGAACGCGAGCGCTCAGTGACTGGCAGTCGCACTGAGTTTGTCGGCCGTAATGGTTCCCTGTCCAGTCCGGCAGCAATGCGTCGCAAGCGCTTGTCAGGTAAGACCGGAGCAGGTCTTGATCCATGCGCAGCAATCCAGACTCAAATCGAACTGGCGGCAGGACAAGAACGCGAAGTCGTATTTATATTCGGCGCAGCTCACAGCACTGACGAAGCACAGCACTTCATCCAACAATACAGCGGGCTTTCAGGTGCTCGGCAAGCGTTAGAGGCGGTATGGAAATACTGGAATCACGCATTGGGCGCAGTGCATGTGGAAACACCGGATCCCGCTTTAGATGTTTTGATCAATGGCTGGCTGATCTACCAAACACTGTCCTGCCGACTCTGGGGTCGTAGCGGTTATTATCAATCCGGCGGCGCTTATGGTTTCCGTGATCAATTGCAAGATACCATGGCCCTTATCCATGCGACACCCTGGCTTGCCCGCGAACAAATAATCCGTTGCGCCGAGCGACAATTTCTTCAGGGTGACGTGCAGCACTGGTGGCATCCACCCAACGGGCAAGGGGTGCGGACGCATTTTTCCGATGATTATCTGTGGCTGCCGTATGCAACCTGCCGCTATGTGCTGGCGACTGGCGATACCGGTATACTCGATGAATCTATCCACTTCCTGGAA
>JAMWZR010000013.1 GCA_024282035.1 Nitrosomonas sp.
TTTTATGTAACGATGAACCAAAACACTCTCTTAGGCAATCACCCCATTTTGTCCAAATTGTGATGACGGGGTACAGAAGAATGATTCGACTGGAGTTGTCTCATTATGACGGACAGTTTTTTCATGGGTTCGAGAAGGTCTCAACATGTGAAAGCGAGTTAAAGTTTATTGCGATTTGATTATTCTCATTCAGTTTCCTCTCAAAATTGATCGGTGATAAGTATCTCAGCCCAGAATATCTGCGTGTTGGGTTGTATCAGGAGTCGATCCAGGTGAATATGGTCAGCCTTGCTTCAGTTTTGTTTTCCCATGAACGCCTGTCGATCAACTCATATTCAATGGAAGCAAAAAAGCTCGCAGCCATTGCATTATCATAGGCATCACCTACACACTGCCCATGGATGGATGGACGCACGCCCATTTCCTTGCATCGTTTGCCAAACTCATCGCTTGCATATTGATTTCCCTGATCGCTGTGGTGAATCACTTTGCCCGGTTTCCGGGTGATTAACGCCATGTTCAATGCATTGATCACCAGGTTTGCTGTCATGGTTCCACTGAAAGACCATCCCACTACCTTACGGCTGAATACATCGATAACCACGGCCAAATACAAGAATCCTGCCCAGGTAGGAATGTAAGTCATGTCCGCAACCCATAGCTGGTTGATGCAGGTCGCTTTGAAATGACATTGCACCAGATCCGGTGCAGGGCGATCACGTTTATTCCGATGAGTCGTGATTACAAAGCTTCGCCTGCGGCTCACCCCTTTAATTCCAGCCTCATGCATCAACCTGCCTACGCGCTTGTGATTGACCCTGACTCCCCGATCGGCTAATTCAACGGTAATGCGGGGACGGCCATACGTACAATCACCCTGGAATTGGCTACGTTGAAATGGGTGGCCTGGTTCAACAATCATTGACTGTTGGAGTCTATAGGATACATAACTTCCGCAGAAGCTGAGGTAAACTACTATCGGTAATTCGCCATAAATCGAATACCATTTTGCAAGCGACCGCTAATCGAGCGTTTTGGCAGTTACTTAAGCAAATACATCCTTATAAGATTACTATCTTGTTATCTCATGTGATTGAAACCAATGGCCATAATAGAAATCATGTTTTAGCCGCAATTCCTACAGCATCAATATCTAAGATAATCTTCCCTGACAAATCATGTCCAGCTGTAATAACGGTAGTTTCCATTTCAGTCGCCTTTAGGCAAATTGTCATTAATTGACCTGGCAATCCTGAAGCAGGAGTCGGGCCAATGATGTCCCATATTTTATAGAACCAGCCATTACTTACCATATCGGCGTACTATTTTTCCCGAGTTCTGTGGTGACTCCATATCCAGCGAGAGTAATTACGTACCCGAGTCCACAAGTTGAAAATAAAAAGATGATTACGCTTTGTAATCACCGGAGCAATCAATTTAACAATTGGCAGCATTGCCAAAAACCTATTGATACCATTTCACAGTCCGACAATTCGGAATAAAACGATTTAATACCCGCTTATCCATACATTAGTGATCAATACAACAAATTATCATTGCTAGCCAATGATAAATAGGATGAAATTTCACAATAATTGGAAAAGCAAGTAAGCTCAGATCGACAGTACTACAGGCAAATTGTTTATGATTTTGAGCAATGACTTGATCAAAAAACTTGGCTATGTATTGATGATGATCACAGTCTACTGTCATGCAAATATAGCGCTTGCCAACAATATGCGTGCAAACCCTGCACTTCTGGATCTTTCAATAGAGGAACTGATGAAAGTCGAAGTCATCACTGCCTCGCGCCGCTCTCAGAAATTATCCGAAACGCCATTCGCTGTATTTGTCATTACGCAAGATGACATCAAACGCTCTGGGGTGACGAGCATACCCGAAGCTTTGCGCATGGCTCCGGGAGTTGAAGTAGAGCGCATCGGAACTGACAAATGGGCTATCAGCATACGTGGTTTCAATGGGCGTTTTGCCAACAAGCTGCAGGTATTGATGGACGGACGCAGTGTCTATAACCCGTTATTTGCCGGAGTGCAATGGGAACAGCAGGACACCCTACTGGAAGATATCGATCGTATCGAAGTCATACGCGGCCCTAGCGCAGCATTATGGGGGGTCAACGCTGTCAATGGCGTCATCAACATCATCACCAAAAAAGCAGCAGATACTCAAGGCACGTTACTGACCGCCGGAGGTGGCAGTTTCGAGCATGCTTTTGCCGGCGCACGCTATGGCGGAAAATTAAGTGAAAACACACCATTTCGCATTTATGCCAAGGGATTTTCCCGCGCCAACATGTCCTCTCTTGCTGGAAGCTCTGTCGATGACGCCTGGCACAGCGCCCGAGGTGGTTTTAGAGCTGATCACCAGCATGGCAACGATCAGTTTACCATTCAAGGTGATATGTTCTACAGCTCGATTGGTGACACGCTAGACAAGACCCAATTAAGCGCACCCCTGATCCGAATGGAAGCCATTCGTGGCCACTACGAAGGCGGCAACATTCGCATGCGCTGGGACCGCACACTATCCGATCGATCCTCGATCATGCTGCAAACCTACTATGACCGGGTCGATTATCGGCAATTGACAGCAACACAATTTCGCGCCGAAAGCTTCGACATCGATTTTCAGCATCGTTTCCCTCTGCTCGATCGTCATGATATTACCTGGGGAACAAATTATCGCTTGTACCATAATAAGGTACTCGATTCCGAACTCATCGCATTGACACCACGTCAGCAAACCAATCACCTAATCGGCGCTTATGCACGTGATGAAATCACGTTGTTGCCGGATCAATTAAAGCTGACTTTGGGCGTGCGAGTGGATCACAACGATTTCAGCGGTCTGGAAGTACAACCCAATTCACGCTTGATGTGGACGCCAGATCAGAAAAATTCAGTTTGGGCCGCCATTTCCCGTGCCGTACGCACACCTTCGCGAGCCGAAAACGATATTCTACTGAATACACGAACACTCGATACTTTACCCGGAACCACTGCGCTATTACCTTTTCCATTGCTGGTGCAACTTGCCGGCAACACACACTTCGCATCGGAGAAACTGTTGGCCTATGAACTGGGATATCGGCACCAGTGGTCTCCACAGGCTTCAATCGATCTGACCGGATTCTTCAATGATTATAGTCAATTGCGTGACTTATCGGCACGTGCAATCACACTCCAGACGGCCTTCCCCACACATTTGACCTTACCGGTGCAGATCAATAATCAGGCCAGCGGTTACACCTACGGCGTAGAAGTGTCTGCCGACTGGCGTCCTATTGAAAACTGGCGTCTACAAGGCAATTACAGTTTTATCCAGATACACACCGATTCCAATCCGTTTTTCAAACCCTTGGATCCATCAGTGGGCAGTGCTGGCAAAATCACACCACAGCATCAGGTTTCGCTGCGTTCACACTATGACTTTTCCGAGCGGCTACAACTCAACCTATGGCTCCGCTACGTCAGCAATATCAGTTTTTACAATATCCAGGATTACGTGACGATGGATAGCAAGCTAACCTACAAACCATTCAAGAATGTCGAGTTATTTGTCGTAGGCCAAAATTTATTTAGCCAGAACCATCGCGAATTCGCTTCCGACTTTATTCCCTCCATGGCGACAAACATTCCACGAGGAGTTTATGCCGGTGCACAGTGGCGCTTTTGAAAAAACTACATCACGAATTAATGAATAGTACACAGCAGGCTGATCGGAATAGCATATTGCAACAAGCAGGCAATACGGCTTGCCTTGGTTGCAAACACCGGCAATGGTGTACGACCGTTCTCCACGCCCTGGGGGATCAGTCTTGACAGGCATCGAGAACACTTTGCGCGCGCTATTTCTCTGTCTGTATCTAGGCATCACAGGCTTGGTATCCATGCCGGCAATGGCTACCTCTGTCGCCAGCGAACAAACACTGATCGCGGCATTTCTCTTCAATTTCCTCAAGTTTACCGAATGGCCTGAAACGAGCGTCGGTCCTGAACTAACACTGTGTACCAGCAAAAACCCTCCGTTTGAGGAATTGAATGCCATCGGCGGCCGTTCCGCGCAAGGTAAACCAGTAAAAATCAAACGACTGCAACTGGGTGACGATACTCAAGATTGTCAATTATTGTATTTGCCCCAGGAAGAAGGTGCAGAACGCATACGGGATTGGCTCAAAACCATCCATGCCAAACCGGTTCTGGTTGTCAGCAATATCAATGGCTTTCTCGATATGGGCGGAATGCTCGTTTTAAACAATGATGGCAAGAACCTACATTTCTCGGTCAATCTGGATATGGTTCGGCAGTCATCGCTCAAACTGAGTGCGCAATTGCTGCAAATCGCTCGTGAAGTCAGAGGTCGATAATGCAAAACACTAATCGATTTCTGACACGATTGCGATACGCCAGTTATTGGGTAAAAAACAGAACTGCCTTTATTCAATTGCTGCGCACCTGTTCTATTTTATGCCTGCTTGGAGGAGTAGCCACAGCAGCAACCGCAAGTGGTATGCGCGCCAACGATACTTTGCTCGATCTGCCAATCGAAGATTTGATGAAGGTTGAAGTGACATCGGCATCCCGTCGTGCGCAAAAGCTCAATGCTGTTTCCTCGGCGATTTTCGTCATCACGCAGGATGACATCAAACGCTCCGGAGTAACCAACATTCCCGATGCGTTGAGAATGGCGCCAGGTGTACAGGTCGACAGAATCGGGACGGATCGGTGGGCGGTCAGCATCCGGGGTTTCAATGGTCGGTTTGCCAACAAACTGCAGGTACTCATGGATGGCCGCAGCGTGTACAACCCGATCATGTCCGGCACGATGTGGGATCAACAGGATACCTTGATCGAAGATATCGACCGTATCGAGGTGATTCGCGGACCTGCTGCCACGGTGTGGGGTATCAATTCAGTGAATGGTGTCATCAATATCATCACCAAAAAAGCGGCCGATACGCAAGGCACCCTGCTCACTGCCGGCGGCGGCAGCTTTGAACATGGATTTGTTGGTGCACGTTACGGTGGCAAAATCAATGAAGAAACGCCCTTCCGCGTTTATGCCAAGGGATTTACCCGTGACAGCACCACTTCGCTAGCCGGCAACAGCAATAACGATCAATGGCATTCCGCTCGCGGTGGATTCCGCATCGACCATAGTCGCGGTATTGATCAGTTCACCCTGCAAGGTGATTTTTTCTCGAATTTCATCGGCGACACGATCGACCCGGAAAAACTCCGCTTGCCGTCGCTCAACCCGAATGGCATCCGAGGATCGAATGAAGGCGGCAACGTCCGTTTTCGCTGGGATCGCACATTGTCAGATCGATCGTCGATCATGCTGCAAACATACTATGACAAGCTGAATTATCAAGCCGGTGCGATTATCGGATTTCATTCTGAAAGCTTCGACGTTGATTTTCAACATCGTCTTCCGTTATTCGACCGTCACGATGTAACCTGGGGCGCCAATTACCGCTTGTACCATACGCACATGCATGAAACAGAACTGGTTAGTCTGAACCCAGCTTCAAAAACCAATAACATATTTAGCGGTTTCATTCGCGATGAAATCACCCTGATACCGGAACGCTTGTCCCTTACCTTGGGTACCCGATTGGATCGCAACGATTTTACCGGACTGGAAATCCAGCCTAATGCCCGCCTGATGTGGACACCCGATGCGGAAAACTCAGTATGGGCAGCCGTATCACGCGCTGTGCGCACACCTAATCGTGCGGAGAATGATGCGGTGCTCAAGTCTCTGCAACTGACCAGTATTCCGGGATTCCCAGTATTGCCTTTCCCGGTTCAGGCAACGTTTAACGGTCAATCCAATTTCCTTTCAGAGAAATTACTGGCTTATGAACTGGGTTATCGCCGCCAAGTCACGCCGCGTGCATCGATTGATATTGCCGGATTCATTAATGACTATACGCAATTGCGGGATACGAGTTTCTCAGGATTTGCGCTTGGCACTGGATTTCCCAGACATTTCGATGCCAAGGTAATCTCAAACAATGCAGCCTCTGCCCTGACTTATGGTGGCGAGGTCTCGGTCGATTGGAGACCGATTGACAACTGGCGCCTACAAGCCAACTACAGCTTTATTCATCTGGATATAACAGCCAATCCACTCACCAAGCAATTCGATGGTTCCACTGCCGGAGCTGACAAATCCACCCCACAGCATCAGGTTTCTTTCCGTTCCAATTATGATTTCTCAGACAGATTGCAGCTCAATCTGTGGTTGCGTTATAACAGCCGCATGCCACTTTACAACCTTCCGGACTTTGTCACGATGGATGGCAAACTGGTGTACAAGCCGTACAAAAATACCGAACTGTTCGTGGTCGGACAAAACCTCTTCAGTCAGCTTCACCAGGAATCGGTAGGTGATTTTCTGCCATCCGTACCCGTGCTGATACCACGTGGTGTTTATGGTGGTGTGCAATGGCGCTTCTAGGTGCCGGCACATATGACTTGCCTATCCGTATGCGGTGGATATGGATCTTATTAATCATATTAAGTGGTGTTGTGCATTTCCCAACCTGGGTCAGTGCCGCCACACTGCGCGCGGACAATGCGCTGCTGGACATGTCCATCGAGGAACTGATGCGGGTCGAGGTTACATCGGTATCCCGACGGTCTCAAAAACTGACCGAAGTCGCCTCCGCTGTATTCGTCATCACACAGGATGACATTCGCCGTTCGGGTGTCACCAACATTCCCGATGCATTGCGCATGGCGCCAGGTGTTCAGGTCGAGCGTGTCAGCACCGACAAATGGGCGGTCAGCATACGTGGTTTCAATGGCTTGTATGCGAATAAACTGCAAGTGTTGATGGACGGGCGCAGTGTTTATTCTCCGATTTTTTCTGGCGTACTGTGGGAACAACAGGATACGATGATGGAGGATATCGATCGTATCGAAGTGATCCGTGGACCGGCTGCCTCGGTATGGGGATCCAATGCCGTCAATGGCGTCATCAATATCATCACCAAGAAAGCTGCGGACACCCAAGGTACGTTACTGACTGCCGGAGGTGGAAGTTTCGAGCAGGGATTTGCCGGCGCTCGCTATGGTGCCAAGATCAATGAAGACACGCCCTTCCGTATTTATGCCAAAGGATTCAGCCGAGATCATACCCAATCCTTGACGGGCGATAGCGTCAATGACCAATGGCGTTCCGCCCGGGGTGGCTTTCGCGTCGATCATCAGCGTGGAATCGATCAATTCACTCTGCAGGGCGACGTGTTCTACATGGCCGACGGCAATACACTCAATAGCGCCGGACTCAGCCTGGCTCCAAATCTCAGTGCAGGGCTGCGTGGACATCAGGAAGGCGGCAATATTCGCTTTCGCTGGGACCGAACTTTCTCGGAACAATCCTCGATCATGTTGCAAAGCTACTACGACCGTGTTAGGTCGCATTTGATGCCCATCGGTGTCATTGACGCAGAAAGTTTTGATATCGATTTTCAGCATCGATTTCCCTTGTATGACCGGCATAATGTGACATGGGGAAGCAATTACCGCCTATATCACAACACCATACTTGATACGCCATTCATGCGGTTCTCGCCGCACACACGCACCAACCATCTGATCAGTGCGTTCATTCGAGACGACATCATTCTGATACCAGAGCGACTGTCGATGACCCTTGGCAGTCGTTTCGAGCATAACGATTTTAGCGGCTGGGAGATACAACCCAATGCCCGACTAATGTGGACACCGAACAGCGAACATTCATTCTGGGCGGCTATTTCCCGTGCCGTAAGAACGCCATCGCGTGGAGAAAATGACTTGACGCTCAATACTGGCGAACTCCGAGGGATTCCCGGTTTGTCCGCACTTCCATTTCCTGTGGCGTCGGTACTGCAGACCTCGTCTCAATTCGGTTCAGAAAAATTACTTGCCTATGAAATTGGCTATCGGCATCAGCTATCTCAGCAAGCATCCATCGATATGACAGGCTTCATCAACGATTACGATCAGTTGAGGGATCTTAGTCTCGGTGCATTCACACTGACCACCGGTTTGCCTCGGCAGCTTATCGCACCGGTATTAATCAATAACCGGGCAACTGCCTTCACTTATGGTTTTGAAACTTCAATCGACTGGAAACCCCGTCACAATTGGCGCCTGCAAGGTAGCTACAGCTTCCTGGACATGCACATCACTTCCAACACTCTTCTGCAACGTAGCGACCCCACTACCGGTGGCGCCGACAAAATCAGTCCCCAACACCGTTTGTCATTACGATCCAATTACGATTTTTCCGAAAAACTGCAACTGAATCTTTGGCTGCGTTATGTCGACGCCATTCCGTTCTATAACATCTCGGATTATGTGACGATGGATGCCAAGCTGTTGTATAAACCCCTAAAAAATACAGAAATTTTCATCGTTGGACAGAACCTGTTCAGTCAAAACCACAGAGAGTTTGTCGCCGATACGATTCCTACCATTGCTGCCATGATTCCACGTGGTGTCTATGCCGGTGTGCAATGGCGCTTTTGACTCACTTGATTTCCTTTGACATGAGCCCAAATAACGCACCAAAACACACTTTAATCAATCCATTAGTCATCATCGTGACAATTTATGATTAGGTATATCTAAATCTAATTAAAAACACTTCTGTGGCTAGAAGAATTAACGCCTTATCAAACACTAATCGTTTAAACACGAGCGCTATGCACGAGCATTCTGTCTTGATCTTGCAAGCTGGTTGGAAATTCATGGCCATAGCAACACTGTCATTTGCTTCCTATATTGGTCACGCTGCCAGCACGCGCGATAACAATCCATTATTAGACTTGTCCATCGAGGAACTGATGAGAGTCGAAGTCACCTCGGCTTCGCGACGCTCACAAAAACTGACCGAAGTGGCTTCCGCGGTGTTTGTCATCACCCAAGATGACATCCGACGCTCAGGTGCAACAAACATTCCAGATGCGCTCAGAATGGCCCCCGGTGTTCAAGTTGAGCGCTCCAGCACGGATAAATGGGCCGTCAGCATACGTGGATTCAACGGTCTGTATGCCAACAAACTCCAAGTACTGATGGACGGACGCAGCGTTTATTCCCCACTTTTCTCAGGCGTATTGTGGGAACAACAGGATACGTTGATGGAGGATATCGAGCGTATCGAGGTCATCCGTGGACCTGCTGCTTCAGTGTGGGGAGCCAATGCAGTCGATGGCGTCATTAATATCATCACCAAAAAAGCTGCAGACACGCAAGGTTCATTGTTGACGGCTGGCGGTGGCAGCTTTGAACATGGTTTCGTCAGTGGTCGCTACGGTGGCCACATCAACGCCGAAACACCTTTCCGAGTCTATGCCAAAGGATTCACACGCGATCACACGCAGTCATTAACCGGTGAAAGTACGAATGATCAATGGCATTCCGCCAGAGGTGGTTTCCGGGTGGATCACCAGCGTGGAATCGATCAATTTACCCTGCAAGGCGACATGTTCCTGAATTTCGATGGTAATGCGCTGGATCGCGATGGACTCAGTCTTGCGCCCAATTTGCAGCGTAATCTGCGCGGACATCAGGAAGGCGGCAATATCCGCTTTCGCTGGGATCGCACCATCTCGGACAAGTCTGCCATCATGCTGCAAACCTATTATGACCGAAACCGTTTCCTACTGTTTCCGATTGCCAGTTCCGATTCAGAAAGCTTCGATATCGATTTTCAACATCGTTTTCCATTATTTGATCTGCACAGCATCACCTGGGGTAGTAACTACCGCCTGTATCACAATAGAGTGTGGAACAACCCTTTCGTGACTTTTTCTCCACAAGCGCAAACCAATCATCTGTTCAGTACTTTCATTCGCGACGATTTCACCGTGATTCCAGATCGACTGGTTTTTACCGTGGGTAGTCGGTTCGAACATAACGATTTTACGGGCTGGGAAATCCAACCCAATGCACGCCTCATGTGGACACCCAACTCGGAAAATTCGATCTGGGCAGCCCTATCGCGTGCAGTCAGAACCCCTTCTCGCTCGGAAAACGATTTCATCTTGAATACCGGATTGATCAACGATTTACCCGGATTCACCAGCATACCGTTCGCTGTTACATCACAAGTACATGGTTCGAGTCGATTCAACTCGGAAAAGATGATTGCTTATGAACTGGGCTACCGTCGGCAATTGACTTCTCAAGCCTCCATCGACATGACCGGTTTTATCAATGATTATAGCCAGTTACGAGACATTAGCCTGGGAAATCTGGTAGCCGGAACAGGATTTCCCCTTCGCTTCACTGCGCCACTCACATTAAATAATAATGCTTCGGCTCTAACCTACGGATTCGAAACCTCGATCGACTGGAAGCCGCGAGACAATTGGCGCTTACAAGGCAGTTACAGTTTTCTGAAAATGCATATGCGTTCCAATGATCTGTTGCAGGAATTCGATCCAACGACGGGTGGTGCAGACAGAATCAGTCCGCATCATCGCTTTTCCTTGCGCTCGAATTATGATTTCTCTGAAAAATTGCAGTTGAATCTGTGGTTGCGCTACGTCAGTCCGATCACGTTTTACAACATTCCAAGTTACGTGACCATGGATGCCAAGCTGCTTTACAAGATCAGACCCAACACGGAACTGTTCGTCGTCGGACAAAACTTGTTCAGCCAACACCATCGGGAATTCGTACCCGATACCATCCCAACGATACCGACTGTCATTCCGCAAGGAGTTTATGGCGGTGTGCAGTGGCGTTTTTAGCATGCTGACCTCGCGCTCAACACAAAACTTATCGACGAATCAGGGCAACCTTTCGAAGCTCCACCTTCATAAGCTGCTATTGCTCTTACTGGTTGTATATCCGCTGAGTGTTCGCGCACAAAAGAACGATGAATTATTCGATTTACCGCTCACACAGTTGGTTAATGTCGAGGTACAAACCGCATCCCGATTCAAGCAGAAATCCTCTGAAGCCCCTTCTGCCGTCGAAGTTGTAACGGGCGAGGATATCCGCAGCTTCGGCTGGCGCACACTGGCTGATGCGCTGACTGCCATGCGCGGCTTGTACGTTCGCGATGATCGCAATTACACCTATCTGGGTGTACGAGGATTCGGTCGCACGGCAGATTACACATCGCGCGTATTGATCATGGTGAATGGTCGACGCATGAACGATGCCGTTTTTGATCAAGGATTTACCAGCGAGGAATTCATGCTGGATACGAATATCATCGATCGTATCGAGTACATTCCAGGCTCGGGGTCATCGGTATACGGCGCCAACGCAGTATTGGGAGTTGTCAATGTCATTACCAAGCAGGGAAAGGATTTTAATGGGCTTAGATTGACGGGTGAAACCGGAAGCCTGGGTATGTATCGTGGCCGCTTTACTTATGGCAAGCAGTGGGATAACGGCGCTGATCTTTTGCTGAATGCTTCACAGTTTTTCAGTCATGGTAACAATACCCTATTTTTTCCTGAATTCTCGGAAATCAATAATGGCAATGCCCATAACATGGATCGGGAGCGCAGCAGTCGTTTATTTGGCCGCCTGAGTTACCGCGATTTCACTATTACGGCCGGTTATGTCGACCGGTTTCGGCGCGTACCTACCGCTTCGTTCGGTGCCGTCTTCAACGACAAGGAGTTTTTTACGGTTGATCGTCAGATCTATACCGATCTGGAATACAACAAGCAAATCAACACCAACCTGGGTTTGCAGATGCGCGGATTTCATCATTGGTACGATTATCGTACGATCGAAGCGTACGATCTCAACGCGGGTGAATTTCCATTCTTGCGTGTCATCAACAAGGATGTTGCCGCCACCCGCTGGTGGGGGGGGGAATTCAAGTTGACAGGCACTCATTTTAAACATCATAAATGGGTTACAGGGGTTGATTTCCAATATGATCAACGCCAGCAAATGACCAATTATGACCTCAATCCCTATTATCTGTATAACAACAGCAATAACAGCGGTGTCCGGGTTGGCGCCTATATTCAGGATGAATACCGACTGACCGATACGGTATTGTTCAATGTGGGTTTACGTCTGGATCATCATCACTTGATTGATCGCTTGCAGTTGAATCCGCGTGTTGGCCTGATCTGGCATGCCACCCCCACGCTCACGACTAAATTACTGTATGGCTCGGCATTTCGTGCTCCCAATATTTATGAACGGGATTATGTATACTTGGATGCCAATGCCAGTAATCCAAATAATCGTGAAGAATTGGTAAAAAGTTACGAAGCCATCGCCGAATGGTATCCGATTCATGGTGTCAGGTTTTTGGGTACAGTATTTTTCAATGATTTGAAAAAGCTTCTGGTACAAGATCCAACCACAGCACAATTTTTCAATACCGGTGCAGCTCATAGTCTGGGTTTCGAGTTACAAGGTGAAAGACGCTGGGATAATGGCCGTCTGATCAAGTTGAGCTGGACTTATAATCAGACCGACATGCGGGACGAGACATCGGAAAACCACTGGGCGCATGCCATCAATTCACCACGGAATCTTGTCAAGGTGCACTATACTGAACCCCTGTTCAACGATCGCATGCGTTTGGGACTTGAAGAGATATTCATCGACAAGCGTCGCACATTAAGTGGCGAAACAGCACCTGCTTATCATCTTTTTAATATCAATATTACCGCTACAAAGCCCTTTTTTGGATTTCTACCTTCTGTCGGCATATATAATGTTTTGGATCAGCATCCTAAAATGGTTGGAGGAAGTGAGCATATCCAGGATACGCTCCGCATGGATGGGCGGACTGTACGTTTTCGGCTGGAGCGGGGTTTTTAACATGAAGCGCCTGACTTCCATGATTCGTATATGCTTGATAATCAGTTGCCTCGGAGGTATTCCCACCCTCACTGCGCCAACCGCTTTCGCTGCACCAGCAGCGAGCGAGCAGACATTAACCGCTGCTTTTCTCTATAATTTCATGAAGTTTACTGAATGGCCACAAGGTATCGTAACGGATCATATTACGTTATGCTCTACCAAAAGCCTGCCTTTTGAAGAGCTGGATGCAATCAACGGTCGTTCTGCACAGAGCAAGCCGGTACGCATCAAGCGTACAAGCCTCAATGAACCACTCGATGATTGCCAATTGCTGTTCTTGCCACGTGAGGAGAATGTTGAGCAAGTTCGACAATGGCTCAAGATTGCTGGTAATCAACCGATATTGATCGTCAGTAATATCAATGGATTTCTTGACATGGGCGGTATGGTATCTCTTATAAATGATGGTAAAAACCTAAATTTTGAAGTCAACCTGGAGAAAGTCAAACATGTTGGGCTGAAATTGAACGCACAATTGTTGCAGATTGCGCGTGATGTTCGAGGTCGATGAAATTAATTCAATATAAAACGATTAACGCAAAAATCAGGCAATGATTACTCCATCCAATAAGAACCGCTCAATAGCCAGTAAGTTGTTATTGATCATCTTTATCAGCCTAGCCAGTTCGATGCTACTGGTTTATATCCTGATTACAGCCAATGAAGTCCGGACCTCCCTTAATACGGCCAAAGAGCAACTGGCTGGACTAGCTCGTGTGACCGCCAGTAACTCTCAGGCATCACTGGCTTTTCTCGACAACAAAAGTGCGCAGGAAACACTGAATTCACTCCGCGAGATTCCTTCGATTACTAAGGCATCACTAACCACACTGGACGGCCAGGAGATCGCACATTTTAATAGCGAAAAACAAGTATGGCTTCCATCATGGTTTCCTTTTCAAGGCATACAAATCACGCAGCCTGTCATCGTAAGTGAAGAACATGTCGGCAATCTTGAAGTTCGCTATGCCTTGGGTGGAATGTGGGCACAGCTGGGATGGAGCCTGGTCATTTCTGCTTTAGCAGTACTGGCGACGTTGCTAGTGACCACTTTCATGGCGCGTCGTATGGCTTCAAAAGCTGTCCAGCCTATTCTTGACCTGTCGGTTACCGTGCAAAAGGTAACGCAATCAGCAGAATACTCACTGCGCGTTTCCAAACACGGTGAAAATGACGAGATTGGTACGCTTGTCGATGCGTTTAACAATATGCTCGAACAAATTCAACTCAGAGACCAGGAGTTAGTCCAGTACCATGCTGATTTAGAGAAAAAAATCGAGGAACGCACCATTGAATTGCGCCAAGCTAAGGAAGTAGCGGAGGCCGCCAACATTGCCAAATCACAGTTCCTCGCAGCTATGAGCCATGAAATTCGTACCCCAATGAATGGAGTTTTGGGTATGGCCGAGTTACTGCTTGATACGCAACTGAATGCAAAACAATTACATCTCATCAATATACTGCATAACTCCGGCGAATCTCTCTTGTCGATTATCAACGATATTCTGGACTTTTCCAAAATAGAAGCTGGACGCTTTGAATTGGAACATATCAATTTTAATCTACATAAATCTATTGAAGATGTCATCGAGTTATTTTCGGAGCGCGCGCATAGTAAACATCTCGAATTGAATTACCGGATAGCACCTGGTGTGCCAGAATGGGTAACAGGCGACCCAACACGAATCCGGCAAGTTCTTGGTAATCTGGTCGGGAACGCCATCAAATTTACTGAGCATGGTGAAGTGGTGGTAGATATCAATTTGAACCAGAATACACGCCAGGATACTCACACTCATTCGGAATGGATCCAATTCAGTGTAAGAGATACCGGTATCGGTATCGCAGAAAATATTCTGCCGAGATTATTCCAGGCATTTACCCAAGCTGATGGTTCAACAACACGGAAATATGGCGGAACAGGATTGGGTCTAGCCATCTGTAAGCAACTGGTTGAATTGATGGGTGGTCATGAAATCAATGTCTGCAGTCATCTTGGACAAGGTGCAACTTTCACTTTCTCCTTGCCAATGACGCCTGTGAACAGTTCGGAGTTACCCAGTTCCACTATTGAAGTTTCAGCCCTGAATGGCATCAGGCTTCTAATTGTAGAAGACAATAACACCAGTCGCGACATTTTGCGAACTTATGCCCAATCATGGGGCATGCAGGTCAGTGCTGTTTCCAGTGGTCTCAAAGCACTGGAAAAATTAAAAGATGCCAGTGCAATGGGTAAACCATTCGACCTTGCTTTGATTGACATGAAAATGGCCAATATGAATGGACTGGAACTCGGGCAGAAGATAAAAGCTGATTCTGCCTGGGGCAAGATACCACTGATCATGCTGACTTCCACCCATTACAAGGGTGAAGCGGCCGAAGCCAAGAAAGCCGGATTTGTTGTTTATATGACCAAACCTATCCGTCGAGTGGAGCTCTATCATTGTTTTGTACAGGCATTAGCTGCAGGTGCCAATGCAACCGATGTATCCTCATCTGAACCAAACACGATCAGCAATTCAAAATCTTCAGCATATCCGCAGTTGAAAGCACATTTGTTACTGGCTGAAGACAATCCGGTAAACCAAGAAGTTGCACTCGGCATGTTACGAAACTTTGGTTGTACCGTTGAAGTGGCACAAAATGGCTTGGAAGCGATTGAAGCAGTGAGACATAATACATATGATCTTGTTTTGATGGATTGTATGATGCCAGAGATGGATGGTTACAAAGCTACTGGTGAAATCAGGCAACTCCAGAAAACAGGACAGCTCCCAGACTTCCCGATTATTGCATTGACCGCAAACGCAATCGAAGGTGATAGAGAAAGGTGTATAGAGGCTGGAATGAGTGATTACCTCACCAAGCCCATAAAGGGAAAAGATTTATATCAAATGCTTCAAAATTGGTTAAGTCACTCACATAACGAATGTACACACGACATGCCTGAAAAAGAAAACCATCCCGAATCTGCAATCGATCCTGAAGCTCTGGTTTCCATCAAAGCATTGCAGGCTGATTATGGTGACGAATTGCTGACACAAGTCATCAAAACTTATTTGGATAATTCTAACAAACTATTGCAGTCTCTCGAACAAGCTTGGGGTACGGGCGATTCCAAGACCATACGTATGGTTTCGCACACACTCAAGTCAAGTAGTAGCCAGGTGGGAGCATACAGTCTGGCTGAGCTTTGCCGTGCAGTAGAAAACGAAGCTCGGAATCAGAATTACGACAAGACGGGGCAAGCCCTGAAAGCCATACAAAAGCAATTTGATCAAACTTGTACGGCTCTGAAATCCTACCTCGATTCTTCTGCCGCCAATACAGGAAGTAACTAATATGTCACAGCAATCCACGGTCATAATTATTGATGATGATCCTTTGATCCGCCTAGTGGTTAGTAAAACACTACAAGCAGCCGGTTTAAGTACCGTCGAGGCGGCAAGTGGAGAAGAAGGTCTGCGTATCTTCAAGGAAAACAAGATCGATGCCATTTTACTGGATGTCATGATGCCTGTAGGAATGGATGGTTATGCTACTTGTACGGAACTGAGAAACCTGCCGGAAGGCCGCCATATCCCGATTTTGATGATGACAGGACTGGAAGACCTTGAATCCATCAATCGCGCTTATGAAGTCGGCGCAACAGACTTTATTACCAAACCGATCAATATTCCGTTGCTGAGTCATCGGGTTAGATACATGTTGAAAGGAAGTCATACCACACAGCAACTCCTGCAAAGTGAACAGCGCTTGCATCACATGGCTTATTTCGATGATCTCACTGAATTGCCAAATCGCCATTTTTTCCAGGAAAACCTGCAACAAATGATCGGCTTGGCCCAACGCAAGAATCTCAAGCTAGGTGTGTTGTTCCTTGATCTGGACGGTTTTAAACGCATTAACGATACGTTAGGCCATCATTTGGGCGATCTCGTACTCCAGGCCACCAGTGAGCGCTTGCGGAAAAGCATTCGTGTCAGTGATGCTGTCGTGCAGACAGCAGCAAGTCAGAATGATATTGCGTTGGCACGATTAGGAGGTGATGAATTTACCGCACTATTGTCACTGATAGAACGGAATGAGGATGCCGCCATCGTGGCTGAGCGCATACGTGTCAATTTGGCTCAACCGCTAACATTTGGGGAGCATGAACTCGCTACGACAACCAGCATAGGTATTGCCATCTATCCCGATGATGGCAATACAGCTGAAGATTTATTGAAAAATGCGGATTTGGCCATGTATTACGCCAAACGCAACGGTGGCAATATGTACTGCTATTTTTCCAGCTACATGATGGAGATGGCAGTGCGCAAACTAACCATGGAAAACCATTTGCGCAAAGCCATCGAACGGAATGAATTTGAATTGCACTATCAACCACAGCTTGATGTGGACAAAGCCTGTTTCAATGGCATGGAAGTCCTATTGAGATGGAATAGCAAGGAATTGGGTTCAATATCCCCAGCTGAGTTCATCCCTTTGGCCGAAGAAACGGGATTAATCATTCATATTGGTGAATGGGTTTTACGTCAGGCCTGCATTCAAGCTCAAGTATGGTGCAGTCGCGGAATACCCCTTGAACGAATTGCCGTCAATGTTTCTGCCGTACAATTGCTGCATCGTGGCTTCCCTGCAATGGTTGGCGCCATTCTAGCAGAAACAAAACTGAAACCCCAAGTACTTGAACTGGAGCTTACCGAAAGTGCGCTGATCAATGATGTCGATCTAGTGATCAGTATTCTTGAACAATTGAAAAGCGTTGGTGTTCAACTAGCCATTGATGATTTTGGAACAGGATATTCCAGTTTAAGCAGACTAATGAATTTCCCAATTGATCGATTAAAGATCGATCAAGCTTTTGTTCGGAATCTTGAGCAAAATACGGACAATGGTGCCATTGCAGCAGCCATCATAGCGATGGCTGGTAGCATGAAAATGAAAGTTACTGCTGAAGGTGTCGAAACGAATACGCAACTGGATTTTCTCAAAAACAAGTGCTGCAACGAAGTGCAAGGCTATTACCTCAGCCGGCCGCTCCCTAGGGATCAGGCAGAAGCTTTTTTATTAAAGAAGTTATGTGAATAATAATACCTGGCCCGTTAGCAAGTTACATCAGATGCGCTTGAATCGTTCTGTAGGATGATCCAGCCAATGCATTAAACCCAGTGCATTTAACTGGATGTCGGATTTCAATAAGTTTTCAACTTCCACTGCGGCTAACTGACAACCGTGGTCCACCAGTTTTTGTTTAAATAACGCCTTCAGCGCATTAACAATAAAAACCTGCCGATCTGTTTTACAGGCTTTCGCACTGAGTGCTATGTCAACATGTGCATCAATCAGTTCATGCATTACCTTTGCGTGATGAGGTAAATGATCGATTCGACTATAGTGTGTAAGAAATGCATAGTGTGGTTGATATTGCATGATGCGATCTACTGATTGGTGTGCGGCATCGGGGTCAAACTGAACCGGGGTCGTTGTTGGAAATACAAATTCCATTCCATTTACATCAAACTCCCGATACGACACACCGAATGTATCTCCGGTAAAAAAAGACTGACTGCGTTCATCGTAGATGCAGTTGTGATGTCGGGCATGTCCTGGCGTATCTAGAAAAAGTAAAGTGCGGCCATTTAAGTCAATTTGACTTTCATCGGTCGCTTCAATGATTCGTTGCGAATCTATTGGACAAATTTCTCCATAAACTCGCCGAAATTCGGTCTCTCCGTAAACTTCCATCGCACCTGCCACCAGTCTCGCTGGATTAATCATATGACTTGCTCCTCGTGGATGCACGACCAGCCTGGCATGAGGAAAAACGCGCATAAATTCACTCGCACCTCCAGCGTGATCGAGATGGATATGGGTCAGAATGACATAAGCCACATCTTCCATGGCAATGTTTTTCTGCTGTAGTGCTTCTAGAACGCCCGGAATGGAAGAGTTGGTACCAGTATCAATTAGCGCTGCCTTGCCATCCTCCACTAGCAAATGTATGGCTGCTCGTTTGGGACGGTGGAATTGTGCATCAATGGCGCTGATGCCGTGTTTATAATCGGTAACAAGTGAAATGGTCATGGTTTCAAATTCGTTAATCAGCGTAAAGGTTGATTCTAAATCAACCTGTGGTTTTCTTGAGTTGCTCCAGTATGGCCGGATTTTCCAGCGTCGAAATGTCTTGCGTGATCTCTTCGCCTTTGGCAAGTGTACGGAGCAATCGTCTCATAATTTTACCAGATCGCGTTTTGGGTAAATTTTCTCCAAAACGGATTTCATCAGGTTTGGCAATGGGACCAATTTCTTTTGCCACCCATTCACGCAACAAATTGGTCATTTCGGTCACGGTATCTCCTGTTGGATAGGCCCCTTTGAGTACCACAAATGCAACTACAGCTTCACCTTTAATGGCATGGGGTTTACCCACTACTGCGGCTTCCGCCACACTTGGATGAGCCACCAGTGCCGATTCGATTTCCATCGTACCCAAACGGTGTCCAGAGACATTGAGTACATCATCGATTCGCCCCATGATCCAGAAATATCCGTCCTTGTCCCGATACGCAGAATCTCCGGCAAGATAGTACTGACCATTTCCGATATCTTTTGGAAAATAGGTATTGCGAAATCGTTCAGGATCACCCCAGAGCGTCCTGAGTTGCGATGGAAAGGGTTTTTTGATCACCAGAAAACCGCCCTTACCCTGCTCGACATCATGACCAGCCTCATCGACAATGGCTGCAAATATGCCAGGTAATGGCATGGTGCATGAGCCTGGTTTGAGTGGAAATGCGCCCGGTATCGGTGCGATCATGTGTGAACCGGTTTCGGTTTGCCACCAGGTATCCACAATGGGACATCGCGATTGTCCCACCTTTTCATAAAACCACATCCACGCTTCGGGATTGATGGGTTCACCAACCGATCCCAATAATCGCAAAGATGACAAATCATACTGTACAGGTAAGTCCGCCCCCAATTTGATTAATGAACGGATTGCAGTTGGTGCAGTATAAAATGTCGTTACCCGATGTTTTTGTATGATTTCCCAGAATCGACCTGGTGTGGGATAAGTTGGAATTCCTTCAAAAATGACTTGTGTTGCTCCCATTGCAAGTGGTCCATAAGCAACATAGCTATGCCCGGTAATCCAACCCACATCAGCCGTACACCAAAATATATCCGACGAATGATAATCAAAAACCCACTGCATACTTAGCTTGGCACCAAGCAGATAACCGCCGCTGGAATGCTGCACTCCTTTGGGTTTCCCAGTGGATCCTGATGTATATAATGTAAATAGCGGATGCTCCGAATTCACCCATTCAGGCTCACAATCCGTACTCTGCCGTTGGATAATCTCATGCCACCAGACATCGCGATCCGAATTGAACGGTACTGCAGCCCCCGTTCTCTGGTAAACAATGACATGCTTAACCGAATCGGTATCTCCCATATTCAGAGCCTGATCGACAGTGTCTTTAAGCGGATTGTGTTTGCCCCCCCTAACCTGTTCATCTGCGGTGATGACTGCAACAGCACCCGCATCGATAATGCGTTCATGCAGACTCTTGGCTGAAAAACCACCAAAAACCACAGAATGAATGGCTCCGATCCGGGCACAGGCCTGCATTGCAACAACCGCTTCCGTTCGCATTGGCATATAAACAATGACCCGATCGCCCTTTTTTATATTCTGACTTCTCAAAGCATTAGCGAATTGGCAAACTTGGCTGTGCAGCTCTTTATAGGTTGTTTTAGTCACCTCACCCGAATCCGATTCAAAAATGATGGCAATTTTATTGGCTTGCGAAGATAGGTGCGTGTCAAGACAATTATAGGAAACGTTCAATACACCATCATTAAACCATTGGTGAAAGGGTGGTTCTTGATCGTCAAGAATTCTGGTGAAGGGGTGGTGCCAAATGATGTGATCTCGTGCCTGTTTTGCCCAGAACCCTAGATAGTCTTGTTCCGCATCCTGACACAAAACTTGGTATGCTTTTATATCAGGGATATTGGCTTTCTGAGAAAAATCTGACGGTGGCTGAAATACCCTTGTTTCATTCAATACCGATTCTATGGTGGACATATTGTTTTTTCTCCAAGCGTACAACAACAAGTAATAACTTTAGATTTGCGCAAAGACAAAGATTGTATCATTGCGACCAGCGCAGACAGTCACAGTTTATCAATTGATGTTATGAATGAATCCAAAATATAGTCTGCCATGCACAGTCAAATAATTTTATTTAATAAATTACAATCATAATGTTATGAAAACAACATTCAGTCTCTGATCAACTTGATGTTTTATATTTCATAAACTTTTGTTAAAATGATTACGTTGGAGTGATGGGCTTTGTAGCCCATTTTTTATTTGTGGCGGAGCTATGACACTGGAACAATTGATCGAATCCACTCTCGAAGGCATGGGTTATGAGTTAGTTGAAATTGAGCAACAAGCCCGCAACAGATTACTCAGAATTTTTGTCGATAAAGTGGGTGGCATAGATATTGATGACTGTGTAACCATTAGTAACCACCTTAGTCGACTCTTTGCAGTCGAAAATATTGATTATGGACGATTGGAAGTATCATCACCGGGTCTGGACAGACCTCTGAGAAAAGCAGCCGATTTTCAACGTTTTAAAGGAGAAATCATCAAATTGAAACTGCGGATTCCGGTTCAAGGGCAAAGAAATTTTGTTGGCGTGTTGCACGGTATCGATAATGGCATAATAAAAATCGAAATCGAAGACAAGTTGTTAGACTTTGAATTAAGTAATCTTGGAAGAGCTCGTCTGGTTCCAAAATTATAGATTTTGAAAAGGTGACTGGAGGACTATGAGCCGCGAAATTTTACTTTTGGTTGATGCACTGGCACGTGAAAAAGCTGTGGAAAAGGAAATCGTTTTTACAGCACTCGAGCTTGCACTGGCTTCTGCCACCAAAAAACGCTTCCAAGAAGATATTGATTTATATGTGACGATTGATAGAGTTACAGGTGCTTATCAGTCTTTTCGGCGTTGGTTGGTAGTGGATGACGGAGAAGTCGAGGATCCCGTTCGTCAAATTGCTCTCAGTGACGCGGTGGCGACACAAGTACAAGTTCATGTCGGAGAGTATATCGAAGAACCGCTGGAATCGATCGAATTCGGTCGAATTGGTGCGCAAGCTGCCAAACAGGTTATTTTCCAGAAAATCAGAGATGCCGAGCGTGAACAAACACTCAACGACTTTCTCGATCGTGGTGATTTTTTGGTAACCGGAGCTATCAAGCGGATCGAGCGCGGCAATGCCATTATTGAATCAGGTAAAATCGAGGCAGAATTGCCTCGTGATCAGATGATTCCCAAGGAAAACCTGCGTGTCGGTGACCGTGTTCGCGCCTATCTTCACAAAATTGATCGCTCTTCCAGAGGTCCTCAACTCAAGCTGTCTCGTATTTCACCAGATTTTTTGATGAAATTATTTGAACTGGAAGTTCCGGAAATTGAAGAGGGTCTGCTGGAAATCAAGGTTGCTGCCAGGGATCCAGGTTCTCGTGCCAAGATTGCTGTAAAATCCAATGATCAGCGGATTGATCCCATTGGAACCTGTGTTGGAATGCGCGGCTCACGAGTTCAATCAGTCATCAGTGAATTAGCTGGCGAACGTGTAGATATCGTGTTATGGTCAGATGATCCTGCAACTTTTATCATTAATGCCTTGGCTCCTGCTGAAATCAGCAGCATCATGGTGGATGAAGAAAGACATAGTATGGATATCGTGGTCGATGATGAAAATCTGGCACAGGCCATAGGTCGCGGCGGACAGAATGTTCGACTGGCTTCTGAGTTAACAGGTTGGGCTCTCAACATCATGACTGTGGAAGAATCGAAGGCCAAGCAGGAAAAGGAAACTTCGCAGATATGCCAGCTTTTTATGAACAAACTGGACGTAGATGAAGAGATTGCTGAAATTCTGGTGCAAGAAGGTTTCTCCACACTGGAAGAAGTAGCCTATGTTCCCATTAATGAGATGCTCGACATTGAATCACTGGATGAAGATACAGTGACTGAAATACGGAACCGGGCTAGAAATGTATTGTTGACTGATGCCATTGCCAAAGAAGAAGAGGTAGAGCATGTTGCAGAAGGTCTGTTGGCGTTGGAAGGTATGGATATCGACATCGTTCGTGAGCTCGCTGCCAAAGGTATCAATACGCAATCGGATCTGGCTGATTTGGCCACCGATGATTTGGTCGAGATGACAGGGATCGACGTAGAGCGTGCCAATCGATTGATAATGAAGGCTCGTGAACCTTGGTTTGACTGATAAGTTTTTACGCGGTTGATAATAATTGTAGGGCTGTGTGGTGTTTTGATTGTTGAAAGGTTATAAATGGCACAAATGAGTGTTGCACAATTTGCTAACGAACTGGGTCTGTTACCGGCTGTTTTGCTGGAGCAGCTTCAGGCTGCCGGCGTAAAAAAAATCTTGGTGGAAGACAATCTGACCGAGCAGGATAAAGCCCAGTTATTGGAATATCTTAGAAAAACCCATGGTGCCGCAGACGTTAAAAGTAAAGTAACGCTTACTCGACGCCAAACCTCAGAGATTCGTAAAGCCGACAGTTCGGGGCGCGCACGGACCATTCAAGTGGAAGTCAGGAAAAAACGCACTTTCACCAAACCTTTGGCAAATGAACCCGAACTCGAATCCACTGAGCAAAAAATACAGGAAACACCCCCTGCCCCAGCCAAAATTTCGGTCATTGACGACGCACAAATTGCAATTCGCAATGAAGAGGCCAGGAAACAGGCAGAGCTGATTGCTCGTCAAACCGAAGAGCTACGGCAAAAAAGAGCACGCAAAAATCCTGAGCAAAACGATACTCCGGTGAAGAAAGAAGATGTGGATTCTTCTAAGACTGATGTGCCTGAGAAAATAGCTTCAGCAGTTCCTGCAACGAGCAAAGCGAGTTCATCACCTGCTTCACCATCGTCATCCCCAGAGGCTATTGCCGAAACCAAAACCAAGAACCAAACCGATGCTTCTCCGAATCTGGGCGAAGGCACACTACACAAACCCGCTGCAAAACCGGAAGACAAATCCGATAAGAAAAAGAAACCAGCAAAACAACAAGTCATATGGAAGGATGAGAGCGCCAAGAAACGTGGCGTCAAGACACACGGCGATCTCTCCAATTCACAAGGATGGCGTACATCCCGTCGCGAAAAGCATAATAAGCCTGTCCATCATCAGGAAGAGCAGAATTTACACGGTTTCTCAGCACCGACAGAACCAATTGTGCGGGAGATTACCATTCCTGAGACCATATCGGTTGGTGCATTGGCACAAAAAATGTCGGTCAAGGCTGCCGATGTCATCAAGGTACTGATGAAAATGGGCAGTATGGTGACCATCAACCAAATGCTTGATCAGGATACGGCAATGATCGTTGTCGAAGAGATGGGGCATATCGCCAAGTATGCTGAAATTGACAACCCGGAAGCCCTACTTGCCGATAATGAAACAGCAAGTGCTGAAGCGACTTTAGTTCCGCGTGCACCGGTGGTCACAGTCATGGGGCACGTCGATCATGGAAAGACATCCTTACTGGATTATATTCGTCGAACTCGTGTTGCTGGAGGCGAGGCTGGTGGTATTACCCAGCATATCGGCGCCTATCATGTTGAAACCGATCACGGCATGATCACATTCCTGGATACTCCTGGTCATGAGGCTTTTACAGCCATGCGGGCACGTGGCACTAAAATCACCGATATCGTAGTATTGGTCGTTGCAGCTGATGACGGTGTCATGCCACAGACGATCGAAGCGATTCATCACGCCAAGGCAGCCAAAATTCCCGTCATTGTAGCGGTCAATAAAATCGATAAGCCCGAAGCCAATGTCGAACGCATACGACGCGAACTGATTGCACATCAGGTGGTCCCTGAAGATTGGGGTGGTGACACCATGTTTGTGCAGGTTTCGGCGAAAACTGGGCAGGGTATTGATTCCTTGCTTGAAAGTATCCTATTGCAAGCGGAGGTGCTGGAACTTACGGCACCAGACCACCCAACCAAAGGCGTGGTCATCGAGTCGCGTCTGGATAAAGGTCGCGGCCCGGTCGCAACCATCCTGGTGCAGTCCGGCACATTGAAACGCGGCGATGTGTTACTTGCTGGTGCAGTGTTTGGCAAGGTACGTGCCATGAACGATGAAAATGGTAAAACCATCAAGCAAGCCGGCACATCAATCCCGGTTGAGATTCAGGGATTAGCCGAAGTACCGGAAGCCGGTGAAACGGTTTTTGTACTTGATGATGAACGCAAAGCTCGCGAAATCGCCCTGTTCCGACAAGGCAAGTATCGCGATGTCAAACTGGCCAAACAGCAAGCCGCAAAACTCGAAAATGTTTTCGATCAGCAGGAAGATGTCAAGATTCTTTCCTTGATTATCAAGGCTGACGTTCAGGGATCTTGCGAGGCATTGGCTTATGCGTTGCAAAAACTCTCCACTGACGAAGTCAAGGTCAACATCATTCACAGTGGTGTGGGTGCAATCATCGAATCGGACATCAATCTGTCGCTGGCATCCAAAGCCGTAGTTCTGGGTTTCAATGTTCGCGCGGATGCAGGAGCACGCAAATTGATCGCGTCAACTGGTGTTGAAGTGCGTTACTACAACATCATTTATGAAGCCGTAGATGAAATCAAGGCGGCATTATCCGGTTTGATGTCACCCGAACGCAAAGAGAATATAACCGGATTGATCGATGTTCGAGAGATTTACCGGATTCCCAAGGTGGGTACCGTGGCGGGCTGTTATGTCCTTGATGGCATCGTGAAACGTAATTCTTCCATTCGAGTATTGCGCGATGGACTGGTGATTCACAGCTGCGAACTGGATTCCTTGAAGCGATTCAAGGATGATGTCAAGGAAGTTCGGGAAGGTTTCGAATGTGGACTGTCATTGAAAAATTTCAATGACATACAAGTTGGCGATCAACTGGAAGTGTTTGAAATCGTAGAAACAGCCCGATTCCTGTAACTTCATACCCTGATCCTGGTCGCTATCATGCCTAAAAGCTTCTCTCGTACACTTCGCATTGCTGACCAGATACAACGGGAATTGGCTGATCTCCTACAGCATGAAATCAAGGATCCCAGAGTGGGTCACATCACCATTACTGCTGTTGAAGTGGCTCGCGATTACAGTTTTGCCAAGGTCTTTTATACTACACTGGCCAATTCAGATGACCGTTTTCTGGTTGAAAACGGATTGGAGCACGCCAAAGGTTTTCTGCGCTCCAATCTATCGCACCGTATGAAATTGCGGATTACACCGCAGCTGCAATTCATTTACGACGAATCGATCGAGCGCGGCGCACATCTATCCAAACTCATTGATGATGCGATTGCTCAAGACGAACTAACTCACCACCCCGATTCCGATCATTGAGTCATGCATGACGGCTCTACTTCACACTCTTTAATTCAATCCAAGCCCAAGAAACAAAACATTAGCGGTATTTTACTGCTGGATAAGCCACAAGGTATTTCATCCAACAAAGCCGTGCAAATCACCAAGCACCTTTTCACAGCCGCCCGATGCGGTCACACCGGTACACTCGATCCGATGGCCAGTGGATTATTGCCTTTGTGTTTGGGGGAAGCCACCAAGTTTTCATCGGTAATGCTGGGTGCCAATAAAAGCTATGAAGCCACGCTGAAGCTGGGCTATGCCAGCACAACCGGAGATAGTGAAGGAGAGATTACCCGACTGGATGCGGGTAATACGCAGCTGGATTTGCAACATTGTGAACATATACTCAAACAATTCCTGGGTACGATTACGCAAACGCCACCAATGCACAGTGCCTTGAAATATCAAGGTAAACCACTGTATGTCTATGCACGTCAAGGCAAGACTATTGATCGCCCTGCCCGCACTGTCACCATCTATGACTTGCAGATTCAAGCGTTTCAGACCGACACGCTGCAATTGAAAGTTCGCTGCAGTACAGGCACCTATATCCGGACTTTGGCTGAAGATATTGGAAAAACACTCGGTGTGGGTGGGGCTTACCTGACACAATTGCGACGTACTGAAGTGGATCGGTACGATCTGTCGCAGGCACAATCTCTGGCAAACCTGAAAACACTATCTGCACAGGATCTCTTGAGTCTGTTATTACCTGTTGATCATCTTCTGGAGCAATTTCCTTCGGTACACCTTGACGAATCTTCGGCATCACGGATCATTCAGGGTCAAGTCATACCATGTCCTGACACCACTACGCTACCGGCTGAGAGTTTCATACGCCTGTATCGCCATCCACAGCAATTCATTGGGCTAGGAAAAATAACCGATCAGCAGACCATCATGGCAAAACGCCTGTTGGCCCAGCAGCTTGCATGAAATTTAGCGACCTTATCATTACTGCGCCCGGAAAATAAAATAAACCGCAGCCACCATGCACAATGCTGCCCACAAATAATCCAGTTTTAGCGGCTCCTTCAAATACAGCATTGCAAACGGGATAAAAACGGTCAAAGTAATGACTTCCTGCAAAATCTTGAGTTGCGCAACCGATAAAACCGTATAGCCGATCCGATTCGCCGGTACTTGCAGCATGTATTCAAAAAAGGCGATTCCCCAGCTGATCAACGCAGCGATCATCCAGGGCTTATGACCCAACGCCTTCAAATGTGCATACCAAGCAAAAGTCATAAACACATTGCTCAATATCAGCATGCCGATGGTGAGTCCGATTTCACGCATGTTCATTAATTAATGAATCAAATTCCCAGATCTTGCCACATCGCATTCACCCGTTGCTGAATTGCAGTATCCATGCTGATGGGTTTGCCCCATTCCCGACTGGTTTCACCGGGGAATTTATTGGTAGCATCCAGCCCCATCTTGCCACCCAATCCGGAAATCGGACTGGCAAAATCGAGATAATCGATCGGCGTATGCTCAACCAGCAGCGTATCACGCACTGGATCGACCCTGGTGGTGATGGCCCAGATGACTTCCTTCCAGTCACGCACGTTGATATCGTCATCGGTGACGATAATGAATTTGGTATACATGAACTGGCGGAGAAAACTCCAGATACCGAACATGACACGCTTGCTATGTCCGGCATATTGTTTTTTCATGCTGACAACCGCCATGCGGTAGGAACATCCCTCCGGAGGCAGATAGAAATCGACGATCTCAGGAAACTGTTTTTGCAGTAGTGGCACAAACACCTCATTCAGCGCCACACCCAGTATCGCCGGCTCATCCGGCGGTTTCCCAGTGTAAGTGGAATGATAAATCGGATTGCGCCGCATGGTGATGCGATCGATGGTAAACACTGGGAAAACTTCTTGTTCATTGTAGTAACCAGTATGGTCACCATAAGGACCTTCCAGTGCAGTTTCTCCGGCATGAATGGCACCTTCGAGTACGATTTCCGCGCTCGCCGGTACTTGTAGATCATTACCGATACACTTCACCACTTCGGTTTTGGCACCTCGCAACAGACCCGCAAACTGATATTCGCTCAATGAATCCGGTACTGGGGTAACCGCTCCCAGAATCGTTGCCGGATCGGCTCCCAGGGCTACAGCCAATGGGTAAGGCTTACCCGGATGCAACAAGCCGAACTCGCGGAAATCCAGCGCTCCACCGCGATGAGCCAGCCAGCGCATGATAACTTTGTTGCGTGCGATAACCTGCTGCCGGTATATGCCCAAATTCTGTCGGGTCTTGTTCGGACCACGCGTGACGGTCAGCCCCCAGGTAATCAAAGGTGCCACATCCCCCGGCCAGCAAGTCTGGATTGGGATGCAGCTCAAGTCAACATCATTGCCTTCCCAAACGATTTCCTGACAGGGTGCGCTGCTAAGTTCCTTGGGGGCCATGTTCAGCACCTGCTTCAGCACGGGCAACTTGTCCCACGCATCCTTGAGGCCTTTTGGAGGGTCGGGTTCTTTCAAGTAAGCCAGTAATCGACCGACCTCGCGCAATGCTTCGACAGAGTGTTGCCCCATTCCCAAAGCAACACGCTGCGGCGTTCCAAACAGATTACCCAGCACTGGAATATCATGTCCCTTCGGATGCTCGAATAAAACCGCCGGTCCTTGTCGCTTCAGAATGCGATCACAAATTTCGGTCATCTCCAGCACTGGATCGACTTCCATGCGGATGCGTTTGAGTTCGCCCAACGTTTCGAGCTGTGCAATGAAATCGCGTAAATCCTTATATTGCATCGTTTAAGCCTTCACTGAGGAAAAATGAGGAAATCCAGTGCAATACCCACAAATACAACCAACCCCACCCAGTTGTTATGCAGGAATGCCTTGAAACACAACGCCCGTTCATGATTGCGAATCAATGCATATTGATAACCGATCAGTCCTGTTGCTGCAATCAGGCCCGCGTAGTAAGCCAGATGCATTTGTTGCCATTGTCCGATAACGGTCATCATCGTGAGGAAACAGGCATGACAAATCATGACGCCGAGCACATCATGCCGACCGAACGTGATGGCCGAAGTCTTGATGCCGATTTTCAGATCATCCGGTTTGTCGACCATCGCATACGCCGTGTCATAGGCCACGACCCAGAACAAATTGGCTAGCATGAGTACCCAGACGATATTTGGCAGACTGTCGGTTTGTGCTGCAAAGGCCATGGGAATACCAAAGCTGAAAGCAATACCTAGATACGCCTGTGGCATGGCAAAGAACCGTTTGGTAAAGGGATAGGATGCAGCCAGAAAAAGCGCCGGTACCGAAAGCATGATGGTCAACTGATTCAGTGGCAGAATCAGGATGAATGCCAACAAACTCAATCCTGCCGCTAGCAGCAATGCTTCTTTCGGACGCACACGTCCGGTTACCATGGGTCGTTGCCGGGTGCGTTCGACATGAGGATCAATTTCGCGATCCGCATAATCGTTGATTACACAACCCGCCGAACGCATCAATACGGTGCCCAGAACAAAAATAACCAGAATAGGCCAATCAGGCATCCCACGAGCAGCAAACCATAGTCCCCACAGCATCGGCCACAGCAACAGCAAAATGCCTATGGGTTTATCAAGACGCATCAATTGCGCGTAAACATGTATTCTTTGGGCAAAACTCATAATGGTAAATCCAGAATAGCCGGTAAAAAAACTTCAGTCACAAGGATCGACTGTCCATGTAACGTAAACAGAGATCGGCGCGCCCACAGGTGCTTCGGTTTTATCTGCAATCGAGTACAGGCGCGATCGAACAGGAAGTGACCGCCTCCTACTTTCTTGAATTCCAGTGGCGTGCGCTGGATTCTAGGGTTGGTGAACAGTACTGTTCCCAATGATTTGTTTCCCAGACCACTCAATCCTCTCCAGGCACCGCGTAGATTTTTGTGCGCCACCACCGAATGGGCGAATACCACGGGTATTTCACCGCAATACAAAAACACTTCCCTTACCAGCGCCAACTCGTCGGCGCGCAATCCCATCATCATGGACTCATCCTCGTAGACGCGACTGAGTGACTGGAACACACGTTGAACCCGGAAATGCGCACAGCGATCCTGAATTCTGCGGGTCAGTGAACCACGATCCTGCAACCATACGCGCTGCCGGTACGAAACGGATGACAAGTCAGAGCGCCAAGCCAATGGGTGCGCCTGGTTCATTGTAAAATCATAGTCAGATTGAATTGAATACCGTGGAAGATTTGCCCGTCCATACCGAATAACCCTGCGATTGAATCTGCCGGATTATACCGTAGTCTTCAATTCGGGCGGCATCCTTACACCGCTCAATCCGATGTCTGTTTGTTCATACCCGCAAATATTCCAATTTGTTTCCCAGCCAACGATCGACATGACGCTGTGCCATCTGGGGATAATGATCGAGCATGTCTCCTGCGACAGCTTGTGCCGCGGCAAGCAACTCGTCATCCTGCTCGATATCGGCAAAGCGCAGCATGGGCACGCCGCTTTGCCGGGCACCCAGAAATTCACCAGGACCTCGCAAGTGCAAATCCTGCCGCGCAATTTCGAAACCATCATTGTGCTCAAAAATGATTTTCAGACGCTGGCGCGCAATCGCTGACAAGGGTTGTTGAAATAGCAAAATACATACACTGGCCTCGGAACCACGCCCCACCCTGCCTCGCAATTGATGCAACTGCGACAATCCCATACGTTCGGCGTTTTCGATGATCATCAACGAAGCATTCGGAACATCGACGCCCACCTCGATGACGGTTGTCGCCACCAACAACTGGATCTGCCCCTGTTTGAACGCCGCCATTACATTTGCTTTCTCTTGTGCAGACAAGCGTCCATGTACCAGTCCGACCGAAAGTTCTCCGAATACGGCCTGCAGATTCTGGTGTGTTTCCACAGCGGTTTGCAATTGCAGCGTCTCCGATTCCTCGATCAGCGGACACACCCAGTACACCTGTTTGCCTTGCTCACAGGCTTGCTGAATGCGTGCAATCACTTCTTCCCTACGGCTGTCGGCGACCAGCTTGGTTACAACCGGCGATCTGCCGGGCGGTAGCGCATCGATCACCGAGACATCCAGATCGGCAAAATAGCTCATCGACAAGGTGCGCGGAATGGGTGTGGCACTCATCATCAACTGATGTGGAACGAATTCCGATTCGCCTTTCATGCGCAATGCCAGGCGCTGATGCACGCCAAAACGGTGCTGTTCATCGATGATTACCAATCCCAATTGCTGGAATCTCACCTGATCCTGAAACAAGGCGTGTGTTCCTACTACCAATTGTGCCGCACCCGACATCACTTCATCCAGGACCGTTTGTCGCTGTTTTTTCTTTTGACTTCCCGACAACCAAACCACCCGTATTGATAGGGCAGCAAACCAAATTGATAGTTTCTCAAAATGTTGTTCGGCGAGGATTTCAGTCGGTGCCATGATAGCCGCCTGAAAACCGTTTTCGATTGCTTGCAGGGCTGCTAGCGCAGCCACGATGGTTTTGCCGCTACCAACATCGCCCTGCAGCAAGCGTTGCATCGGATGCGGATTCGCCAGATCGCGACTGATCTCGGCATTGACCTTGACCTGCGCTGCCGTCAATTGAAAACCCAGTTGATCAAGCAGTTTTGCGGTCAATATTTGTCGTGCTGTCAGAACCGGCGCAACACGACTGCGACGCTGTCGGTAATGTAAACGCATCGACAACTGTTGCGCCAGTAATTCATCGAACTTGATGCGCCGCCATGCAGGATGAGTACGTTCCAGCAGCGACTGCATCGGTGCTTCGGGTGGTGGAAGGTGCAGGTACTGAACACTTTCTTTGAAAGGAAACAACCGGTATTGGTGAATCACATCCTCGGGCAAGGTCTCGGCAAGCTGAGAGTGATCCCGCATATCCTGCAGCAATTGTGCAATCAGTTTGCGCAGTGTTTTTTGGGATAAACCGGATGTCGTGGGATATATGGGGGTCAAGGATTCAGCCAGTGCATCGCCCTGACTGACCAGGCGGCATTGCGGATGTACCATCTCGCTACCCCAGTATCCCTGGCGGATCTCACCCAGTAATCGAACGCGCTGCCCAACAGCAAAGGTCTTGGTCTGACCGGCATAAAAATGCACAAAACGCATGTTCAGCGCACCGCTGCTATCCTCAATCCGACATACCCACTGCCGGCGAGGTTGCAAGATGACTTCATTGCTGGTGATGAGCCCCTCGATCTGAACGGTCTGGCCTGGGGGGGCATCGGAGATCGCAAACAAATGCGTTTCATCTTCGTACCGAATCGGCAAGTGCAACAGCAAGTCGAGCTCAGTCTGAATACCCAATCGCGACAATTTTTCCCGGATTGTCGGGCTGACATTCATACCTGCGTGAAAAACCGGAATTGATTAATTATCCCAGAATGACCATCACGGCATCCATTTCCACTAATGCACCCTTTGGCAGCGCTTTGACACCAATGGCAGCTCGTGCCGGGTATGGCTGTGAGAAGTGTGTGGCCATGATATCGTTGACCAGAGCGAAATGATCCAGATCGGTCAGAAAGATATTCAGCTTGACCACATCATTCAAACTGCCGCCGCTGGCTTTCGCCACAGCTTTCAGATTGGCAAAAACTTGCTGGATCTGACCTTCAATACCCTCTACCATTTGCATGGAAGCCGGATTTAATCCGATCTGACCGGATAAATAAACTGTATCCCCACCTTTGACACGAATGGCCTGGGAGTAAGTCCCGATAGCTTGGGGTGCGTCGGCAGTGTGGATGATTTGTTTTGTCATTTTGACTCCTGGTGTAAAGAATTCGAAAATTTTTGTTATATTTGGCAGTCGCAAATAGTCTCAAATGCACCATCGCTGACTGCTGTCATGCGCATTGTCGCATACCAACAGGGTAGTATTTTAATTTAACTCTCAATCGATGTTTTTCTCGGCTCATGCAAAAACTGATCATTCAAGGTGGTGTGCCACTCAATGGCGAAGTAATCATATCGGGAGCAAAGAATGCCGCACTGCCCTTACTGTGTGCGGCTCTACTAACCAAAGATACGCTCAAGATCAATAATGTTCCTGCCTTGCAGGATATCAACACCATGTTGGCGTTGCTGCGGCAAATGGGAACACGCGTCGATGCTACGCCACCGACGGTCGAATTATGTGCCGACGACCTGACACACCTCGTTGCACCCTACGAAATGGTCAAGACCATGCGTGCAGCCATTCTGGTGCTGGGACCGCTACTGGCTCGTGCCGGGGAAGCCAATATCTCCCTTCCGGGAGGGTGTGCCATCGGATTGCGTCCTGTCGATCAGCACATCAAGGGTCTGCAAGCCATGGGCGCAGAAATCAATATCAAGCATGGCTATATCCAGGCAGTTGCCAAGAGACTGCGCGGCGCCCGCATCGTGTTTGATCTGGTCACCGTGACCGGCACGGAAAACCTGATGATGGCGGCCACTCTGGCCGAAGGCGTGACCATACTTGAGAATGCGGCAAGGGAACCGGAAATTGTGGATCTTGCACAATGCCTAATAGCCATGGGAGCAAAAATATGCGGTGCGGGCACCGATGTCATCACCATCGAAGGCGTATCGGCATTGCATGGCGCAGAACATGCGGTCATGCCAGACCGAATCGAAACAGGTACGTTCCTGGTGGCAGCTACGGCTACGGGCGGTAACATCGAATTGAAAGCCACGCACTCACATCTACTTGATGCGGTACTCGACAAACTCACCGAAGCGGGCGCCAGTATCACGTCGAATCAGCACTGGATCCGTTTATCGATGCAGCACAAACCCAAATCCGTTAATGTGCGTACCGCTCCCTACCCGGCCTTTCCCACCGACATGCAGGCACAATTCATGTCACTGAACTGTATTGCCAAGGGCACAGCCATCATTACCGAGACAATTTTCGAAAATCGCCTGATGCATGTACAGGAATTGAAGCGCATGAATGCGAATATCGAGGTGGAAGGCAATACGGCGATCATTACCGGCATTCCGCAGCTGGATGGCGCACATGTCATGGCCACCGATTTGCGTGCATCGGCCAGTTTGATCATTGCCGGCCTGGTTGCTCATGGGGAAACTGTCATCGATCGCATTTACCATCTGGACCGCGGATACGAGCGTATCGAGCAGAAATTGTCGGCACTTGGCGCACAAATACGCCGTGCCAATTGAAAATGGCCTTCGATTACTCAAAGGCCATTTCTGAGAATGATCGTCTGGAAACCGGACGATCATTCTAAGCAACAATTACAGCTTGGCTAATTTGTAGCTGACAACAAGGGTAGCAATCTTCTTGTTCAATCCCATTACTGGGACGACGAGTAATTTCCGGCCATCCACATCCGATTTGACTGTGATTTTTTGTAAATTCAGAATTTCTTTGGGGAATATTTCCGTACCCTTGGCTTCTTCCAGGCGCTTGTCCGTGGAAAGTAATAATTGACCTTCTTCACCAATCAATACGACTCGTTCGGTATCCTTCATTCTGACGATCTCGCTCATATACTGATCGACCTGGTCGAGGTTGTGACGAATCAGCTCGCCGCGCACAGCCCAAGAAAGGACCTGTCCGAAGCGCTCTTCCTCACGCATATATTGCTTGTCTGCGTATTCGCGGGCCTGTTGCGTAATCAATGCACGTTCGCCATCCAGTTTTTTCGCCATATCGGATTCAACTTTACTTACGGCTATCATCTTCCAAGCAAATAAGACAACGATGATCCCAATAAAAACACCGGCATACCAAATTGGTAACTGCATATTGGGAATTTTGGCCAGTGGTTCGAACTTCTCGCTTAAAATCGTAAACAAAGTATTGGCCTGGGATTGCTTGTTTTGATCCGTCATGGATAACTCCTTGTTATGGGTGATAGGGGAAATTGCGAATTATCTACTAATCCTGCTCTTAGGAAAAGTATTGTGTACTGCTAGAGTAGTCTTGGCTGTTGCCCGATTACCTGGATTTCCGGCCATGTGGCCGGACAGTGCTGTTCAATTTTCAAACATGAAATGCTCAAAATTCTACGCGGCTATAACCACAATCGACTGCACTGGCGATGATAGCAAAAATTACCTCGCTTGCATTATGTTTTATAATAGGCACTTTTTTAACATTGAATCCGATCAACCCATTCTTTCACTGCCTTCAATATTCTGAATCAGGTGAAGCGAGTCCGGATCGATATCTGCAATCCTTGCCATTAGGGAGAATTTCCTTTTGAATGAAAACAACAAAACCTGGTCGGGACGATTTAACGAACCGGTTTCCGAACTAGTCAAGCGTTACACGGCATCGGTGGAATTTGATCAGCGACTTGCCCCGTTCGACATACAAGGATCACTGGCTCATGCAAACATGCTCGCGGCACAAGGCATCATCAGTCGTGACGATCTGACTGCAATTGAGCAAGGACTGAGCCAAATTCGCGAGGAAATCCAGAACAATGAATTTGTCTGGTCGCTTGATCTTGAAGATGTGCATCTGAATATTGAAAAACGACTGACCTCGCTGGTTGGTGATGCTGGCAAACGATTGCACACCGGGCGATCCCGTAACGATCAGGTCGCAACCGACATCCGGTTGTTTATGCGCACCGCCATCGATGAAATCATCGTTTTGATTAGAGCCATGCAAAGTGCTTTGCTCGATCTCGCGCAACAACATATTCACACCATCATGCCGGGTTTTACGCATTTACAAGTCGCACAACCGGTTTCATTCGCGCATCACCTGATGGCCTATTTCGAGATGCTGAAACGCGACACAGGTCGCCTGCAGGATTGCAGGGTACGAACCAATCAATTGCCGCTGGGTGCAGCTGCGCTGGCTGGAACAAGCTATCCGATTGATCGCGAATACACTGCGCGCCTGTTGGGCTTTGACGGCGTATGCGAAAACTCCCTGGATGCTGTTTCCGACCGTGATTTTGCCATCGAATTCAACGCCAGTGCTGCACTGATCATGACGCATTTGTCACGTTTGTCGGAAGAACTCATTTTATGGATGACACCTGCTTTTGGTTTCATACAATTGGCTGATCGGTTCTGTACCGGCTCGTCTATCATGCCACAGAAAAAAAACCCTGATGTACCCGAGCTGGTACGTGGCAAAACCGGGCGTGTCAATGGTCATCTGATCGCACTGCTGACGCTGATGAAAGCACAACCTCTGGCATATAACAAGGATAACCAGGAAGACAAGGAGCCACTTTTTGACACCGTGGATACCGTCATCGACACCTTGCGCATCTACACGGACATGTTGTCTGGCATACAGGTCAATGCGCAAAACATGCGGCGCTCGGCATTGCGTGGACATGCAACGGCAACTGATCTGGCCGACTATTTGGTCAAAAAAGGTATCCCTTTTCGCGATGCGCACGAAATCGTGGCCAGAACCGTACAGCATGCTGAACACATGCAGTGCGAACTCAGTGAACTGAATTTAAACGACTTGCAACAATTTTCCGCAGAAGTTGCTTCCGATATCTTTGACTTCCTGACGCTGGAAGGCTCGATGTCCAGTCGCAATCATACAGGGGGCACGGCACCGGAGCAGATTCAGGCAGCAATTCAAAGAGCCAGATCGTGGTTGGCCAACCCCTAACATATTTCACAAAATCATTTCCATTTCGATGAATTCCTGGCCAGCCATTTGCGACCAAATCAGCACGTCAACCGGTAATCCATTCTCCATTCGGGAAACCCATACGGTTGGCGGAGGCTGTATCAATGAAACCGTATGGATCACCGATGGTCAACGGCGGTATTTTGTCAAATTGAACGCGCCAGATGGCATCGTCATGTTTGAAGCTGAAGCCGACGGATTAATAGAAATTCACCGAACGCGCACGATTCGGGTGCCACTGCCCATTTGTTATGGACGCGATGAGAATTCAGCGTGGCTAGTGCTCGAATATTTACATCTGCGTTCAGCACATCCGGCCAACTCATCCGAACTGGGCGTTCAACTTGCGGCCATGCATCGCGTGACTACGCCACAATTCGGCTGGAATCGGCACAACACTATCGGCCAGACACCACAAGTCAATACGTATACAGCCAACTGGACCGATTTCTGGCGCAAGTATCGCCTTGGATATCAGCTCGACCTGGCTGAGAAAAACGGCCATCATGGAAAATTGCAAAAACTGGGTGAACGATTGCTCGTCAATCTTGATTCGTTTCTTGCCGGAACTGCTCCCCAGCCCTCATTGCTGCATGGCGATCTCTGGAGTGGGAATCATGCCTTTGACGATGACGGCAAGCCCGTTCTATTCGATCCAGCCGTATACTACGGCGACCGTGAAACAGATATTGCCATGACTGAACTTTTTGGTGGTTTTTCCAATGATTTTTATTCTGCATACCAACATGAATATCCCCTGGATTCGGGTTATAATGTGCGCAAATTGATCTATAACCTGTATCACATCCTGAATCATTTGAATCTTTTTGGAAGCGGTTACCGCCAGCAGGCCGAGCACATACTCGGTACACTGCTTGCAGAAATTCATTGATATAATTGCGGATAGGATAGTCCCCACAAATCAAATGCAATACAAAAACAGTCGTTTTTTCGCTAGATCTTTCTAGTTATTTTATTTATCTATGACCAAATATGTTTTTGTAACTGGCGGTGTAGTTTCCTCCCTCGGCAAGGGTATTGCCGCTGCGTCCCTAGCTGCTTTGCTGGAGACCCGCGGACTCAAAGTAACGATGCTCAAACTGGATCCCTATATCAATGTCGATCCAGGAACCATGAGTCCCTTTCAACACGGTGAGGTGTTCGTTACGGAAGATGGTGCCGAAACAGACCTTGATCTCGGCCACTACGAGCGTTTTATCAGCACACGCATGACCCGGCACAATAATTTTACTACCGGGCAGATCTATGAAAGTGTCATTCGCAAGGAAAGACGCGGAGACTATCTCGGCGGTACGGTGCAGGTCATTCCGCATATTACCGATGAAATCAAACGATACATTCAGGCAGGTGTAGGTAACGCCCAGATCGCCATTATCGAGATCGGCGGCACTGTCGGCGATATCGAATCGCTACCTTTTCTCGAAGCGATTCGCCAGATGGCGGTACAACACCCACGTAACGATACCTGTTTCATCCATCTCACTTTGTTGCCCTACATCGGCTCAGCAGGCGAACTTAAAACCAAGCCCACTCAACATTCCGTTAAGGAATTGCGTGAAATCGGTATTCAGCCGGATGTACTGCTATGTCGTTCCGATCGCGAACTTCCCAAGGAAGAACGACGAAAAATCGCCCTGTTTACCAATGTCTGCGAAGAAGCCGTCATATCGGCCATCGATGTCGATAGCATCTATAAAATACCAGCCTTGCTACACGAACAGATGCTGGATGAAATCATCTGTCACAAACTGAACATACTCGCCAAACCTGCTGACCTCAGTGTGTGGAAAAAACTGGTGCATGCTCTGGAATATCCCAAATATACGGTCAGAATTGCCATTGTGGGCAAGTACGTCGATTTGACGGAATCGTATAAATCGTTATCCGAGGCGCTTGTTCATGCTGGCATTCATACCAGCAGTCAAATCAGAATTCATTATATCGACTCCGAAAGCATCGAAAAGGATGGAACGGGCTGCCTCCAGAATATGGATGCGATATTGGTTCCTGGCGGTTTTGGCAAGCGCGGCGTCGAAGGCAAAATCATGGCCATTCACTATGCCCGTACCCATCAGATTCCCTATCTCGGGATTTGCCTGGGCATGCAACTGGCCGTCATCGAGTATGCCCGCAGCGAATGTGGACTGAAAAATGCGCATAGCACCGAATTCAATCCTGATACACCCTATCCGGTCATCGGCCTCATCACCGAGTGGCGGACCCGAGAAGGTCACCTGGAAACCAGAGATGAGCATTCCAACATTGGTGGCACAATGCGCCTCGGTGGGCAGGAATGTTTATTGCAAAAAGGATCGCTTGCCTGGAAAACTTACGGCTCAGACAAGATTGTTGAACGTCATCGTCATCGTTACGAAGTCAACAACAGTTTCGTTCCTCAACTCGAGAAAACCGGACTGCGCATGAGTGGTGTTTCCAAGGATGAGAATCTGTGCGAAATGATCGAGCTGCCAGAAAACGAACATCCCTGGTTTCTGGGTTGCCAGTTTCATCCAGAATTCACTTCCACCCCCCAACGCGGTCATCCACTCTTTAAGTCATACGTGCAGGCTGCAATTCGGTTTTCCAACAACCGGCTGATTACTGCAGATGAGAAATTACACGCTGTTCCAATTCATTCCTAGCTGTCATGACACAAGACTGACTGGATAGCAAAATGCTAAGAACGATCCGATCATTCAATGATTTGAATCAAATTATCAATAATAAAAACGTAATATCAACACTTTACAGGGAAAATGTAGCATGAGTGCAATTGTCGATGTCATCGCGCGTGAAATTCTTGATTCACGAGGCAACCCAACCATTGAAGCCGATGTACTGCTGGAATCCGGGGTTCTGGGACGCGCTTCGGTTCCTTCCGGCGCTTCCGTAGGGACCAAGGAAGCCGTCGAATTGCGTGATGGCGATGCACAGCGTTATTCCGGCAAAGGCGTGCTCAAAGCGGTCGAGCATGTCAATACAGAAATATCCGAAACCCTGATGGGATTGGATGCCATCGACCAGAGTTTCATCGATCAAGCACTGATTGATTTGGACGGTACGGAAAATAAATCCAGGCTCGGCGCCAACGCCATTCTGGCGGTATCGCTGGCCGTTGCCAAAGCCGCTGCGGAAGAATCCGGGCTACCGCTATACCGCTATCTGGGCGGTGCCGGCCTGATGTCCATGCCTGTTCCATTGATGAATCTCGTCAACGGTGGAGCGCATGCCAACAACAATATCAACATGCAGGAATTCATGATCGTGCCCTTTGGCATTGCCAATTTCCGCGATACCATCCGTTGCGGTGCAGAAGTTTTTGCGGCATTGAAAAAACTGATTCACAACAAAGGCATGTCTACCACTGTAGGCGATGAAGGCGGATTCGCTCCCAATCTGGAAAACAACGAAGCTGCCCTGCAACTCATTGTTCAGGCAATTGATGAAGCGGGCTATCAGCCTGGCAAGGATGTGGCCATCGGAATCGACTGCGCCAGCTCGGAATTTTTCCACGATGGCAAATACCGTCTGGCTTCGGATGGCTTGCAACTGACTTCTGCACAATTCGTCGATTACCTGTCTTCTTGGGTCGATAAGTACCCTATTATCAGTATTGAGGATGGCATGAGTGAGCATGACTGGAAAGGCTGGGAGTTGTTGACCAAGAAACTGGGTAAATCCGTGCAGCTTGTCGGTGACGATGTATTTGTCACCAACGCCAAAATTTTGCAGGAAGGCATACAGCACGGAATTGCCAATTCCATTCTGATCAAAGTCAACCAGATCGGTACACTAACCGAAACATTGTCGGCGATCGAAATGGCGAAGTGTGCTGGCTACACTGCCGTCATTTCACATCGTTCTGGAGAAACCGAAGATACCACCATTGCCGACATTGCCGTAGCTACCAATGCACTACAGATCAAAACCGGTTCGATGTCACGCTCGGATCGTCTGGCTAAGTACAACCAGCTGTTGCGTATCGAGGAAGATCTGGGCGACTCAGCACAATACGCTGGACGTAGAGCATTCTATCAACTCCGATAATGAAGTTTTTGACCATCCTCCTGCTTGCCTTGATCATATTGCTGCAATATCCATTGTGGCTCGGCAAGGCAAGCTGGGGCAAGGTCTGGCAAACGGAACAGGAAGTCGCTTCGGCACGGGAAAACAACACTACATTACAGGAGCGTAACGATAAGCTCGAAGCCGAAGTCAATGATCTGAAGCAAGGTTTTGAAGCTATCGAGGAGCGTGCTCGCAGTGATCTCGGCATGACAAAGCAAAACGAAGTGCTCTTTCAGATCATTAAATCCCCATCATCCCAACCCTCTTCTGCAACCAACTGATCTTTTGTGCATCGCTGGTCTACTCTATCCATCCACACCCCAAATATGCAGCATCCGGAACTTGCCGATTAAAGCAAAATCATATCCAAGTCATTTACAGTTCATTGGCACGTTTTGTGGAATCTATCAAATCCAACGTACACGAACCGATGTAACGACTTGAAAAATGATTTCCGGAACCAATATAGATATCACTTCCCAAAAACCAAAAATTTGTTAAACACTGTGGAGTAATCGACGCATGAAAAGAATTCTACTTTTTTTAGCCACTAACCTGGCTATTGTTCTGGTACTGAGTATTACCTTACGTTTACTGGGTGTAGAGAAAATTCTCGACGCACAGAATACCGGACTCAATATCAATTCACTGTTAATTTTTGCAGCAGTATTCGGTTTTGGCGGTTCCTTGCTGTCCTTGATGATGTCTAAATGGACTGCCAAGCGCTTTACAGGCGCGCAGGTCATCGAAATGCCACGCAATGCACAAGAGCACTGGCTGGTATCAACCGTGCAACGCCAAGCCAAGGCTGCAGGGATCGGCATGCCAGAAGTGGCCATATATGACGCTCCCGATGTCAACGCCTTTGCAACGGGCATGTCCCGAAACGATGCACTGGTAGCGGTCAGTACAGGACTGCTGCACGCCATGAGTCAAGATGAGGCAGAAGCTGTCCTGGCCCACGAAGTCAGCCATATCGCCAATGGTGACATGGTTACGCTGGCGTTGATTCAGGGGGTAGTCAATACTTTCGTCATCTTCCTGTCCAGAGTGATCGGTCACACCGTTGATCGCGTCATCTTTAAAAACGAAGAAGGACACGGCCCTGCTTTCTGGATTACCAATATCATCGCCGAGATCGTTTTAGGCATTTTGGCCAGCATCATAGTCATGTGGTTTAGCCGCCAGCGTGAATTCCGTGCGGATGCGGGTGGCGCCAGTCTGGCGGGCAAGCAAAAAATGATTGCTGCCTTGCGACGCTTACAGATGAACAGTGAACAAGCACATTTGCCCGACCAGATTGCGGCATTCGGGATTTCAGGCAAAATTGGCTCAGGGATCCAGAGCCTGTTCATGTCACATCCTCCTTTGTCGGAACGAATCGCCGCACTGGAATCGATGCATTGACATTTGAGTAATCAATTAAAAAAGCCGCATGAACAGTCATGCGGCTTTTTTTGGTGAACCCATTAATTCAGATGTTCATCCATGAATGTGATATCAATAGGATGACTCTCTTGAGAAATCTTGCCAAACATAGGGTGGATTGACCGACGGTTTGGTCGGAATGAAGAAGGTGGCTGCATCCAACACACCAACGAGGCTGCGCCCCACCGAGTGCATGACGCCCATTCCAAGTCCTATTGTCGCACCGTAAACTGGTCCTTCTTTTTGTGAAGTCAGGATAATATTCTTAGGTAATTCCATCCATCCCGTCACTGCATTGGCCGCACCGCTCACCAGTTTTTCACTGGCGCTGCTGAAATAACTGTCGGTTGATGCTGTTTGTGCGACAGTTTGTGCAGTCACCTGTGTTGATGCCATGACCGTCAGTGACAGCAGTAGAGATAATTTAACAACCATTCTTCGCATCAGAAAAACTCCTCTGTTCAGTTTAAAATTTGAATTTCCGTTCGATCATCGTAACTGAGCGCATGATGAACAGGAATTCAGCAGAAGTTTACCTGTTAACAGGGAAACAAACAATTCTTGATCAACGTAACCTTTTCGCATGACAATTCGGCCACTTAGATAAAAATCACCGACTGCGCAGCATCATTTGAAACAGCATAACCCAGTTGTGATTCATACAAAAAACACAAAAAATATTACAAAACCTGCATTGATGATTTTCTGTTCTAGAATGCCTCGCATAATCTGATGAATCCATCGTGTCACTGGTCACACCAGCGAATCAATCTTCATAGGGGGCAGATGTTTTATGCAGGCGAGCACAATCATCCCACAGGTTAAATCCGAACAGACTCGATCTCTCCTCAATATCATTATCTTGCTTTGCTTTCTGCTGATGGCACTGCAAGTCCATGCCTACGATGTTTCCATGAAACCGATTTCAGACAAGCTCAAGGTGCAGTCCAGTGAGCACAGATGGATCAAGCTTGGCGCCGGTTATCGTGGCACCGGAGTGTGGACAGAAAATCCCAATGGGAATCTGAATGGCGGACACTACAGCAATGACAATGCTCGTATTTACCTCAATGGGCAATTCAACGAGTATTTCAAATTCGAAGTCAATACCGAATGCTTTTTTTGCAACAACACCAGTTCGGGCGACAACCCGCGGATGTCCTACAACATTCTCGATGCCATTGCCAAGTTTGAATACAACCGTTACTTCAACCTGTGGGGTGGACGCATGCTCGCACCTACGGAACGTGGAGAATTGAACGGTCCGTTCTATCACGCCACGCACGATGGCTTCAAGACACCCTTCTTTTCACAGGATTTCAGTACCAAATTCGGTGATGGTGGCGCTGGTCGTTATGGTCGTGACGACGGATTTACCTTCTGGGGTAGCCTAGAACCCAAATTCATTCCCGGAACACTAGGGTATGCAATGGGAATTTACCGTGGACTGGAATCATCCAAAACCTCAGGACCCAATCCTGGTGGCACGGTATTAACTGCCGCGCGGGTCACATACAATTTTCTGAATCCAGAAAAAAATCCGGGCTATTACACTTCCGGAACCTATTACGGCAAGGCCGGTGATATACTGGCGCTGGCATTCGGCATGACTTATCAGAAAAATGGTGCAGGTTCCTTTGCTCATCGCAGCGATTTTCTGGGATTCGTCGGTGACGCATTATTTGAAAAAGTACTGCCGAACAATTGGGGCGTATTCACAGCAAACGGTGAGTACAAACAGTTTTATGCCAACTATTCGGTAGCCGCATTCAATGACAAGGACTGTTTCTGCATGTTCGACGGAAAATCCTGGACAGTTTCCGGTCTCTACCTGATTCCGCACAAAATCGGCATTGGGCAGTTCCAACCTTACGGGCGCTTCACCAGCGTACAGCCTAACCACAGCAGTAACCGTCAAGAAATCGAAGCCGGTGTGAACTACATCATCGATGGGTTCAATGCTCGCATTTCGGCCTACTATCAGCATGGCGATCTACTCATGAAGGGCTTGAACTATGCCCCCGGTGTTACCGGCCAGACCGCCGATGTATTCAAAATCTCTTTTCAATTGCAAATCTGATTCCAAGACCAAACTGACTGTACTGCTATGACATTGGCAAAAATCCCGGACAATACCAAACGACAAACCGAATTCACCACGGAATCGCAACATTTGCCGCATTCCTCACCGTTGTCCCATTCCCTACATGCCACATCTGCAACGTTGGTTACATTACCGGATCACCAGCCACTCCATGCCAAGCTGAAATTGCGTTTTGCAGCGGTTGACAGAGCTACCAGACTGGTGGAAAGAGAACATTTGGGTCCATTACTGGTGCAGAAACCGCTTTATCCAGAGGGCTCCGAGATCTGTCACACGGTCATCATTCATCCTCCTGGTGGCATCGTCAGCGGTGATCAAATGGAAATCAGCACACGCATCGAACCCGATGCCAAAGTGCAAATTACCACGCCAGGTGCAACAAAATGGTACAAATCCAAAGGGTATACGGCACGGCAAAAAGTCAATATCCACATCGATTCCGGTGGCGCATTGGAATGGCTCCCGCAAGAAACCATCTTTTTCAATCATGCCGATGTCGGCATTGATCATGAAGTCAATCTGCAAGGCAATGCCATTTATGTCGGCTGCGAAATTCTGTGTTTTGGTCGAACCGCATCCGGTGAAACATTCAATAACGGACAAATCAGGCAACGCACCCGTATCAGGCGAGACAACAAGTTGATCTGGCTGGAACAGATTCGACTGCAAGGACAGAGTTTTGCCATGAAAGGACCACTATCGCTCGCAGGCAATACCGTATGCGCCACATTGATCATGACCGGTGGAATCATCACTCCCGCCCGCATCGACGAAGTGCGCGAGGCGATCAAGGCTACTGGGTTGCGCAACGGACATATCGGTCTTTCGCAGATGAAATCCGTTGTAGTCGCCCGATATCTGGGGCAATCCAGCGAAGCAGCTCGACATGCCATGCTGCAGGTATGGAGCCTGTTGCGACCCGAATTCATGGGTTGCACAGCAACGACGCCACGGATGTGGAACACCTGATTACCCGGCATGATCAAGCACAGTCATTTTTCAGTATTTATTAAAGAATACGATTCAACCGAGGAGAAAAAACCATGGATCTGACACCACGAGAAAAAGACAAATTACAAATCTTCACCGCCGGTTTGTTGGCTGAACGCCGCAAGGCCCGCGGTTTGCGCCTGAATTATCCAGAAGCGGTTGCACTGATTACCTGCGCTGTGCTGGAAGGTGCACGCGATGGACGCACGGTTGCGGAACTGATGACGGCAGGTCAAAAGGTGTTGACTCGAGCGGATGTCATGGAAGGCGTTCCCGAAATGATTCCCGACATACAGGTGGAAGCCACTTTTCCGGATGGAACCAAACTGGTCACCGTTCACAATCCGATTATTTAATTGATTCAAAATAGAAATAGGAGAATGTCATGCGAGACCCCATGATTCCAGGCGAAGTCTTTACCGAACCTGGTGAAATTGAGTTGAATGTTGGCAGAAAAACTAAAAGCCTGACTGTTTCCAATGGCGGAGATCGCCCGATCCAGATTGGATCACACTTTCATTTCTACGAAGTCAACTCTGCCATGCAATTTGACCGTGAAGCGGCTTACGGTATGCGTCTGAACATCATGGCCGGAACCGCCATCCGCTTCGAGCCGGGACAGGAACGCACGGTCGAACTGGTCGAACTGGCTGGTGACCGGATCGTATATGGATTCAACCAGAAAGTGATGGGCAAGCTGAAATAGCCGATTCCGCAAATCTTTTCCAGGAGAATAACAATGAGCGTAAAAATTTCCCGTCAAACCTACGCTGAAATGATGGGTCCGACAACCGGTGACCGAGTCCGGCTGGCCGACACCGAACTTTTCATCGAAATCGAGAAGGACTTCACGACTTATGGTGAAGAAGTCAAATTTGGTGGAGGCAAGGTCATCCGCGATGGCATGGGCCAATCGCAACGCAATCATGCCGACGTCATGGACACGGTCATCACCAACGCCGTGATCATCGATCACTGGGGTATCGTCAAGGCTGACATCGGCATCAAGAACGGTCGCATTGCCAACATTGGCAAAGCCGGCAATCCCGATATTCAGCCCAATGTCACCATGGCGATCGGCTCAGCAACCGAGATCATTGCCGGTGAGAATCTGATCGTCACTGCTGGTGGCGTCGACACCCACATTCACTTCATTTCTCCGCAACAAGCCGAGGATGCCATGATGAACGGCATCACCACGATGCTGGGTGGTGGTACCGGTCCTGCCGTGGGTACTGCGGCAACCACTTGTACACCAGGACCATGGCATATTCGCTCGATGCTCAAGGCATCCGACGGACTGGTCATGAATACCGGATTTTTCGGCAAGGGTAATACCAGTCTGCCGACTCCATTGGAGGAACAGATTCTGGCCGGCGCATGCGGTTTGAAACTGCATGAGGACTGGGGAACGACCTATGCCGCAATCGACAATTGTCTGGCGATAGCCGACAAATACGACGTGCAGGTTGCCATCCATACCGATACCATCAATGAAGGTGGCTATCTGGAGAACACCATCGCCGCCATGAAGGATCGCACCATCCATACCTTTCATACCGAAGGTGCCGGTGGTGGACATGCCCCTGACATCATTGCCGTAGTGGGACTGGATAACGTGCTGCCTTCTTCCACCAATCCCACCCGACCCTATACCGTCAACACACTCGACGAACATCTGGACATGTTGATGGTATGCCACCATTTGCATGCCAACATTGCCGAAGATCTGGCCTTTGCCGAATCCCGTATCCGCAAGGAAACCATCGCGGCGGAAGACATTTTGCACGATATGGGAGCCATTTCGATGATGTCCTCCGACTCCCAGGCCATGGGACGGATTGGTGAGGTTGTGCTTCGCACATGGCAGACAGCGCATAAAATGAAAATTCAGCGCGGCACACTGCAAGAAGATAACTCCAGAAACGATAATTTCCGGGTCAAGCGCTACGTCGCCAAATACACGATCAATCCATCCATCACGCATGGCATTGCCCACGCCATTGGTTCGGTAGAAGTCGGCAAGTATGCCGATCTGGTGTTGTGGCGACCAGCTTTCTTCGGTGTCAAGCCATCGATGATCCTCAAAGGTGGCATGATTGCCGCATCCCTGATGGGTGATCCCAATGCGTCGATTCCCACACCACAACCTGTTCACTATCGCTATATGTTTGGCGGATACGGTGGCGGCATCAAGACATCATGTTTTACTTTTGCTTCTGAAGCGGCACTAGCCGAGGGATTGGTCGATCAGTTGCGACTGGATAAAAATATCATTCCGGTCAAAAATACCCGCAATCTGCGCAAGAAAGACATGATTCACAATAGCGCCACCCCAAAAATGGAAGTCGATCCAGAAACTTATGAAGTCCGCGCAGATGGTCAGTTACTGACATGTGGTCCGGAAGATGTTCTTCCCATGGCACAACGTTATTTCTTGTTCTAGTCCTGCGAATGCAGGACAAGGTTCGGTGCGGGATAAGTTGTGGTGCTGACAAAGCGATCACAGTAGTTTGCTGCTGTGATCATTGACTTTCATTTTGAATGGTTTTTGAATCATGCTGACGCTCAATAATAAAATCGATCATAGCGACAACATTTTTGCGCAACTCGTTTTGCCTTATGAAATGCGCGAAAACAGCCGGCTGCGGACAACACTGGCCTGCGGTGAAGAAGTGGCTATTTTCACCGCAAGAGGCACGGTGCTGCGGCATCATGATTTGCTGCAGGGTGAAGATGGGCGAGTCGTACAGATTGTCGCTGCTGCTGAACCCACATACCGGATCACTTGCCGCACGCCACACGATCTGCTGCGCTGCGCCTTTCATCTGGGCAATCGGCATACGCAAACTCAAGTAGGAGACGGATTCTTGCGGATTCATCAGGATTCGGTTCTAAAACAAATGCTGCAAGGTCTGGGTGCAACCGTTACCGATGAAACCGCCCCATTCGAACCGGAAACCGGCGCCTATGGCAGCAGCGGTGGTCACCATCATCACCATCATGGCGATGGACACTACCATGCACACGGACCGTTGGCTCCGATACCCGCCCGGCAAAAAATCCATCGACCTTCCGATTCGCAATAACGGGAGGCATATCGTGCAAGCTGCCCTACTCCTCCGGATATTGCAACTGGCCAGTCCGTCCCTGCCGATTGGTGCCTACACGTATTCACAGGGTCTGGAATCCGCAATTGAACAAGGTATCGTAACGAACGAAAGTACAGCTCGTAACTGGATTACCGAATCGTTACAGATCGTCTCGGATTTCGAGGCACCGATACTGTGGCGGTTATTACAGGCATTTGCCGATCGGGACGCAGAAGCGGTCCATTTCTGGACCGAAAGTTTCATTGCTGCACGTGACACAGCGGAATTTCGTGCCGAAACCGTCCAGATGGGGTATTCACTGAATAAGTTGATCGCTGATTTGCGTATTGTCGATTCTGAGCTGCAGACGCTGATAGCCGATCTGGAAGTCGTTCCCCTACCTACTGCCTATGCCTGCGCTGCCCAGGCACTAGGTATTCCACATCAGGAAGCGATGCTGGGGATGCTGTTCTCATTAGTGGAAAACCAGGTTCTGGTCTGTGTGAAATCGGTGCCATTGGGCCAGGTTTCGGGCCAGGCTCTGCTACTTTCCCTGCACTCTGCCATCGTACAGGCAGCAGAGCACGCTCAACAACTCGATGATGACGAATTATCCAATTGGGCGCCGGGACTCACTTTGCTGTCGATACAACACGAAACACAATACAGTCGAATTTACCGGTCATAATTTTAAGGAGTCACAAAACATGAAAACACAACCCAATCCTCTGCGCGTCGGTATCGGTGGTCCGGTTGGCTCCGGCAAGACCGCGCTGTGCGAAGCCCTGAGTAAACGCATGCGCGACCGCTATGAAATGGCGGTCATCACCAACGATATCTATACCAAGGAAGACATGGAAATCCTGCTGCGCGCCAATGCGCTGCCGCCCGAACGCCTGATGGGCGTGGAAACCGGCGGGTGTCCGCACACGGCCATCCGCGAAGATGCCTCGATCAATCTTGAGGCCATTGCCCGCATGACTGCGGATTTCCCCAATCTCGACCTGATTCTGGTGGAATCCGGCGGAGATAACCTGGCTTCTACATTCAGCCCGGAGCTATCGGATTTGACCATTTATGTCATCGATGTTGCTGCTGGCGAAAAAATTCCGCGCAAGGGAGGACCCGGTATCACACGCTCGGCGCTGCTCGTCATCAACAAAACCGACCTGGCACCGCATGTCGGTGCCAGCCTCGAAGTCATGGAGCGTGACGCACGGAAAATGCGCGGTGAACGCCCATTTGTCTTTACCAACATGCATACCGGCGAAGGTGTCGATCAAATTGTCGATTTCATCGTCAAGCAGGGACTATTGGAAGAAGTGAAACAGCGCGCCTGATACTGCGCGCCTAGTATGTATTTCCAGTCCCGCTAATTCCTAGGTGGGACAGCTACCTGCTTTTTTACACAACGTTAGGAGTGACATCATGGATTGGTCATTAACCATCGACAAAGCAATTCCACGACCTTTGCGCATCATTCTGCGCGGTGTCGGACAGGTATTTTTTTGCTGCAACGCGGTAACAGGTTTGATTTTTCTAATCGCACTCTATGTCGGCGGCATAACCGCCGGACTGGCTGCCACCGTCGGTGTTATCAGCAGCACTGTGGCGGCTCACCTGCTGGGGATGTCTGAAGACGATATCGATGCCGGATTGTATGGATTCAATGGCACTCTGGTCGGTCCCTGCCTGTTTCTTTTTCTGGAAAACACACCGCAGTTGTGGCTGTATGTCGTACTGGCATCCATTTTATCCACGGTTGTGCTGGCTGCCTTGATGCGTATTTTGCAGCCTTATAATATTCCGGCATCAACTTCGCCGTTTGTTTTGACGTGCTGGATGTTCCTGGTTGCAGTGTACTCTTTTGACATATTCTCACGTGGCCCGGTACTGCCTGCAGCTACAATTCCCACCAGTATTGCTGCCACATCAGTGGTTACCGCAGAATTTGCCTCTCTGACTCAAGAAACTGCGGTAACCTGGTACACAGCAATTACCAAAGGTATCGGCGAAGTCATGTTTGCCGACAGCGTGATTGTTGGCCTGCTTTTTCTGTTGGGGATCGCCATCACCTCCATACGCGGCGCAGTCATGGCACTGGCAGGTGCGATCGTCGGCGTAGCCGTACCGGTTTGTCTGGGTGCGGACAAAACGCTGATCGAAATGGGGCTGTACGCCTTCAATCCGGTTCTGACCATGATGGCCGTGGGCTGGGTATTTTTGAAACCAACCATGGGCAGTGCGCTGCTGGCATTGCTGGCAGGTATCCTGACCATCATTTGCCAGGCTGGACTGGCCAATTTTCTGGCGCCCATCGGTTTACCGACACTCACCTTTCCATTCGTTCTGGTCATGTGGATGTTTCTATTTGCCGCCAACCGGTCCCGGCACTGGAGTTAACCCGGTCAAGTCAATGGCGTGCCATGGGTATGTGGTTCGGACGAATGTGCATGGGATTCCTGCACCAGTTCGATCGGCACGATATGCAGTTTGCCATGACGCACGCCATTGGTGGCGATAACCCGATTGGCAAATTGCCTGACATCCTGCACCGTGCCGCGCAATATGACCACTTCCAGGCAATTGTCATGATCCATGTGCACATGCATGCTGGATAAGGTCAGGTCGTGATGGTGGTGGTGAGCAGATGTCACCTGACTGGCCAGATCGCGTTCATGATGATTAAAGATGTAGCTCAACGTTGCAATGCAATATCCCTTGTTGTCTTTTTGCATGCGTGCATTTTCCAGATACTCACGCACGAGATCCCGGATCGCTTCCGAGCGATTAACGTAACCACGGGCCTGTGCAACCGTATCGAACTGCTCAAAAAGCTGATCATCCATCGAAATCGTAAATCGTTCCATCATTACTCCTTGCAATCACTCGGGTTCATTGTAAAGCAGCCCTCCCATGGCGGGCTACTGCATTATGTTGACTGAAATTTCGCTTATCCATCCATTTTAAAAATTTGCTATAAAATTGACACGTAACGAGCGGCTTTCAACTGGATGAAAATGGATATCACTGACTCCGGCTGTCGCCTCACCCGGAAGCCGCGATGCATAATAGTAATCGATGGCGTGGGCGTGTGTATTCAGTAGATTGAATCCCTGCAACAGGATTCGCACATTCTTGCTGATCCGGTATCCAATTTGACCATTGAGCGTCACCGTATGATTGGATTGCACGCTATTATCCTCGATCAATGATCGCTTGCCGAAATAACGCCATTGCAGGCTGCCCCAGAACGGGCCCAGGTTGTCGATTGCCACAGCCAGTTTACCCACACCCTGAATTGCACCCGGTATGTGATCGCCGCTAGGGTCACTGTCAGTAAACCGAGCTCGCGCCAGTGCATAGTCCAGATCGATGGTTAACCAGTCGGTCGGCATGTAAAACGTGGATATTTCAAATCCCTCACGCCGGCTTGGCCGGCTGGCTATAGTTGTACCGGCATCGCCAACGAACAGTAATTCGGAATCCATATCCAACCGAAAAGCAGCAAAAGAAGCCTGCAATCCCGGCACAATGGCAGTGCGAACCCCGACTTCATATCCCGTCGATCGCACCAGAGGATTGACCGGACTCACCGGCCCGCCCGTTTTGGGATCGATGGTCGTGGTCGTACCACGCGCATCATTGCTGTGAAACCCTCCACCGTAGTTGATATAAAACTCGGTCTGCTGCCAGGGTCCGAAGATCAGACCGAGCTTTGGGTTGGTCATACTGTCATAGCGCTGTCCTGAATTTTCACTTTGCCGACTGTTGACATCAAACCAGTAGAAATCCGAACGAACGCCAGCAACAGTACGAAATTTGGTCAACCACTGCGTGCTGTTCTGGAAATAGAGACCGACACTGTTTTGGTTGATGTGGTCTCGGCGCGTAGTCGATAGAGTCTGTCGCTGCCGGGTACTCAGTAATCCGTTATCTATCACGTCATTCTGAACCTGTATGCCGATTTCATTTTCAGTTTCGATACCTGCAAACTTGCGGTCCCAGATGTGACTAACATTCAACGCAGACTGAAAGCGTTTATCCGTCTGAGAAAACTGGTCTCCATTAACCGGATCGTCAAGAAAATAGGTGAAATTGGAAAACAGCGCCAGATTGGTATGCAGGGTATACAGATTGACACGTGTCGTACCCAGACGGGTGTGATGCTGCAATGCGCCCGAAAGGCTAAAGCGATGCGACTCACCGCCATCGCTTGGATCGATGGTGCCCAGCCGAGGCACATAACCACTTGCCACGCCGCGTCGTGGGATCTGATCGGTAGCGTTCCAACGCCCACCATAGCCCATTGCAGTGATATTGAATTGCGTCGACTCGCTACGCTGGCTATACCGCAGCACAGCATTGAACTTCTTGAAATCCTCATGCTTGACCCAAGGTCCATCCTTGGTCAACAGTTCCAGAGCGTACAGCAGCGTACCACTTCCGACATCGTGTGATTTGGCCACCAGGCCACGCATGAAGCCCTGTTCCCCGATACCATAACTGGCCATTCCCTTGGGTAAGGTATCGATATACCCAAGATTGACTGCGCCAGCTGAAGCAAAATCACCCTGACCGGCATAATAGGGTCCTTTCAGATACTGTGCGCTGGCTACCAATTCCGGTATGAGGAAATTGGTATCAGCCCAACCCTGACCATGACCATGAGAGCGCTGGTTAACCAGCATGCCATCGACGCTAATGCGAAAATCGGTACCGTGATCCAGATTGAAGCCGCGCAAAAAATACTGATTGGCCTTGCCTTCACCACTATGCTGAGTGACGATCAGACCCGGGACGGTTTCTAGTAATTCGCCTGGACGATACACCGTGCGTGCATCCAGTTGTTGCTTTAGCACCGTACCTTCACTAGCCGAATTGGCCACGCCGATCAATTCTCTGGAATTGGGACGTACTGTCACTTCACGCAGTGTCGGTACCCCTGCGGCGCTAACCATAAAAGGTATCACCGAAATACTCCCGAGCATAAAGCGCTGGATTTCTACAATTAATTCAGTCAATTTTTTCACGTTCATTCCCCTAAACGCACGTGTTTGAATCAATCAAGCTGTATGAATTTGCCATCCTAAAGCAAAATGTATGATAGATTGATTTTTTTTCATACAACATTGATATCAATTAGGGAGAGTCATGTGATGAAAATTTCGGTCAATGGGTGTACTCAGCTTCTCTTGTGCTTGTCTGTACTTCTTTTCACCCAACTTGCATGTGCAACCAATCCGCAGGAACACCTCAAACCGGTCATCGCCACATCGGTATCGCCCATCACCAATATGGTCAGAAATATTGCCGGATCACATATCCGAGTGACTGGTATCGTTCCCGATGGAGCGGATTCTCACACCTTCGATCCTGTACCTTCGGATGCCAAAACTTTACAGTCGGCGGACCTGATCATTGTCAATGGACTCGATCTCGAACTCCCCATCATCAAACTGGCCGAGAAGGTACGAAAAAATAGTGCACCCGTTCTGCAACTTGGTAATCTGGCATTGAAACGGGAGGAATGGCAGTATGACTTCAGTTTTCCGCGTGAACACGGACATCCCAATCCACATCTGTGGCTAAATATCGAGTTGGTGATGCGCTATGTGGACATCATCAGAGAAAATCTGATCGCACTCGATCCTGCTCACCAGTCATCATACGACATGAATGCGACCACCTATCTGACTAAATTGCAGAAACTAGATCAGGCAATATTTGGCTGTGTTGCAACCATTCCAGAGAATAACCGCAAGCTCGTTACGTACCATGACTCCTTTGCTTATTTTGCCCCTCGGTATGGCATGACGGTCATCGCTGCAGTACAACCCTCCGATTTTTCCGAACCCAGTCCGCAGGAAGTCATCAGTATCATCAAACAGATCAAAGACGCCGGTGTACCGGCTATTTTTGGCTCGGAAGTATTTCCAAGCAAGATCATGGAACAAATCGCCCGTGAGGCCCAAGTCAAATTCATCGATCAATTATCCGATGATGAGTTGCCACAGCCACCACAGAATTCTTTCATCGGCATGATGGTAGCCAACATCGCCACCATGACAACAGCACTGGGTGGTCAATCCAACTGCATGTCACAAGTCGATGCCAGCAACATACCTTTCTGACGCAGAACATCATTGCGCCATCCTGTTGCACAATGTGGCAACAGGTTATGACAACCATGTGCTTTTTTCGGAGCTGTCGCTGCAGATCCCGGTAGGTGGGATGGTAGGTATCGTTGGACCCACTGCAAGTGGCAAAACTACGCTGCTAAAAACCATTCTGGGCATGCAGCCGATGCTTTCAGGCTACATACAAATCAACGGTCAAGCGATCAATGCACTCCCTGCAGGCACGATTGGTTATGTTCCTCAACTGGAAAGTATCGATTGGCATTTTCCGGTAACGGTCGAAGAAGTCATCATGATGGGACTGTACACCAATGGACGAATCTGGCCTTGGTTGAGTAAAACCGAAAGACTGGCGATTCATGATCTTGCAAGTCGCTTGGGTGTAGAGGATTGTCTGAGACAGCACATCGGTGAAATTTCGGGCGGACAACGTCAACGCACCTTTCTGGCACGTGCACTTATCAGTAATCCCAAATTGTTGATTCTGGATGAACCGACATCCGGCATTGACATCAAAACACAGCACGATATGCTGCATCTCCTGGCGGACATTCATCACGGCGGAACCACTGTGGTACTGACGACACACGATCTGAATGCCGTTGCTTCACATCTGCCTTGGGTAATATGTTTCAATCGCGGCATCGTGGCTCAAGGGCATCCGCATGACGTCTTTACCAATGAAATTCTGTCTCTCACTTATGGTGGCAGCATCACCATCGTCAAACACAAAGGAAGATTACTGGTAGCCAACAGCCAACCGTTGCATTTTGACCATGCACGTCACCACTGATGGAGTTCCTGCTTGAACCACTACACTATGAATTTTTTCGTCGGGGTTTGCTGGCCGCATTCCTAATCGGTATCTCGAGTGGTTTGGTGGGGGTTTATGTCGTTTTGCGAGGCATGAGCTATGTGGGTCATGGCTTGTCACATGCTGCCGTGGGCGGCGCGGTTATCGGCTTTGTACTGAATCTTGATTTCTATGTTGGCGCTTGTGCAATGGGCTTGCTGGCCATCCTGATCATCCACAAAATTACCCATAATCAGAAAATCAAGCTGGATGCAGCAATCGGTATCGTCACCACGGCTATCTTCGCACTGGGTGTGGCCATCATCAACAAGCTACGTCATTTCAAGCAGAATTTCGAAGCAACCTTATTTGGCAACATACTGGGTATCACGGACCAAGACTTGATCATGATCGGATTTGTCACGCTCATGACACTGGTCACCATGTTTTTTACCTATCGATCCTTGCTGTTTGCCACATTCGATTCCGAAGCGGCGCAGATATTCGGCATCCACACCGAATCCGTACAGTTGTTATTTTCACTGCTGCTAACTCTGACCATCATTGCATCGCTAAATGTCATCGGCGTCACCATGGTTGCCGCTACCTTGATCGCACCAGCCATGACGGCCCGTATGCTGACGGATAGCTTTAGCAGGATGATCATCTACTCAATGGGAGTGGGTGCGATAACCGGTATCGCTGGCATGTACATGAGTTATATTCTGGACATTGCTTCAGGTTCTACTGTGGTGCTGCTCAGTGCTACACTGTTCAGTCTGTCGCTATTCATCAAATCTCCGCGGAATTCGGGTTAATTTCATTGCCATCCTTTTGATCAAGGTGTTGTTTAACCAATCAACCTTTTGATTTCATGCCCTTTTGTAATCGATGCCACAAGAAAAGACTAAAAATTCTTCACGTTATGTCGCTAACAATATTCCGATATTGATTTTACAAATTGTAATTATCTTTTTGTATGTTGACAGGAATGCCATAACATGGAAGGACTCATTGTCGAACCTTCAAGAACTTATCAGAAGCTTCTTTCGTCAGCCATTGCCTCCGGCGGTCTTGGAACCCGGCAGGTATCGACTGGCGCTGAAGCATTGAAGTTACTCGAACAACAGTCATTTGACCTGATATTCATCGCCATGCACCTGCAGGACATGGATGCGCCCAAATTTTCGTCACAATTGCGTGCTGATGCCCGCACCAAGAAAATTCCGCTGGTCATGGTGACATCTAACGAAGATAAAAAGTTACTGGATGAAGCGGTTTCGGCAGGCATTACAGAAATATTTGCAAAACACGAGTTAAACAAAATCACCAGCTATACTGCTCATTTTTCCAAAAAGAAAAATAACTTCAAATATTCCGGGCGCATTTTGTATATCGAAGAAAATTCAATAACGGCCAGCAGTACGGCCGATATACTTCGGGAATCCGGTTATACCGTAGACCATTATGCGACTGGAGAAGAAGGCATCATTGCATTTCAGCAGGTCAACTATGATTTGGTGCTAACGGACATCCTTCTTAAAGGCAAGCTTCATGGTCAGGGCATCATAAAGGCTCTGCGCCAGTCTGACGATAACAGTAAAAAATATATTCCGCTACTCGTGTTCTCCGTCCTCAATGACACAGCACATAAAGTGGAATTACTGCGCTTGGGTGCAAACGATTACATCACCAAGCCTCTGGTAGAAGAAGAATTACTCGTACGGGTCAATAATCTGATCACCAGCAAAAAACTTCTGGATAAAGCAGTGACGGAACAAAGTTGTCTTCAGGAGTCGGCCCTTAGAGATCCGCTGACCGGTTTATATAATCGCTTCTTTATTAATGAAACAGCATCTGCACGATTCCGTGAGGCTGCACGCCATAACATCCCCTACAGCCTGATCAAAATCAACATCGATCAATTATTGTCCATCAAAAAACGTGACATTGCCATCGGGGACCAGGTAATGAAAGCCGTTGCAGCTCTTTTGACTAGCTCCGTTCGAAAAGAGGATGTGTCAGCACGCTACCAAGAAGAAGATTTTGTCATTTTATTGTCGCATTGCAATATCACCAATGCTTGTTCGATCGCAGAAAAGATGCGCCAATCTATCGAGAAACTGAAACCGGCCGGATGCTATATCACAGCAAGTTTTGGTGTGGCAGAAATGCAGCCTGACCTAGCAGAAGAACTCCCCGAATTGTGCCGGGCCACCACAGAGGCCATTCAACAAGCACAACTGACCGGCGGCAACAAGGTCATAGCTCGCAGTGTTAGCTAACATGTTTAGAAAATCGCAAAACTCCAATCTCCACCTTAACTCTATTAGAGTGCTATTAGGCCAGTAGTTATTTTCAAACCAAATATTATTACTCGTTTCTAACCAGTTTGACCCGGCGATTCTCTGGAGCAAGCGGGTTATGTTTGTTAATCAATTCAGTATATCCTTTACCTATAGCACTTAATCGGCTTGGTTCAATATGATGCCAATTTATCAGATAGTTCTTGACTGTATCAGCCCGTGCTTTTGATAAATATTGATTAAACTGATATGTACCACTTAGATCAGCATGCCCTTCAATAGTGAAACTGAATTCGGCAAGTTTATCCATATTCAATGCCCTTCCTATCTTGTCCAAAGCTTCTTTGGCGCCATGCGTCAATTCTGCGGAATTGGTATTGAATGTAATCAATATGGAAGCACTGGGAGCCGGAGATACTTTTACATTCCGTTCTTCACCCAAAGGTACAAATGATCGTGTACGACTACTTTTTTCCGGAGCAAGAGCATTGATTACCACCGCTTCGGAAACCTCGTTCTCATGCAACAATCTGTTTTCTTGGGCATTTGCGTGATGCATGATCGTTGCCACAAAAACCAAGGTGATTGTATTACAGATAAATTTCATGGCAGGTTCCTCCAATTTAACTTGTTTCGATTCATACAATATACTTCACTCTGACAAAAAAAGCAGGATTTTGCTCTGCAGCACGAAAACTATCTTTCTGACTCAGGCTATAAAGCTGTAACAAAAAGTGATTACTGGGTCTCGGGATCTCAATGCTTCATTTCAGAGCGAGAATTTTTCTCAAGCTGTCTGAATTCAAACAAATAGTCTCCTCCTTCCTGATGTCCAGCAGAAACAATCGCCCCATACTGAGGTTTCTGTGGAAATCTCTTAAAAACGTCACCCTGAATTTGCTCAAAAATATTTGCACCCGCCTTCCAGTTATCAATATTGTCCAGTGCTCGCATCAGTGACCAAGCAAAAATAGAGTGTCCTCCTCTTCCATCATCCGCGACGGGCTCGTCGCTACCCGATGCCATGACGACTACAGAACGTTTGACAAGAATTTCATCCGGTTGGGCTCTAATATGGCTCGTTTTTATTTTTTGCTCCTTGGTAAAAAAACCGGAATAGCAGCTATCAGAAATCATAACAACTTGTTTTGAATAAATATTGCCAAGCATCTCCGAAATATTGGTATTGGATATCCAACTGCCGGGATCTTTGGCTGAGGCATCAGATGGTATCCAGAATCCGTTACCTGTTTTTTCATTCTTGTATCCGTGCCCAGCGTAGTAGATTACAACGCTGTCATCAGCTTCCATTTCCAGAGACAGTTGATTAAATGTTCTAATGAAATCTGCTTTTGTAGCATCCCTGACGATACGCACGTCATAACCCAGTTTTGAATTAAACAACTCGCCAATCACCTCTGTATCGTTAATCGCATTATTCAACACCGGTATCGTTTGATCGCTGTAATTATCGATACCAAAAAGTACAATGATTTTTCGCTTGATCTGGGGCAGTCTTGCAATCTTGATTTTGTAATCATTTTTATTGAACAGCGATTCTTTGACTACTTTCATATCCTGATATTGTGTTTCCGAAATTCTGCATAATCCCGAGTCCACTTCTGCTAGGGAATTACAGATTGGAATGTCGGATAATTTGGGGTCAAAGTTCAATTTTGATATGGCATCGGAAAACAGTTCGTTTTTATAATCTCTTCTTTGCTGAATCAATTGTTGCAAATCAAGAAGATTCATTTTTGCCACATTCAAGCGGTCAAACAAAGCAACTGATGACGAGGATGTGGAGTCTGTCGTTGAAGTATCGACTACCTTGCTCTCTGCGACTGTGGAGATTACCGGTCTACTGCTTGCAGAAGCCGTATTGACAGCTTGAATCGATGTATCAACAGTATTCTGTTTGACAACTGGACTGGATGTATCCCCTTTACCTGGAAGTATGGGACCATCTCCAACGGTCAATTCATTATCACTACCTGAATCATCGACAAATTGATACCCCAGATGACTGCTGAGCCCTTTGTTATAGGCAACATCGTGCCCCCCTGGAGAAATCCCTGAAGATCCAGAGTTCTTGACCGAAAATTCCGCAGCATTTCCATTATCGACGGCACTGGCAACGTTATCGTTATCAATGAATCCACTTAGTCTGTAATCAAAACTGGATGGAGTCGGTTCACCTGCATTGAGTGTACGAGCGACTGGTGTCACTTGAAGAACAGGAGCCACGCTATATAAAAACCAGTTACCACTGGAAGCATATTGCGGTGCTGCGCCATCGAAGCCCTGATTATAGTGCTTTTGATATTCCGTAAAACCTTCGGTCGAGGTATTTGGATTTGCAGCATAAATCATCCATCTCCCTGCGTCACTCATGGTAATGGCATCTCTACCATGCAAATTGGTGAAAATACCATCAACTGCAGTGGCCGCCAGAACAACTGTTCCAGATCCCACATTCAGATTAGACTCTTCGCTTATGGTAATGGCCGATGTACCTGCTTCAGTGTAGGTGGAATTGGCTTCCTTATCTCCGGCGATGGCCGTAAAATCACCATTGTTCGTTACGATATTGGCATTTAGGTTGATATTTCTGCCTGCACGCAAGATGATATCACCTCCGCCATTTCCTTGAGTTACAGTCACATCCGATTGCACAGTAATGTCGTTATTGGCCTGAAGAGTAACTGTATTGCCGCCATTCAGCATCGCCACCAAAGTACTAGGTGTGATATAGCTATCCCCTGAAGGATTATTACCAAATGTGGCATCGGTTACATCCGTAATAACTTCGGATTGCAGAGCACCATTAAAGAAATAAACCGCACCTGCTGTCGTTACACTTCCATCCGCTCCCACGATCAGTCTGCCCTGATCCAACGCTACCGCCGAACCAAAATGATCTTGATCAGCCAATGCAGGCATACCAACTGCACCCTGAGACGACGCCACCTTGCCCTGATACCTCAAACCCGAAAAACCCGATTCTGCGCCGCTAAACAGAAATACTGCACCGCGATCGGTCCCACCCGTGTCATCCACCCGCGCTCCCACTACCAGCTTATCGCCTTCCAGGGCTACCGCTCGACCCAAACGGTTCTCATACCGTCAACTCCAGCGTGCCGATGGCACCCGACACCCGACATCAACTTAACCTTCCCAGGTAAACCCGAAGAATTCGTGCCACTTCCGGTAAATGAACTGCCGCTTTCGCCGCCTGTGACCTTGCCTGCGCCATCGTCCTGTATGCGCCCTACACGCCAATAACACCGTCCAGCGCCACCGAACTTCCAGGAAATTGTCATTTGTCGCCAAACCCGTCATGCCTCTTGCACGAGTTCTAAATGACGTTCCTGCCACGTCCTGCTCAGACTCAAATCCCGTACCACTCGCGCTCGTAAATCAATGCCACAGCACCAGTTGCATTCTCGCGAGTTTCCTACTATCAATCGGTTCTCGTCCAATACCACTGCCGAACCAAAATTATCCCCTGCCGCCAATGCAGCCATGTAATAGCCTCGCCCAGTGCCAATGATGACACCCAATTGCAACCTGAAATCTTTGAACCGACGCCTGAAAACAGGTACACTGCACCATGTTCTCCGCTTCGACTCTTTTTCCAGTTCGGCCCCCACCGCCAACCGACCCGCATTAGGCGCCGCAATGTACCAAAACTGCTGCGCGCCGCCAGAGTAGTCATCTGGGGCAGCACCTTGCCAGACACCAGCTTTATCATCGCTCGACCCACGGAAATATACTCCGCCCGCTCCTCTGAACAAATACCGCTGCGCTTTCTAACCCCGTATCATCACGCCGCGCTCCCACCGCCAGCAAATCACCTTCCACTGCGACCGATGTACCAAATTGGTCCTGATCATCAAACTGGGACTGAGTGTCGACGACGCCAAGCTACCTGAATTCCAGTTTGTCGTTCATCCTCAAACCGGAGAAATCCGTACTTGTATCGGTAAACAGATAAACGTCCTCCTGTCGCTGCCAACTGTACTATCCGTATAACCTCCCACGATCGAACTGTGCACTGATCCAAGACCTCTACCGCCAGAACAAAATGATCTAAATCAACCAATGCGGCGCGTGCCGGATGCACCCTGAGACGACGCCACCTTGCCCTGATACCTCAAACCTGAGAACCCCGATTCGCCGCCGCTAAACCAAAAATACTTGCACCACGATCGGTTCCACCCGTGTCATCCACCCGCGCTCCCACTTCCCCAGCTTATCGCCTTCCGGGTTTCACTACGACCCAAACGGTTCTCATCCGTGACTCCCGGCATACCAATCGCACCGCCGACCCCGACGTCAACTTGTCTTTCCAGGTCAAACCGAAAAAATTGGTGCCCACTGCGGTGGATAATGGATGTACCGCTCCACTGTTGACCTTGCCTGCGCCATCGTCCTGTATCGCCCTCACCAGTGATCACATCAGCGCCACCGAACTTCCAAAACTGTCATTTGTTCGCCAAACCGTCATGCCTTTTGCCACCGAGTTCGATGACACCTTTCACATTGCACATAAACTCAAAATTCCATACCGCTCGCTCGTAAATAAATTAACGCCATCCATTATCGCCACGGGCTCCTACTATCAATCGGTTCTCGTCCAATCCCACTGCCGAACCAAAATTATCCCCTGCCGCCAATGCAGGCATGTTGATCGCACCTACACCCGGTGCAATGATCGACCAATTGCAAACCTGAAAAATCTGAACCGACGCCTGAAAACAGGTAGCTGCACCATGTTCCGGCTTCCGGTACTTTCCAGTTCGGCCCCCACCGCAACCCGACCCGCATCAGGCGCAGGCCGATGCGCAAAATATCCTGCCGCCACCAGAGTGCATCAGCTGTCGGCAGCGCCTTGCCCGACGCCAGCTTACTGGCCGGCATCAACACAAAATCTTCTCCGCCCTACCTCTGAACAAATACACTGCGCCGTATTCATTTCTACCCCGTCTCATCACGCCGCGCTCCCACCGCCAGCAAATCACCTCTTCCACTGTAACCGATGTACCAAATTGGTCCTGATCGTTGGGGAAATTCAAACTACGGTGACAAGTTTTACAAGCTCTCCTGAATTCAGTTTGTCGCTCATTGCTAAAACGGAGAAATCCGTACTGTATGGTAAACAGATAAACCGCTCCCCTATCCGCTTGTCTGCCAACTGTACTATCCATATCGCTTCCACCGACGGTGATCTGCCCCTGATCCAACGCTACCGCCGAACCAAAATGATCTCGATCAACCAATGCGGCATGCCAACTGCACCCTGAGACGACGCCACCTTGCCCTGGTCCTGAATACTGAGAAACCCGATTCTGCACCGCTAAACAGAAATACTGCACCACGATCGGTTCCACCCGTGTCATCCACCCGCGCTCCCACTACCAGCTTATCGCCTTCCAGGGCTACCGCTCGACCCAAACGGTTCTCATCCGTCAACTCCGGCATACCAATCGCACCCGACCCCGACGTCAACTTGTCTTTCCAGGTCAAACCAGAAAAATTCGTGCCCACTCCGGTAAATAAATGTACCGCTCCACTGTTGACCTTGCCTGCGCCATCGTCCTGTATCGCCCCTACCGCCAGTTGATCACCGTCCAGCGCCACCGAACTTCCAAAACTGTCATTTGTCGCCAAACCCGTCATGCCTCTTGCACCAGAGTTCGATGACACCTTCCCTTGCCACGTCAGACTCGAAAAATCCGTACCACTCGCGCTCGTAAATAGATGCACAGCACCAGTTGCATTATCGCCACGGGCTCCTACTATCAATCGGTTCTCGTCCAATCCCACTGCCGAACCAAAATTATCCCCTGCCGCCAATGCAGGCATGTTGATCGCACCTACACCCGGTGCCAATGAGTTGACCAATTGCAAACCTGAAAAATCTGAACCGACGCCTGAAAACAGGTACACTGCACCATGTTCCCGGCTTCCGGTACTTTCCAGTTCGGCCCCCACCGCCAACCGACCCGCATTCAGCGCCACCGATGTACCAAAATTGCTGCCCGCCGCCAGAGTAGTCATATTGGCAGCGCCTTGCCCAGACGCCAGCTTACTGGCCAGCGTCAACCCACCAAAATCTTCTCCGCCCGCTCCTCTGAACAAATACACTGCGCCGTTATCCGTACCCCCCGTATCATCACGCCGCGCTCCCACCGCCAGCAAATCACCTTCCACTGCAACCGATGTACCAAA
>JAMWZR010000090.1 GCA_024282035.1 Nitrosomonas sp.
TTTTCCTTGGAGGTTAAACGGGAAGCTGGTGCGCTTTGATTGAATTCAGGCAATGCCAGCACTGCCCCCGCAACGGTAATTGAGTTAAGCATCTGCATCACGCCACTGTGTGTTGACATGGGAAGGCGCAGATTGGGGATTTATCCCACTCATAAGTCCGGAGACCGGCCCGAAGTGAATTTTACTACGGTATTGCGGAGGGCAATCAGTGGCATTTTGACCGGCTGTTACTATCCAACCCGGTTGGTTTGTCCAATTCTTTTCCCTTCTGCATTCGTTATTTGTTGAATTTGTCAACGTGCGGGTGTGCACGAAGGAATCATAACATGCAAACATGCCGCTTTCCGGCAATGGCTGTGCTATGGCTAGGCTCAGTCACGAACGTATTTGCAGCCAATGCCGATCATCAAGAACCCCCCGTTATTGTCACGGCAACACGCACAACGCAGACCGTTGATGCTGCGTTGGCTTCAGTGACGGTCATTGACCGCAAGGATATTGAACGCCAGCAGGCGCGTTCAATTCAGGATTTGTTGCGCGGTGTGCCTGGAGTGAGTATTTCCAATAATGGTGGAGCGGGCAAGGGCTCATCCGTTTTCATGCGCGGCACCGAATCGGATCATGTGCTGGTGATGATCGACAACATCAAGGTCGGCTCGGCGACATCGGGCATGACGGCGTTTGAAAACATTCCCATTGAGCAGATAGATCGCATCGAGATTGTGCGCGGTCCACGTTCCAGTTTATATGGTTCTGAGGCCATTGGTGGCGTAATCCATATTTTTACGCGTAAAGGCGATAGTAGCGGACTCAAGCCAAATTTCGCCTTCGGCGGTGGTAGTTACGGAACACTGGAAGGTTCTGCCGGCCTGTCGCAAAAGGGCACTCAAGGCTGGCTGACTATGAACGCCAGCGGGATCGGCACAAAGGGGTTTAATGCCTGTAACGGTTCCGGCAATGCCGGTTGCTTTGTCAGTGAATCTGATCCTGCGCTGCAGGATCGGGATGGTTATCGCAATGTCGCGGGAAGTTTGCGCGCAGGCTATCGATTCCAGAATGGATTGGAAATTGATGCCAATTTCATGCATTCTGCGGGAAAAACCGAGTTTGATGGCAGTTTTGTCAACAAATCTGTCTTGGCACAGCAAGTGCTGGGTGGTACAGCGCGTTATTCACCGCTGGACTTCTGGCGCATGCATCTGATTGCGGGCCGGAGTCGGGATGATTCGGATAATTTCCTGGGCACTCTTTTCCAAAGCCGGTTTAATACCCAGCGCGACACGGTGACTTTATTAAATGACTTCACCGTTGCCAAAAATCAACTGTTAACAATCGGTACGGATTACCAGAATGATCATGTCAAAAGTATAGACGTATTTACAGTCAACTCCCGAACTAACTGGGGTGTATTTGGCCAACACCAAGCCACTGTTGCCAAACATGACATTCAGTTATCGCTGCGTCACGACGATAACCAACAATTTGGCAGTCATGTGACGGGTGGCGCTGGCTGGGGCTATCCGCTGACCGATAATATCCGATTGCTCGCTAACTTCGGTAGCGCTTTCAAATCCCCTACGTTTAATGAACTTTATTTCCCTAATTTTGGGAATCCCAATCTCCGTCCGGAAGATTCACGCAGTTTTGAATTGGGCACACGCGGCAAAACCGATTGGGGCAATTGGTCTTTGAATGTTTATGAAACGCGTATCGACCAATTGATCGCTTTTGACGCCAATACTTTTGCCCCTGCCAACATTGATCAGGCGCGCATTCGCGGATTTGAGGGCATGCTGAGTGCGCAAATTAAAGGCTGGCAATTGAATACTAACCTGACATTACTTGATCCCGAGAATCGTTCGTCCGGATTAAATCGGGGAAATGTACTGCCACGACGCGCTGAACAATCGTTTCGATTCGATGCCGATCGTCAATTTGGTCAATACTATCGATTAGGTGCTATGCTTTTGGTCGAAGGCGAGCGTTATGATGATCTGGCCAATACTCGCAAGCTGGATAGCTATGTCAAATTTGATCTGCGCGCTGAATATATCTTGAACAAACATTGGCGCCTGCAAGGACGTATTGAGAATTTATTTAATGAACGCTATGAAACAGCTGCATTCTTCAATCAACCAGGGCGGAATTTCTTTGCCATGGTACGTTATCAACCTTAACAAGGAGTTAAATATGTTGACTTTATCCACCCGCAGTCAAATGGCGATCGGATTGTTGCTGGTGTCATTGATGATTCTCACCCGCAGCCATCACTTTGCCTCGATACATAACCTGGCAGATGCTTCCTGGGTCATCTTCTTTCTGGCCGGAGTCTATTTGCGGTCCGCATGGCCATTACTGGGTTTCTTTGCGTTGAGCTGGTGGTTGGACTTTGCAGCTTATACTTGGGGCGGCGTCAGTGATTTTTGTATCACATCGGCTTATGTGTTCTTGCTACCGGCTTATGCTTCCTTATGGCTGGCTGGCCGCTGGTACGCCAAGCGATACCAATTTACATGGCATACCTTAGCGCCGCTTTCTCTCAGTGTCATGGCAGGTTTAATTCTGTGTGAATTATTCTCTGGCGGCGGGTTTTATTTCTTCTCCGGTCGTATTGCCGAAACATCCTTGAGCGAATTTGGCGAACAAGTGATCAAATACTTTCCGCTTTATATCGAAACATTCGTTTTCTATTTGGGCATCGCCGTGGTGATGCATACGCTATTTACATTGATTATTCAGCAATTCAATTCACGTAGCACCACGGCAGGATAACCATAGGGCTGGTTTTTTAGGGCGTATATTTTCCATCCAATCCGGCTGTGGCCGCAGGATTGTTCTTGCCATGAGCAATGATCATCGTTTTAGTGAATCAGAACGCGCGGCAATTTATCGGGTCATTGCAGAACGCCGTGATATGCGCCACTTCCGCCCTGACCCAGTTGATCCAGCCGTGCTCAAACGTTTACTGGCAGCAGCACACCAAGCGCCCAGTGTAGGTTTAATGCAACCCTGGCGGTTTATACGCATAACAGATTCTAAACTGCGATCGGCCATTGCAGCCTTGGTAGACGAGGAACGCGCACGTACCGCGGTCGCATTGGGCCAACGAGGAGAGAAATTCATGCGTTTGAAAGTGGAAGGAATTCGCACTTGCGGTGAATTATTCGTGGCAGCGCTTATCAATGAGCGCGAAAAACATATTTTCGGTCGCCGCACGCTGCCGGAAATGGATTTGGCCTCGGTTGCCTGTGCGATTCAGAATCTGTGGCTGGCAGCACGCGCTGAAGGATTGGGGATGGGGTGGGTGTC
>JAMWZR010000091.1 GCA_024282035.1 Nitrosomonas sp.
ACGGTTCGCACAGCGCCGACATTGCCGCTTTTCAGGCCAGTAAATATCTGGTCAGTAACCAGGAATTTTTGCCTTTTATCGAGGCCAACGGTTATCGCACTGAAAGTTATTGGCAGGAAGAAGGTCGTTCATGGCAACAATTTACCCATGCGGAGCACCCTACTTTCTGGACTAAAAAAGGCGAGAACTGGTATCTGCGCGTCATGACCGAAGAAATCGCCATGCCATGGGATTGGCCGGTAGAAGTCAATTATCATGAGGCAAAAGCATTTTGCAATTGGAAATCAGCCACCACTGGGCAGCCCGTTCGCCTGCCAACGGAGGATGAGTGGTATCGACTGTACGATGTTGCCCAGTTATCTGAGGTACCGGCCAATGCGCGAGTCGCTGGTAACCTGCACCTGGATTACTACGCGTCCAGTTGTCCGGTGACCGAATTTCCACAAGGCGAGTTTTTTGACATCGTCGGCAACGTCTGGCAATGGACTGAAACTCCAACCTATCCTTTTGCGGGCTTTGATGTGCACCTGTTGTATGACGACTTCACCACGCCCACGTTTGATAACCAGCATAATTTGATCAAAGGCGGCTCCTGGGTTGCCTGTGGCAACGAAACGCTGCGTAGCGCACGCTACGCCTTTCGCCGGCATTTCTTTCAGCATGCGGGTTTCCGTTATGTTGTCAGCGATGCTCCAGCGACCCTGCAAAGCTCCAACTATGAAACCGATAAGCTGCTGTCCGAATATGCCGAGTTTCATTATGGCGATGTTTATTTTGACGTGCCCAATTTCTCCAAATCGTTGGCAGAGATAGCCATCGCCGCAATGGGTGACCGGCCTAAACACACCGCGCTGGATCTGGGTTGTGCATCGGGCCGCTCCACCTTTGAATTGGCGCGTGCTTTCGAGCATGTCACCGGCATCGATTTTTCTGCACGTTTCATCGGACAGGGCGTGCAACTCGTTCAACAAGGCATACTGCGCTACACATTGACTGACGAAGGCGATCTGGTTTCCTACAAAGAACGTACACTGACCAATCTTGGATTGGATCACACCAAACATAAAGTTGAGTTCTACCAGGGGGATGCATGTAACCTGAAACCGATATTTACCGGTTACGATCTGATTCTTGCCGCCAATCTGATCGATCGCTTATATGATCCGGCAAAACTGCTGAACAGCATTCACACGCGCATCAATAGGGGTGGATTACTGATGATCACATCACCATACACCTGGCTCACGGAACACACCAAGAAAGAAGCCTGGATTGGCGGATTCAAGCGCGATGGCGAGAACTTCACCACATTGGATGGTTTGAAAGAGATTTTGAGCAAACATTTCCGCTTGATCCAGGGTCCACAGGCAGTGCCTTTTGTCATTCGTGAAACCAAGCGCAAATTTCAGCATACACTGTCAGAAGTCACCATCTGGGAGAAAATCTCTTGACCAGTGGTTTTGACTTTGACCACGAAATCAATCGCGAAGGAAGCCATAGTGTCAAATATGACGGGCGGCAAGGCATGTTTGGCAAAAGTGATGTCATCCCAGTGTGGGTGGCGGATATGGATTTTGCCACACCGCCCGCAATCACTCGAGCACTGGCGCAACGTGCCGCTCACCCTATTTACGGCTATACGCTTTTCCCGGATAGTTTGTATGATTCCTTGATCGATTGGATGCTGCGACGCCATGGTTGGACCATCCAGCGTGACTGGATCGTCATGTGCCCCGGTGTAGTGCCTTCGTTGAATGCCGCCGTGATGGCATTTACCCAACCTGGTGAATCCGTCATTGTCCAGCCCCCCGTGTATTTTCCTTTTTTCTCTGCCGTCACCCAGACCGGCAGAAAGCTGATCCTAAACCCGTTGCAACTGGAAAATGGCCGCTACACTATCGATTTTGATCATCTGGAACAATGCACCAAGCATGCACGCCTGCTATTACTGTGCTCTCCGCATAATCCGGTCGGTAGAGTCTGGAACCCCGAAGAACTGGAATGTTTACTGGCAATCGCTGCAAAGCACGATGTGATCGTTTTCTCAGATGAAATTCATGCCGATCTCATCTACCCCGGCCATCAACACCATGCAATAGCGACTCTACCGCGAAACACAGGAAAAATCATCACTGCCGTCGCTCCCAGCAAAACATTCAATATACCTGGCCTGAATCTGTCCACGCTGATTATTCCCGACCAATCCATCCGGAATTCCATCAAGCAAGTACTCAATAATATTCACGCGAGCGCATCCAATCCATTCAGTATCACTGCCTTTGAAACTGCTTATCGCGAAGGCGAAGCTTGGTTAGATGAGTTGTTGATCTACTTGCGCGACACACGCGATAGCGTTACAGCATTTCTGGCTACACATTTACCGGAAATCAAAATTATCCAGCCCGAAGGCACTTATTTGCTATGGCTGGACTGCCGCGCTCTTGACATGACTGATGCACAACTTAAACATTTCTTCATTCATGAAGCCAAGATTGGCATGAGTCCTGGCATCTTGTTTGGCAATGAAGGTAGCGGGTTTATGCGGTTAAATATTGGTGCGCCTCGTCGTATTATTTTGAGCGTGTTGGAGCATATTAGAGAAGCTAGATATCAATAATAGCCGTTGTACGTCATCATCAAAACCTAGGGAAGCGCTGAACAAATCCCGAAGTTTGAGATAATAGTGTTTCCTGATAACTTTCTAAATGAACCATGTCACGCTAAACGAGCTTTGGAGATCTTGATTACAGTCACAAGAGACGCCGGATGCGCCGGGAGGTTTTTTTAAGCGAAATGGAAGGGGTAATACCGTGGCAAGTTTTGCTGGCACACATTGAGCCGCATTATCCCAAGGCTGGACGGCGGAGCCGTCCAGCCGATGGCGATGGGGAGCATGTTTCGCATCTACTGTATGCAAAATTGGTTGAATCTGTCTGGCCGGCAAATGGAAGATGCCCTGTATGAGATCGAGAGCATGCGGTGGTTTGCGGGATTCAGCGGGGTAACCGATGTTCTGCCAGACGAAACCACGATACTGAACTTCCGTCATCTTTTGGAGAAGCATGAATTGACGGTGGTATTGCTGGAAGCGATCAATGCTCACCTCAAGATTCAAGGGTTGGAGTTGCCCCCTTTGAACGGACACATTATGTTCTGTTTAAAGGAGAAGAAATATGACACAAAACTACAAACCT
>JAMWZR010000001.1 GCA_024282035.1 Nitrosomonas sp.
AGCAACCGAATGTACTGGTCGATGTGCGTTATTCCAATCTGCCGACAACCCTGGCACCGCTCTGGGGCATCGAAATCGATCAAGCTCAACCCGACCAGCATGCACAATACAAACTCTACCGCGATGCATCCAGCGTCACGCGCGGTAAGTTCATGCAATTGTTGCTGGGCGAGCACTTGATAAATTAATTTAGGGACTGATGCCATTGACTCGCCATAAGCAATCTATAGCACTAGCATCCCTAGTTGTTATGATGCTGATTACTGGATGCTTAGTAGAACAAGAAAAACCAATCACTCAGAGTAAGCAAATACAACAATCCAGTTTGCCCCTTAAAACTTATGTTGGAAGGCAAGCCTGTGTTGATTGTCATGCCAAACAAGATCAATTATGGCAAGGCTCGCATCATAAACTTGCAATGCAAATAGCAAATGACAAGACAGTACTCGGAGATTTTGCTGATGCGGAATTTAATTATCAAGGTGTGATGACTCGATTTTTTAAAAAGGATGATCATTTCTTTGTAAATACAGATGGCCCCGATGGAAAATTAGCTGATTTTGAAATAAAGTACACCTTCGGTGTTGAACCTTTGCAGCAATATCTCATTGAATTCACTGGTGGTCGGTTACAAGCCTTTTCGATTGCCTGGGATAATCGGTCACAGGAAAAAGGCGGACAGCGCTGGTTCCATTTGTATCCTAATGAAAGCATCGATTTTACACACGAAATGCACTGGACAAAGCGTCTGCAAAACTGGAATTTCATGTGTGCGGAATGCCACTCAACAAATTTACAAAAAAATTACAATCCCCTCGATCGCACATATGACACAAGCTGGTCGGATATCAACGTAGCTTGCGAGGCATGTCACGGTCCAGCATCACACCATGTGATCTGGGCTAAACGCGGCACTGGTTTCGAGCAAATTGATAATGACACCAAAGGATTAGCGATTCATTTAGACGCAAGCATACAAACCCAAAGGAAAGCTGATACCGTATCACATACCGCTAAAATTGATCCACTTCGCAATACCAACTCCAACCTGGAAATACAAGTCTGTGCCCATTGCCATTCAAGGCGCATTCAGTTATTTGCCAATTTTCGCCACGGTTCACTATTCGATAGTCATCTTCCTTCACTGTTACAAAGTGAGCTTTATCATGTAGATGGCCAAATAAAAGAAGAGGTTTATGAATATGGATCATTCTTGCAAAGCAAGATGTATCAAGCGGGTGTGACCTGCAGCAACTGCCATGAACCTCACAGCTTAGAATTGCGTGCACCAGGCAATCAAGTGTGCATGCAATGCCACGCTGCCGACCATTTTGATACCGAAACCCATCATTTTCATTCGAAGGGCAAGGAGGGTTCCTATTGCGTTGATTGTCACATGCCGACGAAAACATATATGCAAATCGACGATCGGCATGATCATCAGTTTAGTGTTCCTCGCCCTGATTTATCGGAGCAATTGGGTACTCCTAATGCGTGTTCGGGATGTCATACGAGCAAAATGCCTCAATGGGCAGTAGACAAAGTTCGCGAATGGTATGGCCGCAACCCCGAGGGTTATCAAAATTTCTCTGAGACATTGCACGCCATTCGTACTAATGCATTGGATACTTTTGATCGCCTCATGCGATTTCAAAGCGATCAACGTCAACCCATCATTGCACGAGCTACCGCAATCGAAGAAATCGATTTGAGAATAAACGCTGGATTGTTCAATGTCTTGGTAAATGCCTTATATGATTCTGATCCAATGATGCGAATTGCGGGATTGAATGCACTAACGCAATTACCACCCGGGCAACGCTGGTTACTTGCCCACGATCTTTTGCAAGATCCGACACGAAGCATTCGCGCTATCGCAGCATCAAGTTTGGCCGAAACCTCCACAGATAGTATGAGTGCACATGAAAAATTGATCTTTGAGCAGGCAACTGATGATTATTTGAGTTCGCTGTCAATGAATGAAGATGATCCAGGCGCACAAGTTAGTTTAGGCAATTTCTACAGTGCACGCGATAAAATAGCTCAAGCCGAGCAAGCATACAAGGAAGCTTTGTATCTTGATGCTAACTCGATACCCGCTTATATCAATTATGCGGATATGCTGCGCAAGATGAGTCGCGATATTGAAGGAGAAGCATTACTTCAAGAAGGTCTAGCACGCCACCCCACAGCCAGCGCACTTCATCATAGCTTGGGGTTATTGCAAGTGAGAAAAAAAGATCTATCCAATGCTTTGATCTCGCTAAAAAAGGCAGCCGAGCTTGCTCCCAATACGGCACAGTATAGTTATATTTATGCTGTTGCTTTGTATAACTCCGGGCAGGTAGAAGCTGCTCAAACTATTGTTAATTCTGCGTTGATCCACGCTCCCAATGATCCAGTCTTAATCAGGATGAAAGCACAATTGGCCGACCCAAAATAAATTAATAATCTGATTATTAATAAAATATCGCTTAAACACGGCTGAATTGATCTTCTGCACCATGCCTGCATCACCAGGTTTCATTTTCGAAAACGATTGAGAAAAATCAAACATGCAATTGTGATATCTAGGATAATTGCTCAATAATCTACAAATATTGAATATATCAGGCATGTATGAATTCCAAATCTAATTCAAGGCGAAATTTTATCATTGGAGGCGTTACCTTAGGTGCGAGCTCAACTGGTTTGATGGTTGCCAATCCTGCATCCGCGGCAATTACTTCGAATCCCTATTTCATTAGGGTTGGTATAGGAGGCGAGTTTACATCGTTGCATGAAGCCGTTGCCGCCGCGAAGGCGCTCAATCCGACGAGTTCCAATTGGGTTGTCATTTATATGATGCCGGGCAGTTATGATCTAGCTTCAGAAACTAACGAATTGGCTTTACCGGACTTTACTGAATTAGCGGGAGCTAGTCGAGAGGGCTGCATTGTTCTAGGAAATGGAAACAAGAATATCCGCGTTAATTCTCATAATAGAATCTCAAACTGTTCAATCAAATATACCGGAACAGGTAATCGATCAGGAGCAATTCGTCCCCAAGATAGCGTCAATCCGGCAACTAAAGGCTTTCTTCGAATAGATGATGTCGACATAGAAGTCTATTCAACGCAAAGATGCGCTGTGTGGGTACAGTATCTGGATCGATGTTATATCCACAACTGCCTTATTCAAACGAGTGGAATAGGTGTAGAAACCGTCAGTGGACATATCTTCATATCCAATACTCATTGCCGATTGGTCAGCAATTCGCTTGGTAACTCAACTCCTCATTATGGGATTAAACAAACACAAGGAACATGGTCGCGGATCTGGATTGACGGTGGCACTTGGGCCACAGGATATGGAACATCAGAAATTAATGGTGAACCAGATAGCGATATTGTGATGTTTTATGCAGGAGGCAATTCGAGCGCAAGAGTCGAATTAAATAATGTTTGGTGTATTGTACGAAACAATTCGGGAGCAAGTGCTGGTAAAAAAATAGCTTGTGTCGAGGTATCTACACCTACAGCATGGGTAAGAGTACGAGGGGGCTATTATCAGGCAGAAGACCCAAATTTTCATAGTTTCGACTTAATGAATTCGGCCAATGGCAGACTTGAAATCCAGGGTTGTCGATATAAGTCTCTGCTTGGGAATAGCTATTCAGCAAATGGAGCTGGCGTCAGAATGATTACAGATGCCATTTACACCCCACAATTCAACGATGACGGGATTAAAGTGATCGATGCCAGCAAGAATTCCGGCGGCATGGTTGTCAAGTTATCCGCATCAGGTACCAGTCAGGTAATGGGATCCGAACAAGTATTGATCAGAATCGATAATTCGGGCAATACAGTCACTATTGATGGCAATGGTCAACTAATTAATGGCTCTTTAACGCGAAAACTTGGCTCCGAGCAGTATAGCAAGATGATTTTGCGATATGTCGGACCGTCGGTTGGATGGCTGGTGCTAAACGAGTAACAGAGGGAATAATAATTCCATTAGCAAAGATTTTTACGTAACCAATAACAAAATTTCCCTATAGCGTGGGAATTAGTGCAGAGAAAAAGCATATGAAAATAAAAATTATCATTTTAGTACTATCCATTTGTCTCTCAAGCAATATATGCTGGGCAGCAAAGCCGAACATACTACTGCTGCTTTCAGACGATCACAGTTATCCATTTGTGGGTACCTATGGGAACAAAGATGTTCGCACACCTAACCTTGACCAATTGGCCGCTGAAGGTATGCGTTTTGAGCGGATGTTTGCCACTTCTCCATCTTGCGTTCCTGCTCGTGTCGGCCTGATGACCGGCCGTTCGCCCATAGGTGTGCGTATGGGACGCTTTACCTCTCCACTGCCATCTGACATCGTAGCTCTGCCAGATTTGTTACGTGAGCAAGCAGGATATTATTTTGGAATAGGCGGTCGCTCTTATCATCTGGATGGCCCTGATACCTCTGTTGCACCAGTAGTAGGTGGAATCCTTGATCAAAATGGCTTACGTACCTTTGCGGATCGTGCTGATTATGTTGACAGGTCTGGTCTTGGTCCGAGCGGGACCTTCATAAACTTTCTTAATACGGTTCCTTCAGGAAAACCATGGTTTTTCTGGTTAAGCTTCGACTCCGTCCATCATCCATGGACCGGAATTGGACCCTTGGGCATGCCTGATCCAGCCAAATTAACAGTTCCAGGATACCTTCCTGATTTACCGGGTGTTCGGAATGATCTTGCAAAGCATATTGCAGAGATCGAGTATCTTGATGTTTCAGTTAAGAATGTTCTAAATATCTTACAACAGCGTGGTTTGAGTAATACTACAGTCGTAGTATTCATGGGTGATAACGGAATGTCATTTCCACATGCCAAAACGACGCTCTATGATCCGGGCACCAATGTCCCCTTGCTGATACGCTGGCCTGGAACAACGGCTCCTGGAAGTACAACCAAAGAACTTATCTCCGGTGAAGATTTTGCGCCTACAATGCTGGAAATCGCTGGTGTTGCTCCACCGGCAGTCATGAGCGGTGTGAGTTTTGCAAAATTGTTAAAAGGAGACACTTCTTACATCGGTCGCAAATATATTTTCACGGCAAGAGCAACGCATGGCAGCGATGGCCGTATGCATTCGAATATTGCAACTTCAACTTTTGATTTGTCTAGGAGTGTTCGTTCAGCTAATTTCAAGCTCATTTACAACACTACGCCAAATCAACCTTTTGAGCCTCCCGACATGTATAACGACCCAACCTGGATTGAGATGAAAGCTGCCTTTGCAGCAGGGAGTCTAGCTCCTAAGTTTGTAAAGGCATACTTTACCAAGCCACGGCCCACATATGAGTTGTACAAGCTCGATACAGACCCAAGCGAGCTGATCAACCTGAGTGGTAATCCTCTGTATGCACAGACATTACTTGAACTCAAACTGGCATTAACGGAAAAAATGGTACTCGATTGGGATTACTTACCGACACCTTTGCGATAAGTTCATTGTATGAACACCTGATTTACTGAATTTATACAAATTAACGATCTAAATACGGTTCATTTCAGGTGTTCGATCCATTTGCGATATAACCGTTCTGCCACGGCATTCAGCGCTGCAACACGAACGGGGAGGTCCTTCTCAATTTCCTCCAGCGACTGCACGGATGATTCGTTGAGACTGGCAAGTTCCTCCGCGCCTACGCTGCACCAGTCGATCACCAGTCGCTCGGTCATTTCGACGTGGCATTGCATGCCAAGGTGCATGCCCAGTGCGAACACCTGATTTTCGCAATACGGACTCGATAAAATGCGCGTAGCGCCTTGCGGGATGCTAAACGCCTCGCCATGCCAGTGGAATGAATTAAAAGTCGTCAGATCGCCAAACCATTCGCGGGCAACCGGATTGTCCGGCACGGTGACTTCACCCCAACCCATTTCCCTGACCGGACTGATATTGACCGTCCCGCCCAGCGCCTTGGCCATCAACTGCCCGCCCAGACAATGGCCGAGTACCGGCACATCAGCGGCGACCGCCTGACGGATCAATGATAATTCTTGCTCGATCCACGGCAAATCATCGTTGACACTCATCGGTCCCCCCATGAAAACCAAACCACTGAAATCATGGATGGTAGTGGGCAATGTTTCGCCCGCATCGATTTTGATCAGACGCCAGGGAATATGATTGTTATCCAGAAATGTGGCAAAATAGCCGGGGCCTTCGATAGGCAAATGTCTAAAAATTGCAACTGGCTTCATGGGGTTTTCCTGCCGAATTTTGATTAATCTGATAGCCGATTTTAGCCTGTTTTACAGCGATCATTGTGCTGAAAATCCAGGCAAGCTGCTGATAGCCGTGAAACACCATAATTCCAACTGTTCATTTCCATTACCGATTGATACATTTTAATTTCTGCAATGCCATTCAATAACACCCCCTTTGCCGATTTGGTTCGCATTGAGCAGATGCGCAAAATTGAATCCGCCAAAGCAGAAGACCTGTCATACGCCAGTATCCAGGATATGCCCAGGCCGTCTGGCAGTAATTTCAACTATCCCGATTTCATTCGTCGGCTTGATTTACGCGCCAAACGCCTGATTCAGGAAAATGCCCTGAATGACACCCTGCAACAACCGCATCAGCAATTCATTCGTGCACGCCGCATTTGTCTGGGAGTGGCCGTCATTCTGGGTGGCTTGGCTGCCAGCCAGGCGGTCAGCGATGCCGTCATGCTGAATATCTACTGGCTGCTCGCAGTGCTGCTGGGATTCAACATGATTTCACTACTACTGTGGATCTCCGGCATCACCCTGAACCTGCAAAGCCTGAGCAGTGGGGTAGTGGCACAACTGGTTAGCTGGTTACCTTACCGCAACAAACAGGAACCCACGATCGCAGCACTCTCCACCCAGGCTTGGTGGGAAAACTATCTCACCGGTACCGTCGGCAAATGGCGCATCAGTGTCATCACGCACCAGTTCTGGCTCACTTACCTGCTGTCGGGCATGGTTCTGCTGATCCTGCTGATGCTGGCAAAACAGTATCACTTCACTTGGGGAACGACGCTGCTACCCGACAACAGCCTGCCCAGACTGACCCAGTTTCTGGGCGCGCCACTACAGGCCATGGGTTTGACGATACCCGATGATCCGCAAACCGTTGCCAGCCGAATAGGGGCGGGTAAACAGGATGCTGAGACCCGTGCTGCCTGGGCCAATTTTCTGATCGGCTCGCTGCTGGTTTACGGCGTTTTTCCTCGCCTGCTCGTACTGAGTTTGTCACTGATCATGCAAAAATGGAGCGAGCGCCGCTTCCGCCTTGATCTTTATCTGCCGTATTACATCGAATTGCGCCAACGCCTCATGGCACGTGCAATCCGGGCTGAAGTCATCGATGCCGACCCTCAGGCTGGCGCCAAACCTGCTGAAATTACGCTGCCATCCGTCCACTCGGGTATTCCACACCATGCGCTGGCACTGGGTATCGAACTGGATCAGGCCACGCAGTGGCCGGATACGTTGCAATGCCGCCTGAACATTATCGACCAAACAACCCAGGATGAAGCCTTAGCGCTGATCCGGCAAACCAGCACTCCCATCGTATTGGGCGTTGCTGCACACCGCGTACCCGATCGAGGTGTCCAGCGTTTGATCAAGGAACTGGCTGATCACACCAGCAGCAAGCTCTGGCTGATCCTGTTGAGTAAACCATCCTCATCGCCCGTCGCCAATAACCGCGAAGTAGCTTGGTTCCGTCTGGCCGAAGCATGCGGCATTCCGGCAGAACATGTTGTCACCCGTTAAGCCATGACCCACAACACCCCTCATCGCCAGTACACGCGCACACTGCTGAATGTTGCCGTAGTCGGACATACCAATACCGGTAAAACCTCGCTGATTCGCACCATGCTGCGCAGTACCGAGTTTGGTGTCATCGAGGATGCCGCCGGTACCACGCGTCACGTCGAGCAGGCCACCCTGACCGCGGACAACGAAACCATCCTGAACGTCTACGACACACCCGGACTGGAGGATTCCAGAGCGCTGTTCGCGCATATCAAGAAATTGCAGGCCAAGGCCAAACTACAACTGCCGGTGCAAATACTCGAACACTTCGTTACCCATGTCAGCAGCAACGATCCACTGGAACAGGAAGCCAAAGTCATACGCCAGGTGCTGCGCAGCGACATCTTGTTGTACATCATCGATGTGCGTGAGCCTTTTCTGGAAAAATACCGACTGGAACTGGACATTCTGGCGCAAGCGGCAAAACCGATCATCCCAGTGTTCAATTTCATTGCCGGACACCAGCACGAACTGGACCAATGGCGGCAGAATCTGGCCGCATACCGCATGCATGCCACACTCGAATTCGATACCGTTGCGTTTTCCTTTGAAGCAGAAAAGCGCTTGTACCAGAAAATCCAGACTCTGGTGGAATCGCATTACACGCCGCTACAAAAGCTGATCGACTACCGTGCCCGGTTATGGAACCAGACCTGTCTGGCAGCAGCAAAGCGCATCGTCGAACTGGTCGTTAACGTCGCCTGCTACCGCGAAAGCAAAACCAGCGAACATCATCGTATAGCCGCTGCGTTGGTTGAAGACCGGCTGCACGATTTCGTGCGCAAAGCCGAACAGCGCTGCCTGCACGACTTGCTGGCGATCTTCAATTTCTCGGAAAAAGATGTAGCGATGCAGAAAATACCCGTCAGCAACGGTCAGTGGCAACTGGATATTTTTGCCCCCGGCATACTCAAGGCTTACGGGCTGGATATGGGCAGCGCCGCTGCCAAGGGTGCGGCTGCCGGTGCCGGTATCGATCTGGTCGTCGGTGGCATGAGCCTGGGTGCAGCCACTGCACTGGGTGCGATTGCGGGTGCCGGCTGGTCGACATTCAAGCGCTATGGCGATGAAATCAAGGCATCCGTCAAAGGCACGAAATGGCAATGCGCCGATGAAACCACTCTGATTATCCTGTATCTGCGCCAGAAACAATTACTGAAAAAGCTGATGCACCGGGGTCATGCCGCACAGGAAACCGTACAGGTCGACAAAGCTGAGAACGAAACACTACCGGCAGACTGGAACAAGCTCATCAGCGCATTGCGCCAGAATCCACAATGGCAGGAGTCCTCTGCAATGCGCAACACCCATCCGCAATATCAATCGATCGAAACCCAACTGGTGCAAGCTCTGCTGGAATCCTAGGAAACGCCCACCATTCAAACACAAGCGCTAGGGTTTACAACCGGTAACGATACTGTAATAACCGAAAGCCGGGTGTATCTGCACATCGACAAATCCAATCTCTGTCAGCATGAGCGTCAATTCCTGTCCGGAATATTGCCTGCCTTCGGTCCAACCCATCATCATCATGCTGAACGCTGCGGGTGCAAATGGCCCTGTTTTCTGATCGTTATACAACATTTCGTGAATGACGATACGCCCACCAGACTCCAGGCTGTTAAAACTTTTCGCGGTCAGAAAATGACATTTCTCCGGAGCCCAATCATGATAAATATTTGAGAAGAAATGCAAATCCGCTGCAGGCCAGTGATCGCTCCAGATATTTATTTCCTGAGTCTTGATGCGTTCCTGCAATCCGTATCGGCTGATATACTCTTGGGCCAGTTCACATACCTGCAAGAAATCCAGAAAAATGACGTGCAGATGAGGCAGCTTCAATGCCGCCCCAATCGAGTGTGCAGCCGAACCTCCTGCTACATCGAGCATCACACGATAGTGTGAGAAATCCATGACCTCAGGCCACACTAAGGCCGATGTGGCACTGATGCTATGCATGCCACGCGTAAAACGATGCAGTAATTCCACTTGCTCTTCGTGGGTCTTAAAAATATCCCCGCCGCCATAGGCTTGCGGAGAATCCGTCAGCATGGCTTTCTCCAGACTGGAAAAAGAACAGACCTGGTAATTATCAATCATCAAATCCCAGAAGAATCCGAAATAATTAGCGCTCGTTTCCAGTAGATACTCCCGGGTTACGGTAGTCAGCACATAACATCCTTGCTGCAAGGTAAGGAAACCGAGCGCTGTAGCCACCGTCAGCATGGCCTCAGTCGGGCGCGACTTGAGATTCAGGGCAGAGCATATTTCTTCCAGCGTTCGTGGATTATCTGCCAGCAATGGAAACACCTTGAGCCGATGAGCTAACAGCAGCGCTGGATATCCATAAACCGCAAACACGACATCCCAAACCGGACGATCATCCGTAGCCGGTATCGACAAATCGGAGATAGCATCGTGTGACATTAAACCTCCTTTAACTGAAACTAACTGGAATAGACTGCAACAGTACGCTTTTGCATGCCATGAAGTTCAAGCTGATCCGGATGGCATCTTGACCGAATGCTCCGCCTCAATCAAACGTTTGATATTGTGCACCGTACGCTCCGCACCATCCCTGATGGCGACACGCACCAATGCTTCAAATGGTCGCATGATCGCGAGTATCTCCAACAATTCGAACGTAAAAGTCAGCTTGGTGGTTTCGCCGTTACCCATTGCCTGCAAATCATAAGTGCAACGGAAAGGTTCCGATATACCCACCAATGTCAATCTCACACCGGGTTCAAACGTGGATATCCTGAATTTCGACTCGGTACGCCGTCCCTGATCAACCCGCACCTGTCTCCCTTCGGTACCTAACGCAACAGGCCCTGGGATCAGTTGCTCCAGTTCTTTGACCTCCGGTGACCATTTTGGATAATTCTGGAACAATCCGTCACCCAGATAGTGGAACAACTCAAGTGCAGGGCATGGCACCACCGTGTGCGCTTTGCCGATGACCGGTTCGTTTGAACCCAAATTGAGCATGGAACCAAGATTGAACATTGTGCTTCACCTTCTGACTGATGAAAAATCCATTCGCTAAGGTAACCGGTTTGATACTGGCGTTAACTTTGAACACACTTAGCGTATCGACAGTATAACGCAATAAAATCCACACCCGGAACAGGATAGTGTGCTCCGAATCATGGTGTCCGGGGCCTTACCTAACTGACAGATGGCGTGACCTTGGCACATTCAACACCTAACATTCAAATGGATAGGAGCACATTTAATATACCATGACATGATCAACCTGATAGCGCCCGTCATGTTCCACCAGAACCAATTCGGCTACCAATTCTCCCGGCATCTGGCTGCACCACTGCTTCCATATGACTGCTATCGATTGCGGGCGTCGAAAGATGGCAACACACTCACGATGAGTGAAAAATCCCCAGCGTGATTGGTAATCACGGCAGACGCAGTCAAGATAAGTCTCGCTCACAATCGCCTTCAACCGGTCCGTAAAATCCCGGGTATGTTTTGCGTGATTGATTTCAGTGGAGCCTTGCATGAGATTATCCATGATCGGCTCGACAATATCCCGTATTGCCTGATCCGATAGTTTGGCGAGTTCCATCATCATTCCTCATTATGAAAAAACGGTAGGACATTGTTGCACTCCATTATATTTTAGCCAGTCGCATTGCCATCCCTTAAATTCAATACGCAATCGCCGATATCAGCGATGGAGGTCGTTATAAACAATTTAGAAAAAGTGAATTTGTTTGAAAAACTACCGTAAACAGAAGCTGGTTTCCTCCTACATAGAAACTCCCAGATAGACTGATTCAATCTGCAACTTTGCATCAGAGAATAAGGAGAAAGAAATGTTGGTACTCGTAAAAATTACTGTGTTTTATTTGAAAGAGGTTTAGATGGATCCGTGTGCGATAGTAACTGAAGTTCGCTCGATTTTTTCCTTGCCAGATGTCGTGATTCGCATCAATGAACTGATTGACTCAGGGGAGGCTACCAACGCCGAACTGGAAAAAGTCGTCATCAACGACCCAGCGCTTACCGCAAAACTCCTACGATTTGCCAACAGCTCCTATTTCGGATTGTCTGGCAAAGTGGATACGGTCTTGCGCGCCATTTCCATCATCGGTCACAAGGAATTGCGAAATCTCGTCATCGCATCGTCGGTAACCGCGACTTTTCGCGGCATTCCATCCGATCTGGCAAACATGGATACCTTCTGGTATCACAGCGTCACCTGCGGCGTCAATGCACGCCTGCTGTCATCACAAATCGAAAGCCGGGAACGCTTTTTCATCGCCGGTTTGCTGCATGGAGTGGGCAGACTGATCCTGTTCAGTCAGTTTCCCAAGGAATCGGCAACCGTCTTGAACCGCATGAATCAGGGAGAGGATGCCGCTTTGGCTGCAGAACGCGATATTTTCGGTTTTACGCACGCGCAACTGGGTGCAGAATTGCTGCGACAATGGCGTTTACCCCAGAACATCTGGAAAATGGTCGAACTGCAGTGCGAACCCTTGAAGGAACCAGAGTTTCAATACGATGCAGCCACACTGTGCGCTGCTGTCAACATCGCCAACTTCATTCAGCCTTGCACCAATCAAAAGGTGATATCCGACAAGGCGATCCCGATGAATGCAATTGAAGCCTGGAGCCTGCTGGGCCTGACACCGGAAGTAATCGATAACGTCATCACCGTAGCCAAACTGCAAATCATCGAAGTGCTAAATATCGTTCGATAACGATACCAGACTCAGGAAATCAATTGCGGCACGACCAGTCCCGCTGATATAAATCCCGCAATCAATGCAACCACTGCCGGTTTACCCACGGCCCGAGTCTCCAGCCAAGCGGACAACATCATACCGGCACTGATGCTGGTAGCGGCTGCCAGTATCAGTCCTATCGCCTGTACAGCAGGCTGGTGCGGCAGAAATCTGAAAAATACTGCATTAAAAATCAGCGCAACGGGAAAGTGAATCAGAAAAATCGAATAGGATGCCCGGCCAACGGCCGTCATGATACCGGGAATACGATTGGAATTCAGCACATCGAAATACCGTGCCACAGCGAGGATCATCATGACGCAGCCCGCAACCACGACACGCAACCGGAAGTCGATCAGCAAGGCCAGTGTAATCAGTACTATCAGGGCAATCGTGCACAACGACCGATGCCTATTACTCGATGCCCAGTAAATCAGCATACCCAACCCATACGCCCCAAAAAAATACAGCGCAGTCTCATCCCAGTAGCTGTCGCGATTGAAATAAAATAACGAAACAATCGTCAATACCACCACCAGCAAACCATTCACGTGCCGGGTCAGTGCAGTGCTGGTCAGAATGCAATTCGTTCCCCAAAACAGGAGAATGGTCAGCACATACAGTTGGAAATCGATGGCTACATACCACACGCCCGCCGACAAGGCGTCCTGATTCAGCAAATCATGCAACAGTAGAATGTGTGCCAGTAGCTGGAGGAAATGCGGGCTGGCAGGAATGGATTCATGCTGGAGCCACATTCGCGCTACCGCAGCACCGATAATCGCCACTGTCAGCGCAGCCAGATAAGGTAAAATCAGTCGCAGATAACGTCGTCTGATCAGGCGGAGCGGTGCAGACACTCGTGATATGCCGCGAGGTGCCAGTTTCACGGCTGCCAAATACCCGGCAATCACGAAAAACATCTGCACAGCAATCCGCGCATGCTCGCGCAGCCAATCCATGAAAGCGGGCATAAGCGGATAAGCCATGTCCGGCATGGGACCATACAGAGCGAGATGGTGCGCGACGATCAACAGGCAACACAAGGCTCTCATGGCGTCGATCAATGGCATGCGGGATGAATCAGTAACAGATTGGGTCATTGATCACAGAGAATCAAAAATAAAAGGGTAGTTTCAACTATATTTTTCTCGATTTTTCCGGCGCATGCACCGTATGCCGGCATTGAATTTGACTGATACAGGGTCAGTACTAAGCAAAAATCAGTACGTTTTAATCTTGACCATTTCGAGGACCATAAAATTCCTGATCTCGATCAATCTATTCATGAACTGGCCACCGAAATAGGACTGCACCTCACCCAGCGACAATGGCTGTTGGTCACTGCCGAGTCCTGTACGGGCGGCTGGCTGGGTCAGGCAATCACCGCGATTGCAGGCAGTTCACAATGGTACGACCGTGGCTACATCACCTACAGCAATGTAGCCAAACAAGAAATGCTCGGCGTTCCGTCAATCGAGTTGGAGCAATATGGCGCCGTGTCGCCGCAGACAGCCCAACACATGGCGCTGGGTGCTCTGGCACGCAGTCATGCGCATATCAGCGTGTCGATCACCGGCATAGCCGGTCCCGCAGGCGGTAGCGCCAGCAAGCCTGTGGGAACAGTATGTTTCTGCTGGATTACCCGAACTGAATTGGTTCAGCAACAAACGCATCACTTCTCTGGCGACCGCGACGCCATTCGCCGCCAGGCCGTTCTGATTGCCTTGCAGGGCATACAGCAATTGCTACAGGCATCCCCTGCAACAACCTGATCCTGATAAGCAGCTGACTCAGTGATCGTCCGCCTGCTGACTGGTCAGGGTAATGATACGGTCACAGTAAGCAATCGCGATCGCCGATACCAGAAACGCCATGTGGATACCGGTTTGCGCCAGCAGCGTCTTTTCGTCGTACGCACTGGCATTAATGAATGTTTTGAGTAAATGGATCGATGAGATCCCGATGATAGCAGTTGCCAGTTTGACTTTCAGTACCGAAGCATTGACATGTGACAACCATTCCGGCTGATCCGGGTGTCCTTCCAGATTCATGCGTGAAACGAAGGTTTCATAGCCGCCAATAATGACCATGATCAGCAGATTCGAAATCATCACCACATCGATCAATCCTAGCACCACCAGCATGATGGCCGTTTCGGTCAGCTTGGTCGGGCGGTCCGCCCCTTTGATCGTAACCGTATCGAGGATATGCTCCAGTGCATTCTTGTTACCCATCACCGCGCCGATCAAATCGGTCAGCTCGACCCAGAAATGAAACACATATACGCACTGCGCCAATACCAGTCCCAGGTACAAGGGCAACTGCAACCAGCGGGTGAGAAACAGAAAATGTGCGATATGGGGGATATTTTGCGAAGTAACGGTCTTGGGTTTATCTTTTTGTTCCATACATTCCTACATAATTAAAAAAACGTCGCAAGAATAGCACAGCGACGGTTAAAAATATTCTGGCTTCTCCCTAACTAAGTCCCTAGATTTATGGATGCTTATTGCGGATTTCAAGCATTACTAACAAACAAGGCTTGTCTTTTTATATTTCGGATTCCAGTATGCATAGCAACCGTAAGTAGGAATCTTTGAGATACTCTATGTCTAACCATAGCAAAATTAAATCAGTAACAAGCAACTAAGCACAATTTAACTTTCAAGTATAAGCAGAAGAATATCAATCCATAAAATTTAAATATGATAGTCATTGCAAAATCTTCAGTTGTGTTTGAGCTTACAAATGGTCAACCGATCTCACTGATGAAATTACTTGACTAGAAGCCTCTATAACCTTTGCAATCTCATTAGATACTCGTTTTTGTTGAGACTTTAATCATTCGTCATTTATCAGCTCAACATGAGTAACCTTTACCATGCCCTTATTTTCTTTTGCAAACTTAACCAATTGCATAGGAAGTTGTCGATCTTCTGCCCATATTCGCCCGTGAGCAAGTGCATCACGTAAATCCACAATGGATTGGTCAAGTGAAAACTTCGAATCTACCTGTCGCACAATCTCATTAAATTTTTTAATTAATTCATTTAACGTATCATAATTACTAAATGCATCAGCAGGAACTTCCTGACCGACTTTTAGTTGCAATATTGTGTTATGCCGATTCTTGAGATCAGTTGAATTTTGATGATTCCATAAGAAGCTTCGAAGCGCAAACTCCAGAGAATGCAGATTTACGATAATCTTGCCTATTGCTAATAGTATATTCTTCAAGATCCATACAAATTACTCAATAATATTGGATATGCAAAATGAAGTAATATTTTCGTTATACCATTTAAAATCAAATATAGTTAACGATAAAGCTATTATTCTCACCGACAAAAAACCCGATAGCACCAGCCACCGGGTTTTTATTTTAAACGCTATAAAAATTACAGCTTGGCCAGCACTTCTGCAACCGTTTGTCCCATCAGTGACGGAGTAGGGCAGATGGTGACGCCGAGATCCTTCAGCATGGCGACCTTTTCGGCAGCACTTTCACCCGCAGAAGAAATGATCGCCCCGGCGTGACCCATGCGACGACCCTCGGGTGCAGTCAGACCAGCAATGTAGGCAACTAGTGGTTTGCTCATGTGTTCCTTGGCGAATCTTCCAGCTTCGACTTCCTGTGGACCGCCGATTTCACCGATCATCAGTGCGACCTTGGTTTCTGGATCTTCTTCCAGTCTTTCCAGAATGTCGCGATGCGAGCTACCGGGAATCGGGTCGCCACCGATACCGACCGATGTGGAAATGCCGATGCCCAATGAACGCATCTGATCGGCTGCTTCATAGCCCAATGTGCCGGAACGGCCGACAACACCGATGTTGCCACGCATGTAAATATGACCGGGCATGATGCCAAGCATGGCGCGCCCTGGGCTGATGGTACCAGCGCAGTTCGGGCCGGTCAGTAGCATGCGTTCCATCTGGGGAAAGCGGCGCAGGAAATTTTTCACCGTCATCATGTCCTGCGTCGGGATACCGTCGGTAATCGACACACAGTATTTGATTCCGGCATCAGCCGCTTCCATGATTGAGTCTGCAGCAAATGCCGGTGGCACGAACACGATGCTGGCCTCGGCGCCCACCTGATCGACGGCTTCCTTGACGGTGTTGAATACCGGCAGTCCCAGGTGCGTTTGTCCGCCTTTACCTGGCGTGACACCACCGACGACATTCGAACCGTAGTCGATCATTTCCTGTGCATGGAAAGTACCGATTCTTCCTGTAAAACCCTGAACAATGATGCGTGTTTTTTCGTCAATTAATATGGCCACTTCGAACTCCTAGGCGTTTTGTGCAACAACTTCATTACGGGCGCGGACGACTTTTTCCGCGGCTTCCGCCAGTGTATCGGCGGTGATGATCGGCAGGCCGCTATCGGCAATGATGCGGCGGCCCTCTTCCACATTGGTACCGGACAGCCGAACCACCAGCGGTACTTTCATGTCGATGTTGCGTACCGCTTGCACCACCCCTTCAGCGATCCAGTCACAGCGATTGATCCCGGCAAAAATATTCACCAGCATGGCCTTCACGTTACTGTCAGCTAGCACCAGCCGGAACGCCTTCTCGGTACGCTCGGCGGATGCGCCGCCACCCACATCGAGGAAGTTGGCAGGTTCGCCGCCAGCCAGCTTGATCATGTCCATCGTGGCCATGGCCAGACCCGCGCCGTTGATCATGCAGCCGATGTCACCATCCAGACCGACATAGCTCAAACCGGCTTCGGCAGCCGCAACTTCGCGATTGTCCACTTGTGTGTTGTCGCGCAACTCAGCGATTTTCTGACGGCGGAACAGGGCATTTTCATCGAATACCATTTTCGCATCGAGCGCCATGAGTTCGTGATTGGCTGTAATCACCAGCGGATTGATTTCCAGAATGTTGGCGTCCAGATCGCGCAAGGCACGATAGCAGCCCTTGATGGTTTTCACGGCATGATTCAGTTGTGCTGGGTCGATACCCAAACCAAATGCCATCTTGCGTGCCTGAAAATCCTGCAATCCAACAGCGGGTTCGATATAAATCTTGATGATGGCTTCTGGCCGGGTCACTGCAAGCTTCTCAATTTCCATGCCACCTTCGGCAGAACCGATCATGATCACCCGTTCGCTGCTACGATCGATCATGAACGACAGATACATTTCCTTGGCGATGTTGGTACCGGCCTCGATGTACAACCGGGTACAGATCTTGCCAGCCGGACCAGTTTGGTGCGTCACCAGTTTCTTTCCAATCAGTGCTTCGGCAGCCTGTTCCACCTCGGTGTGCGTGCGGCATACCTTGATGCCACCTGCTTTACCGCGCGCTCCCGAATGGATCTGCGCCTTGACGACCCAAACGTCTCCCTCTATTTCCCTGGCACGCTGCACGGCTTCGTCAACGGTATAAGCCAATCCGCCCTCGGCGATCTTGACACCGTAACCTGCCAGAATTTCCTTTGCTTGATATTCGTGAATATTCAATTCATTTTCCCCATTAGTCGGATTAAATCGATACTTAATTTGTCATTATTATTTCAAGGCCCTTGAAGACAAAGGCCGCTGTCAGCGGCCCGCATCATGAATTATTTTTTGGCTGCGATAGCTTCGGCGATTTTCACCACATTATTGGCCATTCTTTCGGAAGCGGCATCAATCAGGCGACCATCCAGCGCTGCTGCGCCTTTGCCATGTGCGGCGGCTTCCTTGAGTGCAGCAAGAATACGCTTGGCTTTTTCGATTTCACGCTCGGGGGGCGTAAATACTTCGTTGGCCAATGGAATCTGCGTGGGATGAATGGCCCATTTACCTTCGCAACCCAGTGCGGCAGCCCGTTTTGCCGCCAGAACATAACCATCCGGATCCTTGATATCACCGAAAGGACCGTCGATCGGGCGCAAACCGTAAGCGCGGCAAGCCACGATCATGCGGCTGATGGCAAAATGCCATTGGTCACCGGGATAATCCGGATTCAATCCACCGATGTTGGTGGTGCGGGCACGATTGCTGGCGGCATAATCGGCAACACCGAAATGCAGTGCCTCCAGACGCCCCAGCGCTCCATGACGGGCAATATCTTCGACATTGGCCATCCCCAGCGCAGTTTCGATCAATGCTTCCAGACCGATGCGATTTTTCAGTCCCTGCTGTTTTTCCAATTGCGTCACCATGGCTTCGACCATGTATACATCTGCATACACACCGGCCTTCGGAATCAGCAGGGTGTCAATCTTGCTTCCGGCTTGCTCTACCAGATCGACCACGTCGCGCACCATGTATTGTGTGTCCAATCCGTTGATACGCACCGACACGGTGATGCCGTGTCCCTTCCAGTCCAGATCATTCAATGCATCGATGACATTCTTGCGTGCTTGTACCTTGTCATCGGGAGCAACCGCATCTTCCAGATCGAGAAAAACGAAATCAACACCACTGTTCAGCGCTTTCTCAAACATTCCCGGGTTGGAACCGGGAACGGCTAATTCACAACGTTGCACTCGCTGAACCTGGGTTTCGTATAGTGTATGACTCATCTTTCCTCCAAAATTAATAAAATTTCCCGTCACCTGCGAGGTATCGCCCACAACAGGTGAGTTGCTTGTTTATAAATATCATTTCACTTGATTTGCACGCTGTAGCAGGCATGGAATTCAGATAATCTTCGTATCGGCGAACGGCAATGCAGGTAATCTTGATGAGGGTAATGAAATGAATGCTTTCCGGTGTTGTTTTAATGACTAAAAAATCAGCAGATTATATCTATTTCGCGACAATTTATCCATACAGACTCAACGTCGCACACGCATCGGCTGCCGCTGTCAGCTTGCGATAACGCGCTATCCATTGTAGTGGAATCCCTTTTGCGGGATTTCCTTGCTGTGCTGCCCCGGCAGCTGCAATGGCTCCCAGCATGATGGACCGGCCGCAGCTATCGCCACCGGCGCGGATATTTTCCTCGATGGCCGTGGCATAATCCCCGGCATGTTGCAGTATATGCGCGATGACCGGCACACCTTGCAAGACATGACAGGCGGAACCGAAGCGCTTGGCCACTGCGAGTGTGTCGAGCGATCCGACCTGCAAGGCATCCGCCACCTGTTCCTGCAATGGCTGATCTGCTTGCGATAAGCATCGGCTCAGTGCTGACTGCACCGACTCGCCCTGACATACAGCCATCAGCACACTCCCCAGATAACGGGCTGCGGCAACCGCCGTCGCGTTATCGTTGGTCAGGCGCACAATCTGCTCGAGCTTGTCTTGCAGCATTTCTACTGAACCCTGATAAACAACGATTGCAGCCGGCAAGGCTGCCAGCGCAGCAAACTGATCATCATCGACACCCGAAATTTCTGGAAACTGCTCCGGATTGAGTGGTAGCAGTTTTTGCAATGTCAATCTGGTCGGGGAATCGATATAACCAGCATAAGCTCCGCCTGGACCAAAATGATTGCGATATTCCGTCTGGTACGCGATCCGATCAAACTCGCCATGTTGCGCCAGATGCTTCAGCATCAACAAACACAACTCGCCGTATGCCGACGCATCACCAGCAGTTTTGCCACCATGAGCAAAGTAACCACTGACACCGGCATAATCATTCGCATCGGGCTGCAGAAAAACCAGTCCTCGAGCTTGTGCAATCTGTGCAATCCGCTCCGGGTTGTATAACCAGTGCAGGCCCAGCGATGCGGAATCGGCAATCAGTGCGCCCAGAATGGCCGCCACACGAGGGTTTGTTGATATTCCAGTATTCATGTCGACTATTTGATCTCTACCGTATCCGGTATTCTTCGCGCTTCCTCGACCAGCATGATCGGAATGCCATCCTTGATGGCAAAAGCCAGCCGATCAGGCTTACAGATCAATTCCTTGTCATCTTTCTTGTAAATCAGTGGCCCCTTGCATAGAGGGCATACCAAAATATCTAGTAATCGTGCATCCATAATTTTCCTTTTTCATTCAATGGCCGCCTGAGCATCGATCGTGCGAAGCGCCAGTTTCACGTGCAGCGGGGTATTTTACACGCGTTCGGCAGTGATGGCCGAAAGGCCGATGATTTTTATAACTTGGCGAGAATATCGTCCAACTGATCCAGACTGGTGTAATGAATCACGAGATTGCCCTGTCCGTTCTTTTTCGGTTTGATAGCGACTTGCGCACCCAACCGCTCCGAAACATCTTCCTGCAAACGCAATAAATCGCGATCCGGTTTTTTGACCGATTTAGGTTGTGGATTCAGTATCTGGTTAACCAGTTTCTCTGTTTCACGCACCGATAACTGTTTTCGGGCGACCCAATGCGCGATCCTGATCTGCTCGGGAACGGGCAAGGGCAACAAAGCACGTCCATGACCCATTTCGATTTCACCCAGCATCATCAGATCCTGTACTTGCGCAGCCAGATTGAGCAGTCGCAGCAGATTGGAAATGGTACTGCGCGAATGCCCCAAAGCTTCGCCTGCACTTTGGTGCGTCATTCCGAATTCATTGATCAGGCGCTGGATGCCCAACGCCTGCTCCAGTGGATTCAGGTTCTCCCGCTGGATATTTTCGATCAGCGACATCGCTAACGCTGCCTCATCGGGTACGGTGCGCACCAGAACCGGTACTTCGGTGAGCCCGGCCAATTGGGCCGCACGCCATCTACGTTCGCCGGCGATGATTTCGTACTGACCTTCACCGACCGGGCGCACCAGTATTGGTTGCATGATACCCTGCGCCTTGATCGATTCTGCAAGTTCGGCCAAGGTCGATTGATCCATGTTGGTTCTGGGTTGATATTTACCCGGCTGCAGTTGCGAAATCGGCATGTTTTGCAGCGATTCCTCCGTGGCATCGATACCGCCATCATGCGCCAGCAACGCATCCAGCCCCCTTCCCAGTCCCTTTTGCTTCACCATCTCAAAAAATCCTCAAATATAAGCAGACAAGATCCATCAAGCATTCAATACTTCCTTAGCCAGTTCCAGATAAGCCTGTGCACCTTTCGATTGCTCATCGTGATACAGCACCGGCAAACCGAATCCGGGGGCCTCGGCCAACCGTACATTGCGTGGTATGACCGTACGGTAAACCTTGTCACCAAAATGCTTTTGCAACTGTTCGGAAACCTGCTGCGCCAGGATATTCCGTGGATCGAACATGGTGCGCAGCAATCCTTCGATTCTCAGGACAGGATTGAAATGCGCGCGCACGCGCTTGATGGTGTTCACCAGATCACTCAATCCTTCCAGAGCATAGTATTCACATTGCATTGGAATCATCACGGCATGCGCTGCACACAAACCATTCAACGTTAGCAGATTCAGCGCAGGTGGGCAGTCGATCAGAATGTAGTCATATTCCTGCTCAACCATTTCCAATGCTGTTTTTAAACGCGTTTCGCGCTGCTCGAAGTCGACCATTTCGACTTCAGCACCCGCCAGATCGCGATTTGCGGGTACCAGATCATATTTTCCCTGCACGCTTGCGACCCGTGCTTGCTGCAATTGTGCTTGTTTCAAGAGCACGTGATAAATCGTAACCTTGACAGTTTGCTTGTTGATGCCACTTCCCATCGTGGCATTGGCTTGTGGATCCAGATCCACCAGTAATACCCGTTTGCCGGATGCCGCCAGGCTGGCGGCCAGATTGACGCTGGTGGTTGTTTTACCGACCCCGCCTTTTTGATTGGTGATAGCCAGAATTTTTGTCACAGCATCGACTCCTCATTCAGTATAACGAAACAAACCGGGATGCGTAAAACTACCGTTTCTTGATGATAATCAATTGTCTATCCGCATTCAGTCCGAACACTTCCAGATTTACAACTCTGTCGATAAAAAAGGGCGGGGTGATTTGATCCAGCTCTTTTTGCGTACAATGCGCTTTCATTGCCACCCACTGACATTTCTCTGCTCCCTGCATGGCTAAATTAGCTGTCAGGGCAACGAAATTACCCAGTTCTGAGAATGCCCGGGAGATGATGGTGTCAGGACTCCAATTGAGCTGCACTTCTTCACAGCGCCTGGACAGGATAGAAACATGCTGCAATTTCAGTTCAATTTTAACCTGCTGCAAGAATGCCGTTTTTTTCTGATTACTCTCGATCAGTGTCAAGTTCCAGTCAGGTCTTGCCAAAGCCAGCGGAATACCCGGCAACCCTGCGCCACTGCCCACATCGATTATCTGCGGACCCTGTAAATGTGGCAGCACCGCCAAGCTATCCAGCACATGCTGATACAGCATGTCGTGCAAATCGCGAACTGCCGTCAAGTTATGAATCTTGTTCCACCGTTCGATCAGGCGCAGATACTGCTCAATCTGCTGTGCCAATAATGCTGCAGGTTGGGGTAGTAGTCCATACCCACTCAGCGTTTGCAATCCGTGTTCAATTTCTTGCAGAAAACTCATGCACTGCGTTTATCGTCATGCGAGCCCAGCCCGCGTTTGATATGTACCAATAACAAGGATATGGCTGCTGGGGTAACACCTGAAATCCGGGATGCCTGACCCAGCGTCTCTGGCTTGTGCTGGTTCAGTTTTTGCTGCACTTCAGTCGACAACCCTCGCACAGTTGCATAGTCAATCTGTTTTGGAAGACGCATGTTTTCATATTGCCCTCGACGCGTCACTTCTTCCTGCTGACGCTGGATATAGCCATGATATTTTGTCTGAATCTCCACCTGCTCAGCCACCTGTTTATCAGCGACCGGCATTCCTGCACCAGGTAGCGACATCAGTGCTGCATAATCCACATCAGGACGCCGCAATAATTCGGTCAACGTATAATCTCGCTCCATGCTTTTTCCCAGCACCCTTTCCACATCGACTTCCGGTAGATTGTGTGGCCACAAACGTACGGAATCCAGTCGTTGCATCTCCTTTTCGATTGCTTCCCGTTTGCAGGCGAAAGCTTGCCAGCGCTGATCATCGATCAATCCCAGCTGCCGCCCCATCTCGGTTAGCCGCAAATCGGCATTATCTTCACGCAATTGCAGACGATATTCAGCACGACTTGTGAACATGCGATAAGGCTCTGTTACGCCTGCTGTGATCAAATCATCAACCAATACGCCGAGGTAAGCTTCGTTGCGCTGGGGCAGCCATGCTTCCTTTTCCTGGATTTTCAGTGCGGCATTGACACCCGCTAGCAAGCCTTGTGCAGCAGCTTCTTCGTAGCCGGTCGTACCGTTGATCTGTCCCGCTAAGAACAGATTCTCGATGGTTTTAGTTTCCAGTGAGTGCTGCAGATTACGCGGATCAAAATAGTCATACTCGATGGCATAGCCGGGACGAGTGATATGAGCGCTCTCAAGCCCGGCAATAGAGTGTATCAATTCAACTTGCACCTCAAACGGCAAACTGGTTGAAATGCCATTGGGATAAATTTCGTGCGTGAATAAACCTTCAGGCTCCAGAAAAACCTGATGTGATTCCCTTGCTGCAAAACGCACCACCTTGTCTTCGATAGAAGGACAATACCGTGGACCGACTCCTTCAATTTTTCCTGTATACAACGGTGAATCGACCAGACCATCGCGGATGATGTCATGAGTCCTGCCATTGGTGTGTGTTATCCAGCACGACACTTGCTGTGGATGCTGTATGTTCTGACCCATAAAGGAAAAAGCCGGAACTGGCTGATCACCGGGTTGCTCCTGCAACTTGGAAAAATCCATGCTGCGCCCATCGATGCGAGGCGGTGTTCCTGTTTTCAAGCGGCCGACTGGAAATGCTCTGTCACGTAACTTCTGCGCCAGTGTCAATGCAGGAGGATCTCCCGCACGTCCGGCCTTAAAATTGGATTTGCCGATATGAGCCAAACCCGCCAGAAACGTACCGACCGTCAATATGACTGCATGTCCGTATAGCTTGATGTTTAATTGCGTTACAACGCCAATGACCCTATCTTGCTCAATAATCAGATCATCAACGGCCTGCTGCATGACTTGCAGATTTTCCTGATTCTCGATACGGGAACGAATGGCTTGTCGATACAACATGCGATCAGCCTGAGCACGCGTCGCCCTTACCGCCGGACCTTTACTTGAATTTAGTATACGAAACTGGATACCTGCTTCATCGGCCGCCAAGCCCATGACACCGCCGAGCGCATCGATTTCCTTAACCAGGTGACTTTTTCCAATACCGCCGATGGAAGGATTGCAGGACATTTGTCCGATGGTCTCGATATTGTGCGTCAGCAATAATGTTTTACGTCCCATTCGCGCAGCCGCCAAAGCCGCTTCGGTTCCAGCATGCCCGCCACCAACCACAATTACTTCAAATTCCGCATGTTTATTCATGGCAAGACTCAAGGAGATACTTCAGAGACGATAACATTATGAGCGCAGAACCGTTTTTTCACCCTGTTCCACGTGAAACATACATCAAGATTGACAAGGTGGCATTATAGGTTCTAAGAATTGATGTGACAAGCCGATATCGACTCATCCAATGACAAAACTGACTTACTGGAAACAACAGTTACATCATTTAAGCAGGAATCCAGCTTTGCTTCCTGCTTTTTGTTGTTCATCTTTGGATTCGTGCACCCCAACGACAAAAATACGTTCATCCTGAATATTGCCATGCTCGACCAGCCAGTTACGCGCTGCATTGGCGCGTCTTTCAGCCAATGCAGTCAGATCATTTTCGTTGATTTGCATGTTTGCCATCATTAACTGCTCCATTTCGGCAGCGGGCAAGCTTTTGGCCAGACCGATTGCATTTTTGGGTTTCTGAAAATCTTCCTTCTTGTAAGCCATTTCAAGATACTGCCCATACTCTTCCGGAGTCAAAGTAACTTCTTCGATGGCACCGCTCGCAATACCTTTCTTGGTTTGCTCGGCCAGTTTTTGTGCCTTGACTTTATTTTGCAGCATGGCAACTTTCAATCCTTCGAAATCCTGTTCAGGGTCGATATGTCCAGAAATCTCCAGCTCCAAGGCTGGGCGATCGTCCAGCACCTCGGCCAATGCCTGCAATCTTTTCTCTGCTTCGGCATCGATCTCGGCGAAACCAGGCACGAAAGCGATCTCGGACAACTCCTCGCCACCACCCAGCACCGAACCCAGTAACGCAAACGGTGAAGTAATGGCTTTCGTGATCAGATTAGTGAAGGCAGTGAAAATAATGTCTGCCAGGTTAAATTGAGGATCGTCGATCGAGCCTTTGAGCGGCAGATGTATATCGATTTCACCGCGACGATTTTTCAGAATCGAGATCGCCAGATTGAGAGGTAGGGACACCGCTTCTTCGCTCTCGATTTTTTCTCCCAGCGTGAACTGATCCAAGAATATTTTATTGTCACCGCTCAGAACGCCCTTATCAATCTGGTAATTGACGTCTGCAGAAAGTTTGCCTTTCTCGATCTCATAGCCAATGTATTTTCCAGAATAGGGACTGAAAGGCGGCAAGTCTATGTTTTTGACTTTTGCCATTAGATCCAGTGAAAGTTCAGAACTGAACGGATCGGTGGTGCCACGAATCTCCAGTGGAGCCGTTTTGGCAACCATGCCTTGTATGTCGATTTTCCCCTTCTTGCCAGGATAAAGCGGACCGATCTGTCCCGACAGCCCCGTCAGGTTGGCTCGATAGTTCGGTTTGATGAATTGATCGCTAAAATAAACATTCCCTTGCTGCAGGATAATTTTATCGATATGCACAGGGGTGTCTTTTTTTACGGGTGCAGGGGTAGTAGATATATTGGTCGCAGCACCGGCATCGGCCACAACCGGAGGTGGAGCAGAAGCCGAGGCATCCTGGCGTACCATCTGTTTCAAATTCAATGTTCCATTTGGCAAAATCGCCATGCGAGCAAAAAAGTCATTGAGACTGACTGTTTTGATATCAACTCGCAATGGTTCGTTAACAAAATTGAGATCGCTCAACTCCAGTTTTTTCCAGCGCAATAAATCCTGTGCGCTATTGGGATCAAACACATTGAAATTGGCCAGTTTACCTAAACCATTCACTTCCAACTTCAACGGCTCACCACCGGCCTTGATTTTACCGGCAAAAGAAATATCGCCACTGGTCAGCAGTGCCGTCAATTTATCGCCCGCCCACCCCTGCAATGAAACGACATCAACCGAATCGAGATTCAGTGACAATTCGGTTGCCAGCGGCGACCAGGCCAATGCACCATCAACCTTGATCTTTCCGCGCTGATTGACTTGCGCCTGCAACAGCAGGTTTAACGGCTTTGCTCCGGAAAGATCGATATGCTCCAACGTCAAATCGAGGGGATCGATAATCATCGGAGCAATCTTGGTCAACGTTAAATCTTCATAACGAATAGCTGCAGCTTTTAGCTTGATCTGCTTGATCTGTGCAATCCAGGGCGCATCATTGGCAACGACTACTTCTTCTTTTTCGGTCGTTGCATCAACCTTCGTAGACTGTGGCGCTTCTGGCTGTGACTCTGCAACCAGCAGTGGATCGGGTTTCCTTCCCGGAATGGGAACCTTAACACTATGCTTGGCAGTTGCTTGCGGTCTACTCTGCGGTTTCCCGGATTCTTTCGTTTCGGTTGTTGACGTGTTCTCGAATAACTGGGCCAAATCGATCGTACCCGTTGCATCGCGACGCAGCGTAGTTTTCAATCGATCCAGCGTAATCTCATTCAGAGCAATGATGTGCTTCTTTGCATCGACGGTGATTTTATTGATGTCCAGTTGCGCCAAGGACAATGCCGATTCTTTCTCACCTTCACGCACCAAAGCAATCTGATCGATCTGTAATTTGATGTCTGATGGCTTTTGCGCAGTCAGATCCACATCAGCAAGCTCAATGACCAGCTGTTTCAGATTTGCCCGGTAGGGTACTTTCACCGCACTATTCTTGATTGAAAATTGTTTCAATGCAGTATGACCGCTCATCATGATTTCCGGGGTCTGATTCTGAGCTTGTCTGAAAGTGATCTGCAATTCGCTGTCGTACAATCCGGATAACAGATTGATCCCTTTTGGCAGAGCGGCATATTGATCAAATTCGGTCAAATCGAAATCGCTCAGCTTTAACGCCAGCGTCGCTTCCTGCGTTTGTGTAAATGCTTTCAGCTTGCCATCGAGAGAAAAGGGGGATCCATTTATTTTTGCGCTGAAATGCGGTTCGATCCAACTTGTTAGCGTACTTTCGAAATTGGCAACGATAGGTACGGCTAGATTGATGTCAGTTACTCGATGGTCGGTTTTTGTGAATCGATCATCGAATTCAAATGACCCATTTTTGATTGAGAAATTGCTAAGTGAAAAGAGAGTCGGTTCACCCTTCTCAGATTGCTGCGATGGCTTGTTAAACTGCTCCAGCAAATCGGAAATATTCAGTTGACTTTCTGTCTCACGAACCAATCTGACTTTGGGTTCCTCCAAGGTAAAGGCGGTAATCACTGGTGCACGCCGACTGACGGACTCTATGCTGAGATCGACATACAACTTGGCGAAAGACAGAAAAGGAGAGGGTTTTTCATTCTCACCCACTTTTTCACCGATATCGAAACCCTGTATCGTCAATTCCAGCGTATGGGGTTTGAATTCTATCGATGCCACAGTGACAGGGCGCTGTAGCAGCGCCGATAATCGTATTTCGAGCTGGGATTTGGCATAGCCAGGCAACCAGAAATAGCTCAGAGCCATCAGAATGAATAACAGCGCGATGATAATGCCAAAAGTAACTAATGTTCGTTTGTAACGAATGACCTTTGACTGTGTATTCGAAGTCATGACAGCATCCTCTCAGTCTGTGCCAGCGTGTGATAGGTAAAACAGCTAAAGCATTTTACAACCTGAATTACATGAAATTTGCGCTGACCATCGGCAGTGGTCAGCGTCTACAAAATTACTACGACAAACCAATTCTCAAGTAGAAAGTTTGGCTGTCAATCTCACCGGTTAATAGTGTCCACCAGTTTCTTTCAATCCCATCAATTCAACCTCAAACAGAAGCGTTGCATTGGGTGGAATGACATTACCTGCTCCTCGCTCGCCATAAGCCATCGATGGTGGAATGATCAGTGTACGTTGCCCACCAACCTTCATTCCCAGAACGCCCTTGTCCCATCCTTTAATGACCCGCCCGGCACCGAGCAGGAAAGAGAAATGCTCCTTGCGGTCGTACGAACTGTCGAACTTTTTGCCTTTCTTGTCCGGAGCGTTTTCATCGTAAACCCAGCCCGCGTAATGAACATTGACTGTTTTTCCAATGACGGCTTCATCGCCATTTCCCACCTTGGTGTCAATCTTCTGCAGCTGTGTACTGTCCGCTGTCGCCGCTTCTTGTGAGGCGACGGAAACTTGCACAGGCAATACTAAAAACAATGACAGCATGAACGCACACATCAGATTTCTAATTTTAAGCATGATTTCCTCATGAATGATTACAGTAACTTTAAATGATTAACTCGCAAGCTGTATTATAACCACTCCCCAAGCTTCGTCATCAGTAGAAATTGTAAACTGCCTGCGCTGGAATTGATCAAATGAGGAGGTAACACTATAATCGGGACACTGCCATCCACAGCATTCTGATGTTCACATGCATTCAACCGAATCTCAGCAAAACCAACAAAATCCCCAATCTGTGACTGACCCGCAAGTACAGGCTGAAGATCTGCTGAACTTGCATGACTCCCCCCTTGCACGCGCCCTGTATATCAGCGCAGGTTTTCTGGCGCTGTTTCTGGGGCTGCTGGGTGCGATTCTACCCGTCTTGCCAACCACACCCTTTATTCTGCTGGCCGCTGCCTGTTTTGCTCGCGGATCCGAGCACTTTCATCGCAAATTGATTGAAAATCGTATCACGGGTCCCATCATCGTCGAGTGGTGCAGGTATCGCAGCATCCCTTATGCCGTCAAACGCTGGGTTTATTTGCTGATGACACTGTCATTTGGCAGCTCGATACTCATCGTTCCAGAGCTATGGCAAAAAATCATGCTGATTGTCATTGGCAGCATATTGGCTTTTTATATCTGGCGCATCCCAGTTCGCGACATATCCAATCCTTAATCATTACATGTCACTATGATGATACCAAGCATCGTTCACCCGTGAATCAATTGTAATATCGCCCCTCCATATTCCTATCAATATTGTAGGAATAGTCCGATTATTGAACCTTACCATTAATTAAGAAATAAATATTCCGAAATTGATACACCACCTCACATTTTTCTTCGAAAGGTAGTATCTATGAGAATCAATGAACCCGTAACCCAGCGGGACATGGGCATGCGCAATGATTGCGAAATCATTTCCACCACTAATTTAAAAGGCGCTCTTACTTCAGCCAATGCAGACTTCATCCGCATGAGCGGTTATACCTGGGAAGAGCTCGACAACAAAAATCACAATATCATCCGCCATCCGGATGTGCCTCCCGAAGCCTATTCGATGTTGTGGGATTCCTTGAAGGCGGGCAAACCCTGGATGGGGCTGGTGAAAAATCGCAACAAGAATGGTGACCATTACTGGGTTGATGCTTTTGCGAGCCCACTGTATGAAGATGGCAAGATCATTGGCTATCAATCCGTTCGAGTCAAGCCGGAAGCCGCATGGGTACAACGTGCGGATGCGTTGTACGGCAAAATCATGTCGAAAAAATCGGAAGATGACAAACGCCGTTCCAAACTCGATAAAGTTCAGTTGACACGTTTTCCATTTGGATTGACCACAAAAATCATCATGGGTGTTGTCTCTGTCTTCGCAACCATTTTTCTGGGACTCGCGCTGACCGAGCAAATTTCATTCATCATGGCATTAGCCGGTTTTGGCATTGGCAGTCTAGTCAGCGCTGCCGCGATCCATTCCATGCTGAAAGGCTTGCGTGACCTGGCGGCGAAGTCGGAACAAATCACCAGCGACCCACTCGCACGCTATGTATATACAGGAAGAACCGATGAAGTCGGTCAGCTAGAATATGTGCAAATCTTTCAACGCGCCAAATTTCGCACTGCCATTGGCCGTGTCTTGGAATCCATAGTGGTATTGAATACAACCACTGACGAAATTGCCAAGAGCAGCGTCGATCTGTCGAGCCGCACGGAAAATCAGGCTTCCAGCCTGGAAGAAACCGCATCCAGCATGGAAGAAATGGCCTCCACCGTTCAACAAAACGCAGATAGCACCAAACAGGCCAGCGTCATCGTGACAAATGCACGAAAACAATCCGAAACCAGTGAAAGAGTAGTGTCCAGCACCATGCACGCGATGGATGAAATCAACGACAGCAGCAAAAAAATTGCCGATATCACCAATGTCATCGATGAAATTGCATTCCAGACCAATCTGTTGGCATTGAACGCGGCTGTCGAGGCTGCCCGTGCCGGTGAGCAAGGTCGTGGATTTGCCGTCGTGGCCAATGAAGTGCGCAGCCTGGCCGGACGTAGCGCCGAATCCGCAAAACAGATCAAGGAGCTGATCACCGACAGCGTGGTAAAAGTCGAGAATGGTACCAAGCTGGTCAATCAATCTGCTGAATCATTGAAAATGATTAATGGCAGCATCAAAAAAATATCCGATATCGTGAGTGAAATCTCGCTGGCTTCCCAAGAGCAAGCTAACGGTATCGAGCAGATCAATCAGGCTGTGATGCAGATCGATACAATCACACAACAAAACGGTCACTTGGTTGAGGATCTGTCGACAGCGACTACAGCCATGCATGACAAGGTCAAAAGACTCGAGAGCTTGGCAGATCAGTTCAGATAGTCGTTTTTCCTGAATTCAACAAGATACCAGAGCCGGAATTGGAAGTTTTCTGATTCCGGCTTTTTTTCATGGTGGAGATACGCTCATGAATCAGTCGAGATGGAGTCGGATCGAAATGGTTATACAGTTTTTTAATCCATTGCAACCTGTCAAGAATTAAATTAAAGATTGATATATAATCTTTTTTGCTGTTTTGTCACAAAATAAGATTAAAAAAATGAAAAAAGAAAATCAAGAAACGGGCTTTGACTTTGACCTCTGGTGCAAAATGGCTCAGGAAAATCCTGAGCAATTCGAGATAATGCGCCAACAAGCGATCAATGACTTGATCGAACAATCTCCAGAGCATCTCAGGCCACGCATGACCGGCTTGCAGTGGCAGGTGGACCAGATTCGTAAACAGGCCAACAATCCACTGGATGCCTGTTTGCAAATTTCCACAAAGATGTGGGAGCACGTTGTCGGTGAAAATGGTCTGCTGAATGTCTTGCAGGAACCACAAAACTTGCAAGCACCCACCACGCAAAAATCACAAGGTAAAATTTATTCCCTGGATCAATACAGATCTGGCAAATAATGGATTGGCTCTCTGTAGCTGATTATCTGTACTACTGATACCGTCGATTTTCCGTGTTAGGACATATTACATATGTCGCGCTTCCCTAGAAAAAACGCCTCTGGAGAAACCGCGATCACTGTCAGTGAGCAAAAAGGCATCCGATTTTTGCATCTGGGTGGCAGCATGATACAGAGCGCCATGCGCGTGACCGCACCGAATGAGCTCGAGTTACGATACACCCAGTGCATGATGGGCTTTATGCTGTTTAATCCACAGCCCGCAAAAATCCTGATGATAGGTTTAGGGGGAGGATCACTGGCTAAATTCGTCTACTCGCAGCTGCCTGAAACCCACACCACCGTAATTGAAATCAACCCTGACATCATTCGTACAGCCCACAGCCTTTTCGCCGTGCCCACACCTGATGAGCGTCTGGTCATCCTGCATGCGGATGGTTCGCAATATATCCAGGAACATACACTATGCGCGGATATCATCATGGTCGATGGTTTCGATAACGACCTTCAGATTCCGGGATTGTGCAGCGCGGAATTTTACCAACAAGCTCACCAGGCTTTAACAAAGCACGGCATTCTGGTCATCAATCTGTTGAGTCGCGACAAAAAACTCGACACTTATCTGCAGCGCATCAAAACTGTTTTTGAGAATCGTGTGATCACACTACTCTCAGAAATTCGCGGAAATCTGATTGTTTTTGCTTTCAAGCAATCACCTGGCAAACTGGCCTGGAAAACACTACTCAAGCATGCTCAGATGCTAGAGCAACACCATACATTGCCTTTCCAGGATTTTGTCACCGAATTGCACAAATCCGTCAAGTACAAAGGCGATTATTTAACCATTTGAAACATACTGGCGTGCTGCAAGTTTTACTGTTATCACGCCTTTCTTGAAAAAAACAATTGTGATAGAGTCTGCCTGTTTTTAATCTTTAAGCAAAAAATCATGGATTACAGTTACGAATCTGAACATACCAAGTTTCTGCAAGAGCTACTTCAAAAAAATCCGCAACTGCAAGAAAAACGTTTGGAAGCCCGCGGCATATGGTGGGACAAGAATCTCGACAAGGAAGAACAAAAGCGCTTCAAGGAGTCTTCAGTCCCGATGAAACCCTACGTCTATTTCGGCGGCTAGAGCAACACTGCACATGCACACCGCGCGTGATTCATCTTTGATCGTAAATTTAGTGGCAGGCTCGCTCGGTGCATTTTCGCTGGCGGCTTGTTCGCATTTTTCTGCCCCTGTGGAAAAACCTCAACGATATGCCGAAAGCTTTGCTGGAGATCATCAGGTACTTGCGCGCTGCGTTACGGAGAAACTGAGTTCGGATAGCCGGTCTTTCATGCGTATTATGCGTTTCAGCAACATTATGTATTCTGATAAAAATGCTTCGGAGATTTACGCATTCGACACGCGCTATCTACCAGGTGTTTTCGCCAGCAACTCTCCTACCAATCCGGATGCGATTGTGGATTTTCATGATGCCACCCCCGAAGTACAAACTTACGATCAGCGCAACGTAAACAACCAAAACGTGCATGCGTTTGCTCTGGGATTGGAACAAACGGATCAGCGTAGTGTTCAGGCCATAATGAGGGGAGATTCCTACTACAGTGATATTGCCTGGAAAATGCTGCAATCCTGTGCAGCCGCAGCCAACCCTTAAGCCGGTTTAACCGCGTCAGACATCAGTTGTTGTTTCCGGATCGGGCCAAAATGGCGTCCAAGGCCCGCGTCGTCAGAATACGTTTTAGCGCACCAAACAAATAGGTTGGAAACGTCACATAATAGCGTGATTTTGGCTGTTCCGACTCCAGCGCATGGATCACACGCTTGAGTACGGCTTCGGGTGGCAAGGTAAACGGTACAGCTGGTCCAGGTTTGTTCAAACGCGTCAGCACACCCTGATATTTTTCCCGGTGTACGCTGTTTTCAACATCAATATACTTGGCTAGCGCCTTGACGGCATTCATCCTGAATTGACTGGCTATGGGACCGGGCTCGATCAAACTGACATGCACATTACTACCGCGCAGTTCAAGTCGCAACGTGTCGCTTAACCCTTCGATGGCATATTTTGAAGCATTGTAAGCCCCACGAAAAGGTAGCGCTACGAACCCCAAAACCGAGCTGTTCTGAATGATCCTGCCATAGCCTTGCCGGCGCATGACTGGTATCGCCAGATTGGTCAGCTCCAACCAACCCAATACATTGGTTTCGAATTGATCGCGCAACGCATCGCGACTTAAATCCTCTATCGCCCCCGGCAAACCATAAGCACCATTGTTGAATAATGCATATAACTCGCCATCGGTACGGCGCATGACTTCTTCAAAAGCAAAGTGTATCGAATTGGAATCGGTCAGATTCAACCGGAAGCTCTCCAAACCCTCCGCAATCAGCATCTCCACACTTTCCCGTCGCCGGGCCGTTGCGAATACCCGATAGCCACGAGCATGCAATGCCTTGGCAACACAATAACCAATGCCGCTTGAGCATCCTGTAATCAATACCGTTTTTTTCATCTGTAGAAACTTGTTTGTTATATATTTATATGAATTAAATCAAGAACAGTTGCTTGACAATGCCATGATTGCAACGATAGCATCCAAAATGGCACTACTGCTTCATATCAGAAAATATCACAAGAACCGCTAATCCATGGCAAAAATTTTATTCCGCTTGAATGGTGTATCCGATGATGAGGCCAATGATGTACGTGAATTACTGAACCACAACACCATTGATTTCTATGAGACATCGGCTGGTAACTGGGGGGTGTCAATGGCTGCAATCTGGATCAAGGACGAACAGCAGTATCAGCATGCGCGATCACTGCTTGATGCCTACCAGAATGAACGTGCAAAGCGCATACGTGAAGAATTTGCACTGCAAAAGCACCAAGGACAGCACAAAACCATGTTCGACACGATCAGGCAGAATCCAGTTAATGTGATGGTCCATCTGGGGCTAGCACTATTGGTGATCTATCTCTCTGCAAAATTGGTCATTGATCTGGGTTTTTAAAAAAATCAGCGTCAGTAGGACATCCTTGCCAGGCTAGTACGGTTCGGTATGATAGTGGTCCCAATCCTGTCTTACCCATACACATTAAAAAGGAGCAAAACATGAAACGCACTCTAAAAATTATAGCTGCAGCTTTGATTGCATCGCCTCTATTGGCTCAAGCCGGGGGTGATCCCGAGCACGTCAAGTTTCCACAAGGATATGATAAAGCTTTCACTCAGTACGGTACGATGAATCGCGCCAATCAAACCCAGGTAGCCAAGCTATACGCCAATGAGGCTGCTATCAGTAGCTACAAGCAAGGACAGAAAAGCAGTTCCGGTGCGGTTGTCGTCATGGAAATCTACAATCCCAAGAAGGGTGCGGATGGCAAACCTGTTCCCGGTAAGGATGGCATCTTTGAAATCGATTCACTCGCAGCAGTGGCCGTGATGGAAAATCGTAACAACTGGGATGCGGCTTTTCCCAAGGAAAATCGCACCGGAGACTGGGGATTTGCAGTTTACAATCCTGATGGAACAGCCAAAAGCAATGATCTGAACTGTGTGCAATGTCACACCCCTTTGCAATCGCAGGATTACATGTTCACTTATCAGAAACTGGTTGATTTCGTTAAGAAATAACTCACATCACAAGTGAAATGCTCATCTGATGGCCTGTGATCCAGGTCCATCAGATTCTTGATAGATTTTCCGGTTATCGATCCACGCTTATTTCAAGGCACCCATGCTTTGGTTCAGCTTGGTTTTGCAGTTCTCTTCCTTTCCAGCCAGATCGAGTACACCAGCCGTTCTCATACACTCATTGTATTCGAACAGGATGTCTGTTTTCTTTTGAGCACGATCGATCGATGCCGTAATCAGCTTAATCTGCTGCGCCACATTCTTCAGATCGACATCAGCAATGGTTGCACCAATTCCGTCGATACTCTTTTTGGTCGCTTCCATTTTTTGTAACGACTCACGGTTAAGCTTGTTCACTTGCTCGGCAAAAGCCTGATTGGCTTTATTGGAATAACTCCTCAGTTCATCCACGTTCTGCTGCGTGATCGCTGCCAGTTTCTCCTGGTAGGTACCCAGTTCACGTTGTACAAAGGCATTGATATTGTCTCTGAAATTATCCAGGGACTGGTCTATTTCCTGCCGGAACGATTGCATCTTGGTTTCAACCAATTTATCGATATCGCTATCCAGTCGCTTGACGATGGAATCGGAGATTTTCTCGATCGGGGGACGGGACTCAATGATTTCAGCCTTGGTTTTGTTCAAATCTGATTTGATGCCATCCGCAAACGACTTTTGCGAATCATTGATCTGGTGTAAGGCATTTTTTCCATTTTCGGCAATGGCCCAGGAAACCAGCAATAAATCCTTCTTTCTGTCCTGTTCGAGTCCACGAATCAATTCATCCAGAATCTCGGTCGACAACTCCTGATTGGTCGCACTTTGCAGATGATTCAAATTGGCTGTATTCAGTAGCTCGTGCAGATTACCCTGCAATTCCTTGACATTGGCATCGGCTCTGGCCAGCGCGGTAGACTGGCGTATCAATTCATAAGGCAGGTACACAAACGTCAGTAGCACGCACAGACCATAAGCTGCAATTCTCCATTTCTGGAATTTGATAAAAATGACGCTCAGATAAAATAGCCCGACAATCAGAATGACTGACGGTGTCAGAATGGTTACGAAATCCAGCCAGCTCCTCCCGACTAGCACATCGAATGAAAAAAATTGCAACACTTTAGTGAAATACTCGTTCATCAATTACTCCCAATTAGACGAAAAAAGGCGCCAACGATTAGCGCAGTCATGTTTTTTTAATTTTTCTGTTCATCAACATCCAGAATGGGGATAATTTATCACGGTATTACCGTAAGATTGAATAAACTTTGTACTGCACTCTCAGCATCGAAGTACAGTAACCATCGTCGATTGACGCCTGGCCAGAAAGCTCACGAATCCGGAGAAAAACATTGCGTACCGCCTATATTACCCACTCGGATTGTCTCAAACATGATATGGGAACCTATCACCCGGAATCCCCGCAGCGTCTGGTTGCAATCGAACAGCAATTGCACGACACCGGATTGATGGCGCGACTGGAGCATTACGTTGCGCCTCTGGCGACGACTGCACAGTTGACACGCGTGCACACACCGGAATACATCGAGAGCATCAAAATGGCAGCCCCCGCATCCGGTCTCGTTGCACTCGATGGAGATACTGCAATGAATCCCTACACGCTCAATGCCGCTTTTCGGGCTGCGGGCGCCGTTGTGCTGGCTGTCGATCTGGTGATGACACAACAGGCAGACAATGCATTCTGTGCTGTCCGCCCTCCCGGTCATCATGCCGAGTCAGCACATGCTATGGGTTTTTGTGTATTCAACAATGTCGCTGTCGGTGCTGCCCATGCACTGAACCACTATTCCCTGCAGCGTATCGCCATACTGGATTTTGACGTGCATCACGGCAACGGCACGGAGGAAATTTTTTGCAACCATCCTCAGGCCATGTTGTGCTCAACGTTTCAACATCCCTATTATCCTTATTGTGGCGCGGATAGCGGCAATGATCGCATGATCAACGTCCCACTTGCGCGCGGCAGCGATGGCGCCCAATTTCGCCAGGCTGTCACTGATCACTGGATACCGGCACTCGAACGATTCAAACCGGACATGATTTTCGTCTCAGCAGGATTCGATGCGCACCGTGATGACGACATGGCTCAGCTACAGCTAATCGATGAAGATTATGCCTGGATCACGCAAACGATCCGCTCGATTGCCAATCGGTACGCACAAAATCGGATTGTATCGGCTCTCGAAGGTGGTTATGAACTCAAATCTCTAGCCCGTTGCACAGCGTCGCATATCCAGATATTGAACAACAATTGAATTTTCCCGACTACGATTATTCGAAAAAAACTTTCCTTATTGCAGAGCCTATTCCGGAACCACGCTCTGCAGTGCCTGAAACAGCAATCGAAAGCTTTTCGGTGGTTTTTCCGCCACTTTTTCCTTGATCGCGTTGCGTATCAGCGAACGCAAACGCTGCAAATCAGCATGCGGATATTGCTGTGCAAATTCAGTCAATGCCTGCTCATCACTCAACAATCTCTCCCGCCAACGCTCCAGCTGATGCAGGCGCGCAGTTTGCTGTACCGAAGGCTGATCCCACATGGTTAACATCTGCTGAATGGGCTGTGCATCAATTTCACGCATCAGACGACCTATGTATTGCAATTGACGCCGGCGTGCGCCATGTTTCTGTAGCGACCGGGCAAGCACGATAGCATCATTCAGAATCTCCGGCAGCGCCAATTCGGCCAATTTTTTGGGATCCAGTTCCACCAACTCCTCACCCATACGCTGTAGCGCATGCATGTCTTTCTTGCGCTGCGTCTTGCTCGGAATTACCTCTTCGGGAATATCATCATCTGCAGAATTTTGCACGGCAACCTGTGTAATGCGTGTTCGAGAAACTGTTATCATAGCGTTTTAGCAGAAAATTGGCCCTAGAATTTATTTTCTCGATTGTTATTGCACATAAACCGAAAAATCGCGTATTACCCCCTATGAAAAACACGATCACTGTTGATTCCCGATTTTCCTATCCCCTGGCCACATTGCAACAAATTGCTCGCGACATCCTGCATTATGCCAAGCAAGCTGGTGCGACTGCATGCGAAACCAATGTTTCGGATGGGTTTGGTCAAACTGTCACGGTACGCCAGGATGCAGTGGAAACAATCGAATATAATCGCGACAAAGGATTATCGGTGACGGTTTATATCGGTCAGCAGCGTGGCAATGCCAGTACATCGGACTTCTCACAACAGGCCATCCGCGATACGGTCGCTGCGGCACTGTCCATAGCCCGATACACCGCCGAAGATGATTGTGCTGGATTGGCTGAAGCGGAATTACTGGCCAAGGAAAGTATGGAACTGGATCTGTATCATCCTTGGACACTCTCGGTCGAACAGGCTATCGAACATGCTCGCTCCTGTGAGCAAGCTGCCTATGCCGCAGACCCCCGCATCAGCAATTCCGAAGGCGCATCCATTTCGGTCGGTGAATCCCAGTTCATTTATGCCAACAGTCAGGGTTTCATCGGTGGTTATCCACTATCACGCCATAGCATCAGTTGCTCCATGATCGCCGAACAGAACGACAGCAAGCAGCGTGATTACTGGTATAGCGTGGCCCGTGCCGAAGCGGATCTGGATTCTCCCGAATTCATCGGAAAAAAAGCAGGTATGCGTAGCGCTGCCCGTCTGGGTGCAAGGAAAATCGCAACCTGTGAAGTGCCGGTACTGTTTGAGGCACCAGTTGCTGCAAGCTTGATCGGACATTTCGTTTCCGCTGTCAGCGGTAGCAATCTTTACCGCAAATCCACCTTTCTACCCGACAGCATTGGTCAGCAGATTTTTGCACCAACCATTACCATTCAGGAATTGCCTCATGTGCGTAAAGGCTTGGCCAGTTGCGCATTTGATGACGACGGGGTTGCAACGGTCGAACGCAATATCGTCGCCAATGGCATCGTGCAGGGCTATTTCCTGGGCAGCTACTCGGCACGCAAACTTGGAATGCGCACCACAGGCAATGCTGGCGGTGCTCATAACCTGATCATGCAGACGTCAGCCCCGCTGGATTTTCAAAGCCTGCTCAAACAAATGGGAACCGGTCTATTGGTCACCGAGTTAATGGGACAAGGCGTGAACACAGTTACCGGGGATTATTCCCGTGGTGCTTCGGGTTTCTGGGTTGAGCGTGGCGAAATTGCCTTCCCGGTGGAGGAAATCACGATCGCCGGTAACCTGAAAGAAATCTTCCAGGGCATACTGGCGATCGGTAGCGACGTCATCGTGCGTGGTTCCAAACAGTGCGGCTCGCTGCTGATCAATCGCATGACTGTTGCCGGAAGCTGATTCTATTTGCGCTCGGGAGATGCTGAGAACGAGGTAGGGTAGACAAGCTAGAACAAGAAATAATCGAGGAAACCATTGCCGGGATGCCTCGATTTCAGCACACCAGGCACATGAACAAACACCATCATTCTTGAGCGTTTCCCTGACTGTTCATTATTTCTTTTTCAAAATAAAAACAAATTCTTCCAGCGCTTGCGACATTGAAATCAGTTCATTACCGGTCTGATCTGAAAACACCTGAAAATCAATCACCGAAGCGGGATCCGTTGCGACTATCTTCAGGATTTGTCCGCTGACCATCGTCGCCAGAGCTTGTTTGGTACGCAAAATCGGTAGCGGACAAACCAGTCCTCGCACATCCAATTCCCTTTCGATCTGCATCGCGTGCTCGTCCCAATGACTAGACATGAGACTGATTAATGTGAAAAAGAAAAATCATTGACAATGATGCATCCGAATTCAGAATATCATCCGTGTGAGCGCACGACCAAGCATTCCATTTTTTGCTTGGTCAAACTCTGGCACGCGCTACGCGCTTGATTCTCCAGCAAGCCGACGACTCGCGCACGATACATTTTGCGCTTGCTGACTTCGACTTCCGAGATTACCACGGACCCTGGCAACCAGCGTGTAACGGCTTGCGCTTTGGCTCGAGCTCGGTTATGTGCATTATAGGAGCCGATTTGTACTTCCCAGACTTTCTGTTTTGTCGAAGCTACTTTCTTGGTTTCCTTACGCGTATCGGATTTCTTTTCCTTGCCGACCAGATTCTCAGGTACAGATTTTTTTGCTGTGGATGCCAGTTTGTTGGCACTGGCTTTCTGTTTTTGTGAACGGTCTGATATCAATCGGGTAGGCGCAGGATAGTCATGATTGGCCAACTGCGAGGTAAAATTCTCACCCGCACCGAAACTGCGTTCTAGCAACTGCGCCATGGTCTGATCACGCGCAGCAGCAGTTTGCCCACCCATGACCACTGCAATCACACGTCGTCCGCCACGCTTGGCCGATGTCGCCACATTAAAACCCGATGCGCGGATGAACCCGGTTTTCAACCCATCCACACCCGGTATATTCTTCACCATACGATTGTGGCTGTTGTAAACCGTTCCTTTGTAGCTAAACGAGCGCGTAGAAAAGTAATGGTAGTACTGGGGAAAATCCTGCATCAGCCGTGCCGATAAAATCATCAGGTCACGCGCTGTGGTTCTCTGTTCCAGATCAGGCAAACCCGAAGCATTCCGGAAAGTCGTGGATTGCATACCGAGTTTTCGCGCTTTATCGGTCATCATACGGGCAAACTGGGCTTCTGTATCTCCCAGTGCTTCTGCCACAACCGCCGCGACATCGTTCGCAGAACGTACGATCAGCGCCGGAATGGCATCTTGTACACTCAATACTTCCCCTGCTCTCAAATTGATCTTGGTTGGTGGCATCGACGCGGCATGCAGTGATACCGACATCTGCGTATCGAGTGTCATCCTGCGCTGTTGCATGGCTTCAAACAGCATATATAACGTCATCATCTTGGTCAGCGAAGCCGGATAACGACTGGCATCGGCATTGGATTCATGCAGTACTTCACCGCTCTCCGCATCGACCACGATAGCAGCATGGCGGGATTCAGCCAGCGCTGGAGTGCTCGCCCATAACAGAGCCAGCAAGATCATCACTAGCCATGTCCCTGTATTGCCGATATGTTTTAATGTTGCTGCTTGCTTGATGAGATTCATATGTTTGTCAATGACCCGAAGAATTGTATGAATATTACCTTTTAGGCCATTTTCATACAATTGCGTATTTTGCAATCGCGAAATAAAGGCAAAAACACCGCCTAAATTCACTATTGAGACTCTCGTTGATCAATATGCTTATAGCGCAAGCCATACGGCCTATTCCTTGATTCAGCGATGTCGTCCACTAGATCGATTCAAAATTACTCAAGACTGTCTGATATCTGACAAATTTCTAGGATATCCCATCAAAGATACGATAGCATAGCGGCATTTTTAGACCTGAGAGTATCGATTTACCATGCCTGTTAATATCCCGACTTTACTCGCTGAACAGTTACTGCCCATCAAAGGTGTATCCCTGGGTATTGCCGCAGCAGGAATCAAAAAAACCGACCGCAAGGATTTGCTGGTCATGGTACTTGACGAAGGAACGCATGTCTCCGGTGTATTTACGCAGAATCGGTTTTGCGCCGCTCCAGTCACAGTAGCCAAACAACATTTGGCGCATACCACGCCACGTGCACTGGTTGTCAATACAGGTAACGCCAATGCCGGAACGGGTGAGCAAGGCATACGAGACTCCCTGGCCACCTGTGCGGAACTGGCAAGACTGCTGGGCTGTACCACGCAACAGATATTACCTTTCTCGACAGGCGTCATCATGGAACCCTTACCGGTAGACAAGATTGTTAAAGGATTACCGGTGGCCGTGGCCAACTGCAACATGAACAACTGGTTCAGCGCTGCGCAGTCCATCATGACTACGGATATCGTACCCAAAGCACTATCCCGTCAAATCCAGATCGACGGAAAAACAGTAACCGTCACCGGCATGGCCAAAGGTTCCGGCATGATACGCCCGAACATGGCCACCATGCTGGGTTACATTGCCACCGATGCGGTCATCGATAGCAAATTGTTGCCCATACTGACTCGGTATGCCGCAGATCACTCATTCAACCGCATCACGGTGGATGGCGACACTTCAACCAATGACGCCTTGATGGTTCTAGCAACCGGAAAATCCGGCAACACACTGATAACCCGGCAAGACGATTCAGCCTATATCCAATTGCAGGATGCCATTACACAAGTGGCCGCAGAACTGGCCAAAATGATCGTGCGCGACGGTGAAGGCGCAACCAAATTCATCACCGTGCAGGTGAATGCAGGCAGGAGCGATGAAGAGTGCCAGAAAGTCGCTTATGCCATCGCCCATTCACCATTGATCAAGACCGCTTTTTTTGCCTCCGATCCCAATCTGGGCAGGATCCTGGCAGCCATTGGCTATGCAGGAATCAGCGATCTTGATGTCAATCACATACAACTCTATCTCGATGACGTATTGGTTGCGGAAAATGGAGGGCGTGCCCTGCACTACCAGGAAAACGATGGACAACGCGTAATGAATCAGGCAGAAATAACCGTGCGCGTGGTGCTGAATCGTGGTACTGCATCAACGACCGTGTGGACTTGCGATTTTTCCTATGACTACGTCAAAATCAATGCCAGTTATCGCAGTTAAGTCAGAGTCATGAGCGAATTGGAACAACTATGCACACGCATGAATCGTGTCCTCGATCAGGTGGAAAAACTTTTTCCCACGCCCTACGCAGAACCCGATTGGCAAGCCACTAACGTTTTCCGCTGGCGCAAACAAGGCCAGACTGGAATCATTCAGGCCGTCACTCATCCTCACCGAATTACCCTTGATGCATTGCATGGCATTGATGAACAGAAGCGCCGCATTGACCAGAATACGCGCCAATTCGTGCAAGCTTATTCCGCCAACAACGTCTTGCTGACCGGTGCCCGTGGTACCGGAAAATCCTCCCTGATCAAGGCACTGGCCAATCAATATGCACAAGATGGCTTACGTCTGATCGAAGTGGAAAAGCAGCATCTCGTTGACTTGCATGACATCGTGGAAAGAATCCACCAGCGCCCGGAGCGCTTCATCCTGTTCTGCGATGACTTATCCTTTGAGTCAGATGAACCGGGTTACAAAGCACTCAAAGTCGTCCTGGATGGTTCGATTGCTGCAATTTCCGATAATGTGTTGATTTATGCCACTTCAAATCGGCGGCATATGGTTCCCGAGTGGATGCGTGACAACCTGGATACCAAGCATATTGGCGAGGAAGTGCATCCCAGTGAAGCTATTGAGGAAAAAATATCGCTATCGGAGCGCTTTGGACTCTGGGTTTCCTTTTATCCATTCGATCAGGAACACTATCTGACCATTGTGCGCTACTGGCTGGCACAATTGGGAATTCGGCACATGTCTGCCAAAGCACGCACTGAAGCCTTGCAATGGGCGCTCGAGCGAGGATCGCGCAGCGGGCGTGTAGCCTGGCAGTTTGCCCGCGATTTGGCAGGGCGGCAGCAATCATCGCGTTCAACCCGCTAATCCATGTCCATCTATTACACTCGATGACACCAACCGCTACACCAATTGAAGTCGTCGCTGCGGTCATTCTACAGCCCGATGGACAGTTTCTGCTGACACGCCGCCCTCAAGGCAAGATTTATTCCGGTTACTGGGAATTTCCTGGCGGCAAGGTGGAATCCGGTGAATCGTTGCATCACGCCATTGCACGCGAACTCTGGGAAGAACTCGGTATTCACGTCCGTCAGGCTTATCCCTGGATTACCCGCACTTTTACCTATACTCACGCCACCGTGCGATTGCATTTTTTTCGGATTGTTTCATGGGAAAATCAACCGATTGCGCGAGAACAGCAGGAGCTTATCTGGCAACAACCTGGACACATCACCGTATCCCCCATTCTGCCTGCCAATGATCCGATTTTGCAGGCACTGCGACTGCCAACGATATATGCCATTACCCATGCATTTGAAACCGGACTGGAATCCGCTTACCAGCAAATTGAATGGGCATTTAAAAATGGGGTTCGGTTATGGCAAATCCGGGAAAAACAAATGCCTGAAGCCAGATTGCAAGATTTTACCGAGAAGGTACTGCAAATGGCGCGTCCTTATGATGCTAGAGTACTGATCAATGGAAGCGAAGTCTTGGCACAAAAATTCGGGACCGACGGCATTCATTTGACCGCAACTCGGCTACTATCGACTTCACATCGCCCCGACAAAAAATACGGATTATGCAGCGCCTCGTGTCATAACATCGAAGAACTGGCTGCTGCAGAGGCATTGGAATTGGATTTCGTTGTACTCGGACCGGTACAGCCTACACAAAGTCATCCAGGCGTTGCTGCACTAGGCTGGAACCGTTTTGCCACTTTGATTCGCAATTATCCGCTACCTGTTTACGCCTTAGGTGGAATGTGCACAGAAGATCTGGAAATTGCCCAGGAGATGGGCGCGCATGGTATTGCCATGATGCGTGGCATAGCTCCATCCGAACAATAATTCAGCATGGATTCGCTAGTTTACGTCTCTTTCTCTGATTCGATCGTAACTGGAACTCGATAAGATTCTAACGCCCAATCGGCCAGATCACCGGTTTTACAGCGATCGGAACAAAAGGGGCGAAATCGGTTTGAAACTGCCCAGACGACCTTTTTTCCACAGCGCGGACAGTTGACGATGTTAGGTTGCATAAATAAACTCAGCGATCTTTTGTGATATTGTTCAAATATAGCCGCTAATCATTTTAGCAAAATATAAATGAACAAACAGTTACTGGCTGTGACATTATTTTTTTAACAATAGGAAAGGTTACCATCCTGGCTACTCGAGAAGAACTCTCCGATTTTCTGATTGAAACCGAGAGACGTTCATTTAAACAAGCCCTGTTTGCAGTGCGCGATGAAGATATAGCGCTCGATATCATTCAAGATTCCATGATGAAGTTGACTGTGAAATATGCCGCTAGACCAGCGGAAGAATTTCCCCTTTTATTTCAGCGCATACTGCAAAATACCATTCGCGACTACTACCGTCGGCAAAAAACACGCTCTCTGTGGACAACCCTTTTCTCGGCATTCACACCCAATGACGCTAGCAAGGATGATGACGAATTCGATATCCTCGAAACTTTACATATAAAACAAGAATCTAACGAACCAGATGAACAAGTTGCACGAGCACAACTCATCAATTTAGTTGAAAAAGCGATAGAAAATCTTCCGGCACGTCAACGCGAAGCATTCCTGCTGCGTTATTGGGAAGAAATGAGTTTGGCAGAAACTGCGGTCATCATGAATTGCTCGGAAGGAAGTGTGAAAACACACTGTTCGAGAGCAGTTCATACTTTAGCTTCTATCCTGAATGAAAAGGGGGTGCAATTATGAATGAGCAAGAGTTGGGTAAGGAAATCGCAAAACTTCTTGATTACAGTGCCAGTGACACTATTAAACAAAGCACTGCCTATCGTTTGCAATCAGCCCGCCGAGCTGCTCTGGAGCACTATCAGCCCGCCCTGAAAATAGTCAATTCGGGAAATGGCACTTCCATTTTTAGCGGTCATGATTGGCACTTCAATACTGGAAAACTGATTTTGTTAGCCATGGTATTTTTTGCTTTTGTCGTCGGATCGACAAGTTACTGGAAATTTCTGGAAAAGAGCAGGCACGATGTCGGAGATGATCCGATTTTGATCGACAGCTTTTCAATCGAAGATCAAAACGATACTGAACTGGAATGGAAAAGTGAATTTCCTGCTGACGAGCTTCAGCTCAACAATACCCAAGATCTCAGTGATGAATCTAACCTCACTCCCGCAACGAATCACCATTCCGAAATGATGCATGACCCATCATTGGAAGTTGAAACCGATATCAAACGGGAAGTCATTGATGGACTACCTGTCGACACACAGTTTGATCAAACAAATACCCCCGTGAGTAATTCATCCGAGATTCACTCTGACGAAACACCAGAAAAATGGTTGATGGAGTCCAATTGATTTCAACGACGACTTACTCTCAAATTTTTTTATCTTTGGCATGCTAAACATGTCATAGCATTCCTAATCGACGCAATTCACGTTTCATCGTCTCATCAGCAGGATGTCACGTTCGGAAATGCCTTGCTGATACGTTAAAAAGTTTTTCTTTTTATAGTTTTGCATCCAGGTCAAGTTTTTTGCTTCTTCAGCGATTATTTTCATGTCACAGAATCCCTATTCTCCAGTTACTAACCTGCCTTCGAGTTGGTCTGAGTCTCTAACAGCACAATTATCAGAGGATGAAAACATTTTTGCCTGGGTTGAAATTGATTTGGATATCCAACTGCAATTTTCTTCTGGTTTGGTTGTTGTCACCGATCGTCGTTTGCTGGCAAGCATGTCACACGGAGAAACGTGGCAGGAATGGCCTTTTCAGCCCGGTTTAAAACTCACACAACGAGATTATGCCGGAGTAGGGAATCTAGAATTGTTTGATACCAACGAAAGACTGACTCACTGGCGCTATCGGCTGGGAGGTGATCTGAGTGTCAGTCGACTGATTGCGAGTTTTGATCAGCAGATTGATTTTCATGTAACGGGAAAATTCTCGGCGCCCTCTTACGAACACAAACAATGTCCAACCTGCGCGGCCATCCTCCCCATTGATCAGGAAGAATGTCCGGTCTGCGAGAAACAGGCGCAAACGCCTCCTTCAACCTGGACCATCCTACGCTTGTGGCGATTTGCAAAACCCTACAAGGGGAGGCTTTTGATCGGCTTTCTGCTGACCTTATGCAGCACTGCTGCAACATTGGTGCCCCCCTACTTGACCATGCCACTTATGGATAATGTACTGATTCCATACCAGAATGGTCAGCCTATCGATAAAGATCTGGTAACGATGTATCTGTCCGGCCTGCTAGGAGCAGCAATCGTGGCTTGGATACTAGGATGGGCACGAACCTACATGCTGGCACTGGTTTCCGAACGCATAGGTGCCGATTTACGCACCACTACTTATGCACACCTGCTCAATCTCTCGCAGGAGTACTTTGGTGGTAAACGCACCGGTGACCTGATGGCACGCATCGGTGCAGAAACAGACCGTATCAATCTGTTCTTATCACTCCATCTACTAGACTTTGCAACCGATGTCATCATGATTGCCATGACCGCCATCATTCTGATATCAATCAACCCGTGGCTAGCCTTAGTCACATTGGTTCCTCTCCCCATCATAGCCTGGTTGATTCATTTGGTTCGTGACCGACTCCGTATCGGATTTGAAAAAGTCGACCGCATCTGGGCTGAAGTCAATAATGTGTTGGCTGATACCATACCCGGTATTCGCGTGGTCAAGGCTTTTGCTCAGGAAAAAAGGGAAGCGGCACGCTTCTACGCAGCCAATCAACGAAATCTGCAGATCAATGATCGCGTCAATCGGGTTTGGTCTCTATTTACCCCAACCGTGACGCTGTTGACGGAAATCGGTTTGCTGGTGGTATGGGTTTTTGGTATCTGGCAGATCGCCAAGGATGAAATTTCGGTTGGCGTTCTCACCGCTTTTCTGGCCTACATCGGCCGTTTCTATATCCGGCTCGACTCGATGAGTCGCATTGTCTCCGTCACTCAAAAAGCCGCAGCAGGTACTAAGCGTATCTTTGATATTCTGGACCATGTTTCGAGTGTTCCGGAATCAACCAATCCCGTGCATTTACCCACCGTCAAAGGCAAAATCGAACTGCGTAATGTCGGTTTTCGCTACGGCACACGCAGCATCACGCGTGACATCAACCTAACTATCCAGCCAGGAGAAATGATCGGACTGGTCGGACATAGTGGATCGGGTAAAAGCACACTGGTTAACCTGATTTGTCGCTTTTATGATGTATCGGAAGGGATCATCCTAATCGATGGACAGGATATCCGATCCTTACCCATTGCCGAATACCGCAAGCACATTGGTCTGGTTCTGCAAGAACCTTTTCTGTTTTTTGGCACCATTGCCGAAAACATTGCTTACGGTAAACCCGATGCGACGCATGCCGAAATCGTCGCTGCAGCTCGAGCCGCCCATGCTCATGAATTCATTTTGCGCTTGCCACACGGTTACGACTCATTGGTGGGGGAACGAGGACAGGCCCTATCTGGGGGTGAGCGGCAACGCATTTCGATAGCCCGGGCACTACTCATCGATCCTCGCATCCTGATTCTTGATGAGGCGACTTCCTCTGTCGACACCACCACCGAGAAGGACATACAAAAAGCACTGGACAACCTGGTCCGCGGCCGCACCACCATCGCCATAGCGCATCGGCTGTCTACCTTACGCGAAGCCAATCGACTCATCGTACTTGATCGGGGTCGAATCGTCGAAGTTGGCAATCATGCCGAATTGATGGCGAGAGAAGGCTTTTATCATCGTCTGTATCAAGCTCAGGCACGTAATGTCGATACCGAGGATCGAGCACTTGAAGCCGCTGCTGAACACAGTGTAGCCGGAGATCTCAAATGAATCAGTCGCCACGTTATCGGTTAAATCGCAATACTTTTGGTCGTCTAGTTCTTACCGATGAAGCTGGGGTCGCGCATGAAGCTATCGTACCGGTTCGCTCATTTCCCATTTCCAACCCGAGCCAGGGAATAGCATTAGTTGATTCACATGGTCATGAATTGGGATGGATCGAACATTTGACTGATTTACCCGAGGACTATCGCGCACTCATTGAATCTGAGCTTGCAAGTCGGGAATTCATGCCGGAAATCAATAAATTGCTAAAAGTATCCAGCTTCATCACACCCAGCACCTGGCAAGTGGAAACGGATCGCGGTGAAGCCACATTTGTTCTCAAGGGCGAAGAAGATATCCGACGTCTGTCCGTTACCTCCCTGTTGATTGCTGACAGTCACGGCATTCATTTTTTGATACGAGACCGCTTAACTCTCGATCGCCACAGCCGTAAATTGCTGGATCACTTTTTGTAACACGTTCGAAAAATTGTTTCTTCCCATGTAAACCAATTTGTACCCAACCGCGTTAATGGCATTGTGTACAACTTAATTCCGACTTATGTCTACTTGCTCAACATCAGATAATCAAAGTGCAAAAGATATTAAATTTCTAGATATCAAGCACCTGAATGGTCCCAACTTATGGACTTATTATCCTGCACTGGAAGCAACCGTCGACATAGGCGAACTTGAGGATTTTCCCTCCGATACCATCCCCGGATTTTATGAAAGATTATCAGAGTGGCTTCCTACTCTGATTGAGCATCGTTGCAGCTACGAAGAACGCGGTGGCTTTCTCCGTCGTGTAAAGGAAGGTACTTGGCCTTGCCACATTCTGGAACACGTCACCTTGGAATTACAAAACTTGGCTGGCATGCGCGGTGGATTTGGACGGGCCCGAGAAACTTCCATCAGAGGAGTGTACAAGGTTGCACTCAGTGCATGGCATGAAGAAATCACTCGTACAGCCCTACACGCAGCCCGTGAGCTGGTGCTGACTGCGATGAACTTTCAGCAGCATGAAGAACCATTTTACGATGTTGAAGGAACAATCCGCAACCTGCGTGACATGGTTGATTCACTGTGGCTCGGACCATCTACGGCTTGTATCGTTGATGCGGCAGTTGCTCGTAATATTCCTGCCATGCGATTGATCAGCAGAGGTAATTTGGTACAACTTGGTCATGGCAATCAGTGTCGGCATATCTGGACTGCAGAAACGGATCGTACCCCAGCCATCGCTGAAAGTATCTCCCGTGATAAAGACTTAACCAAAGCCTTACTACAGTCATGCGGTGTACCGGTACCTGAAGGGTGCATCATACAAAGCGCACAAGAGGCCTGGGAATTTGCCGACGACCTTGGTGTTCCGGTGGTAATTAAACCTACGGATGGAAATCACGGTCGAGGTGTATTTATAGAATTAACCGGCCGTGAAGAAATCGAATCCGCCTTTGCAGTCGCCTGTCGCGAAGGCAGCAGCGTCATTGTTGAACGATACATTCCAGGTATTGAACACCGCTTGCTTGTCGTAGGTGGAAAACTCGTTGCAGCAACACGAGGTGACTCCGTATCCGTGACCGGAAACGGCACTTCGACCATCATGGAACTCATTGAATCCCAGATCAATTCTGATCCAAGACGCGGTATCACCGAGAATCACCCACTGAATCTGATCCGCCTAGATAGTGCCGCTCAAATTGAAATCGCTCATCAGGGTTTCCAAAGTGATTCTGTCGTCCCAGCTGGAACGGAAGTGCTCATTCAGCGTAACGGTAATCACGCATTTGATGTAACCGATGAAGTGCACCCCAGTACAGCGACGATTGCGTCGCTTGCAGCTCGCGTCATCGGTCTCGATATTGCCGGCATTGATCTCGTCGCCAGCGATATCTCCAAGCCACTCATCGAACAAGGTGGAGCCATCGTCGAAGTCAATGCCGGCCCCAGTCTGCTAATGCACATCAAACCAGCAGTTGGCAAACCCAGACCTGTTGGAGAAGCTATTGTCAATCACTTGTTTCCCGAACAGAATAGTGGCCGCATCCCAATAATCGGCATTACTGGCAGCCGCGGAAAGACTGTTGTCGCCCATATCGTTGCAAAGCTCCTCACCTTATCGGGAAAGCAAACTGGTCTGGCTTGCAGCGATGGCCTCTTTCTCAATGACAGGCAGATTGACAAGAAAAACTGTGCCAACTGGGATGCGGCTCATCGCACATTAATGAATCCCACTGTTGAAGCAGCAGTTTTTGAAAATGGCTTCGATGTGATACTGAATCAGGGATTGGCGTATGACAGCTGTCAAGTTGGCGTCATCACAAATATTGATCCGGAACACCATTTTGGTCGCAACGGAATCGAATCTCAAAAACAGGTTTTTACTGTATTAAGAACACAAGTTGATGTTGTCACGCCTACCGCAGCAGCCATAGACGATGTCAACAAAGACATTAAACTCCCGATCGGTGCAGCCATTTTGCGTGCCGAGGATGAGATGCTGGTTGAGATGGCTGAACTGTGTCATGGTGAAGTTATCTATTTCAGTCGCAATCCAGATCTACCCGTGTTGGTTCAGCACTGCAATCAAGGCACTGGACCTACACAAGGTCGACGTGCCGTTGCGATCCGTAATAACAATATAGTCCTGATAACAGGATCCGAAGAATTATCACTGATTGATCTGTCAGAGATCACTGCTGAGCAGCATAAATCTGATACTGAAACGATAGAACAAATATTGGCTGCAATCGCAACTGCATGGGCATTGGGTATTGAACCTGATCTCCTGCAAACTGGTATCAAATCTTTTAGATTCAATCCCACAACAATAACCTCGGAAATCAAAATTTTCCATTAGGCCTTCAAACTCAAGGAAAAAACTATGAAAGTATTGCGTATTCGTGCACTGCGTGGACCAAACCTGTGGAGTAAGCACACATCAATCGAAGCGACAATTTTTTGCACTGAGGCTGAGAATAATATTAATACTGTTTCTGGTTTTGAAACACGTTTGCGCAAGCGTTTCCCGGAACTTTCACTGTTTCAGCAGGGCGAAACTTCCATCGCACACGTATTGCAGCAAATTACCTTTGATTTGCAGAAGCTAGCAGGTTGCCCCATTATTTTTAGTCAAACAGCGCCGGCACCCGATCCACACACTTACCGCATCGTGGTCGAGTACAGTGAAGAAAAAGTAGGACGACTTGCGTTCGAGTCAGCACAAGAACTATGCCTTGCTGCACTCAATGATACAGCTTTCGACTTGGCCACAATACTTGGTCGTCTGCGTGAACTAAATGAAGATATCCGTTTAGGACCCAGTACCGGTGCAATCGTCCAGGCAGCTATCGCACGCGGCATCCCTATTCGTCGCTTGACCGAAGGCAGCTTGGTGCAATTTGGCTGGGGCAGCAAACAGCGTCGTATTCAAGCCTCCGAAAGCGATAGAACCAGTGCCGTAGCAGAATCGATCGTGCAGGACAAAGATCTGACAAAAACGTTACTTCATGCAGCCGGTATCCCTGTGCCACTCGGTCGTGAAGTGGATGATGCGGATGATGCTTGGCATGCTGCTTGCGAAATTGGTGTTCCCGTGGTTGTCAAACCACAGGACAGCAACCAAGGTAAAGGTGTCACCGTAAATTTGGCTACTGAAGAACAAGTTAAAAGTGCCTATAAAATTGCAAGAGAATATAGCCGCAGCGTTTTAGTCGAACGCTACATTCCCGGCCACGATTACAGAATGTTAGTCGTTGGAAACAAACTGGTTGCCGCAGCGCGCCGTGAACCTCCTCAGGTCATAGGTGACGGAAAACAAACTATCAGACAGCTTGTACAACAAATTAACCTTGATCCTAAACGTGGTGAAGGGCATGTGTCTTCATTGACCAAGATTCAACTGGATGAGATCTCTCTTTCACACCTAGCAACACAGGATTTGACAGCCGAATCGATTCCGGCCCAAAACACAAAGGTTATCTTGCGTAATAATGCCAATCTGTCAACAGGAGGCACGGCTACCGATGTGACAGATGATGTTCATCCTGAATTGGCAGAACGCGTTATTGCTGCAGCACAAGTTGTTGGTCTAGACATTTGCGGAATAGATGTTGTTTGTAGCAGTGTAACGCAATCACTCGAAGATCAGGGTGGGGGCATTATTGAAATTAATGCCGCTCCTGGATTACGCATGCACTTGCAACCCTCATACGGCAAATCAAGAGACGTAGGTGAAGCCATCATTGATAATATGTTTTATCCTGGCGATGATGCTCGTATACCCGTCGTTTCAGTAACTGGGACGAATGGCAAAACTACAACCGCTCGTCTAATTGCCAGCGTTTTGGGCAATGATGATAAACGCGTCGGACTCGCCTGCACTGATGGTGTCTACATTGATGATCAATGTATCGATACTGGTGATTGCAGTGGCCCTGTAAGTGCAAGAAACATTCTTTTCCACCCTGATGTCGATGCCGCCGTTCTGGAAACCGCGCGTGGTGGTTTATTGCGCGAAGGGCTGGGATTTGATCGCAATGATGTCGCAGTTGTCACGAATATTGGTATGGGCGATCATCTCGGCATGGGTTATGTCAATACTGCCGAGGAACTTGCTGCAGTTAAACGGATTGTGGTGCAAAACGTCACTCCTGGTACGGGATATGCCGTTCTAAATGCCGCTGATCCACTGGTTGCCAGCATGGCTGATCACTGCCCTGGAGCCGTAATTTTCTTCGCCCTTGATAAGCACAATCCGGTCTTGGCATTACATCGCTCACAACATCAACGTGTTATTTATATTGATAATAATTTCATTGTAGCCTCTGCTGAGGATGGTGAGCATCGCATTCCCTTGAAAGAAATTCCCCTCACTAAGAATGGCAGCATCACTTTTCAAATAGAGAATGCCATGGCCGCTGTGGGTGCATGCTGGGCCTTGGGTCTGGACTGGTCTGTAATTCAAAAAGGTCTGACAGGATTTGTCAATAATACGCAAACTGCGCCTGGGCGATTTAATTTATTCAATTATCGTAATGCCACTTTGATTGCAGATTATGGTCACAACCCAGACGCAATTCAAGCACTCGTCAGCGCCATAGATAATATTCCTTCGAAAAAGCGATCCGTAGTTATCAGTGCCGCCGGAGATAGGCGTGACGAAGATATTCGCCAGCAAACGAGGATCCTGGGTGATGCATTTGATGAAGTAGTACTGTATCAGGATAAGTGTCAGCGGGGTCGCGCTGATGGTGAAGTCTTGACACTATTGCGCGAAGGTCTGGGTAATGCAAAACGCACCCAGAAAGTCAGCGAGATTGTCGGAGAGGCTATTGCCATAGATGCTGCATTATCAAATTTGGAGGATGGGGAGCTTTGCCTTATTCTGGTCGACCAGGTCGAGCAATCACTTGGTCAAATCAACAACCGAGTCGCATTGGGTTAATTAAATTTAATCTGTCACTGTAGCAGCAAAAAATTGCTGCTACAGTTATTTTTATGCCTGCAAATCTAGCTTTCATTTTTCTATTTTAGTTTGCAACCTAGGCAATTCAGCGTATAGGCAATTTCAATTTGCGACAATTTGTCACATCAATTTAGCTGATGAAATGGTAGAATGCTTCAGCAGCAAGGTATGTATAAACACTCATAATAATTTTAATCTGGATCGGAGGACAGGGAGATCATTCATTAAGAACTAGATTTTATTGACCAGTTAAATAAACCAGTTTTTATAGTAATTAAAATACGTGGTAGAAAACTCAATCTAAACGATACATTTTCAATGCTAGTAAGCAGTCATATCAATATCATGATGTCACTGCTAAAAATTAGCTCATAAGTTTTTCAAATCTATGTAGGGACATTTATCAATACCAGTACGTTCTGGATTGATAATAATTTTTCCTTTAGTGACTGCATTGAAAGCTATTTTGTTTACAAATCGAATTGATCAGGAACTGCATGTATTTAGAATGATCCTTTGAGATATTCCGGATTGTCATGATCACTATTGCAAGTTGAGTCTAGCTTGCGTCGTCTATGAGTAACCAGCATCGTGCTCACAACCTGCAATGCCAGGATGAAGCATCAAAGCTTTTCTCGTACTTTGTGTTGCACTAAAAATCACACTTCAGAAGCGGCAGAGCGGTTTTTTTTACCTTATCTGCCATATCTGGTTTGAATCAATAATACCTATTAGCCAATAGGTTTTTTATGCTGACAACAGGAAGCCTATACCGGAAAGATAATAATATGGCACATTCTATTACTCATGAAATTCGCTCCCACACCTCATTGCGAGGTCTGGCAGCTTTGATGGTGGTTTTAGTTCACTTTCAATCATTCGTGCATCCCACCATACACCCCGACGAAACAACATTCTTTTTTTACAAAGGTTATCTCTGGGTCGATTTCTTTTTTATTCTCAGTGGATTCGTGATGTCCTACGTCTATAATATCGAGCATCCGTTACGTCACACTACTTATGATACATTTCAATATTTGATCGCTCGTATTGCACGTATTTACCCACTTCATTTTGTCTCACTGATCGCAACACTATCTTTATTTACACTCATTGCTAGCTTTAATTGGTTCATAGATGAGACGTTCTGCTGTGTATTTGACGATCCGCTACGAACATTTGAATCGTTAGTTGGCAATCTGTTTCTGGTTCATGCTTGGGGTATGTTTGAATCGTACACTTGGAATTATCCATCCTGGTCTCTGAGTGTCGAGTTTTTCTGCTATCTGATATTTGCCACGCTTCTCACCATGGAAAGCGAAAACCGCAAATTAACGTTACTTGCATTGTCTTGTACTGCACTCTTTTTCTATTGCCTGCACTTTGCCACAAATAGTGACATCGACACACATTTTGAGCTCTCGGCCATTCGCGCAGTCTCAGCTTTTACCATCGGCATCCTTCTGTTTTTCTGGCGCAAAGTGGTATCCGATTTTTCAGACCGACATATCACTGTCATTCAGATCGCCATATGCAGTGCACTACTATTTTCATTGCATTTCGGTATAACTGATATTTTGTCGATTATATTGATGGCGATACTCGTATTGGTTACTTGGGAAGATCGCGGATACTTATGCAGTTGTCTGAATATCCGCCCCCTGCACACCATCGGATTATTGTCATTTTCCATTTATATGTGGCACTACCTCTTCAAATTCATCGCGCAACAAGCCGATTGGGAGAATTACTTAGGATTGCCTTTACAAAGCAGTGCAGCAGGGTCGCTATTATTCATTCTCTTTCTTATTAGCTTGGTCGTCCCCGTGGCTATCTGGAGCTATCACTCAGTAGAGATACCCGCTCGCAAATGGGTTGGCAGTAAACTTAATCATTGGCTTGATTCTCTGTCGCCACTGCCATCCACGAACCGAATAATGTTTGATTCTGATCGATTCAAAAAGAAAATTTATCTAAGCCGACTATTTGTAAAATAATTGAAATAGTTGCTACTGTTTTGGATGGTAGAAAATTCGAGGCAGTAGCAACAAAGAAGTGAGCAAATTCCGAGAGAAGAAGAGCTTCAAGTGAAAAAAGTACTTTTTGCAGCTTAACGATATTCTCGAACTGAATGTTTAGCAAAGACAGTAGATATCAAAAAGTCACGAAGCACAGCACTAGGGGAGTACTCCCGTATCAAAATCCACCATTCACCAAACTTGATAAGTAAATTGCTACTGCACAGGAATCGAGCCCGCACGTATTTGCCAAAAAATAGTCATAGGCAAAGCGACTGTATCCAATATGCCTGATAACGGCAAGTCAACGACAACCCAATCAGGTACCGTGTCCAGTCGCGATGGCATACGTATCGGTTCACTTCGCAGCATGCAAATATCATAGGCCACGCCACTGTAGACTCTCGGTATCGTCTTACAAGGAGTTCTGGCTTGATTAAGTTTGTACTGCACCATCGAGTCGTCCCGAATCACGGTTCTGACCGTACCGCATCCGATCATGAGGGACAAAACCGCACAGAGGATTCCAATTTTCAGTGGATTTTTCATGAAATATTCAGAAAAGAAGTAGGGTTTAGGATGCCATTTTTTGAGTGATCCAGCTCTGCACGCTGGCAAGCGCTGCCGGCAAGTGCTCCGGTTGAGTTCCCCCCGCCTGTGCCATATCGGGACGCCCCCCTCCTTTACCACCCACTTGCTGAGCAACAAAGTTGACCAGTTCACCCGCCTTGATGCGTTGCGTGACATCGGCGCTGACGCCTGCAATCAAAACTACTTTGTCATCTGCAATAGTACCCAGAACAATCGCACAAGTTGGCCACTTGTCTTTCAGCTGATCCAGTGTTTCACGTAAAACCTTGGCGTCCACATTATCCAGTTGTGCTGCTAAGACTTGAATACCGTTTATCTCACGGACTTGCGCAGTCAAGTCATTGCCCTGGGAACTGGCCAGCTTGGATTTGAGACGCATGAGTTCTTTCTCAGCTTGTCGCGCATGCTCCAGCATCTGGGCAATTTTGTTTGTAACTTCCTGCGGGTTGGTTTTCAGGGTCTGCGCGATCTCCTGCAACTGCGCCTCACGTTGCTGCACATATTCCACAGCCGTCTTTCCGGTTACGGCTTCCACTCGGCGAATACCGGCAGCGACGCCGGATTCGCTGATGATTTTGAACAAACCGATCTGGCCCACCTGCGGAACATGCGTACCGCCACACAATTCGGTAGAAAACTCACCCATGCCGATGACGCGCACCACATCCGAATATTTTTCACCAAACAATGCCATGGCACCGCGCTTGATGGCATCGTCGTACTTCATGGTTGAAGCATCGACGACGCAGTTATTACGTACCTGTTCATTTACCAGACGCTCGGTTTCGCGAATCTCTTCAGCAGTCAAAGGCGCATTATGCGAAAAATCAAAACGTGCACGATTGGCATCAACCAGAGAACCCTTTTGGGTAACATGTGTACCCAGTACCTGACGCAAGGCGGCATGCAGCAAATGCGTCGCCGAGTGATTGTTGGCGGTGCTCACACGCGTAACCGGATTGACCCTTGCCTGCACCGTATCGCGTACCACCAGGCGTCCGCTACGCAACAAACCCTTGTGTCCAAACACTCCCGCCTGGATTTTTTGCGTATCGGTCACCACAAATGTGCCATTGGCTGTAAACAACTCGCCACTATCGCCAACCTGCCCACCCGACTCAGCATAAAACGGTGTTTGATCAAGCACGACTACCGCCTCATCACCGGCTTCAATGAAATCGACAGCACTACCTTGCTTGTAGATGGCCTGGACTTGCCCCTCGTATTGCAAAGTGTCATAACCACGAAAGGTTGTTTGATTTCCTGAGTAGTCGATGCCTTCCTGCATGGTGAATTTGTTGGCTGCTCGTGCTTGCTCACGCTGCCGCGCCATGGCTTTGTCAAATCCAGCCTGATCGACAGTAATCCCCCGCTCACGGGCAATATCTGCAGTCAGATCGATGGGAAAACCAAAGGTGTCATACAAACGAAATGCCGTTTCACCATCCAGTACCTTGATATCGTTCTTTAGAGCACCTTCCAGCACTTGCATGCCATGCTCCAGTGTTTCTGCAAAACGCTCCTCTTCCTGAAGCAAGACAGCGTTTACCCGCACTTTGGCGGCAACCAGTTCCGGATAAGCCTGCCCCATCGCCAGACTCAGATCTTCGACCAACTGATGAAAGAAAGGCTGTTTCTGTCCCAACTTATAGCCGTGACGAATGGCACGACGAATGATTCGGCGTAACACATAACCCCGGCCTTCACTGCCCGGAATAACGCCATCGGTAATCAAGAAGGCGCAAGCGCGTATATGATCGGCAATGACTTTGAGGGAATTGTCAGTCAAATCACCCGTATTCGTGGCCCGAGCCGCAGCCTGAATCAAGCTCTGGAACAGGTCGATATCGTAATTGCTGTGCACATGCTGCATAACTGCAGAAATCCGCTCCAATCCCATACCGGTATCCACCGATGGTTTCGGTAACGGATGCAACGTACCTGAGCTATCGCGGTTATATTGCATGAATACCAGATTCCAGATCTCGATATAGCGATCGCCGTCGGCATCGAGTGAACCGGGTGGACCACCGGCAACTTCCGAACCATGATCATAAAAAATCTCGGAACATGGTCCACATGGACCGGTATCCCCCATCTGCCAGAAATTATCCATGGTGGCGATACGCACCACTCGTTCTGCTTCAACACCCACTTCATTTAACCAGATGTCTGCAGCCTCATCGTCTTCCGCATATACCGTAACCCAGAGTTTCTCGCGCGGTATTTTGAGCACCTGAGTCAAGAAATCCCAGGCAAAAAAGATGGCATTGCGTTTGAAGTAATCACCGAAACTGAAATTACCCAGCATTTCAAAGAAAGTATGGTGCCGCGCCGTATAGCCGACATTTTCCAGATCGTTATGCTTACCGCCGGCACGCACACAGCGTTGTGAGCTGGCTGCCCGCAAGTAAGGCCGTGTATCCTGGCCCAGGAATACGTCCTTGAACTGCACCATACCCGCATTGGTAAACAGCAATGTCGGATCGTTGCCGGGAACCAGCGGACTGGAAGCTACGATCGTATGTCCATGCGATGCGAAAAAATCCAGGAATTGCTTTCTGATTTCACTACTTCTCATAATTCTTGCTGCTGCTCGTATCGTTCTAATTCGGTAACGGTCAGTCCCATGGCTTCACCCTTGACGATGGCGAGGATATTGACCTTGGCTCTGATGGTGATTTCTTCATTCATTCTCGGCAGATCGGATTCGGTCAGTACGGTGATTTCCCCGCTACTATCTGCCAACACATAGGATTTCAGATCCACCATGGGCAAGCGCGTGGCATTCTTTGCAATCCCCCGCAACTTAACTTCCTTGCCATCATAATTGACTGGTGCGGTCTGGATCTGCTGAACCGAAACAATACCATTCGCCTGAACCGGATGGATCATCCACAGCATGCCCAGGCACATGAATATCAGTGATTTCTTCATCTACCACCCTCACTCACCTGACGAAAGACCTGATTGATCATTTCCATCGAAAACCCTCTGCTCATCATGAAACGAATCTGCTTGGCCCGTTCTTCACCGCTACCGGGCAACACTCCAAATTTTTTTTGCCAGACCGCTATGGCTGCCTCTGTTTCAGTGGCATGCAACCCGAGTAGGGCCATGTCGATGGTGTGATCATCAAATCCCTTGGTTTTCAGCTCATGTAGAATTCGCTGGCTACCAAAGCGCGGCCTACGGTTACGGATAATCTGTTCGACGGCGCGTTGCGCAGATAGATAACCTGCTTGCTCCAGCTTGTCCAGCACCTCTACAAGCACTTCAGTTGCATGGCTATGAGAACGCGTGGAAAGTTTCTGCTGCAATTCCAAACGTGAATACTCTCGCCGTGCAAGATAGCGCAAGGCACGATTTTCCAGGTCTGATCGCGAGTCCATGAGATCTAATTGTCTTTATCTGCTTTTTTTTCGCCAGCGCTTTTACCAGGATCGGCGATACCGACGATCGAACGGATCTTCTGCTCGATTTCCTGCGCCATTTCCTTGTGCTCTTTGAGGAATTCACGCACATTGTCCTTGCCTTGACCGATTTTCTCACCCTGATAGGCATACCAGGCACCGGATTTGTCAATCAGCTTATGCAGTACACCCAACTCGATGATTTCACTTTCGCGCGAGATTCCTTCACCGTACAGAATGTCAAAATCAGCCTGTTTGAATGGCGGAGCAACCTTATTCTTGACTACTTTCACGCGTGTTTCATTACCAATGGTTTCCTCACCTTTCTTGATGGAACCAGTACGGCGAATGTCCAGGCGCACGGAAGCATAGAATTTGAGTGCATTCCCCCCTGTGGTGGTTTCGGGATTACCGAACATTACACCGATTTTCATGCGAATCTGATTGATGAAAATCACCATTGTATTGCTGCGTTTGATGTTAGCCGTCAGCTTGCGCAGTGCCTGTGACATCAGTCGAGCCTGAAGCCCCATTTGCGGATCACCCATGTCGCCTTCGATTTCTGCTCGTGGTGTCAGCGCTGCCACTGAGTCCACAACGATGATGTCGACAGAACCCGAACGAACTAACATGTCGGCGATTTCCAGTGCCTGCTCACCATTATCCGGTTGAGAAATCAGCAGATCCTTTACATTGACGCCGATCTTTTGCGCATACAATGGATCCAGCGCATGCTCGGCATCAATAAAAGCCGCGGTTCCACCCATTTTTTGCATTTCTGCAATGACCTGTAACGTCAATGTCGTTTTTCCTGACGACTCGGGGCCATAGATCTCGATGATACGCCCCCGTGGCAAACCACCCACTCCCAGAGCAATATCGAGCCCCAACGAACCGGTAGAAACCACTTGTATATCGTAAGCGACATCGTTCGCACCCAATCGCATGATCGAGCCCTTGCCGAATTGCTTTTCAATTTGGGCAAGTGCAGCATCCAGCGCTTTGCTTCTGTTTTCGTCCATGACCCGTCCTGTATAAATGTTATTTCATTATCGCATAACCTGTATGCATCGACTCCACAAGTTATGCGCAGCCAACATCCGATAAATTGAGCAGCAAAATACTCGAGTATCTGACTGGCCTACGATATAATCACACGATGTCATTGAAGTGGCAGCTATATGCTCGCCACCGCATTTTGTAAATTTTAATTGGTAACAAGGGAGAATAATTATCCGAGTCATTCTATTAGGAGGCCCCGGAGCCGGAAAAGGCACGCAGGCCAATTATATTAAGGAACATTTTGGTATTCCACAAATTTCTACAGGCGACATGCTACGCAACGCGGTTAAGGCAGGTACAGAGCTTGGCATCATGGCCAAAAACATCATGGACAGTGGAGGCCTGGTTTCCGATCAGATTATCATCGACCTGGTAAAAGAACGCATTGCGCAACCTGATTGCGCTAATGGCTTCCTGTTCGACGGTTTTCCACGCACGATTCCACAAGCCGATGCCATGAAATCAGCTGGCGTCATGATCGATTACGTTGTTGAAATCGATGTGGCCGATGCAGAGATTGTCAAACGCATGTCGGGACGTCGTGTGCATCCAGCATCGGGTCGCACTTATCATATCGATTTCAATCCACCCAAATCAGACGGAGTAGATGACGTTACTGGCGAACCTCTGATTCAACGGGATGACGACAAGGAAGAAACCGTCAGAAAGCGACTTCAGGTTTATCACGAACAAACGGAACCACTGGTTGATTACTATTCGACCTGGTCTACGAATGGCAGTCAGGATGCGCCACGCTATATCAAGGTAGCAGGTATCGGGACAGTCGAACAAATTCGCGATCAAATTATTGCAGCATTAAGTTTGAAATAACCCCCGTTTTGTTTCATCTTGCAATAGAGTCGGGTATGACTGCTCTCGTACCCGGATTTTGTTTTGAGTACTTATCTGATCAGTGGAATACTGAAATACATATAGCAGATTTACGATTTTATTAATCAGGAGAGAAATATGGCAATAAAAAATGCTTTTTATGCTCAATCCGGCGGGGTTACGGCAGTAATCAACGCCTCAGGTGCGGGTGTTTTGGAAACGGCACGTCAACATCCCGACAAGATCGGCAACGTATATGCCGGCCGCAACGGAATCATCGGTGCACTGACTGAAGATCTGATTGATACCAGCGCAGAGTCTGCGACTGCCATTGCCGCACTGCGGCATACACCATCAGGTGCGTTTGGTTCTTGTCGCTACAAACTGAAAAGCCTAGAGCAGAACCGTCGCGAATACGAACGACTAATTGAAGTTTTCAAAGCACACAATATCGGTTACTTCTTTTATAATGGCGGTGGTGATTCAGCCGACACCTGCCTGAAGGTTTCACAGCTGGCCGACACCTTGGGTTATCCGATCCAAGCCATTCATGTCCCTAAAACCGTCGACAATGACCTGCCAATCACCGACTGCTGTCCGGGATTCGGCTCTGTAGCCAAATATATTGCAGTCTCGACACGTGAAGCCAGCTTTGACGTAGCAAGTATGTCCAAGACATCGACCAAAGTTTTTGTGCTAGAAGTCATGGGCCGCCATGCAGGATGGATTGCTGCAGCAGGTGGATTGGCTTCCAGCCCCGATTGCGAGATTCCGATCGTGATCCTGTTCCCAGAAATCACTTTCAACAAGGAAAAATTCTTGGCCAAGGTTGATCATTACGTCAAGGAATTTGGTTACTGTTCGGTTGTCGTGTCCGAGGGTGTCAAGGGCAGCGATGGTAACTTCCTTTCCGATCAAGGACTGCGTGATGCTTTTGGTCATGCACAACTGGGTGGTGTCGCGCCTGTGGTCGCCAATATCATCAAGGAAGGACTGGGCCTAAAATACCATTGGGGGGTCGCAGACTACCTACAACGTGCAGCACGGCACGTTGCGTCCAAAACAGACGTAGAACAAGCCTATGCGATGGGTAAAGCCGCCGTGGAATACGCCATAGCCGGACACAATTCAGTGATGCCGACGATCGTACGTGAATCCAATTCACCCTATCGCTGGTCAGTAGGCATGGCACAACTTTCGAACGTAGCCAACGTGGAAAAAATGATGCCTGCCGACTATATCAGCGAAGATGGATTTGGTATCAGCCAAGCGTGCCGTGATTATCTGACACCGCTCATCGAAGGTGAAGATTATCCACCTTACAAAAATGGACTACCAGACTATGTTCGCCTCAAAAATGTAGCGGTAGCAAAGAAATTGAGCGAATTCAAACTTTAAAATCATTTGGGTTGCTGCAACCTACTGGGTAAGTGTTGTAATGAAGCCAATCAACCCCAGTCGATGCAAACTGCAATCCACATTTCGCTCATTTTTGATACATTCAAGCATCAAGAAAAGATAAAATACGTTCTGATTTAAATTTTATTTTTGGACAAGTGTTTAATTATGTGGAATTATTAGGCCGGGTTTCACATTTGATTTTGTGGTCTGACTTTAATTGGAGTTCTTTATGGCTAGTGGTTTTGTTATCGCAATTGGTAGTGCGATTTTAGCCCTGATATTCAGCGGTATTTGGATTAGGGGCATTTATGTTCAATCGACGGGTAATCAGCGCATGCAAGAAATTGCAAGCGCAATTCAGCAGGGTGCGTCTGCATACCTGAAGCGTCAATATATGACTATTGCTGCAGTTGGTGCAATTCTGTTTGTTGCCCTGGCAATAGCACTTAGCTTGGATACAGCCATTGGCTTTGCACTGGGTGCTATCCTGTCGGGTGCGGCCGGTTTTCTTGGCATGAATGTTTCAGTTCAATCCAATGTCCGTACAGCACAAGCTGCCACTACCGGTTTGAATGAAGCACTTGCCATCGCTTTCCGCGGTGGTGCCGTAACCGGCATGCTGGTTGTCGGACTCGGCTTATTGGGTGTTGCAGGATACTGCGCCATGCTCTTTGATGGTGCGGATGCCAATCAACCCGTTAGTGATGTCATCAAACCCTTGATCGGCTTTGCATTTGGTGGATCTCTGATTTCGATTTTCGCACGTCTGGGTGGCGGTATTTTCACCAAAGGTGCTGACGTCGGTGCCGATCTGGTTGGTAAGGTGGAAGCAGGAATTCCTGAAGACGATCCTCGTAATCCAGCCGTGATTGCTGACAATGTGGGTGACAACGTTGGAGATTGTGCTGGTATGGCAGCCGATCTTTTTGAAACTTATGCAGTTACCATCATCGCTACCATGATCCTGGGTGCATTGCTGTTTTCAACCAATGCAATCGACGCTGTCATTTACCCCTTGATGCTTGGTGCGGTTTCAATCGTTGCCTCCATCGTCGGCTGCTATTACGTCAAAATGCGTGAAGGCGGCAAGATCATGAATGCACTGTACCGTGGACTGGCCGTTGCTGGTGGTATCGCATTATTTACTTACCTCCCGGTAACCGTCTGGTTCATGGGCGACATGTCTCTGAATATCGATGGCACTGAAGTTGCAGGCGGCATGCTGGTCATGCGTATATTCCTAGCGGCCACGATTGGTCTGGTACTCACCGGATTGATGGTAGTCATCACAGAATACTACACCTCAACAGATTTCCCTCCAGTTCAACACGTTGCTGAAGCATCGACGACAGGTCATGCAACCAATATCATCGCAGGTTTGGGCGTTTCCATGCGTGCTACTGCAGCACCAGTAATGGCTGTATGTATCAGTATCCTGTTAGCCTATGCACTGGCTGGCTTGTACGGAATTGCCATTGCCGCAACGGCCATGTTATCCATGACAGGTATCATCGTTGCACTGGATGCTTATGGTCCGATTACCGACAATGCTGGTGGTATCGCTGAAATGTCTGAAATGCCTGATTCTGTTCGTGCCATTACCGATCCGCTGGATGCCGTAGGTAACACCACCAAGGCAGTAACCAAAGGATACGCAATTGGTTCCGCTGGTCTGGCTGCCCTGGTATTGTTTGCCGATTATACCCATGCGCTGGAGCATGCAGGTCACACACTGACTTTTGATCTATCCAATCACATGGTCATTATCGGTCTGTTCATCGGCGGTATGATTCCTTACCTGTTTGGCGCCATGTCGATGGAAGCAGTTGGTCGCGCAGCCGGTTCCGTTGTAATCGAGGTGCGTCGTCAGTTCAAGGAAATCCCTGGCATCATGGAAGGAACAGCCAAACCGGATTATTCCAGAGCTGTGGATATGCTGACGAAAGCAGCAATCAGGGAAATGATGACACCATCATTGTTACCCGTACTGATTCCTCTGCTGGTCGGCGTTATTCTGGGTCCTCAGGCACTGGGAGGTGTATTGATGGGATCCATCATTACCGGTCTGTTCGTGGCGATTTCCATGACGACGGGTGGTGGTGCTTGGGATAATGCGAAAAAACATATCGAAGATGGTCACTTTGGTGGCAAAGGCAGTGAAGCGCACAAAGCATCCGTCACAGGCGACACCGTTGGCGATCCTTACAAAGATACTGCTGGTCCTGCGATCAATCCATTGATCAAGATCATCAATATTGTTGCATTGTTGATTATCCCATTGCTGTAGATTATTTTAGCCAAATAAAAAGCACACTCTCGGGTGTGCTTTTTATTTTTAGACAGCATCTGGGCTCAAAATACAAATCAGTGTTTCAGTCTTCGATCATACTCTTCAACTTGATTACGTCGAGAATGTGCAGTTCCTGCCCTTTTCGCAAGATAATTTCCTCGTTTTCCAGATAATTCAATTCTCGAGTAACCGCTTCGCGGTGTGTACCGATCAGACATGCAAGTTCAACATGTGTCGGCGCCGCTGTGATTATTGCGCGATTATCGCTTACTGGAGTTTGCGTTTCAGCCAGATGAAGTAACTTTGCTCGAACCCGATTGGGCACCTTTAGAGTGTCTGACTCTATGACTCGTTCGGTAAGGCGCCGAATCTGTCCAACCAGTCTCTGCAAAATATTCATAGCAATCTGACGGTTATTAAAAATCAACTCTTGAAAAGCGAGTGAGGAAATCGAACCCAGTAAGCAATCGGTTTTGGCTACAACCATTGCTGATCTGGAACGACCATCAATGGCTGTTAATTCACCGAAGATCTCGCCTGCAGGCAAGTCGCATAAAATGACTTCCTTGCCCGATATCGAATAGTAATTGACTCGCACCACACCTTGAGCAGCGAAATATACACTGTTGGAATCATCGTGATAACGAAGAATCGCTTCTCCTGCATCAAATTGATACCAATAACAAACTTGTGAAATCGCCTCCAGATCATACAAAGTCAGTCCTCTGAATTCTTTGATGACTTCCAGTAATTCACAGGCATTATCCGGCAATATGTGTCTCATCTTCGCTTCCTAACCTTCCGAACCGATTCAGTTTTGAGCTGACTTGATTCATAAATTTGAATAACGATCAATAGTATTGAATTTTATATTCAATACCGGAAGAACCGCTCCACGTAACGATGATAAATTGAATCTGGAAAAAACAAAAATAATTTAACCTTAGAAGCCATAATGCTTTTGATCGAGTGTGGTATAAAATAGGAATGGACACAACCAAAAGCAGAACAAATTGCCAGCATGTTCTCCAATTCACTCCAATTTCAATAACAAGGTCTATATATGAAGGTATTCGGACAACTTATTTTAGTGCTGTGGCTTAGTTCTTTTTTATCAATGCAGGCTCATGCCAGCGAGGAAATCACCAGTGAAGTATATGTAAATCGAGCTGGAGCCAAAATCATAAGCGGAATAGCCAATGTTGCTACCGGATGGATGGAGTTACCCAAAAATATTTCATACTGGAGTGCCAAGAATGACAGTTTTATTGTCGGCTTACCCGAAGGATTGCTATGGGGGCTATACCATGTAGCTGCCCGCACTGGCAATGGTGCGCTTGATTTTATTACATTCTGGCTTCCCACTTTTCCCAGTCCTGAACCAGTTTTTGTATGGGAAAATGCCTCGAAACTATCAGACTACCAAGCACTGAGAATGGGAAGATAAGAATTATCTCCCCAAGAATAAAAGCAAAGCACTCACAGAAAAACAACGATTATCCGAGCAATGTTAAGGTTTGACCAGAAAATATTATACAAACGCCGATTCACAGCTTATATTGGTTTATATGTATAGCAACAGAATTGATAAGAAGGAAATAAATCATGGCGTTCTCCAATCCAATCCCAAGCCCTGTATCTAGCAATATTTATATCAATGGTTTGCTTTGGGGAAAACACTGGAATGATCCAGCTAATGGCACACGTTTAAGCGTTTATATTGCAGGTCAGCAAGGCAATGAAACATTCGATTTTGGCGGTACGCCGGTTACGGCAAATACTGTATCGCAAGAAATCATTGCATTCCAGAATGCAATGCAACTGATTGAGAATGTATGCAATATAGATTTCATCGCCACAAGTAGTCAAACTGATGCCGATCTAATACTAGGTGCTGTTAATAATATTGATGCCGAAGGTGGTTTGGGCACCTCGGTTCCTCCTGGGGAGGATACAGGCCCTATTACAAGTCAACAAGGCTCGGTAATTATTAATTTTGATAGTTATTTTTCCACGGATTATTCCAGTCTTCAGCCAGGAGGTTATGATTTTACGACTTTCATTCACGAGCTTGGGCATGCGATTGGATTAAAACATCCGCATGATTCGGGTGGGGGAACTAGGCCAAATTTTCCAGGCGTTACTTCAGCATTCGACGATTATGGGGATTTCAACCTCAACCAGGGTGTTTTTACCATGATGTCTTACAATGATGGTTGGAGAACTGCGCCCACTGGACCACTTGATCCCTTCAGCACCCCCAGTTATGGCTATGAAGGCACACCAATGGCTTTTGATATTGCTGCATTGCAATTTCTCTATGGGGCAAATACCAGTTTTCACTCTGGAAACGATCTGTATACGCTCAGTGCTATCAATGCACCGGGAACTTTTTACTCTTGTATATGGGATGTAGGAGGAATCGACACGATTCAGAACACCACCGCGTCCAACTCCATCATGGACTTGCGCGCAGCAACACTGCAGCATGCCGCAGGTGGGGGAGGATTCATATCATTCGTCAATGGAATCAATGGTGGTTTTTCCATTGCCAATGGTGTCACGATTGAAAATGCAACAGGTGGAACAGCTATTGACAGCATTACCGGCAATGGCGCCGCCAATATATTGAGTGGTAATGCCGGAAATGATCGAATCAGTGGATTGGGCGGAGCGGATAAAATCAATGGCGGATCTGGAGCCGACATTCTGGCAGGCGGAGGAGGAGCTGATGATTTTGTCTATACCGCAATTACCGACAGCACTAACAGCCAGTTCGACACCGTCAATGACTTTGTACACTCCCTTGATGATATTGATGTTGCGGCAATTGATGCAAATGGTTCTGCAGCTGGTAATGCGGCCTTCACATTCCGTGGTAAATCAGCATTCACTGGTGCAGGTGCTGAAATACGATATTTTAAAAATACCACTCAGAATTTCACCAACATTCAAGTCGATCTTGATGGTAATAAAGTTGCAGACATGACCATTCGACTCACTGGCACCATTGATCTTGGTGTTGAGGATTTTATTTTATAGTTCCTTTTTTCAATACTCTTCGAGAAATACTGACTGATTGTAAATGCTTAATGCGTCAAAGCCGTTTTGCTCCGAATCTGGCCAGAGCTTATTCTGTTCCCATGGGATTACCCTGTGTTTCATTTGGTAAGTTCGGTCAATTGTGGCAAACTCCAGCCAATCTACAAATTAAATAATTTATTACCGGTAAACAATTCGTGTCTCCCTACGAACTTTTCATTGGCCTACGGTATACACGCGCCAAAAAACGCAATCACTTCATTTCATTTATTTCGTTGATTTCCCTGATGGGAATAACTCTTGGCATGACCGCACTCATTACGGTGATGTCGGTTATGAATGGTTTCCAGAAAGAAGTGCGCTCGCGTATCCTGGGTGTTGCTTCGCATGTCCAGATTGGCAGCATTCACGGAAATCTAAATCACTGGCAGCAAACTGCACAGGAAGCTTCCAAACACCCGGCAGTCGAAGCAGCTGCTCCGTACGTCAATGCCCAAGGCATGTTGTCACACAACCAGGTGGTGCAAGGCGTTGTCGTGCGCGGCATTCTCCCTGCGCTAGAAGATAAGGTGGCCGATTTTTCCAGAACCATGGCTAGTGGCAAACTCGAAGATTTGGAGCCGGGTGAGTTTGGTATCGTCATTGGCATGGAACTGGCACGTACGCTGGGAACCTTTATCGGGGACAAAATAGTCCTCATCTCCCCGCAAGGCCAGGTAACTCCTGCCGGTATCCTGCCGCGGCTAAGGCAATTCACCGTCGTCGGCATTTTTGAAGTCGGTCACTTCGAATACGATTCGGGATTAGTACTGATACACATGTTTGACGCGCAAAAACTGTATCGCATGGAAAATGACGACGTCTCCGGCGTACGTTTGAAACTCAAGGATCTGTTCCAGGCCCCTCAGGTCGTGCAAGAATTACCGGCACTGCTCACTTCGGATCACTTCATCAGTGACTGGACACAGCAGCACGCCAATTATTTTCGCGCTATCCAAATAGAAAAACGCATGCTGTCATTGATTCTGGCATTAATCATTGCAGTTGCTGCATTCAATATCGTTTCCACACTGGTCATGGCCGTTACTGACAAGCAATCCGATATCGCCATTTTGCGCACCATTGGTGCAAGCCCTCGTAGCATCATGAAAATCTTCATTGTGCAAGGAACCTTTATCGGCGTATTCGGCACCATTCTTGGTGTTGCCGGCGGAATGCTGCTGGCATATAACGTGGGCGAAGTCGTCGCTTTCATTGAAAGCCTGTTCAAAGTACAGTTTTTGTCACGCGAGGTGTATTACATCAGCAAGATTCCAACTGATCCACAAATATCCGATATCACGACAGTCGCCGTGACATCGTTCATTCTAAGCCTGCTGGCAACACTCTATCCCAGCTATCGTGCCTCCAAGGTCAATCCCGCGGAGGCCTTGCGCTATGAGTAACGTTGTCATCGCCTGCCGTGAACTGTACAAACAATTTTCCCAAGGCAATCAGATCGTCTCCGTTCTCAAAGGAGTCAATCTCGATCTGGCACGGGGAGAAATACTTGCTATCGTTGGCACATCCGGTTCCGGTAAAAGCACGTTATTACACGTGCTGGGTGGACTGGATGCCCCGACCAGTGGTGAAATCCGGATTCTAGATCAGGATATCGCCAAAACCAGTGAAGAGGCGCGCTGCCGTTTACGTAATGGCTCGCTAGGATTCATCTATCAATTTCATCATTTATTACCCGAATTCAGTGCACTGGAAAACGTTGCCATGCCGCTGCTGATTCGTCGTCTAGCAACACAAGAAGCCTATGATCGTGCTGCCGATATTTTGCAGCAAGTCGGGCTAGGTCATCGCCTGACGCACACCCCGGGTGAGTTATCCGGAGGTGAGCGCCAACGCGCTGCCGTCGCACGTGCCTTGGTCACCAATCCCGCGTGCATTCTGGCCGACGAGCCTACCGGCAATCTGGATCGGCATACCGCCGAAAGTGTGTTCGATTTAATGCTGGAACTGAATCAGAAAATCAACGCCAGCCTAATCATTGTGACCCATGACTCACAACTTGCACATCGCGCTCAACGCATCAAGCAGTTGATCGATGGCGTGTTATGTGATGTATCCGAAGTACCCTAATTCATCCTAGCCTACCGATCCCTAATTACTAATTCCAAATCCGAATGCGCACCCTGTTCACATATATCATGGTCTTTCCACGGCGCAGTGCGTTTGTTTTACTGGCGCTGCTGATTGCAGGAATAGCAGAAGGACTGAGCTTGACCGCTTTGTTACCACTTATATCCATTGCCGTTGGCGAGTCGGATAGTTCAAATGATTCCGGCGTCGGCCGGTTTATCGAGAATGCACTACAAAACATCGGCATCGAGCCAGCACTGGATACGATCCTGATCATCATTGTCGGCGGAATGTTTTTTAAAGGCATCGTTCTCTTATTGGCCAACCGACAGGTAGGATATACCGTTGCACATGTAGCCACCGCTTTGAGATTGGATTTGATTGAAGCCCTGCTTGCCAGCCGGTGGCAGTATTATCTGCGCCAATCCGTAGGCTCACTGGCGAATTCTGTGGCCACCGAAGCATATCGTGCCGCCAACGGGTTTGAACATAGTGTCAATGTTCTGGCGCTGGCCATCCAGGTCATCGTTTATGCCATTGTGGCGTTGTTCATTTCCTGGGAAGCCACGCTAGCCTCCCTGTTTATCGGTCTGTTTCTGTTGATTGCTCTCAATCGCCTGGTCAGTGCGACACGCCGCGCCGGCAACAAACAAACACATTTGCTGCGAGATCTGCTCGCCTATTTATCCGATGTGCTCAGTTCTGTCAAATCCCTCAAAGCCATGGCTCGTGATAATGTAGCCGATGCTATTTTGCATGAGCAGACACAATTCCTGGAAAAGGCAACACGACGTGAAGTCATGAATCGTGCCGCACTGACGGCATTGCAGGAGCCGATACTGGCTGCCTTGACTGCCAGTGGTTTGTACATTGCCCTGGTGATATGGGAATTATCATTGCCAGAAGTCATGCTGATGGTTTTTCTGCTAACCCGAATTCTGGGATTACTCAACAAAACACAACGCCGACATCAGCAACTGGTCGCACAGGAAAGCGCCTTCTGGGCCTTACGCAAAGCAGCAGAAGACGCTCGCGCAGCAGCAGAAAGAGCAACGGGGACACTGCAACCGCATTTGCAGCAGGGCATCACGCTAGATCATGTCAAATTTGATTATGGCCAGAAATCGATATTCAAGGACCTGAATATCACCATACCGATCAACACCTTTACTGCAGTCATGGGGCCATCCGGAGTAGGTAAGAGTACATTGCTGGATCTTCTGTGCGGACTGACTGAACCTCAGTCCGGAGAAGTACAGATTGATGGTGTACCATTACATGACATCAATTTACGTCAGTGGCGTCATATGATCGGTTATGTTTCGCAGGATACGATCCTGCTGCATGATAGCGTAATGAACAACATTCTGGTTGGCGAGCCCTCATTGACAGCGGAAGATGCCGAACGCGCACTGCGTCAGGCTGGTGCATGGGAATTTGTCAGCGCCTTGCCTGACGGACTACAAACGGTCGTGGGTGAACGAGGCGGCTTACTCTCCGGCGGCCAGAGACAACGTATTGCGATTGCGCGAGCACTGGCACACAATCCTTCGTTCCTGATTCTCGATGAACCCACCAGCGCACTGGACCCGGAAAGCGAGCAGACTATTTGCGAAACATTGCAGCAGCTATCTAAAAATCTGACTATTATCGCTGTTTCTCATCAGCCCGCCGTAATTAATGCAGCTGACCGCGTATTTATCCTTTCAAATGGCATGGTGGAACAGTTATCGCAACTTCCAGTTCATACTGAGTAAACTTTGCTATACGCCAGGAAAAAGCCTGGAATTAGTGTTTACCATCTGCAATAGCTATCCAACTCAACGGATTAGATAAGAATGACTCAAAACCACACATCTTAAGATCTTTTTCAGTCCAATGTGATCGATGATTTTCCAGTGGATTTGCCACAACTTCTTGCTCAATAAATTCCTTCGGCGTACTTACCAAAACATGGCCCTTACATACGCGCTGGCATTCTTTTAAAAAGAGACCACCTTGCTCTTTGTCGAAGTGCTCCAAAATATCAATAGCTAGAACCAGATCATATGTTCCCGCTTGCAAGGTTGGCAAAATTTTCATTGCATCACCGATCAGCAAACTTGTATAAGCGTATTGATGGACTGTATTGATATACCCCGGGTAACCTTCAATCCCGTCAATTCTGATGTTCCACTCACTCTTGTCGCGCTGACGCGCATGCACGCCATCAATTTCAAAAAGATTGATATTCTCCAAGTTTGTGCGTAGCAAAAAACCATATTGTCCCATCCCAATACCGACATCCAGAATCGCTTGTGGCTTCTGCTGTTCAGCGAAACCAACTATCGCACTCAGCTGACTACTGTAACTAAATGGCATATTCCTTCCTAGAAAATATAAAATAATCACTGATTATCTGGCACCCAACTATTTACCCAGTGCCTTTTTTTCGAACTCATCTCTTCAGATATATTGATATCGATTGTAACTTGTCTCGAACACTTTCTTCATCGTTTTCTTACTCTGTCTTTGCAATTCAAGATCTCAGAAACACTCAAAGCAAGTTCAGAAAAAATAACGAATTGGATTCAACCCATGCGAATATAGATTGTTATATGAGCAGAGTTTTTCTGTGCTTCCCTAAAGGTCTTGAACAAATTGACGTTGCTGAACAGGTTGCAAAAAAACAAAACTGCATCTTAAAAGACCATGATCATATTCTTTGGAGAAAGTATGAATAAAAAGATACACCTAGTAACTTGTTTTTTTTCAATGTTTATAACGGGTATATCCACCGTCTCAGCTGAAAAAGTAGCTATACAAGCCAATACTGTTTTTATCGTAGATAACAGCGTTGCTGGCTCACAAATCATCGTGAAAAATCTTACTGACGGCACTAAAAACGCCTGTCTGTCGGATAGAGGATTAAACCTGCTTGGATTAACAACCGATTTGACAGCAACCGATATTGTGGTTAAGGATGCAACAGCCGTTATCACCACTTTTAATGCCAGCGCAACAACCACCGATGTAAAACTGGTCGATGTAGCCGGATGTTTGACCAATGCACCCATCCCAGTCAAAGAATGTATCACGACTGTAAGCAACGGTGTTCTTACCATACCATGCGTTCAATACAACGGTCAGATGCTGTCGGTGGTTCTGGAGCAACGCGGCAATTCCATGAACTGGGAATTAAAATCGTCACCCATTCTCAACGATACATTCAAAAATTATAAGCTCGAAGATGATAGTGAGGAGGATGACCAAGATCATGGAAGAAACGGGAAGAGAAGTAATTAAACCAGGATTCCATCATTCCATGCTTTAATCCTTATTCCGTCATTTCAGTCCTGAACCAGGTAATCATTCAAGTAGATCCACAGCGAAACCACACTGATTACCTGGAAATCGATTCTGGAAAAGTCATAACATCAAACGCCAGAAAGCCAGTCGATACCACCCCAGAAATGACAGACCCAGCATGATCACACCAGCAAGCAACACAATCCACGCTAATTTGAAATCGAACCAAAGCAGTCCAAACCCGGTTATCAAAACTATGATTTCCAGAGTCATCAGGCTGGTCAGCAACCACTGACTTTTGACTTGGGAAATCGATATTCCATGTTTCGATGTATTACAGGTATTAACCTTATCCATGTCTTTCTCCTTGCGTTGATTAATTGACTTACTGATAAATCAGTGCTGACTCCTTCCTATGAATTGTGGTGGTTTATTCATTTGTAAATAATCAAAGTATCTGTGACTGCACATCGACATGCGCTTTCCGACTTGGAAACACATCCAGGCGGCGTGGTGTAATGAATACTTCGTCGCCCTTCACCAGTTGTAATTCGCGAAAACGCTCCTTGTTCAGCTCAACCTGGATTGGTGTAATATCCACGTCATTCTTACGCACCAGTTCGAGACGCACGATCGGTCCCACAGTCAAAATATGCACGACCAGTGCAGACATAGCTGCGGCGCCATTAGCAGTACGCTCGACTTCGATTTCATGGGGACGGACATAAGCCACTGCGGCTTGCTCTTCGGCTTCGGCATGCTCAGGAGCGTCCAGCTCGATATCACCGATCCACGCCCGGCCACGATGCAGCCGGCTATGAAACAGATTCACATTACCCAGAAATTCGTACACGAACGGACTGGCGGGTTGTTCGTACACTTCATCCGGCGTGCCGATCTGCTCGATACGCCCCTCGTTCATGACAACCACACGATCCGCGACTTCCAGTGCTTCTTCCTGATCATGGGTTACAAATACACTGGTGATGTGCATATCATCATGCAGTCGCCGCAACCACGACCGTAACTCCTTGCGCACCTTGGCATCCAGGGCACCGAAAGGCTCATCCAGCAGTAATACCTTGGGCTCGACCGCCAATGCGCGCGCCAGCGCAATCCGCTGCCGTTGCCCGCCGGAAAGCTGATGTGGATAACGATCCGCCAGCCAGTCCAATTGCACCAGATGCAGCAATTTCATGACGCGATCACGTATCTCGTCGTTAGAAGGGCGGAATGCTTTCGGGCGCACTCGCAACCCAAACGCAACATTCTCGAAAATTGTCATATTGCGAAACAGGGCATAGTGCTGAAAAACGAAACCAACCTGACGTTCGCGCACGTGCTGATCGGTTGCATCCTCGCCATGAAACAATACTTGCCCGCTGTCCGCAGTTTCCAGTCCGGCAATGACCCTTAATAGTGTGGTTTTACCTGAACCGGAAGGACCGAGCAAAGCCAGCAATTCGCCCGAATGCACTTGCAAACTGACATCGTGCAGCGCTGTAAATGTACCGAATTGTTTGGATAAATTTAAAACGTCAATACTCATTCGTGACCTCGTTGTTGATGTTGTCGATTACGAAATTCAATCAGTGTTTTCAAAGCCAGTGTCACCAGAGCCAGTAATGCCAGCAGTGAAGCCACGGCAAATGCGGCGGCAAAATTGTATTCGTTGTAAAGGATTTCCACGTGCAATGGCATGGTGTTGGTGCTGCCACGAATATGTCCGGACACGACCGAAACCGCTCCGAATTCGCCCATTGCCCGTGCGTTACACAAAATGGCGCCGTAGAGCAGACCCCATTTGATATTCGGTAAAGTAATCTTGAAAAAGGTTTGCCAGCCACTTGCTCCCAACACCACGGCAGCTTCTTCCTCTTCCGTACCTTGTGCCTGCATCAGCGGAATTAATTCCCTGGCAATGAACGGCACCGTGACGAACACCGTTGCGAGAACAATCCCCGGCACAGCGAAAATGACTTTGAAGTCATGCTCGGACAGCCACGGACCCAACCAGCCTTGCAGGCCGAAAACCAGCACATAAATCAAACCCGATACGACGGGCGATACTGAAAAAGGTAGATCGATCAGGGTAATCAGCAGGTTCTTGCCACGGAATTCAAACTTGGCAATGGCCCAGGCAGCTGCAACGCCGAAGATCATGTTCAAAGGCACAGCAATGGCTGCCACAGTCAATGTCAACTTGATGGCTGACAAGGCATCGGGATCGGTGATCGCCGCCACATATACCTCCACTCCTTTCTTGAAAGCCTCATAAAAAACGGAAATCAGTGGAATGAATAAAAATAGCGTCAGAAACAACAAGGCTATGCTGATCAGCGCCCAACGCACCCATCTCGGTTCTTGTGTTGCTTTCTGCTGTGCAGCAGGGGACAAGGGAAAAGTTATGGTTGTCATCTTAACCTCAGGTTTTACTACTACGTCGCCGACTCCACCATTGCAACAGGTTGATGATCAGCAGCAAGATAAAAGAAATAACTAGCATCACCACGGAAAGTGCCGTAGCACCCGCATAATCGTATTGCTCCAGCTTGGTGATGATGAGTAGTGGCGTGATTTCGGAAATCATCGGCATGTTTCCGGCAATGAAAATTACCGAACCGTACTCGCCGATCGCCCGTGCAAATGCCAGTGCGAATCCAGTCATCAGTGCCGGAAAAATTGCCGGAAATATCACCCGCGTAAAGGTTTGCCAGCGATTAGCGCCTAGCGTCGCAGCGGCTTCTTCCAGTTCGGCTTCGACATCTTCCAGAACCGGCTGCACCGTACGCACGACAAAGGGCAATCCGATGAAAGTCAGTGCCACAAAAATGCCCAATGGGGTAAAAGCCACCTTGATACCCAGTGGCTCGAGATACTGACCTATCCAGCCATTGCCGGCATACAGCGCAGTCAATGCGATACCTGCAACGGCGGTTGGTAAAGCAAATGGCAGATCAACCAGGGCATCAACGAATTTCTTGCCGGGAAAGTGGTAACGCACGAGCACCCACGCTACCAGCAGGCCAAATAGCGCATTCACCAAGGCTGCGGCAAATGACGCACCGAAAGTCAAACGATATGACGCCAGCACACGCGGCGTCGTGACAATGGACCAGAAATCGGGCCAACTGAGTTCGGCCGTGCGTATGAATGCAGCCGATAATGGAATCAATACGATCAGGCTCAAATAGAGCAGGGTAAAACCCAGTGCCAGATTAAAGCCCGGCAAAATGCTATGTTGTTTTAGTGGATACACTGCACACTCCTGTATGTCACGGTCATGGCTTGGAACTGACTGTCGAATCAGTCAAATCCGAAATGGGTAATAATTCAGCTTCTTTAATAAGGTTTTGCGGTTTGCCGATCAAATTGCCTTGCAAATAATCCGCTTTAGCTCTGATGGCTGCAGACAAATGTGCTGGCGTTTCCACATCTCGCACCAGCAAACTGCCGCCATAGCTGTGTATGGTATTAATCAGCGCGGCTACGGCTTCATGCCGTTGCAAGTCACCCGCTTCGATCCGCACGAAATCGGGATACAGACTGCCCAGCTCAGTCATCCAGTCAATCCGGTTGCCGGTATAGTTGGCGGCGATGCGGTAGCCTCGTGAGCGATAGTTGGTAATGACATGCTGCAGCAATTTCCAGTTACGGTTGACGATGGCCGGAATTTCAATCACCACCTGCGAAGTTCTCACTCCGATCAGATCGAGAAAATTCTCGAAGGCCCGGCCGTGATCATCCTTGACGCTCTCCAGTAAGCGGGGGTGAACATCAACAAACAACACGGTATTTGCCTTGGAAGTGTTGTTGAAATAATAATTTAAGGCATGAATGGCTCGGCATAACCGATCCAGATCAATCAGCTGTTCATCCTTCGATGCCAGGGCAAAAACCTGCCACGGCCATAACGCAACCTGTCCATGAGCCTTGGAACGAACATAAGCCGCGTGTCCCAAGGTGATTCCCTGATCAATACCCCAAACCGGCTGAAACACGCTGGTCAATTCGCATTGATAAAATTGGCCGCTGATCCAACCCTTTTCATCTCGTTTGAGTGCGTAATCCGTAGCGGACTGAATCAGCTCGAATTCGTTTTTGATACTGGTATTGATGCTGGTTTTACTCATGAAATACTCCTTCATTCATGGATCGTGCGATCCTCAAAATTGATTAGGCATTAGTGCAATCTCCGTATAGGTTTTGGGGTGCAGCAGGCATAAGGACAACAACCCGTTGCGTCAGCCAGCTCCTCGTTTTGTATCAGTTTGTGTCTCAGCTCGTTCACCGAGCGATGGCAATACAGCAGGGGAATCTTGTTGCGGTTCGCTTTTTCTTTCACAGCATGCGCCAGGCTATGACTGACATAATCGCACACCAGCACAACCAGCTTCGTTTCATTGGGTAGTGCCCGTTTGCCGTATCCCTTTTTGCGGCCATTCCAGTGCTCGACCTGCACATTGCGCTTTGAGGCAATCAGTTGCTTGAACGAACCGACATAATCCCCACCGACTATCAGAACTGTCATCATTTATCCTTTGCTAGAAAAAGCGAACCTGATATGAACAGGCTATTGATTCAAGTAAATCTGATCGAATGTCCCGCCATCGGCAAAATGCGTTTTGTGCGCATTTTTCCAACCACCAAAAGCCTCATCGATTTTGAATAATTCGATCTGCGGAAACTGTTTGATATATTTCTTGGAAACTTTTTCATTGGTAGGGCGGTAAAAATGCTTTGCTGCAATTTCCTGACCTTCTTCCGAATAGAGATATTCAAGATAGGCTTCGGCAACCTGACGCGTACCGCGTTTATCAACGACTTTATCCACGACAGCGACGGGCGGCTCAGCCAGCACGCTCAATGACGGTACGACGATTTCAAACTTGTCCGCACCATATTCCTTGAGCGCCAGAAATGCCTCGTTTTCCCAAGAAATGAAAACATCACCGACGCCGCGCTCGACGAATGTCGTGGTCGATCCACGCGCACCAGAATCCAGAACCGGGACATTTTTATAAATATCCCTGACGAAATCCTTTGCCTTGTCTTCACCAAAGCGGCGTTTGCCGTATTCCCATGCCGCCAGATAATTCCATTGCGCACCACCGGAAGTTTTTGGATTGGGCGTAATGACAGAAACACCTGCGCGCGCCAGATCATCCCAATTCTTTATGCCTTTGGGATTGCCTTTGCGTACCAGAAAAATGATCGTCGAGGTGTAGGGTGTGCTATTCAGCGACAGGCGTTTTTGCCAGTCTTCGGGCAACAGCTTGGCCTTTTCGGCAATGGCATTGATATCATTGGCCAGCGCCAATGTGACCACATCGGCTTCTAATCCATCGATAACGGAGCGTGCCTGCTTCCCGGAGCCACCATGCGACTGCTTGATGGATACGACTTCCTTGGTTTTTTCTTGCCAGTGTTTGGTAAAAGCCTTGTTGAATTCCTGATACAGTTCTCGCGTTGGATCATAAGATACATTCAGCAAGGTTTTTTCTGCCATTGCATGAACACTGGTCAACAAGCTAGTCGCTAACAGGGTGGTGGTAAGCAAGTTTCTAATTTTCATGATTCATTCTCCAAAAAATTTAAGCGAAAGAGGTTATAAAAGGCTGATGAGTACTTCGAAATATAAAAAGTCGGTGTCACCTGAGCGCTGATCCACGCAAGGATGCTTGTTCAATGCCTCGCAGGAATTGGCGGCAATGCGGTTTTTCACGAAATTGCCTGCAGTAAAATGGGTATAGCCCAGAATAGTGCTGATACGCGATGTGGGCTGATAACGTATGCGACCCTCAAACGCATGACCGCCAAAATCCCCACTTTGTCCCGTACGATCGCGATTGAATCCAGGATCCTTGACGGTATTACTGATATTGCCATCGAGAATATCGAACATACGGTCGGTTTTGCTGGCCAGCCAATAACCGCCATACCCCAGTTCAAAACCAAGTTTCTGTGTCGGGCTGAATTCAAACCGGATCTTCGGTGCTTTCAAGTTTTCATAAATGACGTAGTGATCCGCTGACCAGGGTCGGGCAAACCCGAAGAAACGATCGAAACGGTTGTCTACATTGTCCGTTGGATTCTTGTCGCCGGATGCATAACCATAAAACAAGCCAATACGGGGCTTCCAGGCATGCTCGAAAGTCTTGCCAACTTCGATGGTATATCCATGTGCATCCACACGATTGGGTCCTGAAAATCCCAACTGATGGTTATAGCTGACATCAAAATCGAAATAGTTTGAAGCTTTGCCATAGATACGGAAACCAGGCATGTGAATCTGTCTGTCCAGTCTGTTGGTCGCGGTAAATCCATCGGGATCACCGACTTGCTTTTGACCCATGTAGTAAGTCTGGATGGTTGCAATATCCGACCATCTGCGCCAGGTTCCAATGGCACCGAAAAACCACAAATTGTCATTTGCTTCGTCAAAGCGTTTTTGCAAGCGACGCACCGGTTGCATACCAAACAAATCCAGTTCCCAATCATTGGCCTCACGCCCCAGATTTAAGCGGAAACCTTCAAAGGTATTGGTCGTGTTGCGCCACTCGTTACGTGCAATGAAACGACGGTCTGTCGTTTCATAAGCCATACGACCAACCCGGAAGCGCAGTGGACGATCATTGCCTAAATCATCGGAACCCAATGCTTTCTTGAAATACAACTCACCATAGGCATTGAGCAAATCGAATTCATTCCTTTCCTGATCGGTAATGGCATGCTTGTTGTTATAAACACGTGAATCCTGGAATTCCACGGCAAAACGGAAGGGATCCAAAATATCACGAATGCCGATCCAAGCACGATTCCGCAAAAAAAACGGATTATCTTCACCGCCTTCGATGCGCCGAACATCGTTGTTACGCCATTCGTAACGCGTACGATGTTCAAATCCAATATCCAGCCAGGTAATATCCTTGAATGCCTCGACACCAATATCACTCAGGCGGCGGACATAGCGTGGCGGATCGGAATCGGGATTGGTGGCATAGCTGTTTGAGCGGCGATGATAGCTCGTCGGTGCATTGGCTTTCGGTGCAACCGTAGCTGAGGGCTTTCCCTGCTCCACAGGTTTTGTTTGAGCCGATGATTTATCACCTGTTGATTTGGTTGTTTCATCGGACATCTGCTGCACCAATTGCACAACATTTTGTTGCATGGCTTGAAAATCCAGAAATTTTTTTTCTTCTGTTTCTGTCGATGCTTTTGCTGAACCAATTACAATTGGGCTCACTATCGCCACATGCAACAACACCTTCAATGACCTTTCAAAAAACTTCACTATTGCTCTCCTGAATGATCCCTCCAGCAATCTGGTTGGGTCATCGTTTATTTTTATTCTGTAGCACCCCCTTTTTTGGGTCGGTGTTCTGCTTTTGCGACCAATCGGACCTGATCACCGGAATGGATTGCCTAGATTCAAGATTTGTTTGCCTTGCGGACAGATCCACCCTGACTCAAGCGGATTTTTTCCCGACATTCGATTTGCATGACCTTGCCTTCATGCACGACTACCTCGACCGATCCATATTCGATTGCTGCAATGGCCCGCAAAATTTCCTGGGCAATTTCCACCGGTACCCGTTTACTTGTATCCCTGATGGCAAGGGGTGCTTCTAAGTCTAATTGTGCGTTGGTATCCATCTACTTCACCTGATTGAAAAAAATATCAATGGGTGCGAACGATATCAGCTTTACGATATAAACAAAAATAATATTTATTTAAATAAATATGCTTATTAGTTATATATAATGCAGGGTGACACTCTGCTGAGTTTCGTAAATTGATGCAGGGCAAAATTTACAAGCGTATATACGCTGAAATAGAAACCGGAAAACGATCGAAGAAATTTATGAAAAAATAGGCAGTAAAACGAGATCAAACCAATGTTGCTTTGATTTTATTGACACGTGCTTCCCGCACTTTTGTTTGGATCATGGTAGGAAGTGTTTTTGAATCAGAATGCTTTTGCTGCAATTCGAATGCAATGGAACCAGCATCGACACTTGTGGCAGCCGCTAAGGCTTTTTTTAGATGCTCTGTGGGTAGATAAGGCTTGACAGCAAAACCCGGTCTTCCATAAAAATCGCTGGCACATGCCTGCAGAAATTCAGCGAAGCGCTGAGGTTTGCGATAGGCATCAACAGCCTGAAACATATCGGCAATCGTCGAGGGTTTAAGTTCCAATGCACGATGTACATCGCCATGATAGCGAGCTGTCAGTATCGCAAGATCGCGACAATCCCGAGGAATGCGAATACGCTCGCACATATTTTGCGTCAAGGTAACACTTCTGGCCTCATGACCAATATGGCGTGGCCATTCTGCCGGGGGAGTTGTGCCTTTCCCCAGATCATGCGTCAGCACTGCAAAACGCGTTGGCAGGGAAAAATTTCTCGATGCAGCAAAATCAATGGCCAGCATGACATGTACACCCGTATCGATCTCCGGATGGGCATGTACGGGTTGCGGCACACCAAACAGGACATCAACTTCCGGCAGGATGCGTGCCAATGCACCACAGTCACGCAGAACATGAAACATCCTCGAAGGATGATTTTCCATTAATCCTTTTGCAAGCTCTTGCCAGACCCGTTCGGGCACCAGTGCATCAACCTCGCCGTTATGCACCATCTCATTCATTAGCGTCAATGTTTCAGGAGCAATACGAAAACCGAAGCGTGCGGCAAACCGGGCTGCGCGCAAAATTCTCACGGGATCTTCTGCAAACGCCGGACTGACATGCCGCAAAATACCTGCTTCCAAGTCTGCAACACCGCCAAAAGGGTCGATGATGTTACCTGCTTCATCCCTGGCTATCGAATTGATAGTCAAGTCACGTCGAGCCAAGTCTTCCTGTAGGCTTACATGTGGCGAAGTAAATACCTCGAATCCTCTGTAACCACGAGAAATCTTTCGCTCAGTTCGAGCCAAGGCATACTGTTCTTGCGTAAGCGGATGTAAAAATACTGGAAAATCCTTACCCACAGGCCGATAACCCAAGCGCTCCATTTCTTCCGGAGTGGCACCGACAACGACATAGTCTTGATCTTTTACGGGTAGTCCCAGCAATTCATCACGAACGGACCCTCCCACCAGATAAATTTTCAATCGTTTTTATATCACAAAATGAATGTACAAATGGACTACGACTTACTTTCAAAGTTTTTGTACCAGGTATCATAAATCTCGTCGGACCATAGTGATTTGATCCACACGATCACATCATCAACCTGCTGCTCGGTTAACTTTCCTTCCCAAGCTGGCATCGATCCGATTTCAGGCGGAGTACCTTTCAGAATGGTTTTTTTCAGTACCGCTGTCGAATGGTGCCAGGCATGTGCCGTACTATCCAGTGGAGGCGGAGGATACTTGCCATCTGCATTGGGTTTACGCCAATCCGGTGTGCCTGCACCAGCAACACCATGGCATCCGACACAATTGGCCGTATAAACGGCCTCGCCTCGCTTGATTTGTTCCTTATCGAAATTACGCTCAATCAGGCCCGTTCTGCTATTGATTTGAGGTTTTCCGGTTAAGGCGCGCAACGCTGAAGAATCCGTACAACCTGAAACAGCAACAGCGATACCCAGCCATACAATCAGTTGTTTTATCATGCAACAGGACTATTACTTCAAACGCATCACGGAATTGTTATCTTTAGCTGCATCAGGCTGTGGTGCTGACGGCGTTTGCTCTGCTTTTTTGGCATAAGGATCATATCGATTATAGATCGTAGTATCCTTGCGCTCTTCATCACGCTCCTTGATCAGTAAAACATTGTAGGGATCACTACGAGCACCTTCCATACCCGGCGTGCCATGCGGCATATCCGGAACCGCTAGTCCCACTGCCTTGGGTTTTTCCTTCAACAAGCGAATGATGTCCGCTGCAGGAACATGACCTTCAATAGCATATCCATTGATCAAAGCCGTGTGACATGAACCCAATGTACTGGATATGCCCGCTTTTTTTCTGGCCTCTTTATTTCCCACGTCATGCGTATTAACAGTAAAACCATTATCGCGCATGTGATCCACCCATTTTGCACAACATCCACAAGTTGGGCTTTTATATACTTCAACCGTGGTTGTGGCTGCAACCTGCGCTGCTGCAAACAACATGCCCAATGTCATCATGCCGCTTGCAAAGCGACCCCCTACTTTTTTATTCATTTCCTCTCCACAATAATTGTTCCGCGCATCTTTTTAAAATGACCTGGCAATGGACAGGCATACTCAATCGTTCCCGCCTGTTCAAAATGCCATATTAACTCTTTCTGCTCACCCGGCTCAAGTTGTAACAGGTGAGATTCAGTATGTTCCCTATCTGGATATATTCGCCGGACATGTGCAGCTTTTTTGAGATTCTCCTGCGACCCTACAAGCATTTCATGTTTTTTGTCACCGGCATTTTTGACGACAAACCGTATGGTCTCACCCTCCCTGACAGTAATTTCATTGGGTAAAAATAGGTTATCCACTTGCGTCAATTTGACCGTACGGGATACCTGACTGTCATCACCTGGTTGACCCATAGCCCCTACTTCATTTGAGTTCTTGGGGTCCGAGTATACATTCGAGGAAAGCAAGATCAATGACACAAGTGATATAATCGTAGCGAATTTACGCATAGGATTCTCCCGAAAAAATTCCGAGTCTTAACCACAAATCTTTAGAATTCCACCGTGCTAAATTGTTCCAAAGAACTTGTGTAAATTAATTTTACGCACAAGTAATGACCTCAGGCTGGGCAATTCAAACTATTCTCGATAACTCAATCCAGTAAACCATGCAGAAAAAGGATCAATACAACGCTAACAAGCTGCAAAAGCGCTTGCGGCGCCAAGTAGGAACAGCCATTGCGGATTTCAACATGATCGAGGCCGGAGATAAGGTCATGGTATGCCTATCCGGAGGCAAAGACAGTTATACATTATTAGATATCTTGCGTAACCTCCAATCCCATGCACCGCTGCAATTTGAGTTAATTGCCATGAATTTGGATCAAAAACAACCTGGTTTTCCAGAACAAGTATTACCCGAATACCTGACTCGCATTGGTATGCCCTTTCGTATCGTTGAACAGGATACGTACAGTGTCGTGAAACGGGTCATTGCCGAGGGAAAAACCACTTGCAGTCTATGTTCCAGATTACGCCGGGGAGTATTGTACCGCGTCGCGAAAGAACTCGGTGCCACCAAAATTGCGTTGGGTCATCATCGTGATGATATTCTGGAAACATTATTCTTGAACATGTTCTATGGCGGCAAACTCAAAGCGATGCCACCCAAACTGGTCAGTGACGATGGCCAGCATATCGTTATCCGGCCTCTAGCCTATTGCAAAGAAAAGGATCTGGAAGCTTACGCAGCGGTTGCCGATTTTCCAATCATTCCCTGCAATCTGTGTGGATCGCAAAAAAATCTACAACGCCAGGTCATAAAAGAAATGATGCAACTTTGGGATAAAAAATTCCCGGGGCGTCTGGAAACTATGTTTCGCGCGCTGCAGAATGTGCAGCTATCACACCTCGCTGATCCGGCTCGTTATGATTTTTACAATCTAAAAACACAAGACCAACCCGTACTTGATGGTGACATCGCATTCGATGAGGAAACTTTTGAACCCAATGTCGAAGAAATGCTTGCTCCCATTTCCGAGGATACTGACGAAAGTCGTTTTGCAGCGGGATGATCAGTGATTTCTAGTTCGCGGTATCAATGGAACCCACTTAAATGTCACCACAACTAATGCAGCAAAAACAACATAAATAAACGTTAAAACCACTTCGGGCACGGTGTAGAACATGATTGCATGCAGTCCGCGCTGTACGAAACTGGCATCGCTTCCTGTTTGACGTAAGGCATTCTCCCATCGGGTTAGCGGACAAACGATCCCCATTGAGGATTCGATTACAACGACTAAAATCGCACCAAAATGCAAATAGCGAAACCATCGATTTCTTACAAATGCCCACCCCAGCCTTGCCCCAAGCCAGATCAACGGTAAACTGCCAACGACAAACATGACATAGAGAAAATGCACGATAAGGATTACATCTGCTAGTAACATGTCATCTTTAACCGCTTTATTCTTCGCTCACACCCCATTGCAACTAAATCAACCAAACAATCTCAATAATCGCCCCCTGCGGGATGAATCACCAGACGATTTCGCACCAGCTTAGTGGCGGTAATGTTACGTCGCACAATCGCCATTGCCTTTTCCATATCGTCCCGGGAACTCACAAACCCGCTTAACTCAACATTGCCCTGTAGGGTATTGACATTGATCTCGTAGGTTCTCAGCGCCGCTACATCCAATATGGCCTCATGAATTCGGGTAGAAATGGCAATATCATTGTACGGTTCTTCCATTCCACCCGGCTTGTGAGTAGCAATGCATCCCGTTATAAGGACGATTATCGTGCCTGCCTGAAAAAAACGATTTCGTAACAGAAACATTCTCAGAACCTCACTTTGCCGCGATTGACTTGCAAGTTGAATAGTGCAGATCAGTCGGCACCACTCAACCCGCCTTTTTCCTAATTATCCGTCCTAATTGTAGTCTCCGGTGCCTGGTGTACGCATATCATTTCTGATGAACTTGATTCCCCGGATGGATCGGGCTATCGAGATGGCTCTATCCATATCATCGCGTGAATTGACGATTCCGCTTAATTCCACGACACCTTTTGTGGTTCGTACATTAATGTCGAAAGGTCTCAGAGCCGGCTCATCCAGAATGGCATCATGCACCTGTGTAGTTATCAGAATGTCATCATATTGTGCTCGCATATCAACTTGCTGCGCCCCCTTGGTTGCGCAACCCGAGAAAAGAGCAAGTGCAATCAGTGTGGCAATGAAACGGCTATTCAATTCTGTCATGATAAATCTCTCCCAATGTTAGATGGAAAAATAAATTCACCACATTCATAGAAGAGCTTTTGCTTGACTACCTTGAATACGTCATTCAAATGTTCATGATGTCATTGATTTTTTTGGTCAGTATTAGCAAAAACAGAATGTGGCATTAACAAGGACAGAGTAGCTCGTGTGTTTGTATGCCAATACAAAGCATTCCATTCCTATCGGCGATATTACCTGATTATCTTCAAGCGAGACAACAAGTGAAATACCGGTCGAATTTATGTAGCAGGTTGCGTTTGCGGTTGTTCTTTCAACAAGGGTATGACCAGTTTCTCAAGCTTTTTCAGGTTCACTCGGCCGACATAGGTTTCAACGATCGCGCCAGAGCGATTGATCACAACCGTATAAGGCAAAACCGACATCTTGTTACCTGTTGCTTCGGCCAGTGACCAAGCATTCAATCCCCCAACCAGTATTGGATAGTTAATGCCGAATTCTTCGCTGAACATTTTCACCTTGTTGGCTTGATCCAGAGCAATCCCCAGATAGACCAAACCCTGATCGTGAAATTTATTCTGTGACTCGATAAATTCCGGAATTTCTTCCTGACATGGTGTACACCAGGTAGCCCAAAAATTCACAACCATGACTTTTCCCTGCCACTGAGAAATAGCTTGATTCTGTCCCTGTACATCGGGCAAGCTCGCCGAGAAAAGCGATTCTGCACTTAGTTTCTTTGCTTCACTGGCCATTTCACTTTGAACTCCTTCCTGCAATTGAGTACGAAAATAAAAACCAGCAGAGATTGCGAGAGCCGCTATACCGACGAAGATCAGAATCTGTTTGAATTTTGACATTGTTACACCCTTGATTTGAAAATTACTGATGAATCAGTTTCTTGGCTTGGATCACCCTGGATAAATATTAAATCATTACCGCATTCAATACGGTTAGAAAATCAATTTTATTCATAAAACCAATGACCTTGATATCCGGAACATCATTACCCTGACGATCGATAAATAAAATTCCCGGCGGACCAAATAACTTAAAACGTTTGAGCAAAGCCGTGTCATCTGCCGTACCCTCAGTTACATCGATATGCAACAGCACGACATCCTTCAAACGCGAACGCACTTTGGCGTCGGACAACGTGAATCGGTCCATTTCCTTGCACGAAATACACCAGTCCGCATAAAACTTGACCATGATGTACTTATCTCTGGACTGCTGGATCTGTTGATCCAGCTCAGCAACCGTTCTAATACGTTGGAAAGGTAATGGCTCAATATCGGTAGCCATTCCAGCACCGGTAGCAGGACCTTCCACACTAGCCATACTGATCTTGGACAACGGTTGCAGAACATCGCGACTACCGGACAATACACCGATCAGCAAAGCAACACCCAGAAGCAGCGCAATGACACCAATTCCTTTTAGAAATTTCTGCAATCCCGAGGCACGCTCAGGTAAAGGATCGATTGCGTGCAGATAGATTGCCGAAATAATGAGTAATGCCGCCCATAACAGCATATGCACCACCTCATTGATCACCGGAGAAATGATCCAGATGGCCACACCCAGTAGCAGCGCTCCAAAAAACCGCTTGATGGATTCCATCCATGCGCCGGCCCGGGGTAGCAAGGCACCTGCTGAAGTACCGAGCAACAGTAATGGCACCCCCATTCCCAGAGCCATCACAAACAATGCGGATCCACCCAACACTACATCACGGGTTTGACTGATGTACAGCAATGCACCGGCTAGAGGAGCAGCAACACAGGGACCGACAATCAATGCTGACAAGGCGCCCATGCCAAAGACACTGGTTAGATGCCCGCCCTTTATCTGTCCTGCTTCCTCGGATAGCTTGGTTTGCAATGAACCCGGCAATTGTAGTTCATAAAAACCAAACATTGAAAAAGACAGCAAAACAAAAATCACGGCGAATGTTCCCAATACCCAGGCATTCTGCAGTGCAGCGGACAGCATTGCACCGGATAAACCAGCCGCTACACCGGCAAGTGCATAAGTAATCGCCATGCCCATGACATAAGCCAGTGCCAGAATGAAACCATGGCCTTTGGTAACTTTTTTGCCGCGATTGGCAATGATCCCGGACAGAATAGGAAACATCGGAAACACACAGGGTGTAAAAGCCAATAACAAACCGATACCAAAAAATCCGCTCAGAATCATGACGTAATCACCAGTTTTGAACATCTGGTCGATCTTGTAGGCTTCGGTTTCAATGGCCGGGGCTTTGGATGACATCTGAAACAATTCATTGGTGGCATCGGCTTCTGCCGCCACTGCCTTACCACTCACCGCATCGGCCACAGTATCTAGTGCTGCTTTGACAGCCGGCAAGGTCAAATCAATCACTTTACTAATCGGGGCGTAACATACACCAACTGGCTCATTGCAACCCTGATAACTTGCTGATAAAGAAAGTGCTTCCTCGGTTCCAGGATCATCGCGCTTGAGTGAAATGACAGCCTGAACCGGACTATAATAGACTTCAGTTTGACCAAATGTTTGATCTTCCTTCATTTTCCCGGGCGGCAGAACGATTTTCTCGATCACGGCACCAGCCTGTTTGGGCTCAAAAGCAATTTTATCGCGATACAGGTAGTAGTCCTGAGCGGGTGTCAAAGTTGCAATCAGCGTATTACCATCTCGTGCTTCCACGGCGATTTTAAACGCTTCATCCGGTGGTAAAAGCTCCTGCGGATTACTTTGTCCAAGGCTGATACCCAGCCCTTGCAGTTTCTTGAACAAGCTGGATGATCCGCCTTCCTGTGCAAAGGCTGGCGTATTCACTAGACATAAAATCAATAACAATAATTGGATAGATCGCATCGGTATTCAGTACTATTTAATCAGAAAGGGAAGTTTCATCGGAGATCCACTGCAAATAAGCTGGCAGTCCACCGGATATAGGAACCATGATCACTTCCGGAAGTTCATAAGGATGCATTAACTTGATCAACTGTTCAACCCGTTCAAAATGCTGGCGCTGGGTTTTGATCAGAACAGGAATTTCCTCTGTTGACTCGACGGTACCCTGCCAGCGATAAACCGAAGTACAGGCGCCCAGGATATTGACACAGGCTGCGAGCCGCTGATCAGTCAAGGCTTCAGCCAAGGCCATGGCCGACTTCTTGTCGGGTAGATTGGAAATAATCAATATTGCTTCCATATGCGTTACGCATTGATATTCAAATTGCAATTTTACCACTGCCATCCAGCATGGTGGACAAACAACAGCGGTCATGCCGAACAGGCTGTGAATGCCATGGCAATCAGCTTATACTTGTTACAAACAAATCATGACAAATGGGGATTCAAATTATGAAAGGACTTTTCAATCTGGTTATTGCACTATCGATCATCACACCGATTTCGATCTTTCTGGGTTACATCATCATGGATGAAGGTGATCAGTTTACTACCGAACATTACATGGTCACCGCCTTGAGTTTTGTTCCATTGATTTTCGCTCTGCTTGTTAAATTTCTCATGTCCGGTGTCGAAACAAATAAAAAATAGTAAAACCATAGCGAAAAATGACTGTCTGCGATTTCTGTATGTCAAATAACTCCGGATAGCCTGGGTGGCTGACAGTCGCTCAGTAAAAACTCCATTTCAATAAGCCAATCTATTCACCTTTTCACTTCAAATTCCGCCAATCGATCCGATTCCGACAGGTTTAACATACACCTTAAAGACGGCAATATTTGGCTTTGCCCATTCGGAAATATTGTAAGTCAGCAAAAAAAACCGGTTATGCCCGCTTAAAATTTTTATATTTTTTATTCATGCTGTTCCAGATTTATCACAGCTCGTCATTCAGGCAAGGATCATAAGATTTGGTGAATCGCTATTAAGAAAATTTCGGTTCGTTCGTTATCAATTCCTACAAACGATAACCACACAAACTGTAAACAAGCTATTTATTTACTGAATCTGCAAATAATCAATAGCCTATTTAAATAAGAAAATTTTTACCGCGGAGAGATCCATGACATTACTAGATCGCATGAATATGTCACATAAATTGACCATCCTGACTTTGATATTGGTGCTCATTGCAGCTGTACCAATGTCACTCTATATCCATAAAGTCAATTCCGATCTCGACTTTGTACAACGTGAAGTAGTCGGTACTCCGCCAATTATCGCCTTGCAAAAAGTCATGCAATTTTTGCAACAGCACCGAGGCACTTCGGCAGCGCTATTGAATGGCAATGATTTGATGGCCGCCCGCTTATCGGAAATTCAAGGCGAACTCGATAAAGCCATCGAAACGACCGATGCCAAATTGAAGGAAGCCAATTCCTCATCGCAAATCGTATTACGCTGGTCCACCCAAAAACAACGTATCGGCAATATCAAGCAAGCTGTCATCGCGCGCCAACTCAAGCCGGCTGATAGTTTTGCACAACACACTATGCTGATTGCCGATCTGATGCAAACTAGCGACGAACTTCTGGAAGCATCCGATCTATTGCTGGACCCCGTCATTGGAACTTATTTCCTGATGAATGCCACCATGATCAATGCACCAAAGCTGACTGAATACATGGGGCAAATGCGTGCCGTCGGCGCCAATTATCTCGCAAGTGGCAACATGACCGATGAAGGCCGCGCCAAGCTCACCGGACTGATGAATAACGTCAATATGTTTTTTACAGAATTCATACGCTATGTGGAAAAAGCCACGCAATCCGATGCCAGTTTAAAGGCTGCTTTGGGCACCAAAGATCAGGAATTGAAAATGATGATTGATAAAACCCTGCTCATGACCACCCAAAACCTGATTCAGGCAAAAGAACTCAAAATGCTGTCCAGTGAATATTTCACCGAATATACCCGAACGATTGACAACATTTTTGCGTACAACACCATAGCCAATGAAAACCTGATTCAAGCACTCAAAGACAGGGCTACGGATTTGCAGCAAACCCTTTTCATCATGGCGGGTGTAATGATCTCAGCGATGATATTCGCCATTATTCTATCGATCTTGATCGTACGCAGCATTACGCTACCGGTTAAAAAAGCTATCGCGATCGCGGATGCTGTGGCTGCAGGCGATCTCACCAGCCACATCGAAATCGAATCAACCAATGAAACCGGATATTTATTGCGTGCACTCAAGACCATGAACGACAACCTGATCGACCTAGTCAGCAAAGTGCACACCGGTACCGATCAGATTCTGACAGCGTCGGGTGAAATTGCTTCGGGTAATTCGGATTTGAGTCATCGCACCGAAGAACAAGCTTCCAGCATAGAAGAAACCGCATCGTCGATGGAAGAACTCAATTCCACCGTCAAACAAAATGCAGACAATGCACGCCAAGCCAACCAACTGGCCGTAGGCGCATCGGAAGTCGCTATGAAAGGTGGAGCAGTCGTCAGTCAGGTCGTGCATACCATGAGTGCGATCAATGAAAGTTCAAACAAAATCGTTGACATCATCAGCGTTATTGACGGTATTGCTTTTCAAACCAACATTCTGGCTCTGAACGCTGCAGTGGAAGCTGCACGCGCTGGAGAGCAAGGGCGTGGATTTGCTGTCGTCGCAACCGAAGTTCGTACTTTGGCTCAACGTTCCGCAGCAGCAGCCAAGGAAATCAAGGAACTCATCAATGACTCCGTCACCAAAGTCGAAGAAGGCACGCGCCTGGTCGATGAAGCCGGTGCCACGATGAATGAAATCGTCAGTGCGGTCAAACGCGTTACCGACATCATGGGGGAAATCTCCACGGCATCGCAGGAACAAAGTTCCGGCATATCTCAAATCAATCAAGCTGTAACGCAAATGGACGAAGTAACACAGCAGAATGCTGCATTGGTGGAAGAAGCGGCAGCAGCAACCGAATCCATGAAGGAACAGGCACAAGCCCTGACACAAGCAATTAGCTACTTCAAATTGTCCGATAGCTATGCAACCCCAGCACGGGTAAGCAAAAAACAACATACCCGCCCGGTCACACACCTGCCCAATCGCGGACCAGCAACCAAAAAAGCGATGGCAAAAACTGAAATGAAATCCGCATCAGCATCGGAGCAATCTCGCAAGGTTGCAGCCGGTGGCGGCGGTGATTGGGAAGAATTCTAAGATACTTGGAATGTAAACCCGATTATCGATCCAATAATTCCACATTATCCCCGACCAGCGTGACTTGCTACAGAAGTGCGCGCTGGTAAGCCAAACCAGCCACTGCCAGATCTCCCAGGGCAAGTCCACGAAACACAAATGCAGTCCGTTCATGCGCAGTTTCTCTTTCCATCACTTTTCCAGTCACCAAATCGGACAAATCGCCCTGTACCAGCTCTGGATTGACTAGCGGTTTGGACATGCTGGCTTCCTGATCGCGATCATCCACATAAATTCGATCAAACACGAACAAGCTTTCAGCTAACCAAGGTGCAGCCAAGTCAGTCATGGTTACAAACACTCCCGGTTTTAACCAACACGCATCAAGAAAGGGAACCAGTTGCGGCGAAAGCGTTACCGATGTCACCACGATATCCGCGTCACTTATTGCCTTTTTCGCTGATGTACAGTTCATGGCCGTCAATCCCAAACTTTCCGAAAAGCCACAAAACGCCCCGCGACTGGCGGAACTGCGAGCAAAAGCGCATACATGCCTGATCGGCAACAATTCAATCAGCGCTTGCAAGTGACTGCGCGCCTGAACCCCGCAACCAATGAATGCCGCCACGCTTGCATCCGGACGAGCAAGTCGCTTAGCGGCAACCGCACTCAAACCTGCCGTACGCACCGCTGTTACCCAATTACCGTCGATTACTGCCAATGGCAATCCGCTTCGACTATCCAACAAAGTTACCAATGAATTGATGCTCGCCAGACCCTGATGTGGATTATCCGGATTTAGTACCAGTGCTTTGACCGCAAGATATGGCGGATCATCTGCAGCAGCCAGTGTAGCCATCATGTATCGGCCATCCGGTGGAGTGATCACAGCTTTGGGTGCATTCCAGGCTTGTTGCTGCTGTTTGCCATGAATCAGATGCTCGATACGAGCAACAACATCCAGTGTCGACACATGCAGGTCTTGCAATGCAGCCTGCGATAAATACTGAATTTCCTGCAGATTGGTGGATCGTATATCAGCATTCATAGCTACCCCAGTCAAGATGAAAATTAGCCATAACAACAATCGACTGCTATAATGACGCCCCCTCTGCACCACAACTAACAGCTTATTTTTTGAGGAATTATTTTATGTCTCGCCCGATCCGCAATATCGCAATCATCGCTCATGTCGACCATGGTAAAACCACCATGGTCGATAAACTTTTGCACCAGGCCGGTACTTTCGCCGCGCATCAGCAAATTTCAGAGCGTGTGATGGATTCCAATGATATCGAGCGCGAGCGCGGCATCACCATTTTAGCTAAAAATTGTGCCATCGATTACGAAGGCATCCATATCAATATCGTTGATACCCCCGGCCACGCCGATTTCGGTGGTGAAGTGGAGCGTGTATTGTCGATGGTCGACGGTGTATTGCTACTGGTCGACGCAGTCGAAGGCCCAATGCCGCAAACCCGTTTCGTCACGAAAAAAGCACTGGCGCAAGGCTTGCGTCCGATCGTCGTCATCAACAAGATCGATCGTCCAGGTGCGCGCGCCAGCTGGGTGGTCGATCAAACTTTCGATTTGTTCGACAAACTGGGCGCCAGCGACGAACAATTGGATTTTCCCGTGGTATACGCTTCGGCACTCAACGGTTTCGCCTCACTGGATCTGGAAAATCATGGCAAGGACATGCGTCCGCTATTCGATACCGTCCTAAAACATGTACCAGCGCCCACCGGCAATCCTGATGAACCATTGCAACTACAGATCAGTGCGCTGGATTATTCCAGTTTTGTCGGTCGCATCGGCATTGGCCGCATACACCGTGGCAGACTAAAACCCGCTCAGGAAGTGATGATACTGTCAGGTGACAAACCCGGCAAAAAAGCAAAAGTAAACCAGGTTCTCGGTTTTCAGGGTCTGGAACGGATACAAATGAAAGAAGCCTTGGCGGGCGACATCGTGCTGATCAACGGTGTGGAAGAACTGAGCATCGGTGCCACGCTGGCCGATATCGACAAACCCGAGGCGCTGCCGATGCTGGCCGTGGATGAACCGACACTGAGCATGACATTCCAGGTCAACACTTCCCCGTTTGCCGGACAGGAAGGCAAATTCGTCACCAGCCGACAGTTGCGCGAACGCCTGGAAAAGGAACTGCTGACCAACGTCGCTTTGCGCATGGAAGAAACCAATGAAACTGATTCGTTCCTGATCTCCGGCCGCGGCGAGCTGCATCTGACCATTTTGCTCGAGAACATGCGCCGTGAAGGTTATGAACTCGCAGTTTCCCGTCCGCACGTAGTCATCCGCGAAATTGACGGCGTCAAATGCGAGCCGTTTGAAATGCTGACAGTCGATGTTGACGAATCCAATCAAGGCGCCGTCATGGAAGCACTGGGTGCTCGTCGTGGTGATTTGCAGGATATGGTATCGGATGCCAAGGGGCGTGTGCGCTTGGATTATCGTATCCCGGCACGCGGTTTGATCGGCTTTCAATCGGAATTCATGACCATGACACGCGGCACTGGATTGATGAGTCACGTATTCGACGAATTTGCACCTATGCGTCCGGAAATTCCACCGCGTCGCAACGGCGTGCTGATTTCTTCGGAACATGGTGAAGCCGTTGCATATGCGCTATGGAAATTGCAGGATCGCGGTCGCATGTTCGTTAGTCCGGGCGACCGCCTGTACGAAGGCATGGTAATCGGCATCCATACCCGCGACAACGATCTGGTGGTCAACCCGATCAAGGGTAAGCAATTGACCAACATTCGTGCATCCGGTACTGATGAAGCGGTAACTTTAACACCACCGATTCAGCTCACACTGGAATCCGCGATCGAGTTTATTGCCGACGATGAACTGGTCGAAATCACCCCCAAAACCATCCGCATCCGCAAACGCTACTTGCTGGAACACGAACGCAAGCGTGCTTCGCGAACGGCTGCCTAATCCCTGAACGTCAAACCAGTGCGTCGGTTTAATCCTACCGACGCACCCCGTACTTGCCACTTCAACGGTCTGTCAGTTTATTCGAGCTTTACTGCTTTTCAGCAAATTGGGTGGTGGACCGATTGGCTCGAACTGTTTTAACAAGGGCACGTCGTTCTTGTTGATCGAACGGATATCCATGTCGTAGGTGCCGTGCGGTCCCCAGCTGCCGGTAAATTGCTTACCGTCTGGCGTAAATGTCCAGCACATATCCTCACCACCGGTATTGATAGCATCGCCTAGATTCACAGGTTCCTGCCATTCGCCAGCAGCATTTTGCCGTGCAATCCACTCATCATGCCCGCCGCGTGACCCCAAATCAGTCCGCATGCTGGTGATGACCAAGCTCTTGCCATCTTTCGACAGCCCAGTCCAGTGCATGTGATCGCGCTGCGGGGAATTGATCTTCGGTCCCAAACTGACCGGCTTTTGCCACTCGCCATCTTTTTTCTCGACTTTCCATATGTCGCTGTCCTGCGTCACCCCCGGCTGGTGATAGCTGAAATAAATCAGGCTGTCGGATGCGATGATCGGGCAATGCTCCTCGCCAGTCGAGGTGTTGATACTTGGCAACTCCGGTACGTCATTCCAGTTTCTGGCCGCTTGCCATACCCCATCGACTTTCTGCACCACGTACAAATCACCTGACAGCATATTGCCAGCTTCGTAGCGAGTGAAATAAATCACGTTGCCGTCGTCGGAAAAACTCGGCTCCAGCTCCCACGCCGAGGTATTGATGTTCGGTCCCACTTTAGGATCGATTTCCGGTCCCAAATGAATCGGCTCCTGCCACTCGCCATTGACCTGCTGCGACATCCAGATATCGAAACTGTAATGACCGCCGGGCGACGGAATGCTGCCCTCGCGCGTCGACACAAAAATCGCCGTCTTGCCGTCAGCGCTATAAGTAATCTCCATCTCCGACCCAGATGTATTGATTTTCCCGCCGATGCTGTTGGACACCCGCGGATGCTCCGTCGCCGAGCCGCCGCCGGAATCGTGCATGCCTGGCATGGCGTAAGAAACGTTGTATGTCAAAACGAATGCCAACGGTACGGATAAAAGTTTTAGATTGATAAATTGCTTTTTCATTGATTGATCCCCTGTTTCAGCAAATATGTTTTATTTCCAATCCACGTAAATTGATTGCTCGGCTCTTATCTTAACTCATCTTTTCAAACCGCAAGAAACCACTCAACTGTATTGATTCGGTAATCTCGTCATGCGGCACAAGCAGATACTTCCATGTCTTAGCACCGATGGTTGCTGCGTAATCCGATGCGTGCTTACACCACTTGGCTTGAACTTCTTGTGTATTCATATCACCTTCAAATAATGCGCCTCGTTGTCATCGATCGTGATCCACAACGAACCATCCTCGGATAGCAACCACTTGATAATATCCAGCCGGCGCGCATCAGTCCCAGCCGGATCGAATGCTCCAGCCCGTCGTCGTAATGCGCTTGCCGTTTTATTGATCTGGTTGATGCAGTCGATCACCAAGATAGAACAAGCCCCAGAAACTGGTAACCAACATCTGCCAAAAAACAAACAAAAAAACCAGCATGTATACCGCAGAAACCCATTGATGATATTGTGCGCTAATAATTTCTTTAACAGGCAGATAGATTGTTTGCCCAAAGATAGCAAGAACAATAAGAATAAGGCTTTCAGCTGTTAAAAAAGCAAACATTGAGCAAAGAAACCGCCTTCGTGTCAGTTCTATCGCAACACTTTGGCCACGCACCATAATATCTAATTTGGGAGCTGGTGCAGGCATCGTTTTGTCTATGTCTGTCTTATTGAAAGTAGCAATTGCTGCCAATGCTGCTATATAAAATCCTGGAAGACCTTGAACGAAACCTAAAATTTTGGCAACTAGTGCTCCATCTGCATATAGTGGAATGCTTCCAATCGTTTTTAGACAAAACAAAAAAACCGTTGATAAAACGGCTAGAATCACAGGGTAAACCCAATCCACTATCCATTTTTGCTTATGCTTAATGGATAAATAGGAAAGTGGTCGTAGTAAATGCCTAAACATTATTTCCCCAACTACAGAAGGTTTTTCATCTTATTGAGAATTGCATCGCAAAACTTTTCATAAGAAGATTTCAGATCAACCTCAAAACTATCCAGTTTTTCTTTTTTTACATATCCTTGTACTGAAATAGCATTTGTATCTGTTTCTACTGTTCTATCAAGACCTGTCGGAGTCTTAAATTTAATACGAGCGCGACTATAGTCATCTTTCTTTTTGGTAATGGCATTTATTATTCTATTAAACTTATCTTTAATCGGATTTCCTTCATCTTTTAAAGTTAAAACTAACGTTTTGCATTTTTCTTGGATATAACCATCCTCATCAATACTTGTGTGTTTCGCTTTCTCTGTAATGAGTTCGATAGACCGAATTTTTCCATTTTCAAGATCGTACTTGAAATCGTCAGAAATATGCCCTTCAAATTCGCACTTGAAAGCTACATTGTATTTCTTGGGATTACCTTTATTGTCAACAGCACCATCCGGATGAGGTTGCGCATAGTATTGAGGTTCATATTGCTTAGCCTCATGAAGAATCTGGTTTAACAACCTTTGAACCACAACGACCCCAAGTCCTGCGCAATATTCAATCAAGATAAGTGCCACTTGTTGGTCATCTTGAGGGAGTTGAACTACTATATGCACCGAAAAATCCTGTCCTTCTTCTTCCCGTTTTTCTGCTGTGCGGCGCTGCTTTTTTTGGGGAATTGTAAAAACCGGATCCGATATTCCTTTGTCCGATTTGTTTACAAGGATGCTGATGAGATCACCCTCCCATTTCCAATCAGATATATAAAATTGCTCTCGTCCCTTAGATTCATCCTTAAAGCGTTTCTCCATTGGCACTAACTCCATCAGCTGAAACGCTTTTCTCACAGAAATTGGTTTTGGTGCCTCAAAAGTACGAGATTCGGCACGAATAGAAAGATCGTAGTAGAACACCAGCCGTTCAGTTTTCTTCATTTCATCTATCCAGATAAGAAAAGTTCATTATAAGATTCCGCAATAGGATGTTTAGAATGGATAGCTCCAACTTGGGTCGCTTATCTTTGCCGATCCAAGCGACTTTAAGTTTTTGATTGCTCATTAGCAGTGTTTCAACTTTTCTTTAATTGAGCATTAATGTAAACAAAACAGATTTTATTTACCTTAAGAACAGATTAAGGTAAGTTTCGAAAACATACAAGCGATAGCGTTCCGATCCGGTGATTTCGCGCAGAATATCGAGCCGCATGAAGTCTTTCAACAAGGCATTGGCGGTAGGGTGGGTGATGCCGAGGCTTTGCTCCAAGTCGGCGGCGGCAATCATCGGCTTGCGGTACAGCAGGTTGAGCGCTTGGCGGGCATTCGGCGCGCGCTTGCCGAGACTCAGAATCCGTTGTTCCACTTCGTTACGCATGTTCAAAACTTGCCGGAACACATCGCGCCCCTTGGTGGCGGTTTCGGCCATGCCTTGCAGAAAAAAACGCACCCAGTGAATCATGTCATTGGAGATGCGCACCCGCATCAGGGCGTCGTAGTAGCTAGCACGGTTACGCTCGAAAAAATCGGACAAATACAACGAAGGCTTGGCCAGCAAGCCGTGGCTGACCAAATAAAGCGGAATGAGCAAGCGGCCGATGCGTCCGTTGCCATCCAGAAACGGGTGAATGGTTTCAAACTGATAGTGACTGATGGCGATGCGGATCAAATGCGGCACCGTGATGTTTTCGTCATGCCAGAACTGTTCGAGATCGCTCATCAATTCAGGCACACCGTCCTGATGCGGCGGAATGAAGGCGGCATCCATCAAGCTGGAGCCGCCGATCCAGTTCTGACTCATGCGGAATTCGCCCGGTTGCTTGTGCTCGCCGCGCACACCTTGCATTAGTATGGCGTGCGTCTGCTTCAGCAACCGGTTGGAAAGCGGCAGGTTCTTTAGTTCTGCTGTGGCGCTGTTCACTGCATCGATATAGTTCCGCACTTCACGCCAGTCATCGCGCTTTTCCGGGCTGATTTGTTCGATGGGCATTAAAGCTTCATCAATACCGGTTTGCGTGCCTTCAATGCGGCTGGAGGTCTGTGCTTCCTTGACCACGTGCATTTCGATGAATAAGTCGATGTCCGGCACGATCAGCGAAAAAGCGTTGAGTTCCCCCAGCGCCCGGTTGGCTTTTTCCAGCAAGCAATGAATAGCGGAGTCTTCCCAGGTCCATTCATGATTGACCAGAACCGGTTCGAAGCTTTTGTACTGGTAGCGTGGCTGCCATCTGCCCGCCTGGAATTCCTCGAATTTCATAGCAGCTCCCACGTTACGATGAACAGCGTATTTTCTTAAACCTACTGCTGGAGTTGTATCTCCAATTAATCGATGAGCACGTTATGCAGAGTTTCGATTTCGTTCTATCGGGAAAATAACTCACGACGTAACACACTGCGCAGGCGGGTCAGCAACCAATTATTTTCAGGAGCAGTCTGCTTTAAATATCAATATTCGTAGCCCGCAACGCATTCTTCTCAATAAACGCCCGGCGCGGTTCGACCACGTCGCCCATCAATGTGGTAAAGATTTCGTCAGTCAGGATACTGTCTTCGATTTGTGCGCGCAGCAGGCGGCGGTTTTGCGGATCCATGGTGGTTTCCCAGAGTTGGCTTGGGTTCATTTCTCCGAGGCCTTTGTAACGCTGGATGTTGACGCCTTTTTTGGCTTCGTCCAGCAGCCATTCCAGTGCTTGTTTGAACTCGCTGACGGTTTGCTTGCGTTCGCCGCGTTGCACGTGAGCACCTTGGCCGATCAGGCCGTCAAATACCTGCGCGGTTTTGCGGATTTGTTCGTAGTCGCCGCTATCGAGGAAATCGCTATCAAGGTAGCTAGTGACGATGTTGCCGTGCATCATGCGCATGATTTTGAGGCGGTAGCGCTCGTGGATTTCGTCGAATTCGGCGGCGATTTCCACGTCCTTGACGCGGCTTACCAGCCGTTGCGCGCTGCCGCTGGCTGCTTGGGGATTGCTCAGATCGACATCGGGCTGACGCAGCAATTCGTGCATGACGGTGCTGTCGATGGCCTGGCTCATGCGCTCGATCACCGCCTCGGCGAGGATGTATTCGTTGGCAATTTGCGCCAGCGTTTCACCGCTCAATGGCGGCTTGGCTTCGCCGGTGTGCAGTTCTGCGCCGTCGAGTGCCAGGCTGAGCATATATTGCTTCAGCTCATGATCGTCCTTGACGTAGCGCTCCTTTTTACCATGCTTGATCTTGTACAGCGGCGGTTGTGCAATGTACACATGGCCGCGTTCGATCAGTTCCGGCATCTGGCGATAGAAAAAGGTCAGCAATAATGTGCGGATATGCGAACCGTCGACATCAGCGTCGGTCATGATGATGATGCGGTGATAACGCAGCTTGTCCGGATTGTATTCGTCCTTGCCGATGCCAGTACCGAGCGCAGTGATCAGCGAAATGATTTCCTGTGACGAGATCAATTTATCGAAACGGGCTTTTTCCACATTCAGAATCTTACCCTTGAGTGGCATGATCGCTTGAAATTTGCGGTCGCGCCCCTGCTTGGCGGAACCACCGGCGGAATCACCCTCGACCAGATACAGTTCGCACAATTCCGGATTTTTTTCCTGGCAATCGGCCAGTTTTCCTGGCAATCCCATGCTGTCGAGCACCCCTTTTCTGCGCGTCAGTTCACGTGCCTTGCGTGCTGCCTCGCGTGCTCGGGCTGCTTCGATGATCTTGTTGCATATGGTTTTGGCATCCACCGGATTTTCCAGCAGATACTCAGTCAGTTTTTGCGCCACGACCTCCTCGACTACTGGGCGTACTTCCGAGGACACCAGTTTTTCCTTGGTTTGCGATGAAAACTTGGGCTCGAACAATTTGACCGACAGCACGCACGATAGACCTTCGCGCATGTCGTCGCCGGAGGTTTCCACCTTGGCTTTTTTCGCCAGTTCGTTTTTTTCGATATAGTTATTCAGTGTACGCGTCATCGCAGCACGCAGACCGGTCAGGTGAGTACCACCATCCTTCTGTGGAATATTGTTGGTGAAGCACAGCACCTGCTCGGTATAACTGTCGTTCCACTGCATTGCCACTTCGACAGCGATGTTGTCCTTGCTTCCAACGGTGTAAAAGATCGCTGGATGCAAAACGGTCTTGCTGCGATTGATATATTCGACGAAATTCTTGATACCACCGGTAAACGCGAATTTTTCTTCCTTGCCGGTACGCTGGTCGATCAGATGAATTTTCACACCGTTATTCAGGAAGGACAATTCGCGCAGGCGTTTGGCAAAAATGTCATAGTGATATTCAACCAGGCCGAAAATGTCCTTGCTGGCCAGGAAATGCACTTCGGTGCCGTGACGCTCACTTTCACCAATGACTTCCAGCGGCTTGAGTGGCACACCCATGCGAAACTCCATGTGATGCACCTTGCCATCGCGGCGAATGGTCAGCTTGAGCCATTCCGACAGCGCATTGACCACCGACACGCCAACACCGTGCAAACCGCCGGATACCTTGTAGGAATTGTCGTCAAATTTTCCGCCTGCATGCAGCTCGGTCATGACGATTTCCGCAGCTGAGCGTTTCATTTCATCGTCATGCTTGATACCGGTTGGAATACCCCGGCCATTGTCGAGCACGCTGACTGAATTATCCGGATGCAGGGTTACGGTGATTTCATCACAATGCCCTGCCAGTGCCTCATCGATGGCATTGTCGACAACCTCGAACACCATGTGATGCAATCCGGTGCCATCACTGGTATCACCAATATACATACCCGGCCGTTTACGTACGGCATCGAGTCCTTTCAAAATTTTGATGCTCTCGGAATCGTAGTCACTTTGACTTGTGTTCGGTGGATTCGTGTTGTGATCACTCATGAGTTATGGTGTTTGTATGATGATGAAATGTAAATGAACCGTAGCGTGATGAAACTTTGTGGGTTTTCGCATTCTGCAATCAGATGCGCATGGGCATGACTATGTATTTGAATGCATCATTTCCTGGTATCGTCATCAGTACGCTGCTGTTGGCGTTTTCCAGTGCACACAGCACCGTGTCGCTATTGATGTGATTCAGCAGATCGAGTAGATAGGTAATGTTCAGACTGATATCGATGGGTTCGCTGTCATACTGGATTTCCAGCTCTTCCTGGGCTTCTTCCTGCTCGTTGTTCTTGCACACGATGCACAGGTTGTTTTGTCCGAGTATCAGGCGCACGCCACGAAATTTTTCACTTTGATTGGACAGGATCGATACCCTTTGTAAAGCTTGTAAAAATGTCTGGCGCCCGATTTCGAAAAATTTCGTGTTCTTGGTCGGAATAACCCGATTGTAATCGGGAAATTTTCCATCAATGATCTTGGAAGTGAGAACAATATCAGAAAAGGTGAAACGCGCCTTGTTCTGAAAATATTCGATGCTCACTGTGTCGTCACTATCATTGAGCAGTTTCGACAATTCAAATACGGCTTTGCGTGGCAGAATGATTTCCTGTTTCTTCTGGGCTTCATCCAGGGTGATGGCGAGATAAGACAGACGATGTCCGTCCGTACCGACTCCAATCAACCTCTGATCTTCAACCAGTAACAACAAGCCATTCAGATAATAGCGAATGTCCTGCTGCGCCACGGCAAACTGCACATGATGCAGAAGTTTCTTCAAGTCACTTTGTTTGAGTGTAACCGTTACATCCGATTTTCCTTCCTCGGCCATTTCCGGAAAATCTTCTGCGGGCAATATTTGCAGATTGAACGCGCTTTTAGCCGATCTGACATGCAGATGATCGTCCTGTCGTGTCAACGATACTTCGGCATTGCTATTCAGCGAACGCAGAATATCCTGGAGCTTTTTGGCCGAAACCGTTAGTGCGTAGTTTTGCTGCGATTCAGTATCGCTGATCGTCGATGTCTGGATTTGTATTTCCAGATCAGAGGTCAAAAAGGTCAGCTTTTCTGCTTTTTGCTGTAACAGAACATTGGATAGAATGGGTAAAGTCTGACGACGTTCTACGATTCCGGTAACCGTTTGCAAAGGTTTCAACAGTAAATCACGGTTTGTTTTTAATAGAAGCATTGATATAAAAAATTAATGATAGTTAGATAATGTAGCCTGTTTTCTTGTATATTTTCCAACAATTCATGAATATCAACAAGATACTGAAAATTTTTGAACGGTATGATGCCGGTATAACGACGGGATAAATTGTGGATAAAAATGACGGATTTTTATTTTCACCTGTTATGCACAAGTTATTCAATTGTTATTAACCGCGTAAAATCAGGATCAGGGCATTAAAATCCCGGCTCACTACAGGATCTGAATTGCGTAATTCGTTTATTTTTCGATAACCATGCAGTACGGTGGTGTGATCCCTACCTCCAAACGCTTCACCGATATCGGGCAAGCTCAGTGAAGTCAATTCTTTGGCGATGGCCATCGCCATTTGGCGCGGTCTTGCGACAACCCGAGTGCGTTTTTTTGAATACATGTCCGATACTTTGATTTTGTAATAATCAGCTACCGTTTTCTGAATGTTCTCAATCGAAATCTGGCGGCTTTGTACGGCCAGGAGATCCTTGAGGGCTTCCTTGGCCAGATCGAGTGAGATGTCCTGACTGATGAAGCGAGAAAAGGCCATGACACGCTTCAGGGCACCTTCCAGTTCACGGACGTTGGACCGAATATGTTTGGCAATGAAGAAAGCGACATTTTCATCCAGGCGGATTTTTTCCATCTCGGCTTTTTTGAGTAGGATGGCTACACGCATTTCCAGTTCCGGCGGTTCGATGGCAACCGTCAATCCCCATCCGAAACGGGACACCAGACGTTCTTCCAGTCCGGATATTTCTTTTGGATATGAGTCACAGGTGATGATGACCTGTTTGTGAGTTTCAATTAGCGCATTGAAAGCATAAAAGAATTCTTCCTGAGTGCGGTTTTTTCCACCGAAAAACTGCACATCATCAACCAGCAGTAGATCCAGCGAGTGATAGTACAGCTTGAATTTGTCGAAGGCCTTGTGTTGATAGGCGCTAACGACATCGGATACATACTTTTCTGCATGGACATAGCGGATCTTGGCATGTCTGTTGTTTTGGTGCACGTAATTGCCAATAGCCTGAATCAGATGTGTTTTCCCCAATCCCACGCCACCGTAGATGAATAAAGGATTGTATGCGGTACCTGGGGATTCGGCGACCTGAATGGCACCTGCGCGCGCCAGTTGATTGGCTTTACCAGTCACGAAATTGTCGAAGGTGAAATTGGGATTCAGTCGAGTGGGATTTTTCTTGGCGACTGGTTGCACCAGTGTCGATTCCACCACAAGCGGCTCCTGAACCTGAGGTATGATCGGAACAGGAGGAGGATTATTTGCTTCAGCTTGTTCGGCCAGTTTGATATGAAACTGCACTTTTTGGGCAAAATAACCCTGTGCCATGGTTTCGATATGCGTAATGAAGTTGTCCTTGACCCACTGCGATACAAAACGATTGGGAGCAATCAATACTACGTCGTGATCATCGTTGAATTCGGGATCGATTTGCAGCGGTCTGATCCAGGTATTGAATTGCTGCGCATTTAACTCTTTTTGAAAATGATCAAGGCAAGATAACCAGAAAGTATTGAGTGATTGCATCATTTTTTGTTCTTCTCTGCTTGAGAATTCACAGCCACTGATGGCTGGATTTCACATTACAAAAAATTGTTGATCTTAAATTTCTAGGTTGTCGATCAAACGGGTCTTGTCCAACCAGGCTGCACCTAAAAGGATCAAGTCTTGGTCGCCAGTTTGCGCAGGCATAAAGGACAAACGATTGTGAATACGCAGATAATCGACTTTCCACCCGCGATTTTCCAGCCATGTCTTGGCTTGTTGCTGCAATTCCGGAAAATTTTTCTGACCGGAAATTATTTTTTGTTTGGTATGAAGAAGAGCCTGATACAGGTGACAGGCTTCTGTGCGCTGTGAAGTATTCAGATATCGATTTCGTGAACTGAGTGCCAGACCGTCGGCAGCACGAACTGTTTCACCGGCCTGCACTGCAACCGGTATGTTCAGCTGTTTAACCATTTCGCGTACGATGTGCAATTGCTGGTAATCCTTTTTGCCAAATATAGCTATATCAGGTTGAATAATATTGAATAATTTCAGTACTATTGTTGCAACGCCACGAAAAAAGCCAGGACGAAATTCACCTTCGAGGGTATCTGCTACAGGTGGTAATGCTAACAAGAAATCCTGTTGCGTTGGGAAAAGAATTTTCTCGTCAGGTGCAAAAAGGGTATTGACATTTAACTCAGATAGTACACTGCAATCTTCCTCGAAAGTGCGAGGATAGCGATCAAAATCCTCATGTGGAAGGAACTGCAAGCGATTGACAAAAATACTGACAACGACATGATCAGCCTGCTGCTGTGCTTGTTTCACCAGAGCAAGATGTCCAGCATGCAGGTTGCCCATGGTGGGCACGAAAGCAATAGTGGAACAGCTTTTCAAGTTACGACGTAACTCGGTTATTTCACGGTAGATTTTCATGCGACGAACAGCCGTTAAAATTCGTGTTCTTGATCTGGAAAGCGATTGGTTTTGACAGCCTGGACAAAATCTTCCACTGCCTGACGGATATTGCCATTTCCAGCCATGAAATCCCTGACGAAACGGGGTTTCTTTCCTCTAAACAATCCCAGTAAATCATGCAGCACCAAAACTTGTGCAGAACAGCCTGCACCTGCGCCAATCCCGATGGTCGGAATGGAAATACTTTGTGTAATCGTGTTGGCCAGCCTAGCTGGAATCAATTCGAGAACGAGTAATCCTGCACCGGCGTTTTCTAGGATTTTGGCATCGGTAAGTAGTTGTTGGGCCGAGCCATCGGTATTTCCTTGAACCTTGTAACCACCCAGTTGATGAACAGACTGCGGCGTCAAACCAATATGTGCGCAAACCGGAATACCACGCCGGGTAAGAAACGTGACTGTTTCTGCCATGAGTTGTCCACCTTCTATTTTGACCATATGCGCACCGGCAGCCATGATTCTGACTGCATTGGCATAGGCTTGTTCGGGTGAACCTTGGTAGCTGCCAAATGGCATGTCGGCCATGATGAATGCCTTGCTGGCGCCGCGTGCAACACAACGAGTATGGTAAACGATGTTATCAAGTGTGACAGCCAGGGTTGTGGCTTCACCATGTAATACATTACCCAGTGAATCCCCAATCAATAGCGCATCGACCCCGGCTTGTTCTAGGATATGGGCAAAAGTGGCATCGTAGCAGGTCAACACGGTAAATTTGTCATTGTTTCGTGACATTTCCTGCAAAGTAGCCAAAGTCGTTCTCATGATTTGATCCAGAAGAATCTACGCACTGATTTTTTCCAGGGATTGCCCGCTACAGGCAGACAATAAGGGCAGAATTGCCCCACATCCTGGAATCGTGCAGTCCGGTGCAATTTCATGTAGCGGCTGTAGAACAAAAGCACGTTGCGTCATACGGGGATGAGGAATGATGAGTTTTTCTTCATGGCATTCTAGGTCATCATACAGCAAGATGTCGAGATCAAGGGTACGAGGTGCATTCAATGACTCTCGAACCCGTCCGTGGCGTTGTTCGATAGCCAGAATGGCGTGTAGTAGATCGTGGGGTGCAAGCGTTGTTTCCAGGCATGCCACGGCATTGATGAAATCCGGTTGATCCAATTTACCGATCGGTGCGGTGCGATACAATGACGATCGGCTGACAAGTCGACTTTGCGGCAATTGCTCGAGTTCGACCAGGGCCTGTTGCAATTGCAAAATGGGGTTTTCCAGATTACTGCCCAGCGCAATGAAGGCCAGAACGGGTTTGATATCCATCATTCTTGATCTTACGATTGATCGGATTGAATCGGTGTCTCGGTTTCACCAGTTGTACGGACGGCGGATTTTTTTCGAGTGCGTCTTTTACGTTTTTTTTGGATGGGACCTTGCGTGGACAGCATTTTTTCACGTTTTTCCGCATCCGAAGTCAGAAAAGTTTTCCACCATTCACCCAGCTCCGGACTCAATTCACCGCTCTCGCAACGCAACAGCATAAAATCATAAGCCGCACGGAAGCGCGGATGGGTGATCAGGCGAAATGGCTTGCGTCCGATTCGGATCTCAAAACGGGGTTGCATCGACCAGATTTCCTGTATGGTCGCATCAAAACGACGCGGAATGGCCAGTTTTTCATGTTGTAGCGAAAGAACCTTGTCGATGGCATCAAAGAGTGCTGGCATGGGCTTTTCACCCTTGGTCTGCAAGGTGTTCCAGCTCGACAGAACTTCATGCCAGAGCAGGATGGCAAACAGGAATCCGGGTGAAACCGGCTTATTCTGACGAACTCTTTCGTCGGTATTTTTCAGGGCAATGGTGATGAAACGTTCACCCAGCGGTTGTTCAAGAATTACATCCAGCATGGGAAGTAATCCATGGTGCAAACCCTGGCTGCGCAACTCGACCACACAGGACAGCGCATGACCGGATAGCAGCAGTTTCAGCATTTCATCGAATAACCGGGACGGTGGAACGTTTTGCAATAATGGTGCCAGATCGGCAATGGGGTGTGCCGTTGCGGAATCGATCTGCATTTGCAGCTTGCATGCCAAGCGCACGGCACGCAGCAGTCGCACGGGATCCTCACGGTAGCGTTGAGTCGGATCGCCGATGATACGTAACGTTTTGGTCTTGATGTCTTCATAGCCCTGCAAGTAATCCAGGATTTCTTCCCGGGCAGGATCGTAATACAGGGCGTTGACGGTAAAATCGCGGCGTACGGCGTCTTCTTCCTGGTTGCCAAAGACATTGTCGTTCAGTAGACGACCATGCTCGTCAGTCTGGGTGAATGATTCGTCCTCATCGTTTGAGGGTGTATTCCCACGAAAAGTAGAGACTTCGATGATTTCCGCACCGCACATGACGTGTACCAGACGAAAACGCCGTCCGATGATGCGCGAGCGCCGGAATATCTTATGCACTTCTTCGGGAGTGGCATTCGTGGCAATATCGAAATCCTTCGGTGTCAAACCCATCAGCAAATCACGGACTGCTCCACCGACGATATATGCCGAATAGCCTGCTTGCTGGATTTGCATGGCGGTTTTCAGTGCGCACGGAGTGATCTGGTTGCGACGGATACCGTGCTGCTTGAATGGAATAGTATCGGGCACTGCAGTAGATGCGGGAACCGCCGATGTGCGATTGAAAACCTTGCGAAGAAATTTACGGATCATTGCGTCTGTATGAGAGATCCTGTATCAATTGCTCAATTGCAGCGAATAACCATTGTGCATCAAAAAAACCGATCCTTATCAAAATTTTGTAAACCCAGAGTTTGATGAAGCTGACCGATAAGCCGGGTTCTGTCGTGGACAGTCATTCCTCTAGATGCGCGGTTACCCGAGCACTCAAGCAACCTACCCGCAGGCTCTGCGAGCAACGTCAACGCCTGCCTATTTGGTCTTGCTCCGGATGGAGGTTACCGCGTTTCACCGTAACTGAATACGCTCGTCTCTGTGGCCCTGTTCCTCGCCTCGCGGCGGACGGTCATTAACCGTCATCCTGCTCTGTGGAGCCCGGACTTTCCTCTCCCTGTATTCACTAAGAATACAGGCAGCGACTGCCTGGCCAGCTTCATCGGCCATTTTATCAATATATTGAGTAGGGAGATGACAAATTTGCATTGTAAGAGCGTTACACCATTGTTGTGTAGTTCGGTGGTTAATCAAATTTAAGTGCAGCATAAAAATGCTGGCCGTATTTGTAAGCAGTTGATGAATATTTTCTTTGTAGTTAATTATTTTGAAAAAATGTGTTTTATTTACTGGTGATTTCATATTTTCATGATGAAAAATGCCGATAATGGCGCTATCCTCGAAATAGTGCGTTGCTTAAAATAGCCAAGTTGCACTTCATGCGGATACGCTAAAGGCCATCGCGCATTTTGTTTCAAAAACATTAAAGATCAATGTGTCAAATTGTCGCACCCGGATGAATATGACGTTCATCGGGCGGACAGAAAATTGTTCAGGAAACACTGAACCAGGTAACGAGCAGCGGTCAGGAAGGTACAATCAGAGGAAAAACTGGTTTATCCAGCAGTAAATTGCTTTCTGCACCGCATGATCGAATGCCATGGTCATGAGTTTCCCTAAAAGCAGTATCTTTTTCCATCACAATTTATCCCAGATTGCCTATGTTCCAGCTGAATGACAAATCGCTGTTTTTTTTCTTTTGGTTAAGCTGTTTCCTGATACTCGTAATGTTGTCGGGTAACGCATACTCTAAATCTAAAGGCGAGCCATCGGTGTTCAAGTCCATTGAAGCTGCACGGGTGGCGGTCGATCGCAGCAAAATGAATGACAGCCAGCGGCAATCCGCTCTGGAATATCTGGAAGCTGCCCGTGCAGATGAGCGCGAGGTACAGACCTTGAAGGAACGTCTGATCGAACTACGGGCTGAAACCGCTGATCATCCGAAACGCATGGATCAACTGCAAAAAGCATTGGCAACGAATCACGAGCAGGAGCTGCAAGAGTGGTCGAAGCGTTTGCCGACCAATGCCGACGGTGAAACGCTGGAGCAAATTCTGGAGCGGGAACGCACCATTATTGCCGATCTGCGTGCACAGATTCAGTCAACTGGCGAGGATCTGGTACTGACGCTATCGCGACCAGCCCAGGCGGAAGAGGAGATTGCCACATTGCATCGCCGTATCGAAGACTTGTCCGTACCACTGGTTGTATCCAAGGATGAGCCTGCTGCATTGCATGAAGCACGAAGCCTGCGCCGCAGTAGCGAGCAGCGGCGACTGCAAGCACTGCTGGAGCTACGTTTGGCCGAGCTGGATACGGCTACACAACGGCAAAGCCAGAATGAGCTGGTATTGCACGAATTGCGTTATCGCACCGGTTTGCATGAAAAGCGAGTGGAACTCCTGCAACAGCGAATCACCAGCCGGGGTCGGCGCGAGCTGGAGGTATTGAATGAGCAATTGTTGTTGCAGGAACAGGAACTGGCAGAACTCGGAATCGTGTTTTCTTCGGCAGCAAGGACCAATCGTGCCATCGGTGAGGAATTGATAAAGCACAACGAGTTGTTGGCTCGTGATCGCGAGGCATTGGCTACGAATGAACAGGAGCGGGAACAGATTGCGGTCAATTTGCAGGACAGCAGAACCCGTCTGGACATGGGAAGTGCCAATGAGCGTGTCGGTCGGTGGTTGTGGAGCGAGCGACGACGCTTGAAACCGATTGCGCACTTTCAGCAGCGCCTGAAGCTGATTCGAGATAATCTGGCCGAAATGCGCCTGGAGCGGGTCATGCTCAACGAGCAGCAAAGGGATTTGCTGGATATCGATACCGTAACACAAGCGTTGATCGATGCACATTTCGATGCCACGAAGGAACACCAGCTCGGTGACGGTGCAAAGAAACAGTTGATGCCGTTGCTGCAGAAGCGCGTTGAATTGCTGTTTTTATTGGAATCCATGTTACAGCGGCGGATTGCCACTCTGGAGAGGAGCGAGCAGGCCATGCAGGAACAGATCCAGATCTCGCAGGAGTTGCAGCAACTGCTGGATCGTCGATTGTTGTGGATACCGGGTCATGGTGTCATTGATGGCGACTGGTTGCAGCGCTTGCCGGATGGCATGCAGGATTTGATCAAATTTTCGCGCTTTATCACCCTGAGTGAGCTGGGTTTGAACAATTTTTCTCAACAGCCCCTGCCATGGTTGATCAGCCTGTTGTTCGTATCGCTCCTGCTGCAACTGCGTTATAGAGCACGTGCGCGTATCGAGGGTCTGGCCATGGATACTTACCAGATCCGCAAGGATAGTTATCAGATGACGGTCAAAGCACTGTGGTGGACTTTTCTGGCAGCGTTGCCACTGCCGGTGATGTTTGCCTTTTCCGGACAATTATTGCAGCAGGTGGGAAGTCCTGGTCGCTTCAGTCATTCATTTGGTCAGGCCTGCGTGCTAGTGGTATTGCCGTTGTTGGCGGTGCAATTTTTGCGCTGGGCCAGTATCGAGCGAGGTTTGGGACATGCACATTTTCGCTGGACCAAGCAGCGTCGTACGGCGTTGCGTCAGTGGCTACCGGTTGCGATGAGTATCTTACCGCTTTATTTCATCAGCTCTCTGGCGTTCATCCGCAAGCATGACCTGGCTGTCGATGTGCAGGCACGATTGGCCATTGTGTTGAGTTGTGTGATTTTGGCCTGGGTGTTATGGCATTTGCTTGATGTGGGGCGATTATGGGTGATACGCGGGGTGTCCAGCGAACCGTCGTTGTTGCGTAAATCCCTGCGTATCGTGTTGCCGGCAATGCTGCTGTCTGTGGCTGGGTTGGCGTTGGCAGGTTATGTTTTTTCTGCTGGTATGATTTTGCAGTCCATGCTGGCCAGTTTCATCGTGATTGTTGCCGTGGTGATTGCCATGGGCATGCTGGCGCGCTGGTTTTTGCTTGGTGAACGTCGTCTGGCATTGCGTCGGCTGGAGGAACGCCGCCAGGCAGAGGTGCAGGCTGCCGGTGAGTCCGGTGAAGTGATACCCGAGCCGGATGAAAATATCACCTTGGAACAGGTCAATACGCAGACACAGCGATTGTTGCGGGCTTTGCGACTGAGTCTGCTGGCAGTAGGTCTGATAGCGGTATGGGTGACCCTATTGCCGGCGATGACCCGTCTGGACGAAATCGTACTATGGCAGATCAGCGATATCGGTGCCGATGGTGCTACCACGCAGCAGCCAGTGACGTTAATGGCGGTGCTGCTGGGTGTTTTCGCGCTGGCGCTGACTACAGCCGCAGCGCGTAATTTGCCAGGATTGATCGAAATCAGCTTGTTGTCGCATATCCGCATCGACGCGGCGTCGCGCTATGCCATTACCAGTGTATTGCGGTATGCCATCGTGATCGGTGGCACCTTGGTGGGTCTGGGATTGCTGGGTATGCGCTGGTCTCAATTGCAATGGATGGCGGCTGCTCTGTCGGTGGGGCTGGGGTTTGGTTTGCAGGAAATTTTTGCCAATTTTGTCTCCGGCATCATTTTGCTGTTCGAGCGTCCCTTCCGGGTTGGCGATGTGATCACGGTCGGCGGTTTTTCCGGCCGTGTCACCAAGATTCGTACTCGTGCCACAACAGTGCTGGATTTTGACAACAAGGAAATCGTGATTCCGAACAAAACCTTCATCACCGGTCAACTGACCAATTGGACCCTGACCGACACGATTACGCGTATCGTCATCCGGATTGGCGTGGCCTATGGTACCGATATCGATGCGGTACGGGCGTTGCTGCTGCAGATAGCCAAAAAGGATCAGCGAGTACTGACGGAGCCCGAACCTTCGTGCTGGTTTGTGGCTTTTGGCAAGGAATCACAAGAGCTTGAACTGCGAGTTTATGTGAGTGCTGTGGGTGAGCGCATGGAAGTGCAGAATGCGCTCAATACCCAGATCACCCGAATCTTTGCCGAGCATGGCATTGAAATGGGTGCGGTCTCCGGTAGTTGATGCGAACGCCCGCTGTTTTGCTACACGCTCATTTGACCAGCATGGTATTGACTTGTGTCAGCATGTCCTCATCCAGCTCGCCGGCTTCAGCACTCAGTCGCAGTCGTGCCAGCAAATAGCCATGATAGGCTTTGGACAGATCGCGTTTGGCGGCATACATTTGCTGTTGTGCATTGAGGACATCGACCTCGGTCCTGACACCGACTTTCTGTCCCAGTACGGTTGAGTCCAGCTGGGTCTGGCTGGATTTTAGCGCCTGCTTGAGCGCGGTCACCTGTGCGATGCCGTTGGTGACATTCAGATATTGCTGGCGCACTTGCAGCATGATGTTGCGTCGGGTATTTTCTAGGTCATGCAGGGCCTGATTCTGCTGTGCCAGGGCTTCACGTACCTGGGATTGCACGGAGAAACCCTGAAAGACGGGCAAATTGAACTGGATACCGATTGATTTCGATGTCAGATCGATACCGCGACCGGTAATGGCCGCACCGACACCGGTCTGATCGCTGTACTGGGCAACCAGATCGACTGTCGGATAGTGTTGCGCCCAGATTTTCTTGACGTTCTGTTGCGCGGATTCGTAAGTAGCCTGCTGGGTTTTCAGCGTATAGTTTTTTTCTTCCGCAACCTGGACCCATTCGTCCATATTGGCATATTTCAGGTTGGTCAGATCGCTGGCTATTTCACGCGCGCCCGAGAGATGATCGGGTAAACGATCGATGATGCTTTGCAATGTCCTTTTTCTGATTTCCAGCGCATTGCGTGCAGCGATTTCCTGCGACACTGTCAAGTCGTACCGTGCTTGTGCTTCATTGGTGTCGACGATGGTTGCAACACCGACCTCGAAATTACGTTTGGCCTGTTCGAGCTGGATCAGTATGGCTTTTTTCTGCGCTTCGACCACTTCGACGTCTATCTGCGCATCCAGCACGTCAAAATAGGCCTGCGACACCCGCAAAATCAAATCCTGCCCGGCAGAAATGAACTGCGCATCCGCCTTGCTGACCTCGATTTTCGATTGCTGGTAGATAATGATGTTTTGCATGCGAAACAGTGGTTGCGTCGCTGAAAGCACCATGCCACGACTCTGGATGACATTGGAACTGAAAGTGGTATCGACTTCCTGTACCTGACGGGTGACTGCGAAGTTGATATTAGGCAGAAATCCCGCCCGCCCTTGCGGCAATTTTTCCTGAGCAGCCTCATAGGCCGAACGCGCAGAGCGATATTGCGCGTCATGCGACAAAGCTTCCTGATAGATGGCCATCAGATCTGCGGCTTGCAGGAAAGCGGGTGCAGTAACCCCCATCAATGCAATAACGATGATACGCAGTGATTTCATGACAACTTTAAAAGGGGGTTCGAGATGATGGATGCCTTGACCACATGAATCCTGTTATGGAAAAAAAACGTAATCCACCGTTGGTGTTCAAAATGAGAACCTTGTGGGTTGCTGTGCATTGATCAGCGGTGCCGTGCTGGTTTCAAAAATCTTGGTTGTCGTGAATTCTCCCGGGGCATGACAGGTTATCAGCAAGGCTTCCATGACCGGATCTTCACCCACGATCGCAAATAATCGTCCGCCAGGTTTCAGACTGTTTTGAAAAGCCGAAGGTAATACCGGTGTCGATGCTGTCAGTACGATGGCGTCATAAGGTTGGTGCTGGTTCCAGCCACGAGCGGCGTCGCCCAGTTCCAGCGTGACGTTGGTAATGTTGTGCGCCTTGAGATTGTTTTCCGCCATGGATTTCAGTTCCGGTATGATTTCAACGCTGTAGACATGTGCTCCGCGTTCCGCCATCAGTGCAGTCATGTAGCCACTGCCAGTGCCGACTTCGAGAATTTTGTCTGTTTTTCTGATGTGAAGTTCCTGCACGATGCGCGCTTCCATTTTAGGCGTTAGCATGATCTGATCGTGACCGAGTGGAATTTCCATGTCGACAAAAGCCATTTCGCGGCTTTCAGCCGGTACGAATTCCTCGCGTTTCAGCCTGTACAACAAATCCAGAACGTTGTCGTCCAGGACATACCAGGGACGAATTTGCTGGACCACCATATTAAGCCGTGTTTGTTCAATATCCATTTCTATCTTTTCCGTAATCTTCGATAAAGGTAAGGCTTGCAATTATTTCATATTTCCATTAGCTTCACAGCATCAGCTAGGGGTCCGTTTGCAGAATGTTCTGATAAACCGGTGAGAGAGTCCCTTCATACCTGACGCGGATAATGCCGCCGTAGGGAAGCTGGGAATCATCATCCCGCTCTTTATGGCATTTTCTTAAGGAGCTACCATTTTATGAGCATTACAGTTTTAAACCAAAAAAGTTTTTCCAGCGCTACGGCGCAAGTCGACGAAGCGGCCATCAAGCCGCTACCGAATTCCCGCAAAATTCACGTGCAGGGCTCGCGCGCTGACATCCGCGTACCGATGCGCGAAATTCGCCAGACTGACACGCATACCAGTTCAGGCGGTGAAAAGAATCCGCCGATCTGGGTGTACGATACTTCTGGTCCTTACACCGATCCCACCGTCAAGATCGATATCCGCTCCGGTCTGCCGGCAGTGCGCGAGCAATGGATTACCGAGCGTAACGATACCGAAATATTACCCGGACATAATTCGGCCTACAGCCAGGCGCGCTTGAACGATCCAAAACTGGCCGATATGCGTTTCAATTTGCAGCGTCAGCCGCGCCGCGCCTTAACCGGTTTGAATGTTACGCAAATGCACTATGCCCGTCGCGGTATCATCACGCCGGAAATGGAATACATTGCCATCCGGGAAAATCAGCGCGTGGAAATGCTAGGCAGCACACATTATGAGCTGTTGACGCGGCAGCATCCGGGACAGGATTTCGGCGCAGCACTACCGAAAATGATCACGCCGGAGTTCGTGCGCGACGAAGTGGCTCGCGGACGTGCCATCATTCCGGCCAACATCAACCACCCGGAATCAGAACCAATGATCATCGGGCGCAATTTTCTGGTGAAAATCAACGCCAATATCGGTAATTCCGCACTGGGGTCGAGCATACAGGAAGAAGTGGAAAAAATGACCTGGGCGATCCGCTGGGGTGGCGATACGGTGATGGATTTATCCACCGGTAAAAACATCCACGAAACACGCGAATGGATCATCCGCAACAGCCCTGTGCCGATCGGCACGGTGCCAATTTATCAGGCACTGGAAAAAGTCGACGGCAAGTCCGAAGAACTGACCTGGGAAATCTTCCGCGACACCTTGATCGAACAGGCCGAACAGGGTGTGGATTATTTCACGATACACGCTGGAGTGCGTCTCGCCTACGTGCCGATGACCGCGAAGCGTATGACCGGCATCGTGTCGCGCGGTGGCTCGATCATGGCCAAATGGTGTTTGGCGCATCACAAGGAAAGCTTCCTGTACACGCATTTCGAGGAAATCTGCGAAATCATGAAGGCGTACGATGTCAGTTTCTCGCTTGGAGACGGTTTGCGTCCCGGTTCGATCTATGACGCCAACGACGAAGCGCAGTTTGCCGAGCTGAAAACGCTGGGTGAATTAACGAAAATTGCGTGGAAACACGATGTGCAGACGATGATCGAAGGTCCGGGCCACGTGCCGATGCACCTGATCAAGGAAAACATGGAATTGCAGTTGAAACATTGCGACGAAGCACCTTTTTATACCTTGGGGCCGCTGACTACCGACATTGCACCGGGCTATGATCACATCACCTCGGCGATCGGTGCGGCGATGATCGGCTGGTACGGCACGGCGATGCTATGTTATGTGACACCCAAGGAACATCTCGGGCTGCCGGACAAGGATGATGTCAAGGATGGCATTATCACTTACAAGATTGCGGCGCATGCTGCTGATCTGGCCAAAGGTCATCCCGGAGCACAGATCCGCGATAACGCCTTGTCCAAGGCGCGCTTCGAGTTCCGCTGGGAGGATCAGTTCAATCTGAGTCTCGATCCCGACAAGGCACAGCAATTCCACGACGAAACCCTGCCGCAGGAAGGTGCCAAGGTGGCGCATTTCTGTTCCATGTGTGGTCCACATTTCTGTTCGATGAAAATCACCCAAGATGTACGTGACTATGCCGCCAATCAGGGCGTGGCAGAAGCTGAAGCGTTGTCTGTGGGTATGGCGCAGAAATCGGCGGAATTCAAGGAAAAAGGCGCGGAGATCTACAGCAAGTTGTAACCGCACTTACAAACATTTAATTAAGGCATACTGGCAGTGTGATGGATATCATTTTATTGTTGAAAGCGTTAATCCTGGGAATAGTGGAAGGATTAACCGAGTTCCTGCCGGTGTCGTCCACCGGTCATTTGATTCTGGTTGGCGATTTACTCGATTTCAACGATGAACGTGGCATGGTATTCACCATTGCAATTCAGCTCGGTGCCATCCTGGCGGTGTGCTGGGAATATCGCGGCAGGATTTTCGATGTTGTGCGCGGTATCGGTTCCAGTGCTGCCGCTCACCGTTTTATCATCAATCTGCTGATTGCCTTTCTGCCCGCAGCAATCATGGGATTGCTATTCATCAAAACTATCAAGCTTTACCTATTTCATCCGGTACCGGTTGCTCTGGCGCTGATTATCGGCGGATTGTTGATTTTATGGGCGGAACGCCGGCAACATGTCATCGAAGTCGAGCAGGTCGATGACATGAACTGGAAACACGCTCTGAAAGTGGGCTTGGCGCAATGTCTGGCACTGATTCCAGGTACTTCACGCTCCGGTGCCACGATTATCGGCGGTCTGTTTTTCGGACTGTCGCGCAAGGCGGCCACGGAGTTTTCGTTTTTCCTGGCGATACCGATCATGTTTGCTGCCACGTTTTACGATGTCTACAAGCACCGCGAGTTTTTGCATGCGGACGATTTGGGCATGTTTGCCGTCGGCTTTATCTCGGCTTTTTTAAGTGCCTTGCTGGCCGTTCGTGGGCTGCTGCGCTTCATCAGCCAGCACGATTTTACGGTGTTTGCGTGGTATCGCATTGTCTTTGGTCTCGTCATCCTGGCGACGGCGTATACGGGAGTGATTGCCTGGTCAGAAGCATAAGTCCATGCTGTGATTAGTATCGACAGTCAGTAGAGCGTGGTTCATTTTCCATTTAATACCGGCTGCATTGCAGCTTGTTAAAAAGGTAGACAGTCGCAGTAGCACCGACGATTGAGCACTACAACGGAGTTCCAATAATTTGAGTAGCGTGCCATTCTAAATTCGTAAACATTGATCCGGCTCAATGGCGCTTCGATCGTTTGAGTATTGAATAGGCGTCAAATTGATCAAAGCCCGTTTGAATTCAACCTGTCGAAAAGCCTGCTGAACGAATCCATTCGATGGCATAGCCCCAAGGAGCAAATGTGAGCGCCGTTTTATATCATCAGGAAATTATTCTTCAATACCGGAATCGAACCTGTCGGCAGACAGGCATGACATCATCGAAAGGCAGCATTTTTGCTGTTTCGCTGTTGTTGTGCGTATTCGCCATTTCCCTAATGAGCGGTGCGGTGTCTGCAAGCACATACAAATTTACTGTGCTCGATACACTGGGCGGGCCCTATGGCATAGCTTCGGCTATCAATAATTTCGGGCAAGTTGCCGGCTATACTCCCGGTCCGGAATATGACCATGCTGTCAAATGGGATGGTCGGTTTCCGATCGATTTACATCCCCTGAATGGAGCAGTTAGCCAGGCAACCGATATCAATGATAGCGGACAAGTCGTTGGTTGGGGTCATGGTGCCCCGTCATCGGGAGATACGCGTGCCCTATTGTCGGATGGCGTTCACCTGCCTGCATTTCTGAAACCGCTTGACGGTGGTGCCAGTTGGGCCAACGCGATCAATAATGCTGGGAGTGTGGTTGGTAACAGTAGTGCGAGTGATAACGCCACCATTCATGCTACCTTGTGGCAGGGAGACGACGCTATCGATCTGGGCACACTGGGTGGAACATCCAGTTTTGCATACGGTATCAACGACGCCGGCCAGATTGTTGGCGAAAGCAGACTTTCCGGGGATGAGATTTCCCATGCTACCTTGTGGGATGGTACATCTCTAACCGATTTGGGCGCACTCGCCGGGCCATCGCATTTCAGCTTTGCAAGCGATATCAATAACAGACAGCAAGTCATCGGCGGCATCGAAGTGGATTCCAGTGGAATTCAGCATGTCATCCTGTGGAATGGTGCTTCTGTAACTGATCTCGGGCAAGGCTTTGCTGCGGACATCAATAATAATGGGCAAGTCGTGGGGACGCGGGATTTTGCTGCCTGGCTGTGGGATCATGGTACTGGTAGTAATTTGAATGAATTTCTCGATACGACCACAGTCAATGCCGGCTGGTATTTGCGCGATGCGGCCGGTATTAACGACAACGGTTGGATCACAGGCACCGCCGTCAACAGCATCGATGGCAGAACGCGCGCCTACATACTTACCCCTGTACCTGAGCCGGTAGCAGCAGTGCTCATGTTGCTTGGACTGGGTATTATTGCTGTGATGATACGCTGCCAAAGCAGCAGAATGGCTTGATATGGGTTCCCTGCGTTTACAGATTGATTGGATAATTTGAACCTTCCGGTCTTCCTGTGCGTCCCTAATTAGAGCGCATTGAGGTGTGGCTACAAACGAGTTCGCATAACGATTCGGGTGATGGAAATGGGCCAAGAAATCAATCAGACGAAATTCAACGATGAGATTTTCAAGGAATATCAATACCGTTTGAAGACGGAAACCGAGCTTCTGGGCGAGCAGCTTGCCGCAGGCTGTTTTTCTTGCAAGGGTGAGGTTGGCGGTTACGAACTCGAGTCCTGGCTAGTAGATCATAATTATTTTCCATCGCCAATCAATCAGCGGTTTCTTGATTGCCTGAACAATCCACTGGTCGTGCATGAGCTTTCGCGTTTCAATGTCGAGTTGAATGGTGCACCAATGCCGCTCAGGGGAGATGCGTTGTCGGCCATGTCGCTTGAATTGAATCATAACTGGCAAGCGTGCCAGGAGGTGGCACATGGCATGGATAGTGTACTGATGATGATCGGCATCCTGCCGACCGTGCGGCAATCCGATCTGTGCCTGGCCAATATGTCCGATCTCAAGCGTTATCGTGCTTTGAACGAGCAGGTGTTGAAGCGGCGTTGTGGGAGACCACTGCACATTCATATCGATAGGCGTGAGCTGCTGGATCTCGATCATCCCGATGTGATGCTGGAAGCAGCCACCACGTCATTCCAGGTGCATTTGCAAAGTGCGCAAGGCGATGCAGTTCGCTACTTCAATGCGTCGATCATCGCAGCCGGGCCGCTGGTTGCGGTGGCAGGAAATTCGCCACTGCTATTTGGCACGGATTTGTGGGATGAAACGCGCATTCCGCTGTTCGAGCAATCGGTCGAGATTGATGATCAACAGCAACTGGCGCGTCACCGGGTCAGCTTTGGTTGCGGCTATGCGCGTGAGTCGCTGTTTGAATGCTTTGCGGATAATCTGGCTCATCATGCGGTGTTACTACCCATTCTGATGGATGTCGCACCACAGCAATTTGCGCACCTCAGATTGCATAATGGAACCATCTGGCGCTGGATTCGACCGCTGGTCGGTTTCGATTCCGATGGCACGCCGCACTTGCGTATCGAGCAGCGTGTGTTGCCAGCCGGTCCGACGATTACCGACATGATCGCCAATGCTGCCTTGTTCTATGGTGTGGCTCGCTATCTCTCCGATTTGCCCGAGGCGCCGGAATCGGTTTTTAGTTTTGACGACGCCCGCGACAATTTCTACCGTGCTGCACGTGATGGGCTGCAATCGCAGCTTGTCTGGCTCGATGGCAGTACCAGCGAGGCGCGTACACTGTTATTGGAGACTATTTTGCCGATGGCGCGACAAGGTTTGAATACACTGGGAATCGATGGAAATGACAGCGATCTGTATCTCGGCATCCTGGAGTCCCGGATCAAATGCGGACAAACCGGTGCGTCATGGCAGCGGGCTTACCGTGAAAAGTATCGGTGCGACGGTTTGCATCTGGTTGCAGCCTATCTCGAAAGACAACGCAGTGGCGCCCCGGTGCATGAGTGGGAGCTGTAAGCATGCTCACGGAATGGGATCATTTGCCGGAAAAATTCCTGCATGTCGAAGCCAGCGAATTACATACTATCTTGCCAGGTCCGACCCTGATACATTTGCCTGGCAGGCGCGAAGTGCCACTGTTTGTATCGATTCTGCTGCATGGCAATGAAGATACCGGCCTGAAGGCGATGCAGGCCGTGTTACGTAAATATCAGCATCAACCCTTGCCCCGGGCGTTGTCATTGTTTGTCGGCAACGTCGAGGCCGCGGGGGCGGGGGTGCGGCGCCTGCCAGGTCAGGTGGATTACAATCGTGTGTGGTCTTGGGATGCGGATTCGCTTGTTACGGAAGAGCATCGCATGATGCAGTCCGTAATTGCCATCATGTCCAAGCGCGGTGTTTTTGCCAGCATCGACATTCACAACAATACCGGCTTGAATCCCCACTATGCCTGTCTCAATCGTCTGGATGAGCCTTTTCTGCATCTGGCCACGATGTTTTCGCGTATCGTCGTCTATTTCACCCATCCCAAGGGCGTTCAGTCGGAAGCGTTCGCGCAGCTTTGTCCCGCCGTTACGCTGGAGTGTGGCAAGCCGGGCGGAATGGGTGGTGTGGAGCATGCTGCTTTGTTTGTCGAAGGTGCGCTGCATCTGTCGGATTTTCCGGTCCATCCGGTGGCAAGTCAGGATTTGGAGTTATTTCAGTCGGTAGCCGTCGTCAAAGTCCCGGAAAGGGTCAGCTTGAGCATCGGTGATCCAGCGGCGGATCTTTGCCTGATCGAGCAAATCGACTATTACAATTTTCGCTTGCTGGATCCAGGAACGCAGTTGGGAACGATTGCAGCCGGCGACACTATGCCTTTGCATGTGCGTAACGATGAAGCTCTGGATGTCGGTGACCACTATTTTGAAAATCAGGATGGCCAGTTATTGACCAGGCGGCGCGTCATGCCGGCTATGCTGACGCGCGATATCCGCATCATTCGTCAGGATTGTCTGTGCTACCTAATGGAACGTCTGGACAGACCATTCTGATTGATCCTTGTATTTTCTCCGAGCGCTAAGCTCGACCTCGCTTCTCCGTAATGCAGAGTTATTTGATCATGATTAAATAATCTATGTTTTAGTAGAGAGTAAAATAATCATCAAAGGGGTGGCAAAAAATTATATCGTTCTGATAACGAGGAAATAAAAATGACAATTAATGCAAAAGCAACAACTTATACTTATGGTACCAACGGGAATGACATCATCAATGCGCAATATCTATTGGGTGATCTGATCGATGGATTGGCAGGTGATGACATCATTACGGGACTTGATGGCAGCGATACTCTGGTCGGTGGGACTGGAAGAGATACATTGAATGGCTTGGGCGGAAATGACCTGCTGGACGGTGGGTCAGGTAACGACCGACTGTTTGGGGGTACCGGAGATGATCTGCTACGCCCGGATAATGGATTGATCGCTGCTGATTTCATGGATGGTGGCGATAGTCTTGATACTGTCGATTATGGTGTATCCGGTGCGACTCGCGGTGTGAAAGTGGATTTACGCGTTTTGACGGCACAGGATACTCGCGGGGCTGGCAGAGATACGATCATCAATGTCGAAAACGTTATTGGTACCAAGTTTAATGACACGATTATCGGTTCAAGTATCGCCAATGTTCTTTCGGGCGGTGAAGGTAGCGATAATCTGGATGGCGGCGATGGCCTCGATAGCCTCGAAGGAGGAGGCGGTAATGATACCCTTAGCGGTGGTATCGGAAATGACAGACTAGCGCCTGACAATGGTGGAATTGGAAATGATGTTGTAAATGGCGGGGATGGTATTGATACGGTCGATTATCGGAGTTTGGGAGGAAGCCAAGGGGTTCAGCTCGATTTGCGTTTAATTGGCGCACAAGATACCAAGGGTGCGGGAATCGATACAATCCTCAATATCGAGCAAATCTATGGTTCCAATTTCAACGATGTCATTATCGGGACGGAAGGCGATAATTGGATGCATGCCAGCAAGGGCAGTGATAGCTTGTCTGGAGCGGGTGGCAACGATTTATTGTTCAGTGATCCCATTGATACCGCAGGTGATAGTCTGGATGGCGGAAGTGGTAACGATAAGCTTCAAGGCGGTTTTGGAAACGATACACTGACAGGTGGAATAGGTGATGACCGCCTGGCTGGATCGTGGGCCAGTGATCAATTGTCTGGGGGAGCCGGAGCGGATTTGTTTGCTTTTTCCGGGGAGTTTGATTCTTCTGTCTTGGCTCCCGATCAAATTCTCGATTTCGACGGTGCAGAGGATCTCATCAGTCTGCAATCGTGGAATATAACGGCTACTCGTGCTTTTCTCGGTAACAGCGCTTTTACGGGTACTGGAATTACGGAGATTCGGGTAACCAGTGACGGAGTCACCCAATTCGTCGAGGTGGACTACGACGGCAACGGTAGTGGCGATGTCGATATGGCCATCAAGGTTGTGGGTACAACTTTGGGCTTGGACGATTTCATTTTCGCAAATTAATTCAGGAAATTTCATGTAAGAGACGGTCATACCGTCTCTTTTTTCTACTCGTTTGCAATCACGCTGCTATTTAGCTCTGCTCCCATGGCAGACCTGCCGCTTTCCAACCGGAGGCCTTGCCTCTCTGGCCGCTTTCATCCCGATCACCCTCGAAACCTTCGAGGACGTTATAACATTCGGCAAAATCCATATCCGTAGCCATGGCCGCCGCCTGATTCGAGCGAGCACCACTGCGGCAAATGAACAGTACGGGCAGATTTTTGTCGACTTGTGAGGCCAATTGATCGAGAAATCGAGGATTGGGTTGCATGCCGGGGTACGAGCGCAACTCAATTTCTGTCGCGCCGGGGATACGCCCAACCCAATCCAGTTCAGCACGTGACCGTACATCGATCAGTTGTGCCTGCGCATGCTCCTGTAGCACACGATATGCTTCCATTGGAAGCAAGGCGCCTTTGTAGGGAAGTCCGAGTTCTTGCGCACGCTGCTGCGCTTTTTCCAGTATTGCTGTGAGAGTTTCCATGAATAATCCTAGCGATGAAATGTAAAAATGTTCGAGCGATTACCTTTATAATGCCGGTAAAACCAACTTTTCATTCCTTTTTTGCCCCTATTATAGCGTCTCATGGAAAAAATCCGCTTATCCAAACTGATGTCGGAGCAAGGAATCTGCTCGCGCCGCGAGGCCGATCGATTTATCGAACTCGGTTGGGTGTTTGTCGACGGCGAACGGATTTCCGAGCTGGGTACCAAAATTTTTCCGAACCAAAAAATCACCTTGAACAAGGCAGCACAAGTGCAGCAATCGCAGCAGGTGACGATTTTGTTGAACAAGCCCGTCGGTTATGTATCCGGGCAGCCGGAGCCGGGTTATCAGCCAGCGGTCGTGTTGATCAAACCGGAGAACCAGTATTGTGGTCGGGATCAGTCATCGGAAAAGCGCTTTCAGCCAATGCATTTGAAAAATCTGGCGCCTGCGGGACGGCTGGATATCGATTCACAGGGTTTGCTGATACTGACGCAGGATGGACGGATCGCCCGGCAACTGATCGGTGACGATTCCACCATCGAAAAAGAATATCTGGTGCGGGTTTCGGGAACATTGCCCAAGGCCAAACTGGCCTTGCTGAATCACGGCCTGAGTCTGGATGGTCAGCCGTTGAAACCGGCGAAAGTGAATTGGCTGAATCAGGACCAGTTGCGTTTCATTTTGCGTGAAGGCAAGAAGCGCCAGATCCGCCGCATGTGCGAACTGGTTAATCTGAAAGTGACCGGTTTGAAGCGCGTGCGTATCGGCCAGGTCAGGCTGGGCGACTTGCCCGAGGGACAGTGGCGCTACCTGACAGCGGCTGAACGATTCTGACAGGAGTGCGGGGGTGAAACATCAGCGCGTACAGGTCAAACTGAATATTCCGGCCCACCGGCTGGTCGCGTATTATCAGGGGGAAGTCGACACCGTCGTGGCGGAAGCCACTGACGGACGCATCATTCGCTTTCCGGCCAATGTGTTGCGTACTGTCGTACAGAGTCAAGGGGTGTATGGCACATTCGAGCTGGTGTTCGATGGTCGCAACAAATTTGTGTCCATCCAGCGCATTGACATCTGAGGCATGATTTTGCATCCTGCTTCATTGCTGCCATAAGCTCGGTGCGTTAAACTGGCTTCATTTTGTCTCACCCGATAATCCTTTTTCCAATCCAACATAAACTACTCTAAATTCATGGCTCAATATGTAATGTCAATGCTCCGTGTGAGCAAAATGGTTCCTCCCAAGCGTCAGATCATCAAAGACATTTCGCTCAGTTTTTTCCCCGGCGCAAAAATTGGCCTGCTCGGGCTGAATGGTTCCGGCAAATCGACTGTGTTGCGCATCATGGCCGGTGTAGACAAGGAGTTTGATGGTGAAGTGCAGCGTTTGCCGAATATCCGCGTGGGTTATCTGCCGCAGGAGCCGCAACTGAATCTGGAACATACCGTGCGCCAGGAGGTGGAGGAAGCCATGGGTGAAGTGATGCAGGCGCAGAAAAAACTCGAGGAAGTGTATGCCGCTTACGCCGAAGAAGGTGCCGATTTCGATGCGCTGGCCGAGGAACAGGCACGGTTGGAAGCAATCATCGCTACCAGTGGCAGCGATACGGCCAATCAGATGGAAATCGCAGCCGATGCGCTGCGTCTGCCGCCATGGGAAGCCGAGATTAAAAATCTGTCTGGGGGTGAAAAGCGTCGCGTGGCGCTGTGCAAGCTGCTGCTGGAAAAGCCGGACATGCTGCTGCTGGACGAACCGACCAACCATCTGGATGCGGAATCGGTGGAGTGGCTGGAGCAGTTTCTGGTACGCTTTCCCGGTACGGTCGTGGCAGTAACGCATGATCGCTACTTTCTCGACAATGCCGCTGAATGGATTCTGGAACTTGACCGTGGCCATGGCATTCCTTGGAAGGGCAATTATTCCAGTTGGCTGGAACAAAAGGAAGCACGACTGGAGCAGGAGCAGAAGCAGGTCGATGCACACATGAAGGCCATGAAACAGGAACTGGAATGGGTGCGGCAAAATCCCAAAGGCCGTCAGGCCAAATCAAAGGCGCGTCTTGCCCGCTTCGAGGAACTGAACTCGCAAGAATATCAGAAACGCAATGAAACCCAGGAAATTTTCATTCCCGTGGGCGAGCGTCTGGGCAACGAAGTGATCGAATTCGACGGCGTATCGAAATCCTTTGGAGATCGTCTGCTGATCGATAATCTGAGCTTCAAGGTTCCACCGGGTGCAATCGTCGGTATCATCGGTCCCAACGGTGCCGGTAAGTCGACGCTGTTCAAGCTGATCAATGGCAAGGAACAAGCGGATTCTGGGGACGTCAAGATCGGGCCCACGGTCCAAATCGCGCATGTCGATCAGGCGCGTGACACGCTAGAGAACAATAAAACCGTGTTCGACGCCATTTCCGGTGGCAACGACAACCTCGTGGTCGGCAAGTACACCACGCCGGCTCGTGCCTATCTTGGTCGTTTCAACTTCAAGGGCAGCGACCAGCAAAAAAATGTCGGTCAGCTTTCCGGTGGTGAACGCGGTCGTCTGCATCTGGCGCAAACATTGATTGCCGGTGGCAATGTGCTACTGCTCGACGAACCATCCAACGATCTCGACGTGGAAACGCTACGTGCGCTGGAAGATGCGCTGCAGGAATTTGCCGGTTGCGTGCTGGTGATCTCGCACGACCGCTGGTTATTAGATCGTATCGCCACACATATTCTCGCCGCCGAAGGTGAATCGCAGTGGACTTTCTTCAGCGGTAACTATCAGGAATACGAAGCCGACAAGAAAAAACGCTTGGGTGAAGAAGGTGCCAAACCGAAACGGATTCGCTACAAGCCGATTAGCCGGTAAAAACTCGGATGCCAATGTGATGTCGTGTTGCGATCACAGGAAGCATCGTCAAGCTTTCGATATGAAGGATTAGAGGGAATCAACATGCCAGCCGATGGTTTCGGCGCGGTTATAAAACGTCGTAGCACCCCGCCCTCAAAGCCGGGCGGGATTGAAACCCGGATTTAACCCGTTTTCACAACTTTTTCAGGTTTTAGTCCAATGGCGGCGACAATTATGCCGACCGTAGCCAGTGTGGCAACGATGGGAAATACGTCCAGATAGCTGCCGGTCATATCCTTGATGTTTCCGGATATCAAGGTTCCCAGGATGGCGCCAGCGCCATAGGCAGTATAGACAAGCCCATAGTTTTGCGCGTAATGTTTTTTTCCGAAGAAAATTCCCGTCGATGTAGGTGCTAGCGCCAGCCATCCTCCCAGGCACATCCATAATATGCAGAAGGTGAATAAGTACAGCACGGCGTTGCCGTGCCCGAAGAAAAATACCAGCAAAGACACGCTCAGTATCATCGTAAATGAAGCCATGGCGGTATGCCGCGGGCCAAGCTTGTCGGTGATGGTTCCAAACAGGGGCCGTCCCAATCCATTGAATATGGCGAACAATGAAACGGCAAGCGTTGCCATGTCCGCATCCAGCTTGGCTACTTCCGTCCCCATGGGGGATGCAATGCCGATGGCCATGAGCCCCGCCAGGCATCCGATCGTGTAGGTCGTCCATAATGCATAGAAATGACGTGTCTTCAGCATTTCTTGCCGGCTCAAGCTGGATGCTGCCGGTGTCGCAGCGACCGTGACCATTTCGGAGTTGATTCCCGCGGGCTGCCAGTTGGCGGGTGGAAAACTCAAGAACTGTGCCAGCAGCGTTATCAGCGCAAGAAAGACCATGCCGGAATAAAGAAATGTGTTCAGGATTCCAATGTCGGGGTTATTGATCATTGCTTTCAGGAATGGAGCCACGGCCAGAGCGGATATGCCAAAACCCATCACGGTCAGGCCAATGGCCAACCCACTTTTTTGCGGGAACCATTTGGCTACGACCGCAATGGGGCATCCATAGACGATGCCAGTCCCAGCTCCACCTATTACGCCATATAAAAGGGTCAGGGTCGTAATATCCGCAGAGAAACTGGCGGCCATCCACCCTCCCCCGACCAATAAACCGCCCAGCAGAGCGGTATATCTGGGACCCCATTTGGCCATTAAATTTCCTGCGATCGGCATCGTCAAAGCAAATACTGCTAGGAAAACCATGAAGGGATACCCGCTTTGGCTCGACGTGATTCCCCATAACGACTCCAGCGGTTTTCTGAAAATGCTGAAGGCGTATATCGACCCTAAGCAAACATTGATCAATAATCCGATCACGACCAGTATCCAGCGGCCTTTTTCAACATCCATGCCCAATAATTTGAATTCTTTCTCAGTCATGATACCTAGTCGTCAGATGATTATAGTTCAATGCCCTGGAAGCGCAGGTAATCGTCATAATTGCCTTTAAAGTCATTGATACCTTCCGGCGTCATTTCGAGAATGCGGGTAGCCAGCGAGGAGACGAATTCGCGGTCGTGGGAGATGAAAATCAGCGTGCCGGTATATCGTTCCAACGCGCTATTCAGCGATTCGATGGATTCCATGTCGAGGTGATTGGTCGGCTCGTCCATCAGCAATACATTCGGTTTCTGCAGGATCAGCTTGCCAAACAGCATGCGGCCTTGTTCTCCCCCGGAAATGACTTTCGTGGATTTTTTGATGTCATCACCAGAAAACAATAATCGGCCGAGTGTACCGCGTATCGTTTGATCGTCGTCGCTGCCTCGCCGCCACTGATCCATCCATTCCATCAATGACATTTCTTGCGCGAAATCGGCCGCATGGTCCTGCGGGAAAAAGCCGGGACGGGCTTTCTCGGCCCATTTGATCTCGCCGGAATCCACTGCAAGGTCACCGGCCAGGCAACGCAGCAGCGTGGTCTTGCCGATACCGTTCGGGCCGATGATGGCGACTTTCTCACCGGCTTCGATGCTCAAACTCAAATCCTTGAACAGTGGCTTATCCATGCCGGGAAAGTGCTTGCCGATGCTCAGGCTGGAAACAGCCAGGCGATGCAGTTTTTCCTTGTCGTGAAATTCAAAGCGGATGAAAGGGTACTGGCGGCTGGACGGTTTGACGTCTTCCAGCTTGATTTTCTCGATTTGCCGCGCGCGGCTGGTGGCCTGCCGGGCTTTGGATGCGTTGGCGGAAAATCGGCTGACAAACGATTGCAAGTCGGCGATCTGCGCTTTCTTCTTGGCGTTGTCGGCCAGCATGCGTTCGCGCGCCTGAGTCGAAGCGGTCATGTACTCGTCGTAGTTGCCGGGATAGATGCGTAGTTCACCGTAATCCAGATCGGCCATGTGCGTGCACACGCTGTTCAAGAAATGCCGATCGTGCGAGATGATGATAATGGTGTTCTTGCTGGTGTTGATCACATCCTCCAGCCAGCGGATGGTATTGATGTCGAGGTTATTGGTCGGCTCGTCCAGCAGCAGGATGTCGGGGTTGGAAAACAACGCCTGCGCCAGCAACACACGCAGTTTGTAACCCGGCGCGATGGCGCTCATCAATCCCTGGTGCTGGGCAGTCGGGATGCCGACACCGAGCAACAACTCTCCGGCGCGCGCTTCCGCGGAATAACCATCTAACTCGGCGAACTCGGATTCCAATTCGGCGGCACGCATGTAATCGTCTTCAGTAGCATCCAGATTGGCGTAAATGGCGTCGCGCTCCTGCTTGATGCGCCATAAGTCTGCGTGTCCCATCATCACCGTATCGATTACCAGACAATCTTCAAACGCGAATTGATCCTGGCGCAGTTTGCCGACCCGTTCGCCGCTGTCGACCGAGACATTGCCGGAAGTCGGCTCCAGATCACCGCCGAGAATCTTCATGAACGTCGACTTGCCGCAACCATTTGCGCCGATCAACCCGTAGCGGTTACCTCCGCCGAATTTAACGGAAACATTTTCAAACAGCGGCTTGGCGCCGAATTGCATGGTGATATTGGCGGTTGTAATCAAAGCGAATCCTAGGGAAGATTATTGCAAGAAAGGGCGCACATTCTAACCGTTTTTCAAGGGGTTTGCTGGGGTATGGTGGGTGTTGATTCGATTCATTGCATGAAGCGGTGGTTGAGGGGTATGCTTTGCGAGGATAGAGTTTTTAGATATGGACCTAAAACTTTCGGACGATGAAACTCAGAGTGGTGACAATCTATAAGGAGATTGAATGCATGTTACCGGTTTAGCTATTTCCCTTGACGAAATAGATCACGTCATTTAGGAAGTTTAATTGTAATTAGGAGGGCAAAGTTGATCCCGAGCCAAAAAGTTCCACCCGCTGTCGCCAACGAAGTTGCGCATACGGAATTACTCTGCATGGACTTCCTGCGTGGTGTGATGTTCTTGGCGAGCGACACTGCCCGCGATCCGGAATTTTCTGATTGTCACTTTCTTGCATACGTGGCCGAAGACTATTTTGAAAGTGCTGTCGCTATTCCGTTTATGGTCCGAGAAGGGATTCACAATGTTTGTTTCCGCGAGCTGCGATTCCTACTCGAGCTTTCACTGAAGTTATGCTTCATTCAACAACAGAACTATCGCCTGCCTGCCGAAGAGAAGCTCGCCGCATTTCGGGAGCAACTCAATTCGCCGAACATTTCGATCAAGAACAACATAGATCTCTCGTTGCTTCCTGTGGCCGAGCGCGCTACGTTCCTCGAAGAAACAGGGCGTGTTTATGGCGCTACGTCAAATTACGTTCATCTTACATTCAGTCAATTGAAAGATCGACTTACTCAAGTCGAGAGCGGACGTACACATGGTGATGAAACGCCAGAAGAAGTTTCACGCTTAAATGAGCTGCTCTTACGGGTACTATCAACGGCTTTCGTGTACATTGCTCATTCAGTTCCCGATTACGCAGTCGGTGACTTTTTCGTGGACTCTGATGGCAATAGCTACAAGTGGTCACTTGGCCGTTCTAGGTATGTTGCGATGCTAGACGAGAGTTTCGATTACAAACACGAACGACAGGCATCCCTTGCCGAAATTCGAAGATTGCGGTGGGAGAATGTATCCATTAATTAATCTTGCGTTCGGAGTGCCTGCAAGCGCTTTTGACCTTCACGTTATACCGTAATGCGAAACACATCAAAGCCGTGCGGAACCGTGTAACCCCACAACCCAAAGGAGATAGAACATGACCAAGACTGCAAAGAACACGATCTGCCTCTGGTACGACAACGACGCCGAGGGTGCGGCGCGATTTTATGCTCAGACTTTTCCCGATTCATCGGTTGGCGCGGTGCATCGTGCGCCCGGGGATTATCCGTCGGGGAAAGAAGGTAATGTGTTGACGGTCGAGTTTACCGTCATGGGTATCCCGTGCCTCGGACTCAACGGCGGACCGGCGTTCACGCATAGCGAAGCGTTTTCGTTTCAGGTAGCGACCGAAGATCAAAGTGAAACGGACCGCTATTGGAGCGCAATCGTCGGCAACGGCGGTCAGGAGAGCGAGTGCGGCTGGTGCAAGGACAAGTGGGGTATTTCCTGGCAGATCACGCCAGTTGCCCTGACGAAAGCATTCACCAGTTCGGATCGCGTAGCGGCCAAACGGGCATTCGACGCGATGATGACGATGAAGAAAATCGACATTGCCGCCATCGAAGCAGCATTTCGTGGCTGAGAGGCGAGCGGTCGGAAATTCATTCAAGCCGATACCGCTTTACAGCCGGCTTAGCTTGTAAATGACCTGATACTCCGGGCATTCCGCTTCAATGCCAGCAACGGCAGGTAGTAGCAACACACCGATTGCCGATTCTTTTGTCCAGATCGTTTTTTGCAGAACAGCACATGCGACAGATTTTGTCGATTTCCAGCATGATCATTATTTATGGGCTGACTGCAGCGCGGTTCGATTCCGCTTCAAGAAAACTGCGCAAATGCGGTAACAGCAGTGCCGGTTTTTCTTCTTGTACGGCATGACCAACATCGCTCAGGACGACGAGTTTGGAATTGGGCAGGTCTTCATGTAGCCGCTGTCCGATGGCTACGGGCACGATTTCGTCTTCTCGGCTCCAGACGATCAGGGTTGGAATTTTCAGGTTGGCGTAGTTATTTGAAAATTCCTGCAAATCAGCAGGCAGGATTTGCCGCGCCGTGGTGAGCGTGGCGTACTTGGCGTTGGGTTTGGCCAGATTGGCGGCGTAATGGTCGATGGCGCTTTGAGGAATCAGCTCGTCATCGAAATAGACCTTTTTTAGCAGCGCCTTGACCTGAAGGGTGTCGGGAAGCGTGTGAATGAGCAACGGGCCGAGAACCGGGGTGGCGAGAACTTTGACGAATTCCGGCAATTCTTGTGGATAGGCGATATTGTCCATCAGCACCAGGCTTTTCTGTACATCCGGGTGAGATGCCGCCAGATAGATGGACACGGCCAGCGCCACGCCACCGCCATAGGAATGGCCAACGATATGGAGATTCTTGAGATCATTTTCGAGAATGAAGTTACGAACCAATCTGGCCTGTTCGTAAACAGAATAGGCCTCATCGCGGGGTTTGGGGGAGTCGCCAAAACCTTTCAGATCAATGGTGATGACTTGGTACTTCTGCGCCAGTGGCTCGATGATATGCCGCCAGCTATAGCTGCTGGCGCCAAAGCCGTGGATCAGTAGAACAGGTTCACCCGTGCCAGTGCTGCTGGACGCCAGTCGAAGTTCATGGGATTGATCCGAGGTGCGATACTGCGCCCAGCCCGGGATGTTCTTGTCCATGACGGCGCAGCCGCTCAAGGCCAACCCGGCCACCAAAGCCATAAGCACAAGTATTTTGCCCAGGAAATGACTTTTCATTTGAGTGATCGAATCAGCATGACCATATCGAATATTCCACCTACCGCAAATGAAATCGCTCCAAAAATCGGCAGTATGGCGATCACGACGCAAGCGGTTTTCAGCCGTTTGGCTTCAGCGATGTCTTCGATTTTCATGTGGCGCGGTATGGAGAGAATCACGTAACTGATCAAGGTAAGGAAAATGATATTGCCGAGGGATAGCGGCAGCAGATTGGTTAAATAAATTTCGATTGGACCGAGCGTTTGCCCGGGGCAATAGCCACATTTATCGATCAGATCGAACATCATGTCACGCCGGGCGTTGATGGTCTGAAAGAAACTGAGTGTCGTGTTGACGGCGCCCCATAATGCCGCCAATAAAACAATGGGAAGTCCCAATTTGTCCATGTCATTTTCCTTTTCAGCGCAAGGTGCTGCGGAGTGGGAACCAGCCTGCCGATTTTTACGCATGGCGGAATGCAGATTATCACGAGGTTAACCAAAACAACATCTGATTGTGGATGCCGTTTGTGATAATGCGCGACTTCAAACCATTGTGGGGCTTACCGTGCAATGCGTCTTATATCGCTTGATTCAATAATTTCCTAGATAGTGCAGCAGTGTTATCACTCTATCCCTGATGATCTTGGTACGGAAATCGCCACGCGAGATGATGGTCGAGCTGCCGAAATTTTCCTGGGTCCAGTTGCGTGCAATCCATTCGAATTCCTGATCGCGATAGTTGAGCCATTGGCGTTGCGCCTGTTTCAGTGCTTTTCCAGATTCGGCGTTCAGGTGCGACAATAACTGGGTGTAGGCGGCATTGAGCTCCTGGTCGAGAAAAGCTTCATAGGCAGCGTAGGCATCGCCATAGCTTTGTGTCGTGTGAGGCGTTTGTGCAATGCCCTGCTCATGGGTTTGGGCACGTTGCTGGAATGCGCTGACATGATCCGGTGCATCGGGATTGTCGATGGCATGGGTCAGTGTCGAAGCCAGCAGGCACACGGCAAGCATCCAGACGTGACACTTTTTTTGCAGCCGATTCAATTTGGGTTACCAGCGGGCGTAGACATTTTGTGCGTAAATATTCCATTCCGCATTGCGTCGCTTGTTCAGGCCCTCCATGACCTTACCCTGCGACTTGTTCCAGGATTTCCAGGCGGCTTCGAGGCTAGGATAGTTCGTTTGTGCTTGGGGATCGTTGACGAGTTTGAGCACGGAAGAGTTTGAGAAGTTGGCCAGACCGATGTTATAGGCCAGGATGACCAATGCATCGAACTGGTTTTGCGAGACGGCTGCCGTCAGTTTGGTACTGACGCCCTGCACAAACGGTGCTAGGTCCTGCTGGAATAATGCTTCGGCTTGCTGCTGCGAAATACCCTTGACGTATGCGTTGCCTGCGCGGTTCCATTCGTCCTGACTGATCAGGTGTCCATAACCGATGGTTGCGCCTTTGACCCAGCTCGTAATCGCTTTACCGTTTTGATCGTCATAGGGAGTACCCCGGAATGATTCGATGGACATCAGCAACGTGATGCCGGATTGACTCATGGAAAGATTCTGCATGACATGCTCCTGTGCTGGATCGTTCGCCATCATAACCCAGAATGGCAGCAAACACGGGCACGAATTGACGAAGTATGCGGTGCGGAAGGGCTTTTCGCAGTTGAAAATTTACGCGCTCAGATTGGTGCCATTCAGATAGCTGCCGATCGCATCTTGCAGCACGTTCATTTTTACCGGTTTGGTCAGATATTTGACAAAACCGGCGCGCAGTCCGCGTTCGATATCCACGGTCATGGCGTCAGCCGATAGGGCGAAAACCGGAATGTCACAAGTGATCGGATCGTTTTTGAGTGTTTCCAGTACCGCATAGCCATCGATCCCCGGCAGATGAATATCGAGCAAAATGATATCCGGTTTGTAGCGCCGCGCCAGTTCCAGTCCGAATTCGCCTCGTGGCGCCGAGATCAGCTTCAGGTGCGGCATGTGTTGAAACATGGCCTCAACAACGCGCAGGTTGGCTGCATTATCCTCGATATATAGAACCAGATGGTTGTGATGGATTGTCTGTGCTTTTTTGCGTTGCAGTGGCAGCACATCGGACTGGGTTTTTGGGGGTGCCAGAGATAAATCGATCCAAAAAGTGGATCCTTTTTCCGGTTCGCTGATGAAGCCAAGTTTGGCGCCCATTAATTCCGCAACCTGTTTGGAGATGGCCAGTCCGATTCCCGTTCCTTCCACTTCGGTGAGTTCGGCGCCCAGTCGCTCGAAAGGTTTGAACAGGTCGATTTGTTTGTCTATCGGAATGCCCCGGCCGGTGTCCGTAACCGATAATCGAAGCAGATTTTTTTCCATTCGCTGGCATGCGACTTCGATGCTTCCCTCCTGACGATTGTATTTGATGGCATTCGACAGCAGGTTCACCAGAATTTGCCGCAACCGTGTCGGATCGGCTAAAACCGAACCGGGCTCATCGCATCGATTGATCAAGCGAATCTGTCGCTTGCCACACAGCGGCCGCACGATCTCGATGGCGGTGCTGACGGCGTGATTGACTTCCACCGCCTGGAGCAGAATGGACATCTTGCCGGCTTCGATACGCGCCAGATCTAGCAGCTCGTTGATGAGATCCAGCAGATAATCGCCCGCACGGTGAATTTCCTGCACGTAGGCGAGCTGTTTTGACGGTAGATCCTGAAACTCCAGTAAATGCGAAAATCCCAGGATGGCATTCATCGGTGTACGCAACTCATGACTCATGCGTGACAGAAATTCACTTTTGGCCCGGCTGGCGCGCTCTGCCTGATCGCGTGCTTCAGTTAATTCGGCTGTGCGGTGTTTGACACGGGATTCGAGTTCTTCATTCAGTGCTCGGAGATTTTCTTCGGCTTGCTTGCGGTCGGAAATATCGGTAATCGAACCCACCATGCGCACGGGTTGTCCATTTTCATCATGCACAACTTGGCCACGCGACAAAATCCAGCGATAACTGCCATCCTTGTGGCGCAGCCGTGTTTCGACATGATAGGGTAGATGATGAACCAAATGATTGGTGACGGCCTGGTCGACAGCAGCTCTGTCATCGGGATGCAGTCGAGTGAAAAAAGAGCTGTCGTTATTTGGTAATTCCTCGTCGGTATAACCCAGGATTTCCTTCCAGCGTGGCGACAGATAGCATTCGTGGGTCATGGGATTCCAATCCCAGATACCATCGTTGACAGCGCTCACTGCCATGTGCAGGCGTTCTTCGCTCTTGCGCAAATTTTCTTCCATCTGCTTGCGTTCGGTAATGTCCATACCGATACTGATCATGAATTCGGTATGTCCTTCCGCATCGCGCAGCAATGTGTTGGTCCATTCGATCAGCCGCAATTCCCCCGATTTGGTGCGCCAGTGATTGGTGTATTGACTGACGGAAACTTGTGGATTTTTTGTCACGAATTCGAATGCTTCCTGACGGATGGTTTGCGCGCTTTCAGCAGGCAACACCGTATCCCAGAGAAATTTTCCAACGACTTCATCAAATGTGAAGCCGCTCAATTTTTCGCATGCGGAATTGAAACGATGAATGCGACCTTCATGATTTAATACGACGACCAGTGCACCGACATTCTCAATGATGGCATTGAGAAAATCCGGATCACGCATGGATTTGTTGATCATTTAGTTTGCATTAGCCCGATTTGATTAAGTATTGACAGGCAAGGAATTTATTGCATGCATTTTAAAATAAACCAATGTACTCCGTTTTGCAATGTGAGGGCAATAAGTTATCCTATAGATTCATATACATTTTAATAGATCATTCTTGCTGATTGGAAAGGCGGTGTTTTGAGCGAAATCAAAGAAATCATCGAAACCCTGCGTCATTTTCGCGATGAGCGAGATTGGGCGCAATTTCATAACGCCAAGGATCTGGCATTGGCGTTGAATGTTGAGGCTGGAGAACTGCTGGAAGTCTATCTGTGGAAGAATCCCGAGCAGGCTGATGTTGACCGGGTGGCTGAAGAACTGGCCGATGTCCTGGCCTTTGCCTTTTTGCTGGCTGATCGATACGGTTTTGACGTGAAGCAGATCGTGCTGGAGAAAATGGCGCGGAATGCTCTTAAATACCCTGTGGAAAAATCCAGAGGCAGTGCCAAAAAATATACCGAATTGTAATGCTGTCGAGCCTATCTGGCTGCAAGACGCCACAGCGAGGTCGTTTCTGCAGCGCGGGCCGCATGTAAAGGATCGGTGCTGTCGGAAACCTTCGGATGGACAGGCTTTATGTCGTTTTTTCCCAATACCAGCAAGTTTGCGGCATCGAATTCGGCGAGTAATTCGGCGCGGGTACGCAATCCGAGGTGTTCGGCAAAGTCTGACAGGATCAGCCAGCCCTCGCCGCCCGGTAGCAGATGGGCGCCGAGACCTTGCAAGAAACCACGCAGCATGCGGCTGTCCGGATCGTAAATGGCCTGTTCCAGCGGAGAACTGGGTCGTGCCGGTATCCAGGGTGGATTGCACACTATCAATGCTGCCTGCCCCGGTGGGAAAAGATCGGCTTGCACCACATTGATGCGGTCGATCAAGCCGAGCCGCGTCAGATTTTCCCGAGCGCAATCCAGCGCCCGTGGATCCAGATCGGTTGCCGTGATGTGTTGGATGCCACGCAGGGCCAGTGCGGCAGCCAGTACGCCGGTGCCGGTACCAATGTCAAAGGCCAGCGATTGCGTGGTCAGCAGTTTTGGCGGCGGTGCCAGTGTCACCAGTTTGACATACTCGCTGCGAATCGGTGCAAACACCCCATAATGTGGATGGACGCGTAAATCAAGCGCAGGAATGTCGATACCGCGCTTGCGCCATTCGTATGCTCCCACCAGACCCTGCAATTCCCGCAGCGAAGCCACATAGGCCTGCGTGCGCGGACCATAGGCTTGCAGACAGGCTTCTCGCATGTCGGGAGCGCGTCGCAGGGGGATGGAATGATCGGCTTGGCAGGGAATCAGGAGTTTGTCCAGGGTACGTGCGCGTTGCGATTGTGTCAGTCGATAGCGATGAAAAGCTTGTGCAGGTTCAGTGGATGTAGACGCGGACTGACGTTGCGGTTTTTTTTTATCAATGCGCCGCGCCATGGCTTGCAGCAACAACCGGGCGTTCTGAAAATCACCCCGCCACAACAATGCGGTGCCCTCGCAGGCCAGACGGTAAGCGGTATCGGCTGACATCGTGTCGTTGATGACCTGGACGCGCTGCGGTGGCGGTAACCCTTTTTCGGATTGCCAGTGTGCCGACTGTTCGATCCCGGCTTCGGTCCAGTGTATGACCGGTTCTTCCGGCGAATGATCAGAATCGGAATGCATCGGGAATCTGGAAAATGGCAGCGTGAGTTAAAATGGTGGCATGTTGGTCTCAGGCATTATACGGTTTAACATCATCCCGTGCTGCGAGTTGTACGGATTCAGGCACAGAATGCCCATTTTGGGGTCCAATGATTACGTTTTTTGATTTTGAGTCTCGCCATGATAAAGATTGATCTGAATAGAATGATAATAAATAAAAGAGATGTTCGTTGCTTGTCCTATCTGCTTTTTGGGGCATTATGTTTGACCAGTGGCTTGCCTGTTATGGCCGAATTACAGCCCAAACCGGTGACTGGACCGTTCAAGATCAAACCCCATGAAGTACCCGATACCTGCAATCGGGAAGTGGCACAGATCCGTGTCACCGTTAACAACATTGGTGCGGGTGGTGTGCTGAATGTCGGATTGTACGATGATCCGGAACATTTCCTGTTCAAGAAGGGACGCAAGCGGACCGTGCGTGTTCCGGCCACGGAGGGTCAGCAGACGGTGTGCATGAACCTCGATCAACCCGGTACATATGCCGTGGCGGCTTATCATGACCGGAATGCCGACCGTAAACTGAAGCTGCGCTGGAATATGATGCCTGATGAACCTTCCGGACTATCCAACAATCCTGCACGAGTGGATATGTTTCCAAAATTCAGTGATTCCGCTTTCAGCGTGGATAGCAAGGGAGCGGATATCGTCATCAATCTGCGTCAGCCCTGACACTGGCAAGCATGCGCATGCTGCTCACGCTCATCCTATTTTTTGTAGTCGCCTACTTGGCTTTGGTGCTGATGGTGTATTGGGGGCAATCGCGACTCATTTATTTTCCGCAGCGCAATCTTACCGATACGCCACGTGATATCGGCCTGGATTACACATCGGTACACATTCCCACAGCTGACGGTGAAATGCTGCATGGCTGGTGGATCGCTGCCCCTGTGGCGAAAGGGACGGTGCTGTTGTTTCATGGCAATGCCGGCAATATCTCACATCGCATCAATTACGCCAGCATGTTCAGGCGCCTGGGTTACAACACACTGCTGCTGGATTACCGGGGTTACGGGCAGAGCAGCGGTTCACCGTCGGAGTCTGGCATGTATCGCGATGCGCAGGCGGTATGGCTATATGCGACGGAAACGCTTGGAATTTCTCCGGCACAAATTGTTTTGTTTGGCGAATCGCTGGGTGGTGCTGTGTCCGCGTGGCTGGCAGCACAGGAAAAACCGGGGCTGCTGGTACTGGCATCGACATTTACTTCGGTTCCCGATCTGGCTGCCGGGCTTTATCCCCTTTTACCGGTGCGCTGGATCAGCCGGTTTCAGTATGACACGCTGACATCGTTGCAGTCCGTTACTTGTCCGGTATTGATCGCACATAGTCCTGAAGATGAAATCATTCCATTTGATCACGGACAACGCCTGTTTCAGGCGGCATCTGAACCCAAGCAGTTTTTGCAGCTCGAGGGCGGGCACAACATCGGTTTTGTTTTCATGCAACCGGTTTGGATAAAATCATTGGGTCGATTCATGGATGCGCATATCGTTTCAGACCGCTTGCCGGAACGTTGAGTCAATATCGAATTGACCGGATAGCGAATCGATTGCGTGTCGCCGGCTCCAGAATCGGGATTCGGGCCAGCGTTGTTCGGTGGCGTAATATCCGGTTCTGGTTTTGAGGTATTCGGAGAAGATGTATTCCAGATCCCGATCGAAACGTTCGAGTGCGCGCCGGTCTCCCTGTTGAATGAAAGTTGCAACCGCTTTCCCAGCCATCCAGCCATGCCGCAACCCCTTGCTGATACCATGCGACGACAGCGGATCGAAAGTCATGGCGGCATCACCGGCAGCCAGCCAGTTTTCACCTTGAAAACAGTCGAGCCGTTGCGATCTGGATAGACAAACGACGGGTTTCTGAAGATGTACATAAGGTTGCAGCCGATCCGCGATATGGTTGGTTGACTGTAATGCAATGTTCCAGTGCGTGAGTAATGTTGATTTGTGCAGGGGGGTGACATCGGCATCGGTCATGAACATCGCGACTGCCTGACCAGCCGCGAGTGGCGCAAAATACCACCATCCGGTTGGGCAGGATTCAATGACGATATGGTTTTTATGATCCTGTGCGGGTGCTTGATCGGTCGAGCCGTAACGGATAATGGCGACTTGCGAGTCACCGGCCAGTATGCGGCTGCCCTGGGTGCGGGCAAAACTGGCAGATTTGCCGCTGGCATCGATGACAAACGGTGTGGTCATAATCCGTTGGTGTCCATTGGTGCTCAGCGCGATGTGCCACAGACCGCCGTGACGTTGTATGGAGTGAATGGTTGTCTGCTCGTGAATAGTTGCGCCGCGTTGACGCACAAAATCGGCCAGATCCCTGTCGAATCGGGGGCGAGACAGATTGATGCCATGCTGCATGGGATGAAAGTAGTAATCCACGGTATGCACAGGCGCCTGGCGTCCCCACCACGACATGACGCCCGCGCACGGTAAATGATTCCGTTCAACGAGATGATCTGGAATCCCCAATTCGGCAAAAATACCCAGTGCCGATGGCGGTAGATGTTCGCCTATCCGTTTCTGGTTGTAGTCCGTTTTCTCGATGACGGCTACGCCTAATTCCTGATTCAGTATACCGAGAGCGGCGGCGAGCCCGCACGGCCCGCCACCAATGACAACGACCGGATAATGGTAATCAGCTTTGCCCATTGATCGGATTGCGTTCACTCTCGACATACTGTTCGCCTTGCTGGATGACGAATCCCAGTTCGGTCCACCACTGAACCATATCGCCATAACTGCTCATACCTCGGGAAAATGGCTCAATCTGACCTGTTGCGGTTATGACTTCAACAGGCCGTTGCGCTGGCCACCAGAGCTCACCGCAAGCGAGAAAATCGGCTTGCCAGGGTAAGGCCATGCGTTCAGTCAGAAAACCAGGCGGCAAGGTTGACTTGATGCGGAAGGGTGAATCATAAGTTGCAGCTTGGGCAATGACATAGGTGACCTCAATGCCGGGAAAGAAAGGGGCGCCGATACAGCCTTCCAGTGCAGCCCGGGTCAGCGCATCAGGTTGTTCATTCAGTGGTAGATCGTCGAATGCCACGGCTGCGGGTGCGCCATTCCAATCAGCATTGAAGTTGCCATTCGCCCACTTTTCCATCATGGTGTATTGGTATTCGGTCAGTGCCGCAAACTCTCCGTTGCTGGGATCGTCGGGATCGAGTCCGCTGTTCAGTTTGGGCATGCTGGGTGGCATGGTTGGTGGCAAAGTATTGGGATCGACTGGAGTATTGGGTTTCATCAGCCAGCCAAAAATGCGTTGGCGCGCGGGTTTTGCCGCATCGCTATTGTCATAAAGCTGTGTAAACCGTTGCGATGACAGAAAGTTTCCGGCTCCGCCATGATGACGGTTTTCGCGCTCTACAACCCAATGCAGCATAACCGTACGTTTCAGGATCGGATAGATATCCTGGGTAAAGGAGGGTACGGTTTTTACCAGATGAGGGGAAAACACTTTGGCGGCCACATTGACAGCCTGATCGTACCATGTGGTGACATGCTCGATGCCGGGTGCATAGGAAGGTGGCGCCACCACCAGCCATGCACCACCTTCCGCGGCAACTGGCGGAGCATCAGCGGTTTGAATCATGGCCGTAACAGGACCATCGGACACGCCATCGTACCAGCCGTCGTTATTGGCGTAATTCGATAAAGCGCCATGCAGTGGGGAAGCTGATTTGCCCGGGCCGCCAATGGCGATCAATCGACCTTGCTCGTCGGTCAGTAATCGTCCCAATTCGACTTGTGCGCTGCCCTCCAGGTTACCGTTACGGATGAAATTGATTTCTCCGATGACCGGATCGTTTTGCTGGTTGATTCCGGATAATGTGCGCAATCCACCATCGATGACCAGACCTGCGCGATCATAACCGGCATTGCGGGGTGAAGCTGTCGGACCGCCTGGCGGAAAAGCGCCACCAGCGGCCTTGCTGTTGACTAGATGAACCTGCCAGCTTATCTGTGTGGTGCTGTCGGTTACCACTTCGCGGATCAGGTTCTCGTTACCACTGTCATCGCGTTCAAATTCGTAAATTCGGAAGCGAACTGCTTGCGGCTTGATTTTTCCCGGAATCGCCTGGTCACGATAAGGGCCGTCTGGAACGACTCCCGGAGCTTCCGGGCCTAAAAAAAATTCACTGTCACTGTTGCCGATACGGGCCACGCCGATGGCAGGATAAATACGGTAGATCTTTTTCATGGATCGACTCCTGTTAACAAAATAGTTTCTTGAAAAAACTGCTAATGAATTGGACAGGGATAAATGCCTTGAGCCGGTGCAAGTACAGCATAGCACCCAATGACTTGCTTACAGAGGTTTTCACTGACCCGATTTGGGATTGCTGAGTCATAGCGTAGAGCAACGGGGATTCTATTGCCGTGATTTAAATCACAGCGGGTTTGAAGCGCGAAATGGTTGGTTGATGCCAAGCGATCAATCAGTCTGATTGGATGGTTTGCGAGCGCAAAATAAGCTGATCGTACCCATGATGGTGCGGTGACGGGATGGCACTTCCACCGAACAAAATCCTGCGGCAAGGGCATGCTGGGGTAAGCGTCCAAGGATATGATCGTAAATTTCCTCAAACCAGCGGGTGAACAGGGAGATCAACCACATCCAGCCATCGTGTGGCTGACCGAAATCGGCAATATGCAGTTCGCCACCAGGTTTCAGCACGCGCAGGGCTTCCTGCAGCATTTCCATCTTTTCCGTTTGGGTTAGATGATGCAGCAACAGACTGGCAAAGAGATGATCGAAGCTATCATTGGCATAGGGCAAACGGGTCGCGGATCCGAGCTGCCAGTTGATGGTTTTGGTCGTCAGTTCGGCTTTTGTACGAGCGATGGCCAGCACTTGGGGATCAATATCCACACCACATACAACCACATCTGGATGGCTTTGCTTGATCTGCAATGTCAGCGTGCCGGTGCCACAACCGGTGTCCAGCACCATTTGCCCGGCTTGTAGTTTAGCTTGTGCAATCAGTGCCGTTCTGATAGCCGATTCGGGAAACAGACATCGCATCAGCGGATCATACCAACGCGTCAACCAATGAAAATGCAGCGCTGGTGTAAAGTTTGGCTTTTTGTTAGTGGACATGGGGCCGATGACTGCCAATGGTTCGAAACATTCAGTTTAGGTCATTCGCATTACGTATGCCATCCATCGTGCTCCAGTGAAATTGGCGCCATGCTCTCTCATAAACTATCACTATCCAAATTTGCATTTTGTCGGCGGGTTTGCCGTAGCGGTATTTCCTTCACCATCGCATAGAGTGCAGGGAAAATGATGAGTGTCAGAATGGTTGCCGAGATCATTCCACCCACCATCGGAGCAGCGATGCGACGCATGATCTCGGAGCCGGTGCCGCTGCTGAGCATGACTGGAAGCAATCCCATGACGCTGCCCGCGATGGTCATCATGACCGGGCGAATGCGATACACTGCGCCCTGCACGACCGCTTCGTACAAATCGGAAAGCATGAGATTTTGTGCGACTACATTGCGCTGTCGGATCATGGTGGTCAGTGATTGATCGATAAAGGTGAGCATGACCATACCGGATTCTGCAGCGATGCCGATCAGTCCGATGAATCCGACCACAGCTGCGATGCTCAGGTTGTAGTCGAGCCAATACATCAACCAGATACCGCCGACTAATGAAAACGGTACGGACAGCATGACGATCAGTGTTTCGGTCAGGCGGCCAAAATTCAGGTATACCAGCAAGAAAACCATCAAAATGGTGAGCGGTATGACCAGCTTCAATTTTTCGGTGGCGCGCTGCATGTATTCAAACTGACCGCTCCAGGTGGCATAGTAGCCGGGGGGGAATGACACCTGTTCACTTACTGCTTGTTGCGCATCCGCGATATAGCTGCCGATATCGCGATCGCGGATATCCACGAAGACATAAGCCGCGAGCAAGGCATTCTCCGTACGGATACTGGGGGGACCTTGTACGAGTTTGATCTGTGCCAGTTGTCCCAGTGGGATCATGGTGCCGCCGGCAGCTGGCACCAGCACTTGTGTGGCAATGGTCTGTGGATCCGTTCGCAGCTCACGGGGGTAGCGAATGGCGACATCAAAGCGCTCACGTCCTTCGACAGTGGTCGTGATTACATTTCCACCCAAGGCGACGGTGACAACTTCAAGCAGATCGCCTACAGCCAGACCATATCGTGCCAACGCCAAACGGTCAGGCTCGATATCAAGATAGAAGCCGCCGGTGATGCGTTCGGCATAGACGCTCGTGGTGCCAGGTACATTTTTGATCACTGCCTCGATTTGCTTGGCAAGGGTTTCGATTTCATTCAGGTTACTGCCGAAAACTTTGATGCCGATGGGTGTACGGATGCCGGTAGCCAGCATGTCGATGCGATTCTTGATCGGCATGGTCCAGGCATTGGCAATCCCCGGAATTTGCAAGGCCTGATCCATTTCCGCAATCAGCTTGTCAATTGTCATATCGGGGCGCCATGTCTTTTCCGGTTTCAGATTGATGATGGTTTCAGTCATTTCCAATGGAGCTGGATCGGTTGCCGTATTTGCCCTTCCGGCCTTGCCGAATACCGATGCTACTTCCGGGAAAGTCATGATGATTTTGTTTTGTGTCTGCAAGATTTCTGCAGCCTGCGTTACGGACAGTCCTGGCAAGGTGACAGGCATATACAGTAACGTGCCTTCGTTTAGGGTGGGCATGAATTCCTTGCCCAGTTTCGAAGCGGGATAAAGGGTGGCAAGCAATATGCCCAGTGCAATGGCGAGAATGGATTTTTTCCATTGCATTACCCATTCAATCAACGGCCGGTACCAGCGGATCATCCAGCGTCCTAATGGATTGTCTTCTTCACGTGGAACATGACCGCGGATCAAGACCAGAATCAATACCGGAACCAGGGTGATGGATAGGATGGCGGCACCGGACATCGCAAAGGTCTTGGTATAGGCAAGCGGCTGGAACATGCGTCCCTCTTGTGCTTCCAGCGCAAAAACCGGTAGAAACGACACGGTGATGATCAACAGGCTGAAAAATAGCGATGGACCGACTTCCTGACAGGCGGCGATGACTGCATCGATACGCGAATCGCCAGGCTTCAAGCGTGCTAGATGCTTGTGTGCATTTTCCACCATGACGATCGCGGCATCCGTCATCTCCGCAATTGCCAGCGCAATTCCGGCGAGACTCATGATATTGGAATTGATGCCGAGCTGCGCCATGGCGATAAAAGCGATCAATACTCCGATTGGCAGCATGATGATGGCGACCAGGGCACTGCGAACATGCATGAGGAATAGAGCACAGACCAATGCCACGATGACGATTTGCTCGATGAAGACTTCCTGTAGCGTCGCAATGGCGCGATGGATCAGGTCGGCACGATTGTAAACCGGAGTCACGGCGACATCCTGTGGCAATCCGGTTTTGACTTGATCGATTTTGGCTTCCAGATCGTGTATGACCTCGAGCGCATTTTCGCCGTAGCGGGCCACAGCAACACCGGATACCACTTCACCCTCGCCATTCAGTTCAGCGATGCCGCGGCGCTCTCCGGGAACCAGTTCCACACGGGCCACATCGCGTAACAGGACAGGCTTGCCGACATGCGTTCTGACGACAAGATTTTCCAGGTCGTCTGGACTGTTCAGGTAGCCGCGGCCGCGGACCATATACTCTGTTTCCGCCAATTCGATGACGCGACCACCAACGTCACGATTACTGGCAGCAATGACTTCGGTGATCCGCTTCAGCGGAATATCATAGGCCTGCAAGCGACGCGGGTCGACTGTGATCTGGTATGTTTTGACAAAGCCACCGACACTGGCGACTTCCGATATGCCTGCTACGGTGGTTAACTGATAACGCAGGAACCAGTCCTGAATGGCGCGCAATTCATCCAGAGCGCGATTTTTAGCCGTGATGACATATTGATAGATCCAGCCAACGCCAGTTGCATCCGGACCCAGTGCGGGCCTCACATCACGCGGTAATTGATTGGCGGCAAAATTCAGGTATTCCAGTACGCGCGAGCGAGCCCAGTAAATATCGGTGCCATCGGCAAAAATGACATAAATGAACGATACGCCAAATGCCGATACGCCACGTACCACTTTAGCGCGGGGTACTGCCAGCATGGCTGTGGTGAGCGGGTAGGTAACCTGGTCTTCAACGACTTGCGGAGCTTGACCGGGATATTCGGTATAAATGATGACTTGCACATCCGATAAATCGGGGATTGCGTCGATCGGCATTTTCCATAATGCATGAATTCCCCAGCCAGCGATAAAGACACTGCATAGCAATACCAGAAAGGTGTGCCGGATAGACCATGCGATGATATGTTTCAGCATGCTGTGCTCCCTCAGCGTTTGTTCGTGGAAAAGGCTGGCTGGATCTGGACAATGACGAATTCACCAGCGGAGTTTTCAGTCATTGCAAAATGGATATCTTGGCCGGGTTTCAACGATTGCAGCAGCTGTGCATCGTTAACCTGAAAATCCATTGTCATTGCAGGCCAGCGCAAACTGTCGATTGGCCCATGGGCTATGGTGAGGCTTGCATGTGATAGGTCAATGGCTTCAATGCGTCCATCGCCATGATGTTGTGCTGCAGGAACAGGAGGGAGATCCCGATCTTCAATTTGCTGGCTTGGGGTGGAATGTGAGAAGCTGCTCAAGGCATTTCTGAAATTGCTTTCCGCATCAAGCAGAAAATTTGCTTTGACTACGACAGATTCACCAGCACGTAAACCGCCCAGTATTTCTGTAAAGCCGTCGGCATGCAGACCCGGCTTGACACTTCGTGGTTCAAAACGCCCTTCGCCCAGATCGACCAATACCACCCGACGGGTGCCGCTATCGAGAACGGCGGAATCCGGGACCGTCAGTACCTTGCCTTTGCTGTGCCATGAGGTAAGTTCGATGTGTGCATACATGGCGGGTTTGAGCAGGTAATCGGGGTTGGTGAGTTCGATGCGGACGATGGCAGTACGTGTTTCCGGGGTTATCGACGGGTAAACGAAGGCGACGGTGCCTGTAAAAATTTTGTCCGGATAGGCATCGATGCGAATGGTGGCGATTTGACCGGTGTGGATCAAACCAAGGTCCTGTTCGAATACATCGGCCATCAACCATATGTTTGATAGATCGGCAATTTGGTACAGCATGTCACCTGGCATGAAGCGTTGCCCTGCCACGGCTTTTTTTTCCATTACAATTCCATCGGCCTGGGCACGCAAAGTCAGATACTGCTGCACCGTGCCGCTGTGTTGCAGTCGCCGTATTTCTGACTCCGCGATATCCCAGTTACGCAATTTCTGCAGCGCGGCATTCACTAGTCGTTGCATGGAGGACCGAATTTCAGAATCGGCGGTGGAGACTGTCTGCAGTCCTTTTGCTGCGATGAGGTATTCCTGCTGAGCGCTGATCAGCTCGGGACTGTAGATGTCCATCAGTGCATCGCCCTTTTTGATCTTGTGGCCGGTTGTGTTGACGTATAGACGCTGAATCCAGCCTTCGAATTTGGTGGTTACCGCATATTGCTTGCGTTCGTCGGCTTGGACCGTGGCGACGGCTCTGACGGTTCGCATCAGTTCACGCATGTGCGCAATTTCTGTGCGCACCCCCAACTTTTGCACTTTCTCGGTGCTGATACTGATTACGTGAGAGTCATTTTTTTGTGACGATGATTCATCGTCATACACCGGTAGATAGTCCATACCCATCGGATCCTTTTTAGGTACTGGTGAGGTGTCCGGCAACCCCATTGGATTACGGTAATACAGAATCTTTTTTTCTGAGCCAGTTTCTTGGGTAAGTGTAGTTATCGATTCATCGTTTTGTGGCATTCGACCTAACCAATAACCCACGGCCAAGGTTGCAATCAGCAGCGTAACTGCGATGAACCATCGAATGATCAGAGACATGGCATCACTCCTTTCGAGATTAACTAGTGTTGTTTTTTGCCTGTGAGAAAGTCAATTTCTGCTAAGGCCTTGTTGTGGTTGGCAATGGCAGTGATAAGGCTGGTTTCGTAATCGAATACCGTCATCTGGCTATCCAGTAGAGTCAGGAAATCAATCCGTCCGACTTGATACGCGGATAATGCAGATTCAACGGTTAAACGTGCTTGCGGCAGGATCGTCGTTTGATAGAGCTTGACCGATTTCTGACTTTGTTCTGCGATGGCGATTTGCTGACGCAATTTCGCGCCGATTTCATTGCGCTGTGCCTGATATAGATTGATTGCCTGATCACGTAGGGCTTCCGATTCGATAATACGTGGTTCGATTTTATTGCTGCGCCAGATGGGGAGATTGACCGCTACCGTCATACTCACCATGTCGTCACGCCGCGTGCCATCAAGCATGTTGTCGCGTTGTCCATAGGAAAAACGCACATCAACATCAGGCAAATAGGCTTTGCGGGCCAGATCAACGGATTTTTCATTTCGCGCAATCAAGTTCTGTAGCGCCAGCAATTGTGGACGCTGCTCTAATGCCTGCTGCATCAGGATGTCAGTGGGTGGTGGTGATTCGGCGATATGAAGTGGCGCTGGAACCGGAATACTGCCTTTGCTGCTGCGTCCTAACGTACGGACCAGATCGGCTTCCAGAACCGGTTGTTCCCGGGTCAGAATCAACTGGCGATCGAGCAGTTTGGATAGTTGTGTTTGGGCTTTGAGTACATCGGCCTGGCTGCCTTGACCAATCTGGTAGCGTGCTTCGGCAACACTGAGAAAATGTCCTAGAACTTGCCTGTTTTTGTCGACAACTTGGATCATTTCCAGAGTCAATCCCAGATCGAAATAAGTTGTCTTGAGGTCATGCACGATACGATTGACCGTTTCATGGTAACCCTGCTCCATGGCTTCGGCATCTTTGCTGGCGATTTCCTTGCGCAATCCGCGTTTTCCTGGAAAGGGCAGACGCTGCGACAGACCAATCATTTTCATGGTCATGTCTTCGCGGTTGAATGGCGATGATGCTATGGGTGCGTTGATTACACCGGCTTCGAGTACCGGATCGTCCAATGCTTCTGCAGGCGAAATGCGCTGTCGCGCTGCCTCGCGTTGTTGATGTGCAGCCTGGATTTCCGGATTATGCTCGAGTGTTTCAGCAATTAAACTTGCAAGCAAGGATGGGGTTATTGGAGCCACTGTGGCAGAGATGCTTCGCGAAGCGGCGGAGGCGGTTTCCATACTGTTTCGTTCAGCTTGTGCTTGAGTCGCTGCAAATCCGGTTGTCAGGGTTAAGATGACAGTAAAAATAACTGCGATTTTTCGGTCATGCGGAGTGACCGGAAGTTTTATTTCAGACGGATAGGTGATAACCATTTGATTCCCCTTGGGGTAAATTCATGAGCCTTGCCAGCAATGAAAAAGGGATTGCCAAACTAACTAGGCATAATCTGCTGTTTCGTGCTGCAAAACAGGTTGATAATTTACAACTACCTCACCAGCAGGTGAGTTTTACAGGGGGAAAGTCAGAGGCGGGCGTTGAGGTTGTTCAGGTACAAATGAAGTGAAGCCAGCACGAGGAAGTTTCATCATGGGTACTTTATTTGTTGTAAGTGGTGTTTTTTGTTCGGTCAGAATCAGGGTGGTGCTGAAGATATCGCACACTGAGTCATTACAAGGAAAATTAGGTAATGGATGTGTTATTCCTTTTTCTGGTGCTTGTTTGTGACAGGCATCGTGATGATGATCATTCGACGAAGCTGCCTTTGAATCGATCAGGCTATCGGTTTTTTCATCGATACAAACCGAAAATACAGCAGCAGCCATTCCCTGCATGGGCAGCCATACCATAAGAAAAACAACTATCCATTTCAATTTAAGCGAACGCATCGTTGAATTATAGTCAATTTCTGATCGACTGCTCATGGTTAATTCGACGATTTTAAAATTGTTTGGAAATCTTGAATTGCGATCGATGGGATATTCTTTTACAATTCGCGCAACTTTGTTGCATTTAGACGGTGAATTAAAAATGTATCGCAATTTTTGCCAGGTCGCTGAAGATCAGATTCGACAATGCGGTGGAAAAGCGACCACGAGCAGGATCGGCATATTGTCGGTTCTGTTGTCAGCGCAGCAGGCTATGACTCACCGTGAAATCGAGCAATGTTTGCTTGAAACGCAACCACTCGATCGAGTGACGCTCTATCGTGGGTTGGAATGGCTGGTGTCCCAGCAACTGATTCATAAAGTTGTCAGTGGAGACCGGGTGTGGCGTTACCACGCCAATGGTAAAGCACATTCCCATCAGCATGCCCATTTCAAATGCACAGGCTGTTCCCAGGTGATTTGTTTGGATGATTTACCGCTGGAGCGGCAGTGGCCCCTACCATCAGGATATCGGCTCCAGGAGGTTGAACTGACGGTGAAGGGATTATGTGCGGATTGCAGTTGATCGGCATGTAACAGATGCACGCAATTCTGGACAAAAAACACATTCTGAATTATCGATGATACGTAAAAGCCTGTTTCTGTTTCTGACAATTGCGCTACTGTGTGTGCCGGTTCTTTTGACGGCACATGCTTACACGCATTTTGCTCAGACAGAAACCTCGATTGCTCCCGATGCAGATCTCGATCTTGATGAAGTGTGCCTTGAATGTCTGGCGCTTTCCACCTTAAATGTCATTATTTTCTATGCGCTCTTGTTCAAGGGTGTACCTACCCGTTACCGATTGTCATCATGTATTCGTGATGGTCACGGCGGCAGTCCTTCGTTTACTTATGATTCACGCGCACCACCTTTGATTTGATGAAAAGCAGTTAGTCCTGGCCTGAGCCAATCTTGTCCATTCTGTTCTGTTGTCATGACAGGTATCGGTAAAGAGATTGGCCAGATATCCATGGTGCAAGTTCGCTCGCACGATATTCCCTATTCATTGGGGAGGAGGAAGTATGGATTTTTCTGATTTCATAGGAAATCACCCGCGCTGGTGTTCACATTCGCTCCAGCCGGTAACCCTCATTGTCGGTTGTTTCATGCTTGATGCGGTTTCCGCGCAAGCGCAATCGACAGATACGCCGACGGCATTGCCGGGTGTGGTTATAACTGCACCAACCGGAAGTTCGATGGAATCGACTGGATTCAAGGCAGATACCGTGGTGCAGGAAGAGCGTTTGCGACGAAATCGTGGGCCTAATCTGGGCGACACGTTATCGCAGGAACTGGGTGTCACATCCAGCAGTTTTGGTCCGGGTGCCGGTCGGCCGATCATACGCGGGCAGGATGGCGCGCGGGTGCAAGTGCTGGAAAATGGTCTTGGTACCGGCGATCTCTCGGTTATCAGCCCGGATCATGCGGTGACTACCGAAACCTTGAGTGCTTCGCGCATTGAAATTTTGCGTGGTCCATCGACATTGCTTTATGGCAGTGGGATTTCGGGGGGTACGGTAAATGTCGTGAATACACGCATTCCAGATCGCCGTTTTGCAACACCGCAAGCCAATTTCGAAGGCCGCTACAATTCTGCGCTGGAAGAACGTAGCGGGGCATTCAATGCGTCAGGAAGCCTGGGCAAGATGTCATGGAATCTCGAAGGCAACAAGCGAATCACCAACGATGTGCATATTCCGGGTCGGGCCAATGTCAACGATCCGGCGAGTGAATCGGGCTTTATCCGCAACAGTGCAATCGATTCCGGCAATGTGTCGGTGGGTAGCTCGTACGTGGGAGAGCGCGGTTATGTCGGCGTATCCATTTCCCGGCTGGATAATCTCTACGGCATTCCTGGGCCGGAAGGGGGGAAGATCGATATGGGACAAACCCGCTACGGACTGGCAGCTGATCTGGATAATCCACTGAAAGGGTTCGAGCAGTTACGGGTGCGATTCAACTTCAATGATTATCGCCATAATGAGTTGACCGAACATGAAATCGGTAGCCGTTTCAAGAATCGTGAGCTGGAAGGTCGGATGGAGTGGGCTCATGCACCTGTCTTGCAATGGAAGGGGGTGATGGGGATTCAATTGCAGCATCGCGATTTCTCCGCCAAGGGTGAGGAAGCGTTTGTACCTTCTAGCTTGAGTCAGTCGGCTGGGCTTTTTCTGCTGGAAAAGCGTGACTGGCGGCAGTGGCAATTCGAGTGGGGAACACGTTTTGAGCATGCGGTACATAACCCGCAGGCGGCCCTGTTGCCCACACGCGATTATAATCTGTACAGTATTTCCGCAGCAGCCACCTGGAAGTTTGCAGATGACTATCAAATCTATATGTCGGCGACACGTGGGCAGCGTGCACCCAGTACGGTTCCGTTGTATGCCAGTGGTTTTCATGTGGCCACCAATACTTTCGAACAAGGAAACCAGGCATTGCGTCAGGAAACAACCAATAACTTCGATCTGGCATTGCATAAAACCGCGGGGCGAATCACGGGGAAAGTAAATTTTTTCTATAATTTCATCGACGATTACATTTTTCAGCGTAGCCGCGACAGCAATGGCGATGGTTTTGCAGATCGGCTCAATGAAACGGGAGAATTCGATCCCCGAGGTGCATTTCTGATACAGGATTTTGCCCAGACTCGCGCCCGGTTTTATGGCACCGAAGCCGAAGCCATCGTGGCTGTATTGCCGGATATGCTCAATTTGCGCTTGTTTACCGATATCGTATATGGCCGGTTGATCCAAAATGGCAATATGCCGCGCCTGACGCCCCAACGATTCGGTTTCGATCTGGATTTCAAGAAGAATGCCTGGTCAGGCAACGTGAATCTGACCCGAGTGTTGCGTCAGGATCGCGTGGCAATGCTGGAATCGGAAACACCTAGTTATACTTTGATGAACGCGGAGCTGCGTTATCAAATGAAATTGACTCGGTCAGTGCAGTATTCGCTGTTCTTACAAGGTCGTAATTTGCTGGATAGTGACATGCGAGTTCATACATCCTTTCTGAAGGATATTGCACCGCTACCCGGTCGTGCGATCGTGGCAGGAATTCGGGGGACTTTTTAAGCATGTTTGCAATGAGTTAGAAAGGCAGAGGTAGAACATACAGTGCACAATTTTAGATCATGACAAAAGGACTGAAGCCGTTGCTGTGGGCAAGTCTCATTGGCTTGGTTGGTGTACTGATCCACCTGTCGCCGTGGGGGTTGATTCTGGAGGAAAAGTTTGGTCTTGCAGCATTGTTTCAGTCGCGCGGTACCATCCCAGCACCGGATGAAGTCGTTGTAATTGCCATTGATCAGCCATCAGCGACGCAACTTGACTTGCCGCTGACGCCGCGTTTGTGGCCGCGCGGATTGCATGCCCAACTCATTGACAAGCTGGCACAAGCTGGAGCCCGATTGATCGTCTTCGATCTGATTTTCGATATGCCTAGTGTCCCGGATCAGGATGAAAAACTGGCACAAGCCATCCAAAAAGCTGGCAACGTGGTGTTGGTCGAGCGGCTGGTGTATCGTGCCAGAGATTGGACCAAAGACGAATCATCGACTCAGTCTGGCCTGGAACAGGAAGGGCCAGCACCACTCTGGCCCATGTTTGCAGAAGTGGCCATGGCTCAAGCGCCGTTTCCATTACCCAAAACCGAGCGAGTCAACGATTACTGGACATTTAAAGCCAGTGCCGGGGACATGCCCACCACACCGGTACTCATCCTGCATATCCTGGCGCAACCGTTTTATGCTGATCTGTGGCAATTGCTGCATCGAGTCGATCCACAGCTTGCGAAAAACATTCCTGCTACAGTTGCAGAGGCGGATCTGGAAGATACCATTTATTCCCTGCGACAGGTTTTTGTGACTCATCCTCATGTCGCATCACAAATGCAACGGGAACTGCAGCGCGATCGACAAGGCGATGCAACCAAGAAACGCCTACTCAGTGCGCTATTGAATCTGTATTCTGGTGCGGATAAACACTATCTCAATTTTTACGGACCACCCCGCAGCATCCGTACCATACCATTTCATCAGGCAGTGCAGCCTATTACGAGTGACGAGTTCCATCCAAATGATTTCAGAGACAAGGTGGTTTTCATCGGATTTTCGGGTTCGTCGCAACCGGAGCAGGATATCGTTCGCGACGATTATCATACGGTTTTCTCCAATCCGGACGGGTTGTATATCAGCGGTGTCGAAATTCAAGCCACGGCATTTGCCAATCTGCTGGAGAACAGAACGGTCAAGCTGATGGATGGGGGTACGGCTGCAGCAATCCTGTTCGTTTTTGGATGGATGGCGATGATGGTTTTTCAGTCGATGCCTTCCCGCTATGCACTGCTATCCGCGACCACTCTTTTTACTATCTATTTCCTGGGCGCACATTTCTTGTTCAGTTCTGTTGCGCTCTGGGTTCCGGTCGTCATTCCGCTACTGCAATTGTCACTGGCATTGGCGCTTGCTGAAGCGCTCAAGCATTATCTGGAAAAACGAAAAAGTGAGGAACTGAGTGCGCAGCTTGTCGCTGTCAGGCAATCACTCGGTTCTTTTTATCCGGATGCGCAGGTCGAACGCCTATTAAGCAGTCATGACGAACAAGGCATTTATAGTCCTTGCCTGACTACCGATGTGGCAGGTTACACAACACTGGCCGAGTTTACCTCAGCGCGGGAGTTGGGTGAATTGATGCGAGCTTACCGGATTGTGCTGAGAGATCCGATCAAGCAACATCAGGGCCACATCATGGATATGGTGGCCGATTCGATGCTGGCTATCTGGATTGGTCATCCGGATCATGGCGCTTTGCGCTTTCAGGCATGCCGTGCAGCATTGGATCTGGCAGAGGCAGTTGAGCAATTTAATCAATCACAGCCGGACAGCAGAATGTGGTTACCGACACGAATCGGCCTGCATTGTGGTGAAATGTCGTTGCGCAGGGGTGATGGCAGCTATAATGTGATTGGCGATGTCGTTAATACGGCTAATCGCATACAAGGCGCCAACAAGGTTTTGCACACACGTATCTTGATGTCGAAGGAAGTGATCGAAGGGCTGGATGGATTCTTGACGCGTTCTTTCGGCAGCTTTTTATTGCCCGGAAAAACGATTCCGGTGCAGTTGATCGAACTTCTCGCCTGTCATCAATCGGCAAGCCCTGAACAGCTGTGGTTATGCCGTACTTTCGAGCGTGCCTTACATGCCTACCAGGCACGACATTGGGTGCAAGCCAGACAAGATTTTGCGGAAATTCTTCAGGCTTTTCCTGGCGACGGTCCTAGCCAGTTCTTCATGAAGCTTTGTCTTAACGATCCACCTGCCGGGAACTGGAATCCGGTCTCACATATTTCTACCAAATAATCAACAATCTCTTAGCATTGTTACTGCGTATTGTCAGTGGCAATGTTCACATCCCTAGCGTGAAAAATTTGTTCTAATGAGCGGAGACAAATATCCTGAGTTTTGACAGGGTTTTCCGTTATAGGTACCCTAGTTTTGAATCAAGCCAAGTTGGTAAAGCAAGCAAATGTAATCCTCAGTTGAGCTAGTTGTTTTTCTGTCGATCCAGATAAGAAAGAACGTGAATGAAGACATGGCAAAGGGATGTACAGAGAGAATCGAGTAGATTATCCGTGCTGATACTGGCGGTGTTGCTGTTTTCAGTTCTGGTATTGATGGGAGAAGCGCAGGCGACATCGTTGTGCCGTGAAGAAGCTGCAGTCATCGTGTCGTTGCAGGGCATCGTCGAATTGAGGCGAGCGAACGAAATGCAGTGGCAGCAGGTTGGCATGAATACAGTCCTGTGTGCGGGTGACAGCATCCGTGCCCGTACGAACAGTAGGGCGGTGATGCGACTGCGTAACGACAGCATGTTGCGACTGGATCAGAAAACCAGTCTGACATTTCCACCGGCACATACAGAGCCGGGCAAATCACTATTGGATCTGTTTGAAGGCGCGATCCACATCATTACGCGTACACCCAAACCGTTCAAGATCAGAACCCCGTTTGTGAATGCCAGTGTCGACGGCACCGAATTTTATGTTGGACTGGAGCAGGATACCGCGAGAGTAGTGGTTTATGAAGGCAAGGTTACAGCTAGTAATGACTTGGGTAGCATAGCTCTGAGCGATCATGAGGCTGCGATTGCCACCCGGGATCAGGCGCCTCGCAAGGAAATCATCATTCGTCCAACTGATGCTGTGCACTGGGCATTGTATTATCCGGCCATTGCCGATTATGTTCAGGACGATACTGCCACAACAGGCGATGTAGTCCGGCAAGCCGGCCGTTTACTGACAACCGGCCAAGCCGACGAGGCGCAACGGCTCCTGGAGCAGACGCTGAAGCTGGAGTCAAACAGTAGCGACTTATATGCACTATTAGCCATCATTGCTGTCGTGCAAAACGACAAAACGCAAGCACTCGAATACGTGACTCGGGCGGTATCGTTGAATCCACAATCCGTTACTGCGCTGTTAGCTCAGTCTTATGTTCAGCAAGCCCATTTTGACCTAGAAGCAGCGCTGGACAGTGTAAGCAAAGCGCTTGAATACAATGCGCAACAAGCATTAACCTGGGCGCGCTTGGCGGAATTGCAGATGTCGCTGGGGCAACTCGAGCGCGCACTGAAAGCTGCGCAACAAGCGGTCAAACTGCAGCCGGATCTGGCGAAAACTCAAACCGTGCTGGGTTTCGCATACCTGTTACAAATCGACACTCAAACAGCCAGGGATATTTTTCATCGGGCAATTGCACTGGATCAGGCAGATCCCATGCCGAGACTGGGACTGGGTATTGCGTTGATCCGTGCCGGTGAGCTGGAACAAGGCCGCATTGAACTGGAAATTGCCGCTAGCCTGGACCCGGCCAATTCGCTGATTCGCAGCTACCTCGGTAAGGCTTACTTTGAGGAAAAACGTTATTCGCTTGCCAGTAGCCAATTTGATCTGGCCAAGGAACGCGATCCAAAAGACCCGACGCCATGGTTTTACGATGCCATCCAGAAGCAAACTCAGAACCGACCGGTGGAAGCTCTGCTGGACATCCAGAAATCGATCGAGCTGAACGACAACCGCGCAGTGTATCGCTCCAGGTTTCTGCTGGATCGCGACGAAGCGGCACGTGGTTCCAGCCTAGCTCGTATATTTGAGAATCTGGGATTTGAACGGCGTGCGGTAATGGAAACGGCCAAATCACTGAGTTTCGATCCGGCCAATCATTCAGCGCACCGGTTTCTCTCAGATACCTATGCCAACACCCCGCGACACGAGATTGCACGCGTCAGCGAGCTGCTACAAGCGCAGTTGTTGCAGCCTATCAATGTCAACCCGGTTCAGCCTCACCAAGCTGTCGCTGACTTGAATATCATAACGGGAACAGTTCCTTCAGTTACAGGATTTAACGAGTTTGCACCACTGATGGAACGCAATAAATCGCAAGTTGTGGCTTCAGGGATCGCAGGCAGTAACAGTACATTCGGAAATGAAATCGTCGCATCAATTTTATATAACCGAGCATCAATCAGTCTTGGGCAGTTCCACTACGAAACAAATGGATTTCGTCCAAATAGCCAACAAAACCAGAATATTTACAATGCATTTATGCAGTATAGCGTTACACCCAAATTAAATGTTCAAGCTGAATTTCGTGTTCAAGATGGTACAAGTGGAGATATTAGTTTGGATTTTCAACGTGAAGGCCGTCTAGACTATCATCGTACTCTAAATGAGAGTGTTGCCCGATTTGGTGGACGATATTCATTATCTGCCAATCAGGATCTCATTTTTTCGGGAAAATATTTAGACCGGAAAGTCACTCTCACAGACAGTTCGCCTAGTGTTCTTTCGGGATTCCACTTTGAAACACAACATCTATTTCGGCAGAAATATTTTAACTCTGTAATGGGTGGAGGAAGTTACGACTTTGGCTTCACATTCAAGCGTAATAATTATTATATTTATACCAATACACACTTACCTTGGAATCTAACGGTAACCGCCGGAGTGAGTTATGACGCTTTTGTCGATGTCGATAAAAGTCACCTTACTAAAATCAATCCTAAGTTTGGTATGCAATGGGACATCACCGATAAGCTGCGGTTACGAGGAGCCTGGTTTGAAACAACTAAAGCTGATTTGATAGCTCAACAATCACTAGAACCAACGCAAATTGCTGGATTTAATCAATTTTACGATGATTTTAATAGGACGCGCTCTCGCAGGATGGGGCTGGGTGCTGATTATCGATTCTCGAATGTTGTATTAGGAGGAATCGAGGTTTCGGAACGTAATTTTAAAAATCCATTTATGCCTCCTGTTCCAGATCCAAGTGGAACCAAGAATTTTTTCGAACATAAAGAGCAACTTTATCGTGCCTACTTATACTTGATTCCTCATGAGTACTGGGTAGTGAGGGGGGAGATTCAATATGAAAATTATCATGAATTACCTTCTAAAAATCAGACAACTAATCCTCAACAACTTCAAACGTTAAGTGCTCCATTCAGTATTGAGCACTTTCGTTCAAATGGCTTATTCTCGAAGTTTACTACTACGTTTGTCCATCAGAATCTTAAGCACTTCCCCGCTCCCCAAAAACCGGATCTCGAGATGGATTCCTTTTTTCTTGTCGATCTGGCGCTAGGTTACCGTTTTACCAAAAGAAGGGGATTGTTGAGTCTAGAAGGGAAAAATCTATTGGATGATCATTTCTTTTATAAAAATACAAATTTCTATAGCTCTGAACCTAGAGTTGGTACTTACATACCAGAGCGTATGTTTTTTTTGAAACTAACATTTAATTATTGAAAGGATGCGATTATGAAATTTTACTAATGATCTAATCAAGAAATTCACTATACACTTTTTCACATTGTAAAAAATTCAATAAATGAGGAAGCTATTATGACTACTTATGTTTATACGAGTTATGATGCATCGGTAACTTCTGTTAACTGCTGCGTTCATATTGAGGTTTTTGATATTAGTAATGTAATGACACATCATCTTCATAGATTTGCGAGTGCAAATACATTTATTAATCATGAAGGGACTTGGTATTTCATTTCATATGATCCAACGCAATCGAATGACAAGAAACGTTGTTGCGTTTGGACGACTAGAACAGAAGCTAACCCTGATGGTTCAATGAGATTTGTAAAAGATAAAATTTTATGTTGTGGAGATCGAGTAGCTCTCTAATCAAAAAATCTTTGAAAAGAATTCCAAGTTAACAGAATCAATCTGTTAACTTGGAGTGCTGTATTATTGACTAGAATATCATACCTATCTCAAAGGCGTCGCAGTCGTCAAAACAAAAGTTCCAGTAGTAGAGTCGAGTACTGCATCGTAAGCTTGTGCACCCTCAAGTCCGGGGACCAGTACATTCGTGAGAGTAAGTTCAGAATTCTGGTAGATAGCACCAATTGCATTGTCTCCATTGGATATTAGTTGCGCTCGTATTTCACCGCCGCTATAGAGTGTGCTATGTATGTTGTAATACATCCGTCCTTCAATCAGATCCGTTTCGACGGCTGCAGCTTGCTCTGCTGTGAGCGTGATCGAACCGGATACATTGCCGGAATTGGTCAGAGGTAGATCTGGAAATGGAATGACAATCGGTGCGCCAGTGCCTACATCTGCTGGCCCATGTATATGATTATTGCCAGCTTCATGTGTTCTAGGTACGGCGTCATCTTGCAGTTTCCAGTTGACATTGTAGGTTAATACCTTGCTGGTGTTGTCATAGAGTGCCGTGATCCTGCCATACCCATTGGAAACCGGCGCAGGTGTTGGTGTGGGAGCAGTTACTGCCTCTTGGCTTGCCGTCAATGGCATTTCGATAAATGCAACAACTTCGGCCATATTTATACTTGGAAAACTCAAAGCAACCATTGCAGTTGCCAATAATGTAGCCTTTTTCATCATGATGAACCCTCCTTGAGTAAATTGATTTATCCCGAATTAGAGCCCTCCAAGCCCTGCCGCAGATTAAGCGCATTCAGAATCGAAATGTATTGCGGACATTAGGATATGCGAGACTTCGATTACTTTTAGATCAATTGAAATCTGACTCACTTGCTTAGCTTCGAGTCATCATTCGGCTTCATGGTATTCGATGATGTGTGATTTTTGAAGTATTTTTTTCTTATTTCTTTGAAGTCAAGGCCAAAAAATACTCGGCGACAGTGATTGGGAGATTACGCTAGAAGGGTAATTCAATTCATTCAGATCAATGGGAATTGTTACTCAGTCAGGCGTGCCATTTGGCCAGGCGCTAAATGGAAATGGAAGCTGATCGCTGTTGTAGGTTAAAAAAATTGTAATCTGGTAAAGATAGGTACTGAGGTTTTGGCTAAATTTCAACAGTTGTTCATTCAGGTTTCCGGTTACTATCAGGGTAACAAACTGAAATACCATAAGAGCAAAAACAACAAATTTAGAGGCACCATAAATGACAATGAAAAATAACATATAGAGGCAACGCTGCCAGTATTCATTTTTTTGTAACCTGCGTTTTATTTCTTCTTTCATTTGGAGCGCCGAGTTATTTAGAGCTTGCTAGCAATTTTGGGTCGTCAGTAGGTAGTTTTGGCATGCTTGATTCTTACGATCAGATTGAATAAAGGATTTTCACTTATTTTAGGCAGTAGTGCTGACTATATTGTTTTTCTGAACATTTCGACCATAAACTGATATAACCATGCTCCCCCGTAAGCAATAGCTACGATCATTAGTATGGCGATTATGCCGGATAAAATATTATTCATCTGTCTGTTCCCGATTTTTAGTTGTCATTAAATTGCTTTGTGGGGATCCCTGCCTTAAAAAAATATGGGCCTCAGGAAGTTAAAAAGGGTTTTAATCGAAATAATTTTAGAATTTCATTATAAAGATTATCACGGCGAGAATTAAAACGAAATTCGGTTTTTTCAGGTGCTGGTGGAAAGTATGATCAGATCCACCGGATGCACCAGGAAGTTTCCTTACGTGAAATGAAAAGGACATTGTTGACGCACATTGAACCACTATTAGTCAACAAATGGGTCACAGTCAATGCTCAAGGGAACATGTTTTACAGTAGACTTGGGAGGATCGATACTTTCGGCTCGATGAAAAAACTGGCTGACTACATGAGAAATCCCCAACTCTAATTCCCAAAAGGGAAAAGCCAATTGAGTACGTCATAACAGATTGTTTAGTCTGTTTACATTTTCTCGGATTGGCTGAAGGTTTTCTCAAAACTTTGCTGACTAACTTGTATTGCTTCTTTTGTGTTGAAATCGGCAGTTTTTCGGGAAAAATCCTGTCCTAATAGTATTTTTACTTGTACATCGTGACGTAATTCCTCACTCTCAACTAATTTAACCTGTATTGGAAGTAGTTGATTAATTTGGTAGGCCTGATAGTAGCTTCCTGCTCGATAATTGATGCACGGTATCTCCCTTAACGAAGATGTGGCTGATTATCTTATCGATACCTACTATCGCAAAACTGGTTGAGCACTAACGGGTAGTCATCCGCGCGATCTTATTGATCAGATAATGGATTTTTCAAAATATTTTAGGCAGCCGCCAACATTTACCAAAGCGACAGTCGACAGTGTTGCAGCCAACTATTTCATTGTAATATGAATTGCCGACACATGATTTCTTTTAAAACTAGCTTGATTCAAACCTGGCTGTGGAAGTTAGTGCAGTTGTCGGGAAACATCCACACTTGATGATTAACGGTGGGTTACGTTGACTTTATAGATTACAAAAGGTTAACTCAAATTCAACATCATTTTCATACGTTTTATTCCGCTGGGCAGTTAATGCCGGAATGAAACGAATGTTTAATGCATATTTGTTTGCACTGATTTCCGGAACGCAAGGCAAATCATCACTCAGTGTCAGCCTTAACATCAGGGGCGTACGCTCTAATCCGCTTTGCTGATATATCCCTTGAGTCGCAACGACTTTGCTGGTTCTTTCACTTTCGCGAAGCAGATAAAGCACGATTCCGAAAGCATCCCGCACTGGCCGGAAAGGTGCAAGCCAATCGTTAAAATTTTGCTGCCGCTGAGAAACATCCAGATTCAACCAGTAAAAATAAGTTGGTAAATCGAATGCACAGCAACCACCCGGAATCGCCATACGTTGCTTGATCGACATAAGCCACTCAATTTCGCGCAAGTGTTCTCCTACTTTACCAGGCATTTCCAGCAGTTCCCTGAATGTAATCGTAATACTGTTCAATACATTACTTAGTACGGTTTCAGCAACATGCGGATTTTTGCGCAATACTTCCAGCATTTGTTTCTGCCGTTCCAATTCATGCAGTAAATCGGACTTGATATCTGCTCGACTGGTAATCTCCAGAACTTCAAACAGAGCAATCAGGGTGGCATGATGCTCAGCAGCGGTTGTTTGTGCGGAGAAGTAATCAATTCGCTTGAATAAGTCTTCTAGTCTTAATAAGGTCCGGATACGCTCATTAAGCGGATGTTCATAACAAATCACAGTAGAAATACGTTCAGAAGTTTAAATTCGGAATGTGGAATCTTGCCCTAACCAAGGGCATTTAACAAATAAAAATTGAAATTGAAAAAAGAATTTATCACGCAGAAACCATTGACATATAGCTCCTAGCACAGTACTTCACAATTCTTAAATGCCGTAAATCAGGAACTCCGGATATTTTTCCTGTTGACAAACATCCATTTGACTCCAGAATATATCAACTGCATTGCAGTTTTTTCAGTTCATTGTATGAAACCTACTCTTACTGCGCATTAAAGGAATCCTTTGGAAGACTTGCCATTACCTGTCATGCTGATTGCATTGATGTTTTTATTGATCCTGTCTGGTTTCTTTTCTTTGTCTGAAACCAGCATGATGGCAATCAACCGCTATCGATTGCGTCACTTGGCTAAGCAGGGACACCGCGGCGCTCAGCTGACTATCAAGCTATTGGATAAAACTGATCGACTGCTTGGCGTCATTCTGTTGGGCAACAATTTGCTTAATACTGCTTCTGCGACATTGGTAGCCATCCTAGTGGCAACCTTTTTTGAACATGATGATTTTGCGCTATTTATCGGCACAGTTGCCGTGACTTTTGCCATTCTGGTATTCAGTGAAATCACACCGAAAGTGATTGCAGCAACCTATCCGGAACGCATTGCACTCGCTTCCAGTTATATCTTGACACCATTGTTGGCAATTTTTTATCCCATTGTTTGGTTTGTGAATCTTTTTGTCGGCGGCCTATTGCGACTATTCGGCTTAAAACCCCAGCAGGGAGGCATCGAGCAAAAAATCAGTACCGAGGAACTCAAAACCCTGGTTCTGGAGGGAGGGCATTTCATACAGCATAAACACCAAAGTATGCTTCTGAATTTGTTTGACATTGAAACCATCACCGTTGATGACATTATCGTACCGCGTAACCAGATTGAAGCGATCGATCTGGATGCCGACGATGACACCATCCACTCACAACTGCTTACCTGTCATCATACGCGCCTGCCGGTTTACCGCGAGCGCATGGACAACATCATTGGCATTGTGCATGTTCGTAAGGTCATGAATCAGATGCAGAATGGAAAAATCACGGCGGAAACACTGGAGAAAGTGATACGTGATCCCTATTTCATTCCTTCCGGAACTCCCCTGTTTTCCCAGTTACAGCTTTTTCAGGAAAATCAGAAAAGAATTGGACTGGTGGTGGACGAATATGGCGAACTGATGGGATTGGTGACACTGGAGGATATTCTGGAAGAGATTATCGGAGAATTTACCACACACGCCCCGACCCAGACGAGCACCTTTCTCAAGCAGGACGATGGCAGCATCCTTGTTGAAGGTAGCACGTTGTTGCGTGAGTTAAATCGCAAACTGGACTTGCAATTTCCGCTGGATGGACCCAAGACTCTGAATGGTCTGATTCTCGAATATCTTCAGGAAATTCCGGATTCAGGAATCGGACTGAATATCGCGGGTCATCCGATGGAGATCATTCAAATCAAGAACAGGGTAGTTAAAACTGTCAAGATTTTTCCCGAACTTGTGCTAACCAAACACCATAGTACGGAGTAAACAAGCGATAACATGATTGATCATCACCTCAGTTTTCCCTATCGCCGATTGGACTGAAACCCCAAAAGCAGTTATCCTGTCACCCCGCAAAATGAGCAAAAGAATCTCCATCAAGCGCCCATAGCTCAGCTGGATAGAGTACCGCCCTCCGAAGGCGGGGGTCGCACGTTCGAATCGTGTTGGGCGCGCCAATTCATCAAGAAATGCGTTGCTTAGATGTATTGCATACAAATTCTGTTTGATTTTTGAGACAACCGGTCGTATTATTTGTGCATGTCACAAGCAAGAAAAAAAGAATTTAATAGAGAAAGCCTTCTGAATCAAGGTGTTTTGTTTTTTATGAACCAAGGCTATCACGGCACCGGCTTACAGGAAATTCTTGATGCGGTCAATGTTCCCAAGGGTTCTTTTTATAACTACTTTAGTAGCAAAGAAGAATTTTGTGCGGCAGTCATCCAGCATTATATCGAGCCGTTCATTTCACGACTGTCCACACATCTTCAGCTGTCCGACTCCGATGCACTGGGGGCTATCCGGCGCTATTTTAACGAGCTGATTGTGGAGCTTGAAGAAAACAAATTTAAAGGCGGCTGTTTGCTAGGCAGCCTTATGGGAGAAATCGGCAGCACCAGCGACGTATGTCAGCAATCATTACAATCGGCAATCGCACGATATCGCGATTTATTACAATCCGGCCTAGCTCAAGCGCAGCAACAAGGATCGGTCAGAACGGACAAAACGCCAGAGGAAATGGCTGATTTATTGATCAATACGTGGCAAGGCGCGTTGTTGCGGATGCAAATAGAAAAGTCGTCTGCACCTGTCAAACAATGTTGTCACGATTTACTGGATGATTTTTTTATACGGTAGTTATTTTTTTGACATTAAAAAATACGACCGGTCGTTTTTAATGAAAATTAAAGGAGCAAGATATGCCTAAATACATTATTGAGCGTGAAATTCCAGAAGCAGGCTTGCTTACACCGCAAGACCTCCAAGTCATTTCACAAAAATCCTGCGCCATTCTCAACAACATGGAATCAAGCATCCAATGGCTGGAAAGTTACGTGACCGATGACAAGGTGTATTGCCTCTATATTGCGCCGGACGAGGCCGCTATCCGAATGCACGCAAAACAGGGTGAATTCCCTGTTACTCGCGTTGCGCAAATCCGATCCGTGATTGATCCGACTACAGCTGAATAGTTTCGAGAAATTTCTTGTTAACCTGATAATCAACTTTTTTACGGAGGCAGCTATGCATCCCCGAATTATTGTTTCCCCTTTTTTGATGGCGGTCCTAACCGTCGCAAGTCCTGTTGCATCATGGGCCACGGCTGAGAAAGAAAGTAACCAATCGCATACTGCCGCATCCGACGTGGCGCAGCAATCCAATGCAAAAGAACACTCCACGCCCCGGCTGCAAAAACTCGGCAAGCACGTCTTTCCGGTCAGTACAAGCAATTCATTGGCGCAGCAATACATCAATCAAGGGCTCAATCTCGCGTATGGATTCAACCATGCCGAAGCGCGTCAGGCATTTCGCGAAGCGGCCCGGTTGGATCCCGGCCTTGCGATGGCGTACTGGGGACAAGCACTGGTGCTCGGCCCAAACATTAACGCGATGATGGAGCCCAATGAAGAACCCCATGCTCTTGAGCACATCCAAACAGCTAAATCGCTGATGCACAAAACTTCTAGCAAGGAACAGGCACTCATCAATGCACTAGAGAAACGCTACTCCGGCAAAGCAGAACACAGAACCGGCAATGACCAAGCCTATGCGGCAGCAATGCACGAGGTACATCAGCGCTTTCCAGACGATCCAGACATTGCGATGCTGTACGTCGAATCAATGATGGATCTGCGGCCGTGGGGTTATTGGATGCTCGATGGTACTCCCTATGAAGGCACTGCCGAAATCGTCGCACTGACAGAAGACGTACTGCGGCGTTACCCGAAACACCCCGGCGCCTTGCATATGCATATTCACTTAATAGAGCCAACATCGACGCCGGAACGTGCCGAGAAATCAGCTGATACGCTGCTTAAATCAATGCCGGAAGCAGGACATATGATCCATATGGCATCGCATATTTATCAACGCGTCGGACGCTATGCCGATTCAATCAGAAGCAATCAAATGGCCATCGCAGCGGACGAGTCTTATATCGCGCAGGATCATGCCCACGGCTTATATCCTATGGTCTACTATCCACACAATATTCACTTTCTCTGGTTTGCTGCGACATCGGATGGACAAAGCAAACTTGCCATCGAATCAGCAAAAGAGGCAGCCCGGAAAATCGATGACGATGTGCTAAAAGCAATCCCGTTGACCGCAGTTTTTCGCGTGACACCCTATTGGGCACTGGCGAGGTTCGGGCATTGGCAGGAAATTCTTGACCTCGCTCCGCCGCCATCGACCAATGCTTTTCTAACCGGCAGCTGGCATTATGTACGCGGCCTCGCACTGGTGGCTACGAAGCAGCTGCAACAAGCCGAGCAGGAACTCGCGGCGCTGCGCAAAATCATGATGGGTCCTAAGCTAGACCACCCATTATTGTCGAAAAATACCTCGAGTACCGTGCTTCGCATCGCACCTGAAGTACTTGCGGGTGAAATTGCTGCGGCAAGAAAACAATATGATCAAGCCATTGCGTATCTGGAAAAAGCGGTGCGCTTGGAGGATGCCCTGATCTATACAGAACCAGCCGAATTTCATCTGCCTCCTCGGTTGGCATTGGGCACCATTCTGCTGGAGTCGGGTCACCCTGTAGAAGCAGAAACAGTTTTTTGGGAAGACCTGCGCCGTAATCGCAATAATGGCTGGGCACTGTATGGCCTGAAACAGGCTCTTGAAGCACAACACAAGCACGATGAAGCAAAACGGATTGGAGAACGCTTCAAACAGGCATGGGCACGTTCCGATGTGACATTGAGCGCAGCCCGTTTTGGGCCACAGGCCAGGTGATCAGCGGCAAGCAGTCATCCAAACAGATTCTTGGCACCGGGTAATGCTAAACTATGCGCTTTATTGGATTAAGCAACTTGGAAATTTGAATTGTTCACCGGAATCATAGAAGCCGTGGGTACCATCACTCAAATCCATTCCGGCAAGGAAAAAGGGCAAGGCGGTTTGTCTCTGACCATTTCCACACAACGGCTGGATCTGGGTGATGTCATGCCGGGCGATAGTATTGCAGTGAATGGCGTTTGTCTGACCGTAACCACGTTGACAAACGATTCTTTTGCGGTCGATGTTTCCGAAGAAACATTGAATTGCACCAGTGGACTCGATCAGCCTGCCGCTTGCGTCAATCTGGAAAAAGCCATGCGCCTGTCGGATAGGCTTGGAGGGCATCTCGTCAGCGGTCACATTGATGCCGTAGGCGTCGTGGTGAAGGTCGAACTCATAGGAGAATGTGTCGAGCTAATCATCCGGGCGCCCCAGTCTGTTACCCGCTACCTTGCGCACAAAGGTTCCGTGACGGTGAATGGTGTCAGCCTGACGATCAATAAAATTGTGGGCAATGAGTTTGCCATCAATCTCATTCCACATACACTCGCCATGACCAACTTGCAGGCACTGTCGCCAGGAATGCAAGTCAATCTGGAGACCGACATGCTGGCGCGTTATGTGGCCAGGTTACTGAATCTTGAAGACAGCCAGGATTAATCGAATATGAGTATCAGTGCAATCGAGGATATCGTCACCGACCTAAAACAAGGCAGAATGGTTATTCTGGTCGATGAGGAAGATCGCGAGAACGAGGGCGATCTGGTGCTGGCTGCCGATTTTGTCACCGCCGAAGCCATCAACTTCATGGCAACACACGGCCGCGGACTGATTTGTCTCACACTAACCGAAGAAAAGTGCCATCAGTTGGATCTGCCGTTAATGGTTTCAGCCAACCGCGCCCGTATGGGCACCAATTTCACTCTGTCCATCGAAGCCGCCAGCGGTGTTACCACCGGTATCTCGGCAGCGGACCGGGCACATACGATTCGTGTAGCAGTCCGCTCTGACGCAAAACCGCATGATATCGTTCAGCCTGGTCACATCTTTCCATTGATGGCGCAAAAGGGAGGCGTGCTGGTTCGCGCGGGACATACCGAGGCCGGTTGCGATCTGGCCCGAATGGCGGGACTGAATGCGGCTTCTGTCATTTGCGAAATTTTGAAGCCGGATGGCAGCATGGCGCGCCTGCCGGACCTGATCGAGTTTGCTGCCAAACATCAGTTGAAAATCGGTGCCATTGCCGACCTGATCCAATATCGCAGCCAGACTGAAAGCCTCGTCACTCGTGTCGCGGAACGTCCCATTCGCACGTTGTATGGTGATTTTCAACTCATTGCCTATCGTGACGAAATCGCGCATACGATTCATCTGGCACTGGTCAAGGGGAAAATCGATCCGACATCGGAAACGCTGGTGCGCGTGCATGAGCCTCTGTCGGTCATAGATTTGCTGGATCTTCAGGACTATACGCACTCCTGGAATCTGCATGATGCCATGAGACTGATCGCCGAGGACGGACAGGGTGTACTCGTATTGTTGCATCGCAAGGATAATGCAGCAAAACTGGTGGAGCGCATACAGTCACATGAACAACTACCGCAGCAATCCACGAAACCCGATTTGCGCGATCATGGCATAGGCGCTCAGATACTGAAAGATTTGAATGTCGGAAAAATGCGACTGATGGCCGTACCTCGAAAAATGCCCAGCATGACCGGGTTCGGTCTGGAAGTCACCAGCTACGTGGAATCGCGCGCCGAACACGATTCTGACCCTACAATCATGCAAACAGGAGCCTGACATGCCTTATTATGACGACATCATCGAATTTGAACCCAATCTGGATGGGACAGACCTGCGCATTGGCATTGTCATGAGCCGCTTCAACATCGACATTGGCGAAGGGCTGCTGAGTGCTTGCACGGAAGAATTGAAAAAAAATGGCGTGCAAGGCACGAACATGCTGATCGTCACCGTTCCTGGAGCGTTAGAAATCCCGCTAGCACTCAAGCGTATGGCGGTTTCCGATCAGTTTGATGCACTCATCGCATTGGGTGCGGTCATTCGCGGCGATACCTATCACTTTGAAGTCGTGGCCAACGAATCGGCACACGGTGTGGCACTGGTGCAAAATGAGACGGAAATACCCATCGCCAACGGTATACTGACCACCGACACCGACGACCAGGCTATTGCCCGCGTCAGCAGAAAAGGCATGGAAGTTGCACAAGTTGCTTTGGAAATGGCTAATTTACAAATGAAAATTGACGAAATTGATTTATGATCAACGCATCACCGGAACCCAATCCTGCCATCGATTCAAAAAAAACCAAACCCAAAAGCCGCCGCAGGATGGCTCGCGAATTTGTTTTACAAGGCCTCTATCAATGGCGGCTGGCTGGCGGCACAGCCAGTTTCATCGAGCAACAGCTACGTGAGTCCGAAAGATTCCGCTTGATTGATGCCAAGCATTTTACCCGCCTGTTGCAAGGTGTACTGGAACAGGTCGAAACATTGCAAGCACAAATCCAGCCCCATCTCGATCGTCCTCTGCATGAACTCAGTCCGGTGGAATCCGCCATATTGCTATTGAGTACGTTCGAATTGATGCACCACCCGGAAATTCCCTATCGCGCCATCATCAATGAAGCTATTGAACTGGCTCGAACCTATGGTGGCAGCGAAGGCTATAAATATGTCAATGGGGTATTGGACAAGCTGGCCGTCCAGTTGCGTGCCGTTGAAGTCACTGCTCAAAATATGATCCAGAATCCGCCCACCTGAAAGGCTGTGAATGCCTTCGGAATTTGATCTCATCCGCCGTCATTTTACCCGTCCTGCAGCGCACACCCTGCTCGGCATTGGCGACGATGCGGCGCTGATTACCCATAAGACCGATACGGTACTGGCCATTTCAACCGATACCCTGGTGTGTGGTAGGCACTTTTTTGCTGATGTCGATCCCTGTAAGCTGGGTCATAAATCCCTGGCCGTGAATCTTTCCGATATGGCTGCGATGGGTGCAACACCGCGCTGGTGTCTGCTGGCTCTGACGCTACCCGAGCATCTGGCGAATAATGATTCATCCTGGCTTACAGATTTCAGTCGTGGTTTTTTTGCATTGGCTGACCTGCATCAGGTTGCACTCATTGGTGGTGATACCACGGCAGGGCCACTGAATATCGGCGTGCAAATCATTGGCGAAGTCGCTGCGGATCAGGCACTTCGCCGCAGCAGTGCACAACTGGATGACGATATCTGGGTCTCTGGACTGATCGGCGATGCTGCGCTGGCGCTGCAACATGGCCTACAGCATGTGTGTCTGGATGACGACGATCTGGCTCACTGCATGCCGGCGCTGCTGACACCTTCGGCACGTGTCGAGCTGGGGCAGCGACTGATCGGTCTGGCACATAGCGCCATTGATGTTTCGGATGGTTTGATGGCCGATCTCGGGCATATTCTGGAACAATCCGGAAAAGCGGGGGTCATTTACCTTGCTGACATTCCCTGTTCGACGGCACTGCAAAAACATTTACCGTCACTGCTGGCCCTGCAATGCCTGCTGGCGGGCGGAGACGATTATGAGTTATGCTTTACAGCCTCTCCGGACAGGCGCAGCGAGATTATTGCACTTTCCGTTGATCTGAACCTTCCGCTGACACGCATTGGCAGCATTTGTCCGGGGACCGGTTTGGTTGTCAAAGACCCGGAAGGAAACACCGTGACCTTGGAGACTACAGGATATGATCACTTCACCGCCTGATACGAATGAATCGTCGCAATCCGACGTATTCAAACCGAGTTGGGGACTGGTCTACAGTCACCCGGCCTATATCATTGCCTTTACTGGTGGAGTGGGACTCAGTCCTTTCGCACCCGGCACCATGGGTACACTCGCAGCATTCCCATTGTTCTGGCTCCTGCACGATCAGTTACGCCCGATCGAATTTCTGCTGCTGATCGATGTGATGTTCATCATTGGTATCTGGGCTTGCGGCCTCAGCGGTAAGGGATTAGGTAACACTGATCACGGAGGTATGGTTTGGGATGAAACCGTGGCCTTTCTGCTGGTATTGTATTTCACACCCAATGAATGGGTCTGGCAACTGGCTGCGTTCGCGCTGTTCCGATTGTTCGATATCGCCAAACCCCAGCCTATCCGTCATTATGAGCAGCGCTTCAAGAGTGGGTTTGGAGTGATGTTTGACGATATGGTTGCCGCTTTTTTCACACTACTATGCCTAGCAGCCTGGCGTTCTTGGGTGTTGATGGAAGGCTATGTCTAGCCCCCATCTTTTGATGACATCCCTTTACCAGCAAGTCAGCAACAACGATTGTGTCTACCTTTGCCGCCGTAACGGGCTTCCTGACGTTCGCGGAAAAAATCTTCATACGACATGATCGTTTGTTCCGGATGTGTGCTTCGCATGTGTTCGACATAGGTGCTGTATTCCGGCACACCGACCATCAAGCGCAAACTTTGTACCAACTGCTCCAAGGCCAGATTCATTTTGTTATAAATCATCGTCGTTTCTCCCAATTATTTTTCGTTTGCTGCATAAACCGGTAACAATTCAAATGGCGCTTCTTGTGTGGTCGGATGATGAGCCACTCGCGCCTGCAGGACAGTTCGAATACCAAACACCAGCATGCTGACGAGCACGCTCATGAACAGTGCTGCCAGTGCCGTGTTGATGTAATCATTGACGATTACCTGCTGCATTTGCTCGATGGACTTGGCGGGTGCCAGTACGATGCCTTGTGCAACTGCATCCTGATATTTCTCCGCATGGGCAAGAAAACCGATACGCGGATTGTCATGAAAAATCTTTTGCCACGCGGCCGTCAAGGTGCACGTGCTGACCCATACCACTGGCACAGCCGTAACCCAGGCAAAACGATCCTGTTTCATCTTGAACAGTACGCAGGTGGCCAGAATGAGCGCTATGCCCGCAAGCATCTGGTTTGCGATACCGAAGAGCGGCCACAGGGTATTGATACCACCTAATGGATCCACTACTCCTTGATACAGGAAATATCCCCATCCGGCTACGCATAGGCCCGTTGCCACCAAACTGGCGGCCATGGAGTCAGTGCGCTTCATGGCGGGGATGAATGATCCCAGTAGGTCCTGCAGCATGAATCGCCCGGCGCGCGTTCCGGCATCGACCGCAGTGAGGATGAACAATGCTTCGAACAAAATGGCAAAGTGATACCAGAATGCCATCATGGCTGTACCGCCAATGACTTCCGACAAGATTTGCGCCATGCCGACTGCCAGCGTTGGTGCGCCGCCGGTACGCGACACGATGCTGTGCTCACCGACATGCTGCGCAGTCTGCGTAATCATCTCCGGTGTGACATAAAAACCCCATTGGGAAATGGTCTGCGCTGCCGATTCGGCTGAAGTTCCGATGATCGCGGCTGGGCTGTTCATCGCAAAATAAATACCGGGCTCCAGCGTGGCTGCGGCAACCAGCGCCATGATGGCCACGAATGACTCCATCAGCATGGCGCCATAACCGATAAAACGGGCATCGGTTTCCGATTGAATCATCTTGGGCGTTGTGCCCGACGCGATCAGCGAATGGAACCCAGATATCGCACCACACGCAACGGTTACAAACAAGAATGGAAATAAATCGCCGGACCAGACCGGACCCGTGCCATCGACGAATTGTGTCAGAGCCGGCATTTTCAACTCGGGTGAAATCAGAATCACGCCAATGGCCAGGCCGACAATGGTGCCGATTTTCAGGAATGTCGACAGATAATCACGTGGTGCCAGCAGCAACCAAACTGGCAATACCGCGGCAATGAAGCCATAGCCGATCAACAACCAAGTCAGTTGTTCGCCAGTCAGCGTAAACATGGCGGCCCAAGCCGGATCTTCCTGCACATATTGCCCGGCTACAATCGAAAGCATCAACAGCACAAAACCGATCAGCGACACTTCACCGATGGCACAAGGACGAAAATAACGCGCGTACACGCCCATGAACATAGCAATCGGAATCGTTGCAGCCACGGTAAACGTACCCCAGGGCGATTCGGCCAGTGCCTTGACGACGATTAATGACAATACAGCCAGTAAAATCAGCATGATGAAAAATGTTCCGAACATCGCGATCATACCGGGTAACTGTCCCAGTTCGGACTTGATCAGATCCCCCAGCGACCGGCCATTGCGCCGCGTGGATATGAACAGCACGATGAAATCCTGCACCGCGCCGGCAAACACGACACCCGCCAGCAACCACAACATACCGGGCAGATAACCCATCTGAGCCGCCAGAATTGGCCCTACCAGCGGTCCTGCACCGGCAATTGCAGCGAAATGGTGCCCAAACAACACATATTTGTTGGTGGGGACATGATCCAGACCATCGTTGTGTTTGAAAGCCGGTGTCATGCGTGTCGCATCCAGTTTTAGCACCCTGTTGGCGATGAACAAACTGTAAAAACGGAATGCAATCAGATACACGCACACAGCTGCAATGACGATCCAGATGGCGCCAATCGATTCACCACGTTGCAGTGCGATGACCCCAAAGGCCGATGCCCCAGTCAGGGAAAAAAGGCCCCAGCCCAGTTTTGAGATTAAAGTATTCATTTATTTTCCAGTAGAGAAGAAACGGTCTATAAAAGGTGGAACCGCAATTAATTCGCGGTTGTTCAGAATAGTGTCACTTACACCATGGCAACATAGCAGACCCGTGACTTCACCACAATGTCCATACAGTCAAAAACAGTATCGGGAAAGCCATGAATGGAACGCCATTGATCGTCGAAAACAGTGGAAATCGGGTTATTTCCAGAATGCTAGCTTTGCGGTTTTGAGATAACGATTGGTGACAGTCGACCTGGGCGGCGGGTTAGAATGGACAACATGCCTCAGCTTAACAGTCTCTGGTAATAGGTCAGTCGTCTAGCCTGTATTTTTCCTTCCTGCGTAGCTTGAATGACAGCGCAACCGGGCTCTTTGACATGACGGCAGTTACTGAACCTGCATTGTCCCAGATAAGGATGAAACTCAATGAATCCCCACGCCAGATGTTCCGCTGCAATATGGCTCAAGCCAAATTCCTGAAACCCGGGAGAATCGATGATGGCGCTATCGGTATCGAACTGGTAGAGCTGTGAATGCGTCGTGGTATGGCAACCGGAATCGAGAGCCAGCGAAATTGCCGCGGTAGCACGATTGGCTTGTGGAATCAGCGCATTGAGCAAGGTGGATTTCCCCATGCCCGATTGCCCCGCCAGAACGCTGACATGACCCTGCAAATAAGGTTTCAACAATGAAACATCTTGCAAAGCGCTTAATTGCAGCACGGTGTAGCCTAGTTCCCGGTAAAGCGAGAGTGTCGACATGGCGGCTTGTGCCGGTTCCACGAGATCGGCTTTATTCAGTACGATTAGCAAGCCGATATTTTCGTTCTCGGCCGCTACCAGGCAGCGGTTGATCAATTCTTCACTGAAACTAGGTGTAGCAGCCACCACGATAATGATTTGTGTGACATTGGCAGCAATGATCTTTTCCTTGAACGCATCGCTACGATACAGCTTTGAGGTGCGTGCCTGAATGGATTCGATGACGCCCTGCCCAGTGGTGGTTAATTGGTACTCGACCCTATCGCCGCAGGCCACACCGCCTTTTTTACCACGCATGACACAGGAAATGATGGTTCCTGCGTCTGTTTTGACCGAAAAATGCCGACCAAATGCGGCAATGACCTGTCCATGTTGATGCTCTGCCGATCGGGAAGATTTCAATCGGGCACTCAAATCAGAAATAACTGATCGATTTTGGCCGCACAGATGAAATCATTTTCGGATAAACCGCCGATTGCATGCGTCGTGTATGTCACCACACACTGGTTGTAACCCACCAGCATGTCAGGATGATGATCCTCGCGATGCGAGATCCATGCAACTGCATTGACGAATGCCATGGTCTGATAATAATTCTTGAATGCATAAGTCTTGCTGATGTGTTTATCCTGCCATTGCCAGCCTTCGACCTGCTGCATGAATCCGGTAATTTCGGCATGATCCAGCGGCGTTACGCCGCCTTCGCATGGTTTACACTGCTTGGTGGCTAATTCACAGACATTATGATTCATGCTTGCCCCTGACTTTGTAAATGCGCTACCCGTATGGATGCTGGCGGGTGGGAATCGTAAAACGCAGAATGCAATGGATCCGGTGTCAGGGTTGCAGCGTTGTCCTGATACAGCTTGACCAGCGCCCGAATCAGGTCATGCGAAGAAGCATTTTGCGCAGCGTAGGCATCGGCTTCGAATTCGTGCTTGCGTGAATACAGGCTGGAAATGGGATGAAACAGGAAAGTAAACACCGGCATCACCAGAAAAAACAATAGTAGCGCCATTGCTGTCGACGATACCGAGTCAACACTCACGCCCAGACCGGTGTAGAACCAGTCCTGCTGTATCAGATATCCGAGTAATCCCAAGAATGCCAGACTCATGACAAATGAGATCACGATGCGCTTGATCACATGCCTGTGTTTGAAATGCCCGAGTTCATGCGCGAGAACAGCCTCGATCTCGGCTGCATTCAGACGCGCCAGCAATGTATCGAAAAAAACGATGCGCTTGGTTTTACCAAATCCAGTGAAATACGCATTACCATGATTGCTGCGACGTGATCCATCCATGACGAATAAACCGCTTGCTTTGAATCCGCATTTATTCATCAGTTGCTCGATTCGCGTTTTGAGTGTGGCATCTTCCAGCGGAGTAAATTTATTGAACAGCGGTGCGATCCAAGTTGGAAAAATGGCCAGCACGAACAGATTGAATGCAATCCAGGCCAACCAGGCGTAGAGCCACCAATCATTCCCCATTTTTTCCATCAACCACAGTACACAAAGCAGCAGCGGCACACCCAGCAACAATCCGAGAATAGCCTGCTTGAGCAGATCGGTGAGAAACATGATCGGTGTCATCTTGTTGAATCCGAACCGTTCCTCGATGACAAAAGTACGGTAGTAGCTCAATGGCAGATCTGCCAGGCTCATGATGACGAACGTACTGATAATCAGCACCATGCCATGCATCAGCGGATCACTTACCCAATTTGCCCAGAAACCGCTCAGGGCGTTAAGTCCACCTCCTAGAGTCAAGGCAAGCAACAACACGCCATGCAGCACGATACTCGGATAGCTGATACGTGTCTTGGCGCAGGTATACTCCGCCGCTTTCTGGTGATCAATCAAGTTAATCTGACTGGCAAATTCATCCGGCACCTTGTCCTGATGCGCGCGTACATGTCGTATATGTCTTGCCGCCAGCCATACCTGGGTCAGTGTCGTCAAAACCAGGGCAATCAAAAAAATCAATGTAAATGTTTGCATAGTCTCTTATCTACAGGGTTAATGTTGAACACAGGGTCAGTTCGAATCTATCAGTCAGGGCAAGAATTTTTTGCAGGTTTTCTGCTTCATCGTGACGGACAGATGCTGATATGACACAATTGACCGCATTGCATTCAATAAATTCTCATTCAATTATGGCACAAGATAACAATAACCTCATCTGGGTCGATATGGAAATGACCGGACTCAATCCTGATACTGACTGCATCATTGAAGTCGCACTGGTCATTACTGACTCGCAACTGAACACCCTGGCCGAAGGGCCGGTCCTCGTCGTGCATCAATCCGATGCCATCCTGGACGGAATGGACAAATGGAATAAATCCACGCACGCCAAATCCGGTCTGATCGATAAAATCAAGGCATCCCAACTGACTGAGGCCGACGTCGAAGCACAGATGATTGCGTTTCTGAAACAGCATGTGCCTTCCGGAGCTTCTCCGATGTGCGGCAATTCCATTTGCCAGGACAGGCGTTTCATGGCGCGTTCCATGCCAAAACTGGAAGCCTATTTTCATTACCGTAACCTGGATGTCAGTACACTCAAGGAATTGGTCAAACGCTGGAAGCCCGACATTGCATCCGGCTTTTCAAAAGACAGCAAGCATGAGGCTTTGTCGGATATTTACGATTCCATCAATGAACTCAAATATTACCGTCAGCATTTCATCGTAGCTTGAATTGCAGTCCGAACTTTCTTGACAGGTGTCATTCTAATCTTGCGCAGGAAAACACTTCCTTTTCATTCATTCCTTTTAGGAGAACACACATGCTGCATAAAAAGAATCTGATAGCAATGACAGTTGGAACGATTTTGCTTGCCACACTCAGTGCTACCGCATTTTCTGCTGCCGATGCAACGGCAACAAGCGATCATCAACATTCTGGCGGTCAAGCTGCTGCAAAAAATGGCAATCACCACAGTCACCATCAATGCGAACATAAAATGGCCGCAGTGGACGCCAACAAAGATGGCAAGATCAGCAAGGACGAATTCATGAAACATCATGAAACCATGTTTGACAAACTGGATACCAACAAGGACGGTTTTCTGGATGAAAAAGAAATGCACCACATGATGGATCACATGCATCAACATGACCAACAAAAGTCATCGAATCACGCACACTGAAATCGTAAAGTTGAACTCACGCAGTATGTGACTGATAGTACCTGCCTGGATCGTTAATGCAAAGGTACGAGCTCTGGGCAGGAATGATGTTTCAATCAGTGTCGCAATCCGCTGGGGATTTTGGCGGGCGCCTTCCGTTCTAGCGGTTGTGGATCAAGTACGGCCACCGTCAAGCTATCATCATTGAAATACTTCTTGACCACATTGCGTACTTGCTCTGCTGTCACCGCTTTCAGTTTTTCCAATATGACATCAATGTCACGATGTGACAGACCCGTACTTTCCAACCTGCCGATTTGCATGGCTTGGGAAAAAATCGAATCACGCTGATATACATGTCCCGCTATAACCTGAGCCTTGACCCGGGCAAGCTCTTCTTCGGTAACGCCATGATTGATAATTCTGGCCATTTCGTTACGGAGAGCCTGCTCCAGATCGACAGCAGTTTTACCGGCGCTTGGCACGGCACTTAGAAAGAATATGCCTGAGCCACGAGCCGTGGCGCTATAACCTGCACTGGCAGCACTGGCAATCCGACTTTCACGCACCAAAGACTTGTTGAGTCGAGCGGAGGCATTTCCATCCAGAACACCTTCCAGAATCTCCAGTGCATAAGGCTCCCAGTCTGTGACCACATTCTGGATGGTGGGTGCATGGTACCCCATCATCACATAAGGCAACTCCGCCGGCGCCTTGACTGTCATGCGTTTTATGCCGATTTGCGCAGGTTCGGTTTGCGGTTTGCGACCTTCGATAGGCAGTAGGTTACGCGCTGCCGGAATTGCACCATAATTTTTTTGCGCCAACCTGAACACTTCTTTGGCGTCCACGTCACCAACGATTACCAGGACGGCATTGTTCGGTGCGTACCAGTGGTCATACCAAGCCTTTGCATCCGCGACACGCATATTTTCCAGATCATTCATCCAACCGATGATCGGATTCTTGTAAGGATGCGATTGAAAAGCAACCGCCATCATCTTTTCATACAACAATGCGCGAGGCTGATCATCCGTACGCAATCTTCTTTCTTCCATGACTACCTTGATTTCTTTGGAAAACTCCTCCTCGGTCAAAATCAAGTTGTGCATCCTGTCGGCTTCCAGTTCCATTGCCATGGGTAAATGACGCTTATGCAATTGCTGGTAATAGGCCGTGTAGTCATAGCTGGTAAAAGCATTTTCCCGCCCCCCTGCAGCCGCGATCTTTTTGGAAAATTCACCATTGGGAACTTTTTCCGTACCCTTGAACATCATGTGCTCAAGCACATGCGCCACCCCGGTTACACCATTGACCTCGTCGATGCTGCCAGCCTTGTACCAGATTTGCGTTACTACAACCGGTGAGCGATGATCTTCCTTGACAATCAGCTTTAGGCCGTTGTCTAGCAAAAATTCATGTGTATTTGCGTGTGCAGAAATACTGATGCACCAACTCGCCAGGAATAGAGCGAAAAATGAAAAAATGCGTATTCCAGTCATACCGTAATCAGGTTTCATTTCAAAAAGTAAGTAAACAGAATAAAATTAGGCTTTGAGGACACTCCGGATAGACGGTAAGCAACGACCGGATAACACGAAATTAGACGCAAAGCACATTGTCCATGGTGGGCAAGGAACGTGCAAGTCCGATTTCAACGTGGCATGATCGTTTCGAAACAGCCGTGCCAGAGCTTCCTTGAAATTTCCAATACCTATTTTGCAGAGCCTACCAGAATGTTTAGTTTTTTTAAATCCAAAAAGAATACGGAAGAACCCAAACAACCCGACTCCGCTGAGGTAACGCCCATTTCAGAAAGCGAGCCCGAAGCGCAACCCGAAGAATCCGTCAGTTTTGCCAGTAGACTCAAACAGGGTCTTGCACGCACGCGTCAGAATCTGGGACGGCAACTATCCAATTTATTTGGTGGCGGCAAAATCGATGAAGCGCTCTATGAAGAGCTGGAAACCATTTTGTTGACATCCGATGTTGGAGTCAATGCCACCCAGCAACTGCTCGAGGATTTGCGTAAACAGGTCAAACGCGACGCACTGACGGATTCCGCACAATTGAAGCAGGCACTCAAAGAAGCGCTTGTCACTATGCTGGAGCCGCTGGCCCAACCCTTGGATACAACCACGCACAAGCCATTTGTCATCATGATTACGGGAGTCAACGGTGTTGGAAAAACCACTTCGATCGGCAAGCTTGCCAAGTATTTCCAAAGTCAAGGTCAATCGGTATTACTTGCTGCCGGTGATACTTTTCGTGCTGCAGCGCGCGAACAATTACTGGTGTGGGGTGAGCGCAACAATATTGCTGTCATAGCCCCAGATGCCGATCCCGAGAAAAAAAGTGATCCCGCAGCGGTGATTTTTGATGCAATCAATTCGGCCAAGGCGCGCGGCATTGACATCGTACTAGCTGATACCGCCGGGCGTTTAACCACACAGTTGCATCTGATGGAGGAAATCAAAAAGGTCAAGCGCGTCATAGCCAAAGCCATACCGGACGCGCCACATGAAGTATTGCTGGTGCTCGATGCCAATACGGGACAAAATACCATCACGCAGGTCAAGGCATTTGATGAAGCCCTGAATGTTACGGGCCTGATTCTGACCAAACTTGATGGTACCGCCAAAGGCGGCGTGGTTGCAGCTATCGCCGGACAATATCCGCAAGACCCACCGGCCCTGCGCTTCATCGGTGTCGGTGAAGGCTTGAACGATTTAAGGCCTTTTGATGCGTGGGAGTTCGTCGATGCCATGTTTGACTGATTGGAATCCTTGAATTTCAATAAGCATATGATTACATTCAAAAATGTTTCCAAGCGTTATCCCGATGGGTATATGGCATTGAATAATATCGATCTTGAGGTCGCGGCGGGTGAAATGGTTTTTCTGACTGGACATTCTGGAGCCGGAAAAAGCACGCTGTTGAAGCTCATCGCTGCAATCGAGCGTCCGACTTCCGGTATGATTGCCATCAATGAACAAAACATCGCACAACTCAAACTCAGTGCTTTACCCTATCTGCGCCGCAAGATCGGTTTCATATTTCAGGATCACAAGCTGTTGTTTGATCGCAATGTCTACGAGAATGTACTACTCCCCTTGCAGATCAGTCATTTCGATAACAAGATGATCGCTAGCCGGGTGCGTGCGGCCTTGGACAAAGTTGGACTGTTGAAGAAGGAGAAAGCCATGCCTATTGCCTTATCCGGTGGTGAAAGACAACGGTTGTGCATTGCACGAGCCGTGGTGCATCGACCCAGTATATTGATCGCAGATGAACCGACCGGAAACCTGGATGTGGAATATGCTCGGGATATCATGGCAATGTTTACCTCATTCAATCAGGTAGGTGTAACCGTGCTGATTGCCACACATGATGCTTCATTGCTCGAAGACACCCAACACCGCATTCTGTCACTCAAACAAGGAAAGCTAGCCGCATGATCAGTGCGTGGTTAACCCAACATGGTTTCGTTTTCTTGCATACGCTCAAGCGTCTGATTGCATCGCCTGTAACAAGTCTGCTCAGCATCAGCGTCATGGGCATTGCTCTGAGCCTACCAACAGGTGTCTATGTGCTGATGCAAAATATTCAGAACTTATCTGGTCAGGCAGGCCATGCGCCACAAATGAGTTTGTTTCTTAGAAAGGACACGCAATCAGCAGATGTTCAGCAGGTTGAGCAACGCTTGGATAGGGATGTTCGTATCCTTGGACACCAATTCGTTTCCAAGGAAACTGCATTGCAGCAATTGCAACAAAGAAGCGGCTTCTCCAATGTTGCCTCCAGTCTTGAACGTAATCCGCTTCCGGATGCCTTTATCTTGCATTTGCAAAATGAGGGAGCAGAGTCCATGCGACAGTTGCAGACCGAGTTACAAAGTTGGCCAGAAATTGAATATGTGCAGTTTGATTCAGTTTGGATCGAGCGCTTGGATGCCTTTCTTAAACTGGGGCGTTTTGCAGTTTTGCTGTTGGCAACTATACTAAGCATCGCCATTATCGCTATCATGTTCAATACCATTCGTCTGCAAATTCTGACGAAGAGAGATGAAATCGAGATTTCTAAACTAATCGGTGCAACGGATAGCTTCATTCGGAGACCATTTCTGTATTTTGGTGCCATCCAGGGATTGGCAGGTGGTGCAGCGGCATGGGTGATCATTGCTTATGCTCTATCCGCCGTTAATCTGGAACTGGTTGAGTTGTCGAATTTATATGATATCCAGTTGCAAATGCAACTTCTTACTTTGGAAGATGGTGTCAGCCTGCTCATTTTTTCGACTTCGCTTGGTTGGTTAGGAGCACGACTTTCCGTTGCCAATCATTTATGGCAAATTGAGCCGCAATAGTGATTTCAGTCATTTCGAAACTTTTTAAAAAGCTGGCACTCTCATAAAGCGAGTGCTAGAATAGCTCGAAGAAAAATTGAGATTCAACTTTTCAGGAGATTATTACAATGACGAATGCTTTGGCTCTACCTGCTTTGGGAGGAAGTTTGGAAAGTTATATTCAGTCAGCTAATTCTTTCCCCATTCTCTCTCAAGAAGAAGAAACTAATTTGGCACGACGCCTGTGGAATTATGGTGATCTTGAGGCAGCACAGCAGTTGATTCTTTCGCATTTGAGATTTGTCGTTGCCATAGCACGCGGTTACAAGGGATATGGTTTGCCCCAAGCCGATCTGATTCAAGAAGGAAATATCGGATTGATGAAAGCCGTCAAACGCTTTGATCCTGAACGTGGTGTGAGATTGGTATCCTTTGCTGTTCACTGGATCAAGGCGGAAATTCATGAATTTATCATGCGTAACTGGCGATTGGTCAAAATTGCTACGACCAAGCAACAACGAAAATTGTTCTTTAATCTCCGCAGTATGAAACAGGGGTTGGATACAATGAATCCACAAGAAGTTGATGCCATAGCTACTCAACTGGGTGTCAAATCGGAAGAAGTCATCGAAATGGAAAAGCGCTTCAGTGGTTCGGATGTCTCACTTGAGCCCGTATCGGATGATGATGAAGACGATATGTATAGTCCAATCAATTATCTTACTGATGGTGCGGAACCATCACAAATCCTGGAGCGCGAACAGATTGTCCATATGCGAGAGAACGGATTGCAGCAGTCTCTGGATTGTTTGGATGATCGCAGCCGACATATCATAGAAGCTCGCTGGTTAAGAGAAAAAGATACAGCAACACTGCATGATCTGGCCGAGGAGCTGGGTGTATCTGCAGAAAGAGTTCGGCAAATAGAGGCCAAGGCGTTGCAAAAAATGCGCGGCACCATGGAAGTAGGCACTAAGTAACAATTTTGTAATTTGCGCCCGGTTAAGGCGCAATCATTCTGGAGAGGTACCGAAGCGGTTATAACGGCGCTGACTCGAAATCAGTTGGTCAGGGTAACCTGGCACATGGGTTCGAATCCCATCCTCTCCGCCAAATATCCAGTATTCATATCACTTTAATGCATATTGAATATCAATCACCATCAATAATCCCATCAAAATAATTACATAAATAGCTAAAAATTTGGCAGTGAAAAATAAAAAGCTACCATCATCAATCATAATTTGATTGATGATACCGTTACCAGTTAAAAGGCTGGAGATAGGGTGTCAAAGTTGCATGAAAGCGGCAACCACCATCCTTATTGAATTCGGTTTTTAATCCGGTTATTTCTTGGCCACTGCACTTTTAAAAGTAGCACCTGCAGAGAATTTTGGTGCGATTGTTGCAGCAATCTGGAGTTTTTCACCTGTCTTGGGATTTTTACCTTCACGGGCAGCACGCTGAACTGTTTTAAAAGAACCAAAACCAGGCAACGTGACATCATCACCTTTAGCAACGGTTTCAACGATGGTATCAAGCACTGCATTCACGACACGCGCTGCATCGGCTTTGGTTAAGTTGGTGCGGCTGGCGATCTGCTCGATCATTTCGGTTTTGTTCATCGTATAAATTCTCCATTTGGTTAAAAGGCGTGCAGTATAGCTGGTTAGGCTATTTTAGAACAAAACTGAGTATAAAATATTTGTCAGGAGCCTTTATGGCACCAATTGGGCTAAGATGTCACTTTGGTTTGGAGATAATATGCCCGTAAACGTGAAGCTATCAGAAAGCCTGGTCGCTCAGGCTAAGCGCTACGCGCAAACCCAGCATCGCTCGGTACCCAAGCAAATCGAATATTGATCGTAGATTGGCAAGATCACTGGGGAAAATTCTGATTTACCGTTTAATATGATCCGCGACATACTGATCGCCGATCAAGAAGAATCACTCCTGTGAGTATCGATTCGAATGGGCGGCTATATGTCGCACCGACATTTGAGCGGGTTGTGAAGAAGCTGTATCCACAGAAAAAATCTGACCTTGACGAAGCAGTGCGCACCCTCGCGTCAGATCCTGAGTGCGGTGAAGCAAAAGTTGGCGATCTCTTTGGTATCCGAGTGTATAAGTTTCGTCTATCAAACCAGTTGTGTATGCTGGCTACCGTGTTCTTGATAAGGATAGTTTGAAGCTGCAGACGTTTGGGCCTCACGAGAATTTTTATCATAATCTTAGATAGTGACGTCACGAAATATGGAATATGAGATTCTTGTAAAAACGAAGGGATTTTATATGGCACATTCGTGTCGCAGATACGACATATCAGACGCAGTTTGCTCACTGCTGGAGTTACATTTGCCAAAGCGCTTGAGGAGGATTAGCCAGAGAAAATCGTCAGTTCATATCCATGTTGTTTTTTTGATTATGCGCACGGGCCACCGTGGCAGGATTTACTACCGGATTATGGTGATTGGAGCAATGCGCACCGCCGTTTTATTTGCACGGGTATGTGGTAAAGATTTATTGGAAACCCTGATTGACGACTCGGATTACGAACGGATTATGATCGATGTCAGTCATGGCAAAGCTCACTCCCATGCCGCCGGGGCTACAGGCGGAAATCAACATGAGTCGCAAAAAAGAGGGCCCAACAGCAAAATACATCTGACAGTGGGTGCGCATTATTTGCTGGCTGATTGCGGTTATGACAGCAATGCGATTATTGAACAGGCAAGGGAGCAGAACATGAAAGCCGCAATTCCTCCAAGGAGGAACCGCAGAACACAAAGGTTCTACGATAAAGAACTGTATAAATGCGGGCATCTTGACAGAAAATGTTTTTCTGCACCTCAAGAGTTGGCGCGATCGCCACAAGATACGCCAATAACACCACTTCTTTCCTTGCTGCAGCGCAAATCAGACGCATCGCCCTATGGATAAGTAACAAGTATCTTGTAACTACCCTATCTAGGCCACGCACTGCTACAATTTTTCATGATAGTACAGGCTAATGATTTTCTTGTTTCTTCGCAGCGTAGCTCCAGTTTCTGCAAATTTAATTAAAATCTGGCCAGACAAAGCAACTACGATGATCTATCTCGTATAGTAATCGAATTGATACTATCTGCGCGGAATATGAGCCACACATAAAAAATGCGATAAAGAAGAATCCGTATATTGTTTTATCTAAACGAAATGTTATCAGCGAGACGACTCGAAATATAATGAATCAGGAAGCAAAACATACGCCCATGATGCAGCAATATTTGCGCATCAAGGCACAGTATCCCGACATGCTGATGTTTTACCGCATGGGTGATTTTTATGAGTTGTTTTATGAGGATGCCGAGCGGGCGGCAGGATTATTGGGAATTACATTGACACAGCGTGGCGCATCCGCCGGGGAGCCCATCAAAATGGCGGGTGTGCCATACCATGCTGCTGAACAATATCTGGCAAAGCTGGTCAAGGCTGGGGAATCGATAGCAATTTGCGAGCAAGTGGGGGAGCCCAATGCGGGAAAAGGACCTGTGGCGCGTGAGGTAACTCGTATCATCACACCAGGGACATTGACCGATGCGGCATTACTGGAAGACAAGCGAGACTGCATTTTGCTGGCATTGTGTCAACGCGAATCTACTTTAGGACTGGCATGGCTCAATTTGGCAGCAGGACTGTTGCGCGTTCAGGAAACAACGTTGCAGCAGCTACCCAGTGTATTGCAGCGATTACAGCCGGCTGAAGTGCTGTTGCCGGAACTACTGGTTTTGTCCGATCTTCAGGACAAAAATTGGGCGTTGAAACGGATGCCGCTATGGCAGTTCGATTACGATACCGCTTTCAGTGCATTGACACGGCAATTCGCCACACATGATCTTGCTGGTTTTGGTTGCGAGGATTTATCGGTTGCGTTGTGTGCTGCCGGAGCATTGCTGGAATACACACGTCTGACCCAGGGATCGGCTGTTATCCACATTACGAACCTGCAAGCGGAGCGTGACAACATTTATGTGCAGATGGATGCAGCCACGCGTCGCAATCTGGAGATTACCGAAACCATTCGCGGTGAGCGAGCGCCAACTCTGATCTCGTTACTTGATACCTGCTGCACCAATATGGGCAGTCGATTGATGCAATCTTGGTTGCATCACCCGCTGCGTGCTCGTCAGGACATTCAGCAACGTCTGGATGCCGTGTCGGCTCTGATTGGAGAGGAACAGCAGCATTACACTGCAGTACGTAGTGTACTCAGGCAGGTGGCCGATATCGAGAGGATTTCGGCTCGGATAGCACTTAAAACGGCTCGTCCACGGGATTTGTCAGGCGTGCGTGATAGTTTGCGGCAATTGCCTGACATTCTGGCAGCCATCAACGCATGCGATAGCGACCGGATTCGCATTCTGCAGCAAAATCTGAAGATCGAATCCGAACTGCTGAATTTATTGAATCGATCGTTGCTCGAAGAGCCCGGAGTAGTGCTACGTGAAGGTAATGTCATAGCCAATGGTTATGACGCCGAGCTTGATGAATTGCGGGCGTTGCAGGAAAACTGTGGTGAATTTCTCATGCAACTGGAATTACGTGAGAAAGAACGCACTGGTATTCCCAGTCTCAAGGTGGAATACAATCGCGTGCATGGTTTTTATATCGAAGTAACACACGCGCATGGCGACAAAATTCCTGCGGATTACCGACGCAGACAAACATTGAAAAGTGCGGAACGGTATATTACACCGGAACTCAAGGCCTTCGAAGATAAGGCCTTGTCTGCACAGGATAGAGCTTTGGCGCGCGAGAGATATCTGTATGAAGGAGTGCTGGAGTCATTGCTGGAGCATATAGCGATACTGCAAAAACTGGCTGCCAGCATCGCCGAAATCGATGTCTTGTGTAGCTTTGCCGAGCGTGCGCAAACATTGGACTATATCGCACCGCAATGGACGGATGAGGCAATACTGATGATCGAAGGCGGGCGCCATCCGGTGGTTGAGGGGCAAGTTGAGAATTTTGTAGCCAATGATGTGCAACTGGGTGCTTCTAGTCCCGGAAAGGCGCAAATGTTGCTCATTACCGGTCCCAACATGGGAGGGAAATCTACCTACATGCGGCAGATAGCGCTTATCTCTTTGTTGGCGCACTGTGGAAGCTATGTACCGGCCAAGCAGGTGCGGATCGGTATTATGGATCAGATTTTCACCCGCATCGGTGCTGCGGATGATCTTGCCAGTGGGCGCTCGACTTTTATGGTGGAAATGACGGAAACCGCCAATATCCTGCATAACGCCACCGCAACGAGTCTCGTGCTGATGGACGAAGTTGGTCGGGGTACTTCGACATTCGACGGCTTGGCGCTGGCTTTTGCGATTGCCAGGCACCTTTTGACCAAGAATCGCAGTTTTGCGCTCTTTGCAACACATTACTTTGAATTGACCAAACTGGCTGAAGAATTCGAGCACGTACGCAATGTGCATCTCGATGCAGTGGAATATAAGCATCACATCGTATTTTTGCATAAAGTCAGTGCCGGGCCTGCAAGCCAAAGTTATGGATTGCAAGTGGCTGCGCTGGCCGGTGTTCCGGAATCAGTTATTCGAGTGGCAAGAAAACATCTGGTGCAACTGGAGCAGGACAGCGTGGGAAAAAAAGCCCAACTGGATCTGTTTGCCAAGCCTGCAGACACATTGGAGACAGAAGAAAAAAAGATACATCCGATTATGGCGATACTGCGTGATCTTTCCCCGGATGAATTGAGTCCCAAACAGGCACTTGAGCAGTTGTACAAGCTGAAGCAGGAGCTCGAATCAACCGGGAAAGATGTTTAGCTACAACTGCTCAATGGTCGTGATGACCGTGTGCACCATGTGCATGTTCGTGTGAAATTTCATCAACGGTGGCAGGGCGAACATCGGTTACCGTGCAGGTAAAATTCAATGTCATACCAGCAAAAGGATGATTGCCGTCGACGATGACAGTATCGTTGGTTACATCCGTGACTTTATAGATGATGAAGTCATCCGTACCTTCCGCACCGCCTTCGAAATGCATACCGACGGTTACATTTTCCGGAAAAGCATTGCGTGGCTCGACGCGGATCAGCTCGGCATCATATTCACCAAAGGTATCTTCCGGTTCCATCGTGACGGAGCAAGAATAGCCGATTTCTTTTTCATGCAACTCTTCTTCGACCAACGGAAAAATTCCGCCGTAGCCGCCGTGCAAATAACTAATTGGTGAATCTGTTTTCTCCAGCACTTTGCCTGAGGCATCGGTCAATTCATAGTTCAGGGAGACCACAGTGTCTTTTTCAATGCGCATTTTCAAACTTTTCCTTGTTGAGTGGTATCAGAGTGCAGATCAAGCGTTATATTGATCACTTTTTCTAGTATTTCTAAAAAATTGTCATTATACGCAAAATGGAATTTTGCCATTGATCTAAATAAATTATTCTCAGGGCATTCCTAAGAATTGCCAGGTAGCAACGGGAATAGAGTGAACAAACTTGGTATGGGATGCGGTTTAATCAATAAAATCCATCCAGTTTGGTCCGTCTTGACGATTTTTCGCTATGCTCAACGCAGTATGCTTTTACTGGTTTAAAGCTTTTTCTATGAATTTCACAAGGCCCATATTGTTGCAATGTCAAAAAATGAGATTGTGTAGGATAGCCTTTGTGCCGATCGAATCCATAGCAGGGAAAGAGCTGATGCAATCGCATCATTTCTGAGTCACGTGCCGTTTTGGCTAGGATGGAGGCGGCGGAAATCGAATCGATCAAACTATCGCCGTGAATGATGGTTTGAACCGGGCAAGTTAATTGCGGACTCTGATTACCGTCGATCAAAGCCAGATGGGGAGCAAAGGGTAAGCCTTCCACAGCGCGTTTCATGGCCAGCAAACTGGCTTGCAGTATGTTCAGAGCGTCGATTTCTGCAACCGAAGCAAAGGCAATAGCCCAAGCTTTTGCGCGTTGCTTGATTTCAATGGCCAATTCAGTGCGCTTCTTTTCGCTCAATTTTTTCGAATCGGCTAGTCCAGAAATTTCCTGCTTGTTATCCAATACAACACAGGCAGCAAATACTGGGCCAGCCAAAGGCCCGCGCCCGGCTTCATCGACCCCGCAGGTCAGAAAGCGATCAGACTCACATTCCATTCCTGTTATCGGAGAGGCGTGCACCGGGCAAAAGTTTCCGATAACTTAGACGGTTCTGGCGGTACACATCAGTTTGGCTTCTGTGACCAGTTGATCATCGACTTCGGCGCGCGCGGAATATTTCCATAATCCTTTGATCTGACGTTCTATCTCTACTTTGAGGATTAATTGGTCGCCGGGCATGACGGGTCTTTTGAAGCGCACACCATCGATCCCTACAAAGTAGTACACCGTATCTTCCTTATTGACTGTATTTTCAGTTCTAAGGGTCAAAATTGCGGCTGCTTGTGCCAGTGCTTCTACGATTAGCACGCCCGGCATGACAGGATGATGCGGAAAATGACCGACAAAGAAAGGTTCGTTGATCGAGACATTTTTCATGGCCACGATGTCTTTACCTGCCTCGAATGACAATACTCTGTCCACCAGCAATATAGGATAACGATGTGGCAGATATTTCAAAATTTCATGAATATTCATGGTACTCATTGGTGGAATTCCTTTTGATTCTGTGTCGGTTGTATTGTGGCTAATCGTGCTGTTCAAGGCTGTTTTATTCGTTTTCCAGCACTTTGATTACCTTGTCGGTTATGTCGATCCGCTGACTGCGATAGACTGAATCCTGAAGTTGCAATATCAGATCGTATTTCTCCAGTTCGGCAATTTTACTGATGACGCGGTTTGTGCGATCCAGAATGATATTGTATTCCTCGTTTTGTCTGACACTCAGGTCTTCACGCATTTGCCGTTGCGCGCGTTGATACTCCCGACTCAGATTGGCGAGATTTCTCTCCAGATTGCGTCGCTCATTATCTTCAATGGTGAGACCGCCTTTCTCCAGTTTGTCCTGGAGGGTCTTGGCCTGAGCAGCCATTCTCTTGATTTCTTCATCGCGCGGAATGAATTCCTGCTCGATTTTCTTTTGTGCCTGTACGGCAGGATGGGATTCACGCAAAATTTTCTCGGTATTGACCACGCCTATCTTGATATCACTGGCGATGCCGCTGCCGATGACGCCTGCAGTGGCGGCGAAAATCAGTGCTCTGATCATGTGAAACTGCCATTGATCCAGATGTTTCAATATGTTCACTTGATACATTCCGTCTGAGTTTAGAATTGTTGTCCGAACATGAATTGGAATCGTTGCAAACTGTCGAAGGATTTATCATTGAGTGGTTCTGCTACACTGACCTTAAGTGGTCCCATGGGCGATACCCAAGTGATTGCAAAGCCAGCAGAATAACGCATCAGATTGCCCAGACCATCCTGTAAAATAACCCGCTCATTACCATTACTATCAAGAGCTTTAACTGTAATGTCATGAAACTTGTTGAATGTCGTTCCCCCGTCGAGAAACAGGCTTAACCGTAACGAGCGATCATCTTTCATGAATGGAACCGGAAACATCAGCTCGACGTTACCCACAACCCGCTTACTGGCACCAACGGCGAGAAATGCTCTACCCTGATTGGATAAGTTCTGACCATTATTATCAATAAGTGTATCGTCTCGTGGACCGAGTGAATTCAGGTTATAGCCGCGAACGGAATTGTTACCCCCCGCAAAGAAATTCTTGAAGAACGGTAATGCATTACCATTGTAGCCATCACCATAACCAACTTCACCGTTTAACAACAATGTGAGATTGTCGGTAATGGGGAAGTACCATTTTTGCTGATAGCTGATTTTGTAATAATTAAGATCACCCCCCGGGATACTGATCTCACCAAACAAACGATGCGTGGTTCCGGAAGTAGGCCAGATGGCGCTGTCACGACGATCCCGTGCCCAGCTGAGGGAGACGGGAAAGTTATTGGTTGATGGACCAAATTTGTCTACAAAATCGATATAACGTTTTGGACTGGTCGTGGAAAGATCAAGCGCGGTATTTTCAGCAGCAATACCAAGTGAGACGATATCGCCTTCCGCGATAGGGATGCCGAGCCGTATTCCAGCCCCTGTCGTGTCCGATTTGAACGCAGCTACAGTATGTAGCTTATTTGTATCCAGGATACGTTTGTATGCATCGAATCCCAGGCTGACGCCGTTCACCGTGAAATAGGGATTGGTAAAAGATGCCGAATAGGTTTCGTTGATCGATCCCCGATTGACGTCAAGGCTGAAAAAATTACCGGTACCAAAGATATTATTCTGTGAAACCGAAGCATTCAGGATGATACCCTGATTATTGGAGTAACCTGCACCAAACATGACCGAGCCAGTGGGTCTTTCCTCTACTTTGACATTGATGTCCACCTGGTCGGTTTTGTTGGGAACGGCTGGTGTTTCGACATTGACGCTATTGAAATAACCTAGCCGGTCGACACGTTGCTTGGAAAGATTGATGTCTTTGGTAGAATGCCAGGCGCCTTCCATTTGTCGAAACTCGCGGCGAATGACTTCATCACGGGTGCGGTCATTACCGGTGATGTTGATGCGCCGGACATAAACGCGCCGACCCGGATCAACAAAGAAGGTAAACGCTGCTTTGCGGTTTTCGTGATCCAGTTCCGGTGAAGCATTGACATTGGCAAAGGCATAACCATCGTCGCCGAGTCGATCGGTGATCGATTTGATTGATTCGGTCAATTTTTGCCGGGCAAAAACAGCGCCAGGTTTCAGTAGAATCCGCTTGCGCACTTCTTCTTCGGGAATCAGGGTTTCCCCCGCGACCTTGATATCCGAGACAGTATATTGTGCACCCTCGGTCAGGTTGATGGTTATGTAGATGTCGCGCAGATCCGGTGTAATGGAAACTTGCGTCGATTCAATGTTGAATTCCAGATAACCGCGATCCAGATAATAAGACCGCAACGTTTCCAGATCAGCTGCCAGTTTTTGTTTGGAATACTGGTCATTTTTTGTAAACCAGCTCAATATGTCCGGTTTTCTGAGAACGAGCTGACCACGCAGTTCCTTGTCACTGAATTTTTCGTTGCCGACAAAATTGATTTTTTTGATTCGGGCAGTACGGCCTTCATGGATGTCAAAGTTGATGCCAACACGATTTCGCTCCAGTGGCGTGGTCGTGGTGGTGATTTTGACTGCGTATTTCCCGCGACTGATGTACTGGCGCTTCAACTCCTGTTCGGCTCTTTCCAGCAGGGACCGACTGAAGATTCGCGACTCGGATATTCCAGCCTGCTTCAATCCTTCCAGTAATTTGTCTTTTTCGAATTCCTTGGCACCATTGATGGTGATCTGCGCGATGGCGGGGCGTTCATCCACTTCGACGATCAGAATGCCGTTTTCCGATTTAAGGCGCACATCCTTGAAAAATCCCGTGGCATACAGCGCTTTGATGGCTTCTGTTGCTTTTGTTTCATCAAGGGTATCTCCCACCTTGATCGGAAGGTAGCTGAATACGGTACCGGCTTCTGTGCGCTGAATGCCTTCGACGCGAATATCCGTGACCACGAAAGTTTCGTTGGCTGAGAGCGAAAGGGAGTAAAAAAGTGCAATGAAAGCGAAAAGATGCCTTACATTCATGATCTAGCCTGTTACGAGTCGATTAATATCGTTGTAGATAGCAAAAGTCATCAGTGCAAGAAGCAATATCAGGCCTATTTTTTGACCGACGATCATGAACTTGTCCGAAAGCGGAACGCCACGAACCATTTCGATGAGATAGTACATCAGGTGGCCGCCATCAAGGATGGGGATGGGCAACAAATTCAAAACACCAATGCTGACACTGATAAGGGCGAGAAAAGCGAGGTAAGAGACCAGACCCATTTGCGCCGATTGTCCTGCGTAATCGGCAATGGAAATGGGACCGCTCACATTTTTTAAGGATACGTCGCCAGTAATCATTTTGGAGAGCATTTGCAGCGTCAGAATCGTCGTTTCCCAGGTTTTTTCGATGGCCTTATATAGCGCCTTGTCTGCAGGGTAGCTGACGATAACCATCAATGCATCGAATTCAGTCTTGTCTATTTTGGGAGCAATGCCGATCCTGCCGACGGATTTGCCATTTTCTGTTGCAACTTCGGGGGTGACCGTCATCGAGATCACCTGATCGTTACGAATCACTTCCATATCTAATGCCTGCTGCGGATTGGAGCGTATCTGTTGCACGACATCAGTCCAGTTGTGTATCTCGACATCGTTGATGGCCAGAATTTCGTCACCGGCTGACAGGCCGGCCCGGTATCCTGCGCCGTTGGGTGTGACTTCAGCGATGATGGGCTTGATCGTGGGTTGATAGCTGTTTAACCCAACCATGCCGAGAAAATTTTCGTTTAGCTTGTCCGGATCGATTTGGCTGAGATCGAGATATCGCCAATTGATTTCTCCGTTCTTGTTGGTGGTCTGGATTTTGACGGCATTCGACTGATCGATGGCGTGGCGCAACAGAGTCCAGCGTACATCCTGCCAACTGGCAACGGGTTCATCTGAGATATTGACAATGGTTTCTCCCGTTTCAAATCTGGCCTGGGCAGCAGGGGTGGATGGCTCTACAGGGCCAAGTACTGGCTTCATACCATTTACACCCAGAATAAAGAGCATCCAGTACAAAATGATTGCTAGCAGGAAATTGGCTATGGGGCCTGCAGCCACGATTGCAAAGCGCCGAGCAACTGGTTGACGGTTGAATGCACGCGGCAAGTCTTCCGATGCGACTTTACCTTCATTTTCATCCAGCATTTTGACATAACCACCCAGAGGAATGGCGGCAAGAACCCACTCGGTTTGGTCTTTTCCCCAGCGCTTACGGAATATGGGATAACCAAATCCGATGCAAAATCTCAGCACCTTGACGCCATTCCAGCGTGCTACTAGGTAATGGCCAAATTCGTGAAAGGTGATCAGTATGCCAAGTGCGACGACGAATGAAAGGATAGTGTAAGTTATGGTCATATCAGATTAGATATAGATATGAAAGATGGGGTAATCATCATGGCGGCCCGTTCCATGCATTGGATGCTGGATACTAACATTAATTAAAAAAAATTGAACTACTGAGCATATTGCTTCATCGCTCTGCATTGATTTCAGATGTTTTGAAGTAACCATTCTGATGCAATGACTCGAGCTTGTGCATCTGTTTTCAATACGTCATCGAGTGTGGAAATGGTTTCTTGTCCGATTGCTTGTAGTGTATGTTCAATCATGCGAGGAATATCGGTGAATGCCATGCGCCGCTTCAGGAAGGCATCAACAGCTATTTCATTGGCGGCGTTCAGGACGGCAGGCATATTGTCACCAGCCGAGAGTGCTTGATATGCTAGGCGCAAACACGGAAATTTATCAAAATCAGGTTGCTCGAAATCGAGATGTGCTACTTTGAACAGATCTAGGGCATCCACGCCGCTGTCGATTCTGTCGGGATATCCCATCGCATGTGCAATTGGTGTGCGCATATCCGGGTTGCCCAATTGCGCGATCACGGAACCATCAGCATAGGCCACCATCGAATGAATGACGCTCTGGGGATGAATGACTACCTGAATTTTGTCGGGAGATGCATTGAACAACCAGTGAGCTTCAATCACTTCCAACCCTTTATTCATCATCGTAGCCGAATCGATTGAAATTTTTTGCCCCATGTCCCAGTTGGGGTGTGCACAGGCCTGCTCAGGTGTAACCTGCTTTAGCGTATCGATTGGTGTACATCGGAATGGACCACCCGAAGCAGTCAAGATGATGCGACTGACCCCTGCGGTTGCGAAATCTCCATTAAAATGAGACGGTAATGACTGATAAATGGCATTATGTTCACTATCGATAGGCAGTAGCGTGGCATGGTGTTGCTTGATCAGATCCATAAAAATACGTCCGGCCATGACCAATGTCTCTTTGTTGGCCAATAAAACCAGTTTTCCGGAGTGGGCGGCGGCAAAAGTGGGGCGAATGCCAGCGGCGCCAACGATAGCCGCCATTACGGCATTAACTTCTGGATGCGATGCCACGTGCTCCAAAGCTTCTATTCCGGATAAAACCTCGGTATGACTACCATTCGACCGTAGAGAGAGAGTCAATTTTTCGGCGCTATCTGGATCAAGCATGACAGCGTAGCGTGGCTGAAAACGCAGACATTGCGCGAGCATTTTGTCGAAATTGTTATTGGCAGTCAGAGCAAACGCCTGAAACCGGTCTGGATGACGGGATATGACGTCGAGGGTGCTCTCTCCGATGCTACCGGTTGAACCGAGTATGGTGATCTGACGGATTGTTGTCATGACAAGGATGAATGAAGAAGTATTGTGGTCAATATGGCGAAAGGTAAAGCAGAGGTCAAAGCATCGATTCTATCGAGGATTCCGCCATGACCGGGCAATAGTGTGCCACTATCTTTGACTCCTGCTTGGCGTTTTACAAGCGACTCATACAGATCGCCTATGATGCCCAGCAGAGCCATAATCAGTAGTATTGGAATCAATGTGAATGCAAAAGTCGGACTGGGTTGCCAGATAGTCCAGACAAAGGCATAAACAGTAACGGCAACTAGGGCGCCTGCAACCCCTTCCCAAGTTTTATTGGGACTGATGGTGGGGGCAAGTTTGTGCTTACCCAATGAACGTCCAGTAAAATAAGCTGCTGTATCCGAAATCCATATCGTGGCCATGAACCCCAGCAACAGCCAGGGGCTAATGGCGCGAAGCTGGTATAAAGCAAGACAGGTCGGTAACAGTACAATCCAGCCAATCAGCATCCAAAATATGGGGTGTCGTATGCTAACTGATTGTTTCAAAATAAAAGGCACGGCAATCGCCCAGAAAACCAGTGATGAAAGGTAGATGGCAATAAAACTGGACGAATAGACATCGATTTGAGTCGCGTCCCATAGTAAAAAGAGTAATTCGCCACCGACGAATACCGTTAGTAACATGAATAAAATGGTGTTTTTAACTGAGAACTGCGCCAATCGACTCCACTCACGGGATCCGATAGTCGTGATTGCCAACAATACGATAATCCAGAAAATATCGCTCAAATAAAACAGTGAGGCCAAAAATAGGGGAAGGATGACGACTGCGGTAAGAATGCGAGCTTTGAGCATATTTCAGAAAGCTTATTGTTTTGCAGTAAGAGCCATTTGTAGCTGCTCGCTGGTGCGCCCAAAACGTCTTTCGCGCTGTTGGTACGATTGAATTGCTAGCTCAAATTCGTGTTCATCGAAGTCCGGCCACAGAGTATTGGTGAAGTAAAGTTCAGTGTAAGCGAGCTGCCATAACAGAAAATTACTGATGCGACATTCTCCGCCAGTTCGAATAAATAAGTCTGGTTCCGGTGCGTAATTCATCGAGAGATGCTGCGCCAGATTTTCTTCTTCGAAATGAAGAGGAAGCTCTGGGGATTGTGCCATCATTTTGCGCATGGCTTGCATGATGTCCCATCGCCCCCCGTAATTGGCGGCAATGGTGAAAATCAGGCGAGTATTTTGCGCAGTGAGTTGTTCGCCCTGCTGAATAAATTTAATGATTTTAGGTTCAAATTTGGATAAATCACCAATAACTTTGAAGCGAATGCCGTTTTCATGCAATTTGGTGATTTCTTGTTCGAGTGCGCCTGTAAAAAGCTGCATCAGAAACGAAACCTCATCTGCAGGTCTGCGCCAATTTTCACTACTGAAAGCAAATAAGGTCAGATAAGTAATTTCACGCTCAATGCAAGCTTTGATGATGCCACGAACAGTTTCAACACCTTGTTGATGTCCTGCCATTCGAGGCATAAAGCGCTTCCGCGCCCACCGGCCATTACCGTCCATGATAATAGCGATATGTTTGGGGATTAAACCAGTTTCGGGTATTTCTCTTGTTGAACTTTGGCCTTGCGGCATATTAAACAGCCATCAATTCGGCTTCCTTAACTTGTAATACTTTATCGATTTCGATGATATACCGATCCGTCAATTTCTGAATGTCATCTTGGGCGCGACGTTCATCATCTTCCGAGATTTCCTTGGATTTCAATAATTCTTTCAATTGGGTATTGGCATCCCGCCGAATGTTGCGCATGGCAACACGTACCCCCTCGGCTTCATGTTTGACGACTTTGATCAATTCTTTTCTACGTTCTTCTGTGAGTGCTGGCATGGGAACACGAATAGTCTCTCCTGACGTCATGGGGTTGAGTCCCAGATCAGATTCGCGAATTGATTTTTCAATGGCATTTGCCATTTTCTTGTCCCATGGAATGACTCCTATGGTACGCGAGTCTATCAGATTGATGTTGGCTACCTGCTTGATGGGGGTTGGGGTACCGTAATAATCAACCATGACATGATCAAGAAAGCCAGTATGTGCCCGACCACTTCTGACTTTGCTTAAATCAACCTTGAGGGTCTCAAGGCTTTTTTGCATTTTTTGTTCAGCAGATTTTTTTACATCGACAATCATGAACTTTATTCCTTTTACAACTTGTTACATATTTTGTTGATTAATCGATCCAAATCAGATTGTTACCAGAGTTCCTTCATCCTCGCCAGTGATTATGCGTTTAAGAGCTCCGGCCTTGAATATACTAAAAACATTCAAAGGCAGCTTCTGATCGCGACACAGAGTTAATGCCGTAGCATCCATGACTTGTAGATTTTTTGCTATGGCTTCATCAAAGGATAATTTGCGAAAACGGGTGGCATCTGGATTGATTTTGGGGTCACTCGAATAGATACCATCAACCTTGGTGGCTTTAAGCATGATATCGGCATTCATTTCCATACCTCGCAATGCCGCTGCCGTATCGGTAGTGAAAAAAGGGTTTCCTGTTCCTGCAGCAAAAATGACTATGCGGCCATCTTTCAGATACTTCATGGCACGACCACGAATGTAGGGCTCCACAACCTGCTCGATTCGAAGTGCGGACTGGATGCGTGGAACCAGGCCAACAAGTTTCATGGCGTCCTGTAATGCCAGTGCATTCATTACAGTAGCCAGCATGCCCATATAATCAGCAGTTACACGTTCCAATCCATCATTGGTCGATTTCATACCGCGAAAAATGTTACCACCCCCGACAACGATAGCAATCTCAACGCCAAGTTTACTGATTTCTTCGATTTCGGCGACTATTCTTGCCATTACGGTGTGGTTGATGCCATATTTATCTTCACCCATGAGGGCTTCACCGGAGAGCTTTAGTAGGATACGTCGATAAACAATTGTTGTCATCAGGTTGCTCAAAAAGAAGGAAGAAAGGTTATTTTGCTTGTTCCATTTGCGCTTTTACTTCATCGGCAAAATTTTCCGATTTTTTCTCAATTCCTTCGCCTACTGTAAACATAGTGAAATCACTGACTTTTGCCGATTTTTTACTCAACAGTTTTTCGATTGAAATCTCCGGATCCTTAACAAAAGGCTGTCCCAGTAACGTGATTTCTGCAAGATATTTAGTGATGCGACCTTCTACCATCTTCTCTATAATATTTGCTGGCTTTCCACTTTCTGATGCTTGTGCCGTAAATATTTGACGCTCATGCTCCAAAACATCTGCTGCAACTTGTTCCTTGGAGACGCATATGGGTTTGCTGGCTGCAATATGCATGGCCAAATCCTTGCCGAGTGTTTCGTCACCGCCACTGAGATCAACCATGACGCCTATTTTCGTACCATGAAGGTAAGAGGCCAGTTTTCCTTGCGTTTCATGCCGTGCAAATCGACGGATGCTAATGTTTTCTCCTAATTTCATCACTAGTGCTTTGCGCTTTGTTTCCACCGTATCACCATCTGCAAGCAAGGTTTCGCTGATTGTGGCGAGATCTTTGAGATTTTTACTGGCTACCAGTTCGGCCAATTCTCTGGCAAACTGGATAAAATCGTCGTTCTTGGCTACAAAATCGGTTTCGCAATTGACTTCTACTAATGCACCAGTTCGACCGTCGACTGAAGTGTAGGCACCGATTACACCTTCGGCGGCTATACGGCCAGCTGCCTTGCTTGCTTTGGCGCCACTTTTGATCCGCAATAAATCTTCAGCTGCTTTCATGTCGCCATTGGTTTCGGACAAAGCTTTTTTACACTCCATCATGCCTAGCCCTGTCATTTCGCGCAGTTCTTTCACCATGCTTGCGCTGATTTCCGCCATATATGTACTCCAAATACAAGAATAATTTTTAGATTGAGAATTGGTGCGCTGATACGATTTAGATTGATAGCTTTTTAAAATCAATCAAATCATTGAAAGTCACTATTCGGATTCAGCCGTAGCCATTTCAACAATTTCTTGGATAGACTGATTGCGACCTTCCAGAATCGCATCAGCTACGCCGCGAGCATATAAACGTATCGCGCGACTCGAATCATCATTACCCGGAATAATGTATTGCAATCCTTCAGGGTTGTGGTTGGTGTCAACCACACCGATTACCGGAATGCCAAGTTTTCTGGCCTCTGTTACTGCTCCCTTTTGATATCCAACATCAATTACGAATAATGCGTCTGGTAAGCCTTTCATATCTTTGATACCACCCAAACTGCTATTGAGTTTATCCAATTCGCGTTGGAGATCGAGGGCTTCTTTCTTGACAAGTTTGTCCAGAGTTCCATCTTGTACCATTGTTTCCATGTCCTGGAGACGTTTGATGGATTGCTTGATTGTTTTGAAATTGGTCAACATGCCTCCCAGCCATCGCTGATCGACGTAAGGAGAACCGCAACGTGAAGCTTCTTCACGAACAATGTCTCGGGCTTGTCGTTTGGTTCCAACAAACAAGATAACTCCTTTGTTGGCTGATAATTGACGCACATATTTCATGGCATCCTGATACATCAACAATGTGTTTTCTAGATTGATGATGTGAATTTTGTTTCGATGGCCGAAAATGTACGGTGCCATTTTGGGATTCCAGAAGCGTGTTTGATGCCCAAAATGAACACCTGCTTCTAACATTTGCCGCATCGTTACTGACATAATATTATTTTCTCCAATAGGATTGAACCGCCACTTACAATATAGTTTGTGATGTGTAAGTGTGTGAATTTAACTTGAATTAATTACTTTTACTGTCGATACATCTTGTCAGATAAACAGAATCAAGTTATCTCTATAGTATAACACGTTCAATCGTTTACTCAAGTTGAGTAAACCCGTGAAAACGTTCAGGTTAAATCAATTTTTGATCAGAGATAAGGGTGAGAGGCTAAATTAAATATCAAATTTAGTAAGAGAGTTATTGATCAAGTGATACACGAGGAATTACCCATTTTCATTCTGAGTCGAGTCATATCGTTAATCTGGATGTGTTTATTATCGACTCTAATGATGTTTTCATCTTGTAGTTTGGAAAAAGCTCGGCTCACGGTCTCAAGTTTCAAGCCAAGGTAGCTGCCAATTTCTTCTCTAGTCATGCGAAGATTAAAATTGTATTCCGAATAACCCCGTATCAAAAAGCGACGAGACAGATTAAGTAAGAAACTTGCTAGCCGTTCTTCTGCTTTCATGCTGCCTAATAGAAGCATGACACCATGATCACGAACGATTTCGCGACTCATGATTTTGTGAAAATGATGCATCAGTGACGGGATGGTGCGGCTTATTTCTTCCAGCTTTGCAAATGGTATCTCACACACTTCACTATCTTCTAAGGCAACGGCATCGCAAGTATGAATTTCAGTACTGATTGCATCCAGGCCAAGTAATTCACCAGTCATGTGAAAACCGGTTACTTGTTGTCGACCATCTTGTTCGAGGATGCAGGTTTTTAGGAATCCGCTACGAATGGCGTAAAGCGATTGAAATTTTGATCCCGCTCTATGCAAATAGCCGCCACGTTGAATTTTGCGTTTATGACTGACGACTTCTCCCAATACATGAATTTCATTTTCATTGAGACCTACCGGCAAGCAAAGCTCCCTCAAACTGCACGTTGCGCAACTTGATTTTAAGTGAGAGATATCAAACTCGTTAAAGGTATTTGATTCTAAAGACAAGGTATATTCCAGTACAAAACCGTTTCAATATTCTAGTTGATTTGAATCAAAACATAACATTCGTTATTTCCGCATAATTTTACCGGTATTTAAGTAGGAATGTGGGAATTCTTTTCTCTGAATTGCTACATGAGTCATGTTTTCCGCAGCGTGATGTGTAAGTTTTTTCATCCTATCAATTGTGCCAAGAGGGAGAACTAGGTGATTTCACTGTCGTCGCCTGAATTGCTTAAAATTGATCCAGAACTCATTCGACATTTTGAATGGAGTACCAGAGATTATCGCTTGTATCCTGGAATCGAGTATTTCGTAGAATCATTCGACGAAAAACAATATAGAACCTGCATTTCTGGATATAGATCGGGTCTTGTAAGAAAACCTTTTTCAATTCATGTTTATGTTCCCAACTTAGAGTCCTTGCGTCATGGTCCTTGTGGGCACGCTTTGTTAGCTGGCACAAGCGACATCAGCACACGTTATTTTGACGATCTGATAAGCGAGATCGTGTTACGAAGTAGGCTGCATGCGGATGATGCAAAAGTGGAACAAGTGTATTGTGGCGGCGGCGTAATTGAATTTTTCGATATCGTACGCCTAAGTGCAATACTGAATAAAATCAAAGAGCACTTTGAATTGACACATGACTGCGAAATCATGATCGAGATCGATGCGGGAGCGATTTCTGATCTTGCCGAATTGCGGAGATTAGGATTTAACCATGCCGTCATTGCCGTGCATGACTTTGATTATGATGTGCAGCTTGCGTCGCAACGTCAACAAACTGAGGAAGCTGTCTTGGGTATGATTCTTAATGCCAGGGATGTCGGTTTTAGACAAATCAGGATAGAGCTTGTGTATGGATTGCCTAGACAGAAAGTCAGTCAATTTGAATATACTTTGAGCAAGATTATTGCGGTTTCCCCTTGTCAGATTCACTTGTTGAATTATGTGTGTGAAAGTGAGTTTGGTGAAATGAGGCATCGAATCAACATTCAGGATTTGCCCAATACGGAAGCTCGGTTGCAAATGATCCAACGGGCTATCGCCCTGCTAACGGATGCAGGTTATGTTCATATTGGTATGCATGTGTTTGCCAGAATGAATAATCCACTGGTAATTGCACAACGACAGGGGCGATTGCATTATGGAATTCAGGGGTACTCGGTATTTCCAGATTGCTATCGCATAGCTTTAGGGGTTTCGAGCATTGGAAGTGTAGGCCCGACACTCAATCAGAATTGCTCCAGCCTGTTGGAATATTGCAGCAAGGTGGAACAAAATGTCTTGCCAATCATGTGTGGAATTCAATTGTCTGCGGATGATTTGATGCGGCGTTCAGTCATTCATGCGCTCATATGCCATCAAGTACTGTCTTTCGAGTCTGTTGAAACATTTTTTCCGATCGAGTTTAAGCGATATTTCGCGGCAGAGTTAACCGAACTGGCCAGATATACAGCAGCTGGATTGGTTGATCTGAGTGACGATGAAATTGTGGTGACCCCGATGGGGCAATTGTTGATCGATAGCGTATGTGGTGTATTTGATAAGTACTTGCGGACGAGGCAATCCAATCCCAAAAGAATCACCTGTTCTGTCCCAGATAGCCTCTGAAAAATAAGTGATTTCAGAGGCCCTTTCCTATTATTTGACCTGACTGTTTTGAAGTACGTAATCAGCCAAGCGATCTGCTGCTTCACCTTGAATGTTTTTGAATGCTGGCATGCGCATGCTTCCCGACTGGAATTTTTTGATCAGTGCTTCCTTGTTGGCGACTTTCTCACTTAAATTCATTGCCACATTGGCGCTCAGTGGTTTGTGACATTCCGTGCAGGCTGAGCTGAATATTTTTTCTCCGGTAGCATCAGCTGGAGGAGTGTAGTCTCGGCTTGATCCGCAGCCAACCAGTATCAGCAAGGCTGGAAGTGCTAAAGCAAATTTAAATGTCTTCATTTTTGTACTCCTTATTGGTTAAATTATTTTAAATACACAATCCTCTATTCGATACCTATGAATTGAATTTTAGTTAACTAGATCAAGAGCCATTGAGTCTTGTAGCGTAAGACACTGAATTTCACAATCAAATAGATTGGCTTACCTTAACGAGTCGGATCATGACTTGTCAAACAGTTCTTTCTTTCACCCCATTTTTTCCTGGAACTAAATGCAACTATGAAATTGACAATTGTCGCGAAAATGTAACAACGGGTGGAAAACTCAAGACTTTGCGATCAGCCGCATACGGTTTTGACAATTTCTTAACAATTTCCATGTTAATGTGCCACGTAACACATAATGTTTGTAAATATATTCTGAAAAGTTTTTCGTTAGACGCTTCAATATTAAGAGAATTTTTAGTGTGAATCCATTCTGAAATATGGGTTTTTTCTTTACACTTTCTTGACAATTGATATGGTAAGGTGCCCGACGATTAGTAAAGACTGATTGAATTCATGTGTTAAATGGAACAATCGAGTAACAAGAATAAAAAATTTACCGTTATAAGCACTCAGAAAAATAGGGTCAAAAGAATCAAACAAGATTATTTAACTAATAGGGAGTATGTATGTTGAAAAAATTTCATAAGTTAGTATGGGCCGCTGCACTGGGCTTGACGCTCAGTAACCAAGCGGTTGCTGATGCTACGGTGGATGACTTCCAGGTTTGGGGCGGTGTTTTCTCGCAGGGTAATTTTGGTTTCGTCAATCCGCAAAACCCCGATTTGAAAAAATTCAGATGGTGGATGGAAGGTCAAGGCCGTTTTGGTAATGACGCTACGCAATTCACACAATCGCTGATTCGTCCGGGTGTGGGTTATGCACTGACAGATAAGCTGGTGGCATGGGTTGGATATGCTTGGGCACCAACAGCTGAGCCATTAGCACTGAAATCAGGTCATCCTTTCAATGAACACCGGCTTTGGGAACAAATTACTTGGGCTGACAATTTCTCGTTTGGACGTTTATCGTTGCGCAGCCGCTTCGAGCAGCGTTTCTTTGATCATAATGCACCCCTTCCCGGTAGCAATGACGTGGCTCACCGCTTCCGTCAATTGGTCAAACTGGCTGTACCATTACCCAAAATCGATCCCAATTTGAGTTTCATCGTTCAAAGCGAGTTGTTTATTGCTATGACAACCATTGACAACAATCCTGGTTTTATTTCCCGTGGCTATGATCAGAATCGTGCTTTTGTCGGACTGGGTTATAAAGTCAATCAATGGGCTACGGTGGAAATGGGCTACATGAATCAATTGATCAACAGACCGCATAGTGCACGTCCGGATCAAATGATGCACAACTTTGTGGCCAGTTTGTTCCTGAACTTCTAATCGTAATCAGGAGAGTTTTACCTTTAATTATTGAAATAGCTGGCTAGACTTGGTTTATCCGGAGTTCAGCCAGCTATATTTTTTGCTCCTTCCTTTTCTTCCGCGCATTCCAACCCCATCGATCGACTCCACGCATATTGGATGGATGGAATTTTCCGACTGTTTTCGATTACTATACTGGCCTTTTGAGGAACGGAATCAGTCATGCACGATTTCAAGCCAGGCCAACGCTGGATCTGCGATGTTGATTTACAGCTGGGATTAGGCACGATACAAACTGTCGAACACAGAATCGTTACCATCCGGTTTAATGCCATTGGTGAAACGCGCTCGTATGCCAGACAATCAGCGCCACTGACGCGCATCATTTTCAAGGCAGGGGATACGGTCAAGGATCAGGATGGCAACGCACTCCTGGTGACTGGCAGTCGCGAACAAGATGGTCTGACCATTTATAAGGGCATTACCGAAAACGGTGCCCAGATCGAACTGCCGGAAGACAAGCTGGCGCACCTGATCCAGTTGAATCGCCCATCCGAACGCCTGTTCACTGGACAGTTTGATCAGGATAAATGGTTTCGCATCCGCTACCAGACGCTGCTGGTCCGCAATCGGCTGGCGCAAGCACCGCTATATGGTCTGGTCGGTACGCGTACCAGTCTGATTCCGCACCAGCTCTATATTGCTCACGAAGTTGGCCGCCGTTTTGCGCCGCGTGTATTGCTGGCCGATGAAGTCGGTCTGGGTAAAACCATCGAAGCCGGTCTGATCCTGCATCAGCAATTACTGACCGAACGCGCCAAGCGTGTGTTGATCGTGGTGCCGGAAACCCTGGTGCATCAATGGCTGGTGGAAATGCTGCGACGTTTCAATCTGCAATTCAGCATTTTCGATGAAGAGCGTTGTTTGTCGCTGGAAGCAATCGACGAAGACGAGGAAAGCGGTAACAACATTTATCACGAGAGCGGCGACAACCCATTCCAGAGTGAACAACTGGTGTTGTGCAGCCTGCATTTCCTGCGTCAGCACTCCAAACGGTTCAAGCAAGCACTAGAGGGTCATTGGGATTTGCTGGTGGTTGACGAAGCGCATCATCTGCACTGGTCGCAGCAAGCCGTCAGCCCGCAGTACACCATGATCGAACAACTGGCTGCGTGCATCCGTGGTGTGCTGCTGTTGACCGCCACCCCGGAGCAACTCGGCAAAGCCAGTCACTATGCCCGCCTGCGTTTGCTCGATCCACACCGTTTCAGCAGTTTTTCCGAATTTGTCGCCGAAGAGCAATCGTACGAACCGATTGCCCAGGCGGTCGAAGTGTTACTCGAAGGTAAGGATGTGAGCGACGACACTCGCCAATTGATCGCGAACACGCTCGACCCGCTACAATCGCAAACGCTGCTTGCGGATTTGCAAGACCAGCCCGCCCGCAACGCATTGGCGGAATCGCTGCTCGATCGGCATGGCACCGGACGCATTCTGTTCCGTAATACGCGCATGGCGGTCAAAGGGTTTCCCGAACGCAAACTGATGGCCAGCCCATTGCCACTGCCAGCGGAATATCAATCCTGTCTGGTGATGTTTGAGACCACACCGTTATCTAAGCCGCAATTGCTGCTGTGCCCGGAACTGATCTACCAGGTGCGATGCGAAGATGAGCAGCCTTACTGGACCGAAATCGACCCGCGTGTGCCGTGGCTGATCGCCACGCTTAAGCTGGTCAAGCCTGAAAAGGTGCTGGTCATTGCCGCCAACGCGCAAACCGCACGCGATCTGGCGCAAGCACTGAAAGAGAAGACCGGCCAGTTCATTCCGGTGTTTCACGAGAGCATGAGCCTGCTCGAACGGGATCGTGCCGCCGCATTCTTTGCTGATCGCGAAACTGGCGGTCAGGTGCTGATCTGTTCCGAGATCGGCAGCGAAGGCCGCAATTTCCAGTTTGCCCATCATCTGGTGCTGTTCGATCTGCCACTCAATCCCGATTTGCTCGAGCAACGCATCGGTCGCCTTGATCGTATCGGTCAAACCGACACCATCCAGATTCATGTGCCCTATCTGGAAAACAGCGCACTTGAGGTGATGTTTCATTGGTACCACGAGGGGCTAAACGCTTTCGAGAAAACTTGCCCGGCCGGCCAGACGGTGTTTGTCAAAGTGGAAGATCAGCTCATCGCTGCATTGCATCATCGCCAGACTGCCAGTGATACCCTGACGGAATTGATCGGCGTGACCCAGACTACGTATCAGCAGTTGAACGAAGCACTCGATCGTGGTCGCGATAAACTGCTCGAATACAACTCGCTCCGTCCACTCATCGCAAACAAACTGACTCAGCAAACACAAGCACAGGATGACGACGCGCTGCTGCCGCAGTATATGGACACGGTGTTTGACTGTTGTGGCGTGCACATCGAGGAACACCGCGCCGGCAGTTTCCTGATCGAACCGAGCGAACGCATGAGTATGCCGTTTCCCGGCCTGGATGATGAGGGCTCGATCATTACTTACTCGCGTAATGTGGCACTGGGTAATGAGGACATGCATTTCCTGACCTGGGAGCATCCGATGGTCACGCACGCGATGGAGCGGATTCTGAGTCAGGAAACCGGCAACGCCGTGGTGGTCATGATGAAACACAAACAAGTGCAGCCTGGCACCTTGCTGCTGGAAGCCCTGTTCGTACTTGAAGCCAGTGGGCACAATGTGCAGCAAAGCAACCGTTACCTGCCGCCTGCCGTGATCCGCATCCTGCTCGATGAACACGGCAACGGCGATTATCCCCACCTCGACCACGAAGCGGTCAACCAGCACCTACAACCGGTGGCAACTGGCATCGCCAAGCAAGTGATCCAACTGAAAGAAGACACGATCCGCGAACTGCTGACGGTCAGCGAACGACAAGCCGCCGTCCAAGCCCCGCAACTCATCGCTCAAGCCGAAGCGCGCATCCAGCAAACCTTCGCCCCGGAAATCGAACGCCTCAAAGCACTGCAGCAGGTCAATCCGAACGTGCGCGACGAGGAAATTCAGTTCTTTGAACAACAGCTGCAACAATTGACCGCCGCGTTACAGTCGAGCAATTTGCGGCTCGATGCCGTGCGAGTGATCGTGGCGACATAAAACCATCCAACAGCACGGCCTTAACGAAATAAGTACGGTCAACTTTCGCGGGAGGTATGATACAAACCCGTGTTACCCTAACCTCAGGAGTCTGCATGAATCAGCAAATCATCTTGAAGCGAGTACAAGACCGCTTGCCAGATCTGCTAGCGCTGTATGCCTTTGGCAGCCGCATCCAGGGTCATGCCAGTGCTGACAGCGATCTGGATCTGGCGGTATTGGTGGCCGGTTATGCCGATCCGTTGTTGTTCGATCTGGCTGGAGAATTGGCCGACGTTGCGGGTTGTGCGGTGGATTTGCTCGATCTGCGTGTGGCGTCGACGGTCATGCAATACCAGATCATCACCACCGGCGTGCGCTGGTGGCAAAAAGACGGTCAGGCGGCGCTTTTTGAAGCGGCCATTCTGAGTGAAAAGACCGCACTGGACGAAGCGCGCAGCGCGTTGATCAATGACATTCAACAACGCGGGAGCGTGTATGGCCGATGATGTCTTGCTGAACAAGGCCGCCACCATCGAACGTTGCGTGCTGCGCGCCCGCGAGGAATACGCGGCCGATCCTGCCACCTTTGCCGAAAATCACACCCGGCAGGATGCCGCCATTCTGAACATTCAGCGCGCCTGTGAAGCGGCGCTGGATATGGGACAGCACTTGATCCGCCGCGAACGGCTGGGTATCCCGCAAAGCGCGCGCGATGTGTTTGGGCTGCTGGCGCAGGCGGGGGCTGGATCGATACGAACTTGGCGGACAAACTGAAACGCATGGTAGGGTTTCGCAACATTGCAGTGCATGAGTATCAGGCGCTGCAATTACCGATTACCGTGGCGATAATCGAAAACCATCTGGACGAATTTTTGCAGTACAGCAAGACAGTGCTGCTCAAGGATGCGGCGCACTCCGGGCGGCAAGAATGAGATAACAATGCGGCGCTGACGTAATCGAGTTGGCGGTGAGCCGATGCAGAGAGAATCTCCGCTCTTCAATCCTTCGCCACAACGGTGTCGTAAAGTCCATAGTGAGACAAGCCTTGGTGGCTCTCAATACCCGTATAGCGTAGCGACGCGTCTTCATAACGACGGAAGGCGAAGACGGCTTGGTTCATCTGCTCGGTATTGAACACCTTGAGGCGGACGAGTAAGTGGAAGTCCTTCACAGTCAAGCCAGTCACGGCCAAAAACAAGTCAGGTTCGAGTTTGGTGATGACATCCTGCAACGTATTTTCGCGGAAATCGGTGAGGTACATGAACGCAGGAATGCGGGTTGCGAACTTGATCAGTTTCTCCTGAACCAGCTTGCGCTTGGATTTGTATTCTTTTTCCTCATCGGAGAGTTCTTTTTTCTCCTTCGACGTGAGTTCACTGTCCTTGGCCTTGTTCTTGAGATCCTTTACCTTATCGCTCTTGTTGATGATGGTCTCAATGATGTTGTCGCCCAGCGCGCGCCAGCCTTCGATGCGCTCCACAGCAGCCATTGCCTCGGGATTGTCCATGATGCGCCGGAGAGTGTCGTTATCCACGTTCACTAGCAGCGCGCTTTCCCACTTGCGCGCCAGCAGCGTGGCCGAGGTGCCCGCCATCGCGATGTCGAGAATGCCGCCCGCGTCGATCTGCGTCATGTTCGCGCCGTCGTAAGCCAGCACGGGCAGGAAGGACACGAGGTCCTTGACCGCGTTTTCCGGATTTGGCTCGTTGGGAGACAGACCGATGCCATATTCCGAAAGTTGTCGCAAGGCCCGGGTGGGCGCAAAGTCGAACACGAAGCAGATGGGTTTGAGAATCTCTTCCTCGTTCGGGTTGTCGCCGTTCGGATTCTTGATGGACCACGGCGACTGCACACGGAACGCCGCCTGGAAGTAGGTTTCTGGCGACTGGAGGTTGCGCAGCATCAGGACGGATGACCACTGTGGCACGGTGACTCCGGTGGTGAGCTTGCCGCAGGACAACGTGATAGTCTTGGTGTCGAATCCGCTGCCAATCACTTTCCGCACCGGCGGCAACGCGTCCAGTCCGATCCCCGCCGAGGCGCCCGCGGCGACGGCCACTTTGTACTCATGCCAGAAGACATTCTGCTTTTCAGCCAGCAGGTTCGCCATCGCATGACAGGCGGCGACGTTGGGCAGGAACCAGAACGAGTGTTGCAGGTAGGGTAGCAGGCGTACGTCGGAATACGGAAAAGGTGGGCGCGTGCCGATCTTCAGGTGCTCGACCGATTTTTGTGCGTAACCTCCACGGATGATGTCCAGCCACTTTTGCACATCGTTCTTGTGCTTGAACTGTGCCGTTGTGTCCGTGCCCGATGCCTCGAAGAACGTATTGAGATCGAACTCATCAAACTCGCCGCCGCTCGCAATGGCCAGCAATTCATCCGGCATCTGATACGTCAAGAGCCGCATCTGTGGCAGCGCACCGTAGGGATTGCGCTGGTCCGGGTGCTGTGCGGCGAACGCATTCTTAGCACGCTGCTCGTCGGTGTAGGTCCAGTTGAAAATCTGTTCCTCGATGAATTCGCCGGTAGCCAGTGCCTTGAAAGGTGTGCCGGAAAGGTACAGGTAAGCCTTGGTGGTGATAGGCAGGAATTCGGTTTCCTTCTCAGAAAGCACGGTGAGGTCTTCGTTCATGCCTTCCAGGTCGTCGGCATATTCGAGCCCGGCCTCCTTCTTTGCGACGGCCTTCTCCTCGCCCTCAAACAGCTCCTTTGCGGTCTCGCGCCAGGCTCCGAAATGGTATTCGTCGAACACCACGAGGTCCCAATTCACCGTGTGGAGCCACTCGTTCTTCGGCTTGATGTTCCCGGCGGTGTCACGTCCGAGCAGGTCCTGAAACGAGCCGAAATAGACGACGGGCTTGTTGCGGTCAATCTGCGTCGGGTCGCTGCCGGACGAGCGCGAGAGGTACTGCCAGCCGTTGAAGTCCACATGGTTTTCCAGGTCGGTTTGCCAAGCATCTTCCACCGCCGGTTTGAAGGTGAGCACTAGTACCCGCTTCGCGTCGAGCTTCTTCGCCAGCTGATACGCGGTGAAGGTCTTGCCGAAGCGCATCTTCGCGTTCCACAAAAAACGAGGAGCAGCATTCTTGTTCTCAGCCCAGATCGAGTGGTAGTAGTCAAAGGTCTTATCCACGGCATCAGCTTGCTCGCGGCGCATCGGGAAGGTTTCATGATGCGTCCCCGCGAAACGCTGACTGGTACGCAATTCGGTCAGCACGGTCAGCACGTCCTCAACCGAACAGCGCATCCACTCCAGCTCGATGTTCTCGAATCCCTTTCTGGCCAGCGCTGCGCGCACTTCGTGGTCGCTGAAAATGCTGCCGTCGTTACACCCGGCGGGCTCGTCGAGCTCGATCCGGTAATTCTTGATGGCGGCGGTCTTGAGTTGCTCGGCGACACGCTGTTTCACGTCGCGTGTAGTTTGCCCTACCTTGAGAAGTCCCGTGTGCGCCGCGTCAGCGATCGAGTAGGCGTAGATGCGCGGTCGGACTTCCGATTTGGGCGCGAGGATTTCGTCGATGGTCTTACTCATCTTCTTCGACTACCGAGACATTTTCGAACAAATCGCTGGCGAGATCCATCGGGCGGACTATCTTTTCGATGAACGCGATTTCAATCTCGGTGATGCCATATTTCGCGTAGAGCTCATCGTCCGTCCACTTCCTGTTCCACTCCTGCGTCGGCACGAAGGCATAGACTTTGCGCGTAGTATCTTGGGATGGCTTGTGCAGCAGGATTAGCAGGCGCGTCAGCCGGCAGGTGATGTATGACAAGGCGCTTTCGGCTTCGCTTTGGGTCTCGAACGGGCCGATGCACAAATAGGTTTCGGAACAGATGCTACCGGGCTCGCCAATGAAGGGTGTGCTGAGGATGCGGTGCGGGTAGGTGTCGCGATTGCCCGTACCGGGCGCAGCACGGCCAATATAAATCTTCCACTTGTCGATGAGTTCGGTGCCAGACGGTACGGAGTTTCTGGCGATGTACCCTGTCCCACCGTTCTGGTAGATGAGCACATCACCGACGCGCTTTGTCGCCTTGCCCTTAAAAGTTGTTTCGAGTGCGAACGGCTTTCTGGAACTGACCAACCGGTCAAACCGTTTACTTTCTGGTAGCAAGAGAGACTCAGATTGTTCTGTTTCGACAGAAATGACTTTCTTGAGAATCGACAGTCCGTCATTGAAACGAATGAACACATCCGCTCCCTTTTCGAGGAGCTGGCGGCTGGCGGTGGAGACCGGCCAGTCCTTGAAATGGGTGCTTACATCACAGAGGCCAGGATGGTCACGATTCCAGAGGAAATAGCAAACCCCGCCCTTGAGGCCCACGCCAGGAAACACATCTGCCGCGCTGAGATAGTCAGCAATGGATCGCAGGCGATTGTCGGCAAGCATAGCCTCTCTGAATTCATCCAGTCCCTTTCCGCCAGCGAACCAGCGTGCAGGAATAACCATCGACAGGTAGCGTGGCTCCAACGCCTTCGCCTGCTCCACAAACAGTTGATAGATGGGAGCCGCACTAGTGCCATAACCGCCATCGTTCAACTGATACGGCGGGTTACCAACGATAACATCGAATTGCATATTGCCTCCAAAAAACTCGGTTATCTGAGTCTTGATGTTGTCTGTGTGAATGAACGCGTAAGCGTGGGTTTCCAGCGCCTCTCCGCGATCCATCGCCGCTTGGCTGGCACCACAAAAAGTGCACTTGCCATTGGCCCATGTATGCTCGATGCGCTCGAACCAGATGTTCCCCGAGTCGTTCGTGAAGGATTTGGCTATGGAATGCTGCCCATTGGCATGCTTCGAGCAATACACACTGCGCCGCGCCAGCAGGCTGGTGAGATGCGTGATGCCGATGCCGAACACCTGCTTGGTCAGGATGTGGTTCACGCGCTTCTCGAGTTCCGGAATCTCCTGCTCCAGTCCCTTTGTCAGTCGGCTGGTGATCTCGCGTAGAAACACACCGGATTTCGTGAAGGGGTCCAGAAACTTCACCGTCTTGTCCGCCCAGATGTTCGCCCCGTTGTGGCTGGCCGCCCATGCCTCGGCAACAGTATCCAACATCTTGTTGGCGAACTCCGGTGGCGTGAACACCTCGTCGTTGGAAAGGTTCGCGATACAGGTCAGCACATCCGGATTGCGGCCGCGCAGCATGAAGGATGCCTGACCGTTCATGCGATCTCCTTTGCAGCATTACCGCTCGCCATGCGAGCAAGCTCACGAACGGTCATCGGCGCGTAAGCCATTATGGGTGTGAAGATTTCATGCTTGGCAAACAGTGACCCCTGTTCAACGTGGTTCGACATGCCGGTGAGGATGTCAAAGCGAAAATCGCGACGTTGAAACTTGCCCTTGCCTAGGTAGCCCCATTCCGCGAAGGTGATTGGTTGCCCATTGCTGGCAAGCATTTTCAGGGCGTCGCCGTGAACGAGATTCTGCGAAAGTATGCAAAACGCGGCCTGGTACAGATCGTCTGACTCCTGCACGTTCAGGTAATCGGCGAAGATTTCCAGCATATTCTTTCGGCACTCGGTAATGTTGTCGGCCAGCAGCTCGATCCCGTAGATGCACATCAGTGCCAGCAGCGCATAGTGCTGTTTCTCGAAGTCAGATTTCCCGAACTTGCACTCGACAGTCGCGAGTTTGCGTTGCAAGACCTTGACAATAAAATTACCGCTTCCGCAAGCTGGTTCGAGAAAGCGGGAATCAATGCGCTCCGACTCGTCCTTCACGAGGTCGAGCATGGCATCAACCAGCCATGTAGGAGTGAATACTTCTCCATGGTCGGCAACACGTTTTTTAGATTTGATTAGATTCATAGGCAAAAGGCTTTAGGCGATAGCTTGAAAATAATTTGAGAGCATGCCTGATCCAGCTTCGATAAAGAAAATATTTTCATGCCAAATATCCATAAGCGGTGACGGTGTTATCATCTCGCGTCAGTAAATGCATCAGCTCCGGATGAATAAACAGCTTTTCGCGTCCCACGGTTTTTTCCTCCAGCACGTCGATGTCAACCAGCTGCTTGAGATAGCGCGATGCGGCTTGCCGACCGGCGATGTTTTTTTCGACCAGGTTCTGAATTCGGCAATAAGGCAGGTCGAAGATCAGATCGACCAGTTCGCGACTGTAGATTTTCGGTGCTTTCTGTTTCACATGCTCAATTGTCAATCCTGAGAGGGTACGGATTGCGGCGATCTTGGCGGTGGTCCAATGCGCTGTGTCTTCGATGCCTTGCAACAAATAAACAATCCAGGGTTCCCATGCCTGGTTGCGTGTGACATCCAGCAACAGGCGATAATACTCGGTTTTGTTTTTGATGATGTAGCGGCTCAGGTAAAGAATCGGCAGCGTCAGCAAGCCTTCCTGGATCAGAAACAGGCTATTCAGCACGCGTCCGGTGCGGCCATTGCCGTCGGTGAACGGATGAATCGCTTCGAATTGATAATGCCCGGCTGCCATGCGAATCAGCGGGTCGATGTCGCGCGTTTCATGCAAATAACGTTCCCAGTTTGCTAATTGGGTACGCAGCAGATCTTCCCCGACAGGTGGAGTATAAATCACGTCGCCGGTCGCCTGATTGGCGAGCGCCGTTCCGGGCACGCGCCGCACTTGCATGTCTGTTCCTTTGATACGCGTACAAACCTGTTCCGCGGTGCGGGTGTTCAGCGGATGCTGCTGCAACGTTTGGAATCCTTCGAGCAAAGCGCTGCTGTAACGTAGGGCTTCTCGTGTCGACGGGTCGGCGTATTCGTTCGCGCTTTGGAACTGAAACAGCCGGTCAGTTGTAGTGACGATATTCTCGATTTCCGAGCTGGCCTGGGCTTCTAGCAACGGGAGGGTATTGATCAGAACACCTTGATTGGGGATGAGTTCGGCAGCTTGCTTGAGTTCTGCCAGTGCAGCCCGGGCGGCAATGCATTGCTTGAGTGCCGTACGTGTTTCCAGCTCGGCTGCGGGAGGTAAAAGCGGAAGATCGTTGTATGGTTGATCCGGGCACCAAGCTGACATAGTTTAATTTCTGCATTTTTGCGACATATTGTCAGTTTATGTCGCTGCTGGTGACAAGTCAACCAAACATGTCGCAAAATCTGGAAATTTACAACATATCAATCAAACGTTAAAGCGGAAATGCATCACGTCGCCGTCTTTGACGATGTATTCCTTGCCTTCGAGGCGCATTTTGCCGGCTTCCTTGGCGCCCTGCTCGCCGTTGCAGGCGATGAAGTCGTCGTAGCTGGTGACTTCAGCGCGGATGAAACCTTTTTCAAAATCGGTGTGGATGACACCGGCTGCTTGCGGAGCGGTGTCGCCTTTGTGGATGGTCCAGGCGCGGACTTCCTTGACGCCGGCGGTGAAGTAGGTTTGTAGGCCGAGCAGGTCGTAACCGGCGCGCACAAGGCGGTTGAGGCCGGGTTCTTCGAGGTTCAGGTCGGCCAGAAAGATTTTCTTGTCTTCGTCGGATAGTTCCGCGATTTCAGCTTCGAGCGCGGCACAGATGGCAACAACCGGTGCGCCTTCCTTGGCGGCGTATTCCTGCACGCGGGTGAGTAGCGGGTTGTTTTCAAAACCGTGATCGTTGACGTTGGCGACGTAGATCGCGGGTTTGGCAGTCAACAGGCACAGTGGTTGCAGCAGATGCTTTTGTTCTTTATCGAGATCGAGCGTTCGAGCGGGGTTGCCTTCATTCAGATGCGCTTGTACTTTTTCCAGCAGGGCGCACAGTTTGATGGCGTCCTTGTTGCCGGATTTGGCGACCTTGGATTCGCGCAGCAACGTTTTTTCCACTGTGGTGAGATCGGCCAGAGACAGTTCGGTCTGGATTACTTCGATATCGGAGATCGGATCGACCTTGCCGGCGACGTGCACGACGTTGTCATCGGCGAAGCAGCGCACCATGTTGACGATGCCGTCGGTTTCGCGGATGTTTGCGAGAAACTTGTTGCCCAGGCCTTCGCCTTTGGACGCACCAGCGACCAGTCCGGCGATGTCGACGAATTCGACGATAGCGGGTTGCACCTTCTGCGGTTTGACGATGTCGCTGAGTTTTTGCAGGCGCGGATCGGGTACTTCGACGATGCCGACGTTTGGATCGATAGTACAAAAGGGATAATTTTCCGCAGCGATGCCCGCCTTGGTCAACGCGTTAAACAGAGTGGATTTGCCGACATTGGGAAGACCTACGATTCCGCATTTCAGACTCATGACCTGATTCTCATTAAAAGATTAAATGACGATTGTATGAAAGTTTTACCGCATTGTTATGTTTTTGTGTGCAATTTCAGCATGGCGGCTTCACATGCGCCTTGTGCGATGAGCGGCCAGACTTCCAGGCTGCGGGCGATGGCCTCGTCGATCAGAGGTGCTTCTTCCTTGCGCGGAGGATGTAGCACATAGCCGACCACGGCGTTGCGATCACCCGGATGGCCGATGCCGATGCGCAATCGCCAGAAGTCCTGGGTACCCAGCTTGGCCGCGATGTCCTTGAGACCGTTATGTCCGCCCAAGCCACCGCCTTTTTTCAGTTTGGCCACGCCGGGTGGTAGATCCAGTTCATCGTGCACCACGATCATTTCCTGCGGCTGGATTTTATAAAACTGACACAAAGCGGCAACCGATTGACCGCTGCGATTCATGAACGTTTGCGGTTCCAGCAGCCACACATCGGCATCTTTCTGGCGGATTTGCGCGCACAAGCCATGAAAACGCGATTCCGATCTGAGCGAAACTTGCAGTTTATGCGCCAGTTGGTCGATCCAGTCGAAACCGGCGTTATGTCGGGTGCCGTCGTACTCTCTGCCGGGATTGCCCAGTCCTACGATCAGTTTCATGTCCTGTGGGGATGCTTATGAGTGCATGCAAAAGAAAAATCTGCTGGAATGTCGATTCCAGCAGATTTATCGGATTTCATTCGCTGAATCGGCCGATCAGGCTTTTTTCTCTGCTCCGGCTTCTTCACTTGCGGCTTCTTCAGACAGTGCCGAGCGAGGAATGGTAATCGTAGCCACAGGCAAGTTTTCACCTTTGGATAACGCCACGGTTTCCACACCTTCGGGCAGTACCAGATCACTTAAGTGCAGCGTATGGCCTGCTGTCATTTCAGCCAGATCAATCGTGATGTATTCCGGTAATTGCGAGGGCAGGCAGCTGATGTCCACTTCGGTCATGATATGTGACACGATACCACCGGATGTTTTGACACCGGGGGAGACTTCGGCATTGATGAAGTGCAGCGGTACTTTCATGTGGATTTTCTTGTTCTTGTCGATGCGCTGAAAATCTACGTGCATGACCTGTTGTTTGAACGGATGCATTTGCACATCGCGCAGCAAGACCTGATCTGCTTTTCCGGCAACACTCAATGTCAGAATGGATGCGTGGAAGGCTTCCAGTTTGAGTTTGTGATACAGATCGTTATGGTCCATTTCAATGGATTGCGGTTCCTGGCTGCCACCGTAAATGATGGCCGGTACTTTGCCGGAACGGCGCAGGCGGCGGCTCGCACCCTTTCCCTGCGCTGTGCGCTTGTCGGCGCTGATCTCAATTTTCATACTGATTACTCCTTGATTATGGCTTGTTCGCGACCAAACAAACCGGTTGATAAAACTTGTTTACAATTTATTCCATGAATAGCGAACTCAGCGAGCTTTCGTTGCTGATGCGCAGCATGGTTTCAGCCAGCAGGTTAGCAATGCTCAGTTGGCAGATGCGTTCGCAAGCCATGGCATCTTCGCGCAACGGAATGGTGTCGGTGACAACCAGTTTATCCAGTTCCGAGTTACTGATGCGTTCGACTGCGCTACCCGAGAGGACTGCGTGCGTCGAATAAGCCAGTACCGATTTGGCGCCATGCTGTTTCAATGCTTTTGCTGCTTCACACAGGGTATTGGCCGTGTCGACCAAGTCATCGATGATGACGCAGGTGCGATCCCGAACCTCACCGATGATGTTCATGACCTTGGCTTCATTGGGTTTGGGGCGGCGTTTGTCGATGATCGCCAGATCGCACTCCAGGCGCTTGGCGAGATGACGCGCACGAACTACACCGCCTACATCGGGGGATACGACTACCAGGTTCTGGTAATTATGTTTCCAGATATCGCCTAGCAGAATCGGCATACCGTAGATGTTGTCGACCGGTATATCGAAGAACCCCTGGATCTGGTCTGAATGCAGATCCATGGTGAGTAACCGGTCAATACCGACGGTGGTGAGCATGTTGGCCACGACTTTGGCGGTGATGGGTACTCGCACGGAACGGGGTCTTCGATCCTGACGGGCATAACCGAAATATGGAATGGCTGCGGTAATGCGTCCGGCTGAAGCACGTTTGAGTGCATCAACCATGACCAGAATTTCCATCAAGCTGTCATTGGTGGGGGCACAGGTGGATTGCAGAACAAATACGTCTTTGCCTCGAACATTTTCGAGTATTTCCACCATGACTTCACCGTCGCTGAAACGACCAACGGTGGCGCGTCCCAAGTGGATGTTAAGGTGTTTTACGGCATCCTGTGCCAATTTCGGGTGGGCTGTGCCCGTGAACACCATCAAACTGTCATAGGACATGTTTTTATTTTAAATCTTGAAATGATTAGCAGGAAAAAAAGCATGGGCATGAGATGCTTGGAGGTATTACTCGCGCTGAATTTGTTAGTCGATTGATTTTGAGGTACCGAGTAAAATTTGGCAATCTGGCTGGGGAGGTAGGGATCGAACCTACGAATGCCGGAATCAAAATCCGGTGCCTTACCACTTGGCGACTCCCCAGTTTTTTAACTACACTCCATCCAATCGTGCATGGGATGCTGATCCAATCCTTTGGCTACGAAACCTTGCATCGTGTCCGGTCGCTGCTGCAATGCCGCATACGCTTCATTTTCAGTGGCAAATTCAGCAAAAACACAAGCGCCAGAGCCACTCATCGCCACTATTGTAGTATTTTCTAGTTGCTTTAGCCACTCCAAATACTGTGCTACTTCAGGATAGGCACGGCAGACGACACTTTCCAGGTCATTATGACCTTGATACACGGAAAAGGGCGGTATTTTGATCGGTAATGTGTTTCGTGTCAATTCCTTATTGTTAAAAACTTCTGCAGTGGATATGTGAACCGGTGGTACAAGTACCAAATACCAGGCGGGTGGCAAATCAATCGCTGCCAATTGTTCACCGATGCCTTGCGCAAAAGCATTGCGACCAAAAATGAATACTGGAACATCGGCACCAAGCAGTAATCCCAATTCGAGTAGACGTTCTTTGCTCCAGTGCAGGGACCAGAGCTGATTGAGCGCCAGGAGTGTGGTTGCCGCATCCGAACTACCACCGCCCAAACCACCACCCATGGGAATTTGCTTCTTCAGATGAATATCGACTCCAGCTTGAATTCCGGCGCGCTGTTGTAACAATTTGGCGGCGCGTACGCACAAATCCTGTTCTTCGGGAACGCCGGCAATGGGTGTGTGCAGTTTGATCACGCCATCGGTGCGAACTTGCAAACTCAATTCATCGGAAAAATCCAGAAAGCGGAATACCGTCTGCAACAGGTGGTATCCATCGGGTCTGCGACCGACGACATGCAAAAAAAGATTCAGTTTAGCGGGAGCCGGGAAGGTATGCATGGGTTGTCTGTTGATGTTTTTCGCCGCAGTTAGAATGGTTATTCGGTTTTCCAGTCATCGACAATGAGCTTGATTCTAAGATAGTCATTGGATAAAGCTAGTGCCTTGGGGCGCGGGGGGCTGGATGATGTTGATACAGCTGGGGTATAGGTGATTTCCCAGCCATCTTGTCGGACGGCAACGACATTGTTTTGGTTATCCAGAATTTTTTCGGCTCGTGTCAACGGGGAATGCGTACCTTGTATCCAGTATTGCAATCCTTCCAGTGGTAAACGCCAACCTAGGATTTCTTGGGTCAAATCGCCAGTGTTGTCTGCATAAAAGGCTTCGAGGTTGGATGTAATCAGACGGACGCCTTCAGAATCCCGGGTAATTTCCGCGACGGCTTGCCCCAGTGGTGTGAACAGCAGGATTTCGTCGCTGGATACAAGGTGCATCCAGCGAAATGTGCCTGAGGTGCGCTGGTTGCGATCCTGAATGGAGATTCTGCCCAGCATGTTGAAATCAGCTGCCGGAGTAATCTGCGTGGGGGCGAGGGGTTCAAGCATGACCGTTTTGAGTGTCGGGCTGGTTGTATCCGTAGACGGCACAGTGGCACAACCGGAAAGCCAAAGCAGCATACCGGCGACCGCCAACCACGACAGTTTACTGGTCGTGAGGACTGCAGCATCTGTATTCGACAATCGGGAAAGATTCAACTTGTAGACATATCGGGTTGATCGAAAAGCCGGCAATACACGGTCAGTTATTGAATTTCCTTGCCGGAATGCTGGTAATCTGGCAACACGATATTGAGCTCGAGAGTCTCCTGATTCTCGTCCTGCTCGAAATTGACTGAAATGGCATCCTGATCAACAGTGACATATTTTCGGATGACTTCGAGAAGCTCCCTTTGCAGTTGGGGCAAATAAGAAGGCTGATTGCGGGACTGGCGTTCATGTGCAACCAGAATTTGCAGCCGTTCTTTGGCTAAAGAGGCAGTTTTGGGTTTTGATGATCTAAAATAGTCCAGTAAACTCATTTTCTTCCTCCAAAAAGCCTGCTCAGAAAACCTTTTTTGGGATCAATGAAGCGATGTGGCCTGGTTTCCCCAAGGTAGCGGTCAACGACATCCGCATAAGCCTGACCGGCTTCGCTTTTTTCGTCAAGAATGACAGGAATACCTGCGTTGGAAGCAGATAATACCGACTTGGATTCCGGAATGATGCCCAGTAGTTCGAGCGACAGGATTTCCTGTACATCGTCCAACCCAAGCATTTCACCGGATTTAACCCGGTCAGCATCGTAACGGGTCAACAACAGGTATTCCTTGATGGGTTCCTCGCTCTTTTCAGCACGTCTGGATTTGCTCGAAAGTATGCCCAGCATGCGGTCCGAGTCACGTACCGAGGAGATTTCCGGATTGGTGACGACAAAGGCGTCATCGGCATAATACATGGCCAAGTTGGCGCCTTTTTCGATCCCTGCCGGTGAATCGCACACGATATAGTCAAAATCTTTGCTGAGTTCATCCAGTACCTTACCGACACCTTCCAGTGACAACGCGTCCTTGTCGCGGGTTTGCGAAGCAGGGAGGATGTAGAGCTGGTTACAATTCTTGTCGCGGATCAATGCCTGGTTGAGACTCGCTTCCCCATTGATGACGTTGATGAAATCATAGACGACACGGCGCTCACAACCGAGAATCAGATCCAGATTTCTTAAGCCGACGTCAAAATCGATTACTGCGGTCTTGTGGCCCTTTTTTGCCAACCCCATGGCAATCGCTGCACTCGTTGTGGTTTTACCGACCCCACCTTTGCCCGATGTTACGACAATAATTCTTGCCAATTTGATCTCCTTCGCTGTTTGGTGTTAAGCAATTTCTTTGATGATCAGTGCGTGATTCTGTAAATAGATTTGCACCGGATGAGTGTATTTTTGTTTATTGAGGTCTTCGCTGGTTTTATAGTCGCCAGCGATGGATATGAGTTCCGCTTGCAGGTCAAAGCAAAAAATCCTGGCATCTGTGTTGCCGTGTACACCTGCGAGCGCGCGGCCTCTCAAGGTATTATAGACGTGAATATTGCCCTCAGCCATGATTTCGGCACCGGCACTGACTTGCGACATGATGATCAGGTCGCCGGTAGCATAGATTCGTTGTCCCGATCGTATGGGATGCGTAATCAGTGTGGCAGGAGCGGGAGCGGCTGGTGGTGCAATACTGGGTTGTGGTTCCCGTGGTGCGACTGCAGCAGGCTGGGGTGCGGCAGGTTGGCTGGGTTCGGGTTTTGCAGTTTCGCCAATAGTAATGGTGCCACCCAATTCACGAACGGTATCAATCGGAATCCACAGTTCTCGTGCCTGCTTGTTTTGTAGTTCATTGCCACCCCGAATACCGACTGGGAAAAAACCAACACGCCTTAGTAACTGGACGATCTGGGCAAAATCCAGATCGAGATGCAATTTGTTCAGTTCGCGAAAATCGATGATCAGGGGGGAATCCCTGAAAAACTCCGGCGCCAGGCGAATTTTCTCCTGCAATGCTTCCTCGATCGCAACGAGATCGTGACTGCAAAGTATCAGTATGGGTGCAAAAAAGGTACTGCTTTTAAATTCTAGAACAGGTGAAGTGTTAAGCATGTTGAGGGTTCTATCGATAACTGCAGCATTCGGATTTTAAGATATTGATAGCGTTGGCTAGTATACAAGCTAATTCAGCCGCGGGCTATTTTTTGCCAGTGTCGCATGTGCGGATATTCCTCGCAATGGCAGCATCAAGATCAATCAAGGGTTTTCTTTTTTGTAAGTCGCTGAATGGTTTCAAGCAGGATTTCATTGCCAGGATCTTTTTCCAGCCCGCTCCGCCAGATATTTTTGGCTTCATCCTTGGCACCCTTGCTCCATAATGCTTCTCCCAGATGAGCCGCAATTTCGGGGTCGGGGCGAGCCGAAAAGGCCAGATTGAGATAATTCAGGCCTTCGCTCAGATTGCCCATGCGGAAATGCACCCAGCCTAGACTGTCAATGATATAGGGATCTTCGGGTGAGAGCTCGACGGCTTTCTTGATCAGCTTGAGTGCTTCGGACAAGTGAGTGCCGCGTTCGGCAAAACTATATCCCAGTGCATTGTAGGCGTGGGCGTTGTCAGGTTTTAGCTTGATCAACTTGCGTAAATCCTGTTCTAGGATATTGAATTTACCCAGCTTGTCGGCAACCAGGGCACGATCGTAGAGCAGATCTGGATAATCCGGTAATTTTTTTAAGCCATCATTCAATAGTTTGAATACTTCCTGGTGTGCTTTGGTTCTTCGCAGGATCTGCGCTTCTGCCAGGATCAGATGCGCGGTCTGCTGATCATTGGCAGCTGGTAGTTTGTGCAGATGTTCGCGAGCTTGCTGTACCTGTCCGTTGAGTGCCAGCAAATCGGCGTAGCGAATCTGCGCGGGAATGTAGCGTGCTCCGCTTTTAACCATTTGATATGCTTCGATGGCCTTGTCGGAGCGCTTGGTTTCCTCATAAATCTGCCCCAGGTGAAAATACACCGCGCTTTGATCCTTGTATCCCAGATCGAGCGCTTTCCTGAAGCTCGATTCGGTAACATCGAAATCGCCCATTTCTGCAGCCAGCAAACCGACTGCAAGCATGATTTCAGCGTCATCGAAATTCTTGCCGCGCAATTCCTCTAATTGTTTTCGCGCCAAATCGTAATGGTCGCTGCTGATCAGTGCGCGGGCATAGGCCACACGAACCTCGTTTGCGTTGGGGTGCTGGGTGAGATAGTTTCTGTAGAATTCATTGGCTTCGTCGGTGGAAGTGCGCTGCAGCATTCTGCCATTGTGAATCGCGGCAATCTCCCAGTCGGGACGCAGAGCAAGTGCACGCTGCATCTCACTCTGTGCTAGCTCATGCTGACTGGCGAACCATGCAGCTTGTGAGATCGCGAAATGCACTTCGGCAACTTCCTTGTAAGGTTGGGCGAGATGCTGGATCAACTGCAGGGCTGCGACTTTATTAGGATTGCGCGACAGCATCTGGTTGAGTTGCGTGAATGCCGGACCGACATTGTCCTTTTCGGTAATCAGCAGTTTTTCCAGGTGAGGTTTGGCGGCATCGAGTTTGCCCAGGCTGACTAAAATCGCGGCGATGGTCTGCAGCGCATCGGTGGAATCGGGTTCCAGTTCGATCCACAGGGTTGCGGACTGTTCTGCGGCAAAGGGATTACCCGCATGCAGGGCGATTTCGCTGGCGCGTTTGGCAAGTCGCGGGTCGCGCGTCGTTTTGGCCAACTTCACATAGCGACTGACGGCGAGATCCAGATTGCCACGCTGCAAGGCGGTTTCTCCGACCAGGAAGTCAAACAGGATGGGCGCGGTCAACTCCTGCTTGGGCAGATTCTGCGGACTGACTTCTTCTTGGTCTGCTAATTCACTCGGTTCTTCGTTTCCTTCCTTGGGAGTGGGAATATGTGCGCAGGCAGTGATTCCGGCGAGCAACAACACGCTTAGAAGTTTAAATTTCATTAAAAGTCCAAATGGTTCTCTAATCGGTGATCAAGCAATAATGTTACCAAAACAAACAAAAGACTCACAGATTGAATAGTTTAATTCATTTATCCAGTAAAACGCTGCATCGATGATACAGCGGATCATAACCTTTATCAGGCTATTCTACTTTTATACCGGCACTCAAGTGAATTAATAATTGTGATCGTGTGGATCGTATTTCTGACCGGTATCGGTTCCGCTAAATTTAAGTATCCAAGCGCTAATGATTAATTTATGATTGGCCGCGTTGGTCAAAGTCACTGTTGCTATTCAAAAATGCACTCCACTGGTGTTGGCTTTTCAGGTATCGACTGACAATTATCCATTTTGGTTCGCATTAGAAAAATCTTGACATGATAAAACTGCTGCTGGTTTTCTTGCTGGGCATGCTGAGCGTGCTCGGTTTTGCGCCATTCTATCTGTTTCCGGTGCCAGTTTTCGCATTGGCTATATTGTTGCGTTTCTGTCATGCCAGCGCGTCACCCAGAAAAGCAGCGGCACTGGGGTTCGGTTTTGGCATGGGGTTGTTCAGTGCCGGAGTGACCTGGCTTTATGTCAGTCTGCATGATTTTGGTGCCATGCCAACGCCGGTTGCCATCGCGGCGTTGATCGTTCTATGCGCTTATCTATCCTTGTTTACGGCGACCAGCCTGTGGCTGCTGGCCAGGTTGCGTCAGGCAACACCCATGATATGGGCGGCCGCTGCCGGGGCATTATTGATGCTGGCGGAATGGTTGCGTGGTTACCTGTTTACCGGGTTTCCGTGGCTGGCGCTGGGTTATTCGCAGGCACCCGACAGTCCTCTGGTTGGATTTGCCCCAATACTGGGCGTTTACGGTATTTCATTTCTCTTGATTTTCAGTGCGGCCATGCTGTTTTTCTGGTTTGATAGCGGTTTCAGGGCGAAACGTTATGCGGTGACGTTTTGTGCGTTGTGGGTAGGTGGTTTTGCACTACAAATGATCGAATGGGTGCAACCCGAAGGCGAACCAGTGACGGTTAGTTTGCTACAGGGGAATATTGCACAGGACCTGAAATGGCGTGACGATCATCTCGAAAATACCATGGAGACCTATGCCCGGTTGATAATGGAAAGCAAAAGCCGCTTGATTGTCACCCCGGAAATCTCCATTCCACTGTTTAGCGATGTCATGCCGTCTGCCTACTTATCACACATTGCAGAACATGCGCGCAGCCATGATGGCGATGTTCTGATTGGTTTGGCCGAGCGCACGGTCGATGGCAGTGATGATTATTACAATACCATGTTCAGTTTTGGCGCGTCGCCGGAACAGCGTTATCGCAAGCATCATCTGGTGCCATTCGGAGAATTCATTCCGCTGAAGCCAATTTTTGGCTGGATCATCCAGGTGCTGCATATTCCACTATCCGATTTTTCACGCGGCGACCTGAATCAACAACCCATGCATCTGGCAGGGCAACGTGTTGCCATCAACATTTGCTATGAAGATGTTTTTGGCGAGGAAATCATTTATCAGTTACCGCAGGCCTCTCTGCTGGTCAACGTCAGTAATGATGCCTGGTTTGGACGCTCCATCGGACCGCAGCAACACTTGCAAATCTCGCAGATGCGTGCGATAGAAACCGGACGTTACATGTTGCGTGCCACCAATACGGGAGTTACGGCGATCATCGATGAACGTGGCAAAGTGCTGCAAAGTATTGAAATATTTACTACGTCAGCCTTGCACGGCGTTGCTCAGGGTTTCAAGGGTGCCACCCCTTACGTCCTTGCCGGCAATCACCCTATACTGGGAGCGGCTGGTTTGGCAGTGATTGTGGCATCCATTTCTGCCTTTCGCGGCAGACGCAAAAACCGGTAAAATTAGTCAATAAACAGGCCTGAGCCGAATCGATGCCAATTTGATGCCTACGGATTTCACATGACGACACTGACTTTTCAGGAAATTATTTTCACGCTGCAGCGCTATTGGGACAAGCAAGGTTGTGCCATCCTGCAACCCTATGATATGGAGGTTGGCGCTGGAACCAGTCATACCGCGACATTCTTGCGTGCACTGGGCCCGGAGCCGTGGAAGGCCGCATATGTTCAACCGTCGCGTCGCCCCAAGGACGGTCGCTATGGTGCGAACCCGAACCGCTTGCAGCATTATTATCAGTTTCAGGTTGTGCTCAAGCCGGCGCCCAAGAATATTCTGGATTTGTATCTGGATTCGTTGCGTGAACTGGGATTCGATTTGACACAAAACGATGTGCGGCTGGTGGAAGATGACTGGGAAAATCCTACCCTGGGAGCCTGGGGGTTGGGATGGGAAACCTGGTTGAATGGTATGGAAGTGACGCAATTTACCTATTTTCAGCAAGTCGGCGGCATTGACTGCAAGCCGATTACCGGTGAGATTACGTATGGTCTAGAGCGGCTGGCAATGTATCTGCAAGGCGTGGAAAGTGTTTTTGATCTGGTATGGACAAAAGGGCTGAGCTATCACGATGTCTACCATCAGAACGAAGTTGAACAGTCAACGTTCAACTTCGAGCACAGTGATCGGGAATTCTTGTTTCTGGCATTCGGGCGACACGAAGCGCAAGCTCAGCATTTGATGCAACAGCGACTGGCGCTACCTGCCTACGAACAAGTGCTGAAAGCGGCGCATACCTTCAATCTGCTGGATGCACGTGGCGCCATCTCGGTAACGGAGCGTGCCGCTTACATCGGGCGCATACGCAATCTGTCGCGTCAGGTGGCGCGGGCTTATTACGACAGTCGTGCTAGCATGGAACCGGCTTTTCCGCTGGCGCCACGCGAATGGGTTGCACAGATCCCCAAAATCGAGGAATTCGCATCATGACCCAGAATTTGCTGGTCGAGTTATTGGTCGAGGAATTACCTCCCAAGTCATTGCAAATGCTGGGTAAAAGCTTTGCGGAATTGCTGGTGTCCGGTTTGACTGCTCAGGGATTGGTCGGCGAGGGTGCCAAAACGACTGTTTATGCGACACCACGCAGACTGGCAGTCCATGTTGACCATGTTGCTGCACAGGCTGCCGATCGGGCAGTGCTGCAGAAATTGATGCCGGTAGCAGTGGGACTGGATGCGCAAGGTCAGGCTACACCACCGCTTCTGAAAAAACTGGCAGGTCTGGGTGCAGATGCTTCCGTGGTACCCAATCTCAAACGTGTGCTGGAAGGCAAAACCGAAACTCTGTTTTGGGACAGCATGATTACGGGTATGACGCTGACGGACGGATTGCAGAAAACACTGCAGGAAGCCATCAAAAAATTGCCGATTCCGAAAGTAATGACTTACCAGTTGGCTGATGGTTGGAGTAGTGTCCATTTTGTGCGTCCTGCACATGCGCTGACAGTCCTGCATGGCGCCAATATCGTCGCGGTGGATGTTCTGGGACTGCAAGCCGGTCGTGAGACACAGGGGCATCGTTTTGAGGCGAAAGTAAATCCGATCGTAGTGCATCATGCAGATACTTATGCCCAGCAGCTTGCGACTGAAGGCTCGGTCATCGCCAGTTTTACAGAGCGCCGTGCCGATATCGTTCGACAGCTCACCGCAGCAGCAACGCATGAGCATCTCGTCTCGATTGACGATCCAGCCTTGCTGGATGAGGTGACGGCGCTGGTGGAGTATCCCAATGTGCTGGTTGGCCGGTTTGCCGAGGAATTTTTGCAGGTGCCGCAGGAGTGCCTGATTCTGACCATGAAAGCCAATCAGAAATACTTTCCGCTACTGGATGCGAATGGCAAGCTGTCCAACGTGTTTCTGCTGGTTTCCAATATTCGACCTGCGGATCCTGTGCAGGTCATTGCAGGAAACGAACGTGTAGTGCGCTCGCGCCTTGCTGACGCCAAATTCTTTTTTGACCAGGATCGTAAAAAAACACTGGCATCGCGTGTGCCTGAACTCGATCGGGTGGTTTATCACAACAAGCTGGGTACACAGGGACTGCGCATGCAGTATGTGCGTGCCATAGCAGCGAAACTAGGTGAGCTGCTGGGTGATGAGCAGCTTGCCAGACAAGCACATGCAGCGGCGACTCTGGCGAAGGCCGATCTGCTGACCGATATGGTCGGAGAGTTCCCAGAGTTGCAGGGTATCATGGGGCGTTATTATGCACAGCATGAAGGGTTGAGCGATAACGTTGCATTTGCGATCGAAGATCACTACAAGCCTCGTTTTGCCGGAGACGCGCTGCCACGTGATATGACGGGAGTTTGCTTGGCACTGGCAGATAAACTGGAGACGCTGGTAAACATGTTTGCAATCGGTGAAGTGCCAACGGGTGACAAGGATCCATTTGCATTGCGACGGCATGCATTGGGTGTGATTCGATTATTGATTGAAAACGATCTGCCATTTCATCTCGATCGACTGCTAAGTCAAGTCATCAACGTTATTCAGGATGGCGAGATTCCGAAGCAATGGGCCAATACCCAGCAATCGACTGTGGTAACGCAGTCGCGCTTGATTCCTCAGGAGGCCAGTGATCAATTACATGCTTTCATCACCGATCGCCTTGCCGGCATGTTGCGCGAACAAGGTTATACCGCTCAGGAAATCGATGCGGTACTCAGCCTGAAACCACAATGGCTTGGTGACATACCCAAACGGCTGGCAGCGGTACGAGCCTTCACCCGCTTGCCGGAAGCGGCCAGTTTGGCGGCAGCAAACAAGCGAGTGGGGAATATTCTTAAAAAATCTGAAATGCTGGGTGATGCCAAAGTTGACAGCCGGCTGTTGCAAGAACAGGCTGAGCAAGTGCTGCACCAGACACTGAATGACGTGTTGCCACTGACTGATCAAGCCTTTAATGCTGGTGATTACACTGGCACGTTGCAGAGACTGGCGGCGCTGAAAACACCGGTCGATCATTTTTTTGATCATGTCATGGTCAATGTGGAAGATACGGCATTACGCAACAATCGATTGGCATTGCTGGTGCAACTGCATGGCATCATGAATCGCGTCGCTGATTTATCTAAACTGGCCTCCTCATGAAACTTATCATTCTCGATCAGGCCGGTGTCATTAATGAGAGCAGTGACACGTTTATCAAATCACCAGAAGAATGGATAGCGATTCCGGGTAGCCTAGAAGCCATTTCTCGGCTGACACACGCCGGCTACCGGGTGATCATCGCCACCAACCAATCGGGCATAGGGCGCGGTTTGCTGGATATGGCCACCTATAATGCCATCAATGACAAGATGTACAGGGCAGTCAATCAGGCTGGCGGTCGTATCGATGCCATCTTTTTTTGTCCTCATACCGCGGCTGATAACTGCACCTGCCGCAAACCGGAGACAGGATTGTTCGCTGAGATTATGCAGCGCTATGGAGTGAATCTCAAGAGTGTTCCGGCAGTTGGAGATTCGCTGAAAGATTTGCAGGCAGCGGTTGCCGTTGGCGCATTGCCCATTCTGGTATTGACCGGCAATGGCGAGGTGACGCGAAGTGCGCAAGACCTTCCCGAGCAAACGCAGGTGTATGACGATTTGGCTGCGCTGGTTGATGTTCTGGTGGGCGAGGCATGAAAAAAGTATCAGCGCTGTTGCGCTCTTCGTTGTACATGCTGCTGCAGGTCATCATCACACCACCCTATGCGCTGGTTACACTGATGTGTTTTCCGCTGTCACCGCATCAGCGCTATCGTGTAACGTCCAGCTGGACCCGCATGATGTTGTTTCTGCTGTGGCATGTTTGCGGTATCCGCTACCGGATCATTGGTGCCGAGCATATTCCGCAAATACCGAGTATCGTGTTGTCGAAACATCAGTCGGCTTGGGAGACGCTGGCGTTTCAGGAAATTTTTCCACCACAGGTATGGGTGCTGAAAAAAGAATTGCTGCGTATTCCTTTTTTTGGTTGGGGATTGGCGATGACCAGTCCGATAGCCATTGATCGCAGTGCGCGCAAGAAAGCCCTGGAACAGATTGTCGAGCAAGGCCGAGATCGTTTGCAACAGGGATTCTGGATTGTCATTTTTCCAGAAGGTACACGCATTCCACCGGGTCAGCGCGGCAAATACCGAATTGGTGGTGCCTGGTTGGCAACGCATGTTCATGTGCCGGTGGTGCCGGTTGCGCATAATGCCGGTGAGCTCTGGGGTAGAAATTCCTTCATCAAATATCCGGGGACAGTGACAGTCAGCATCGGCGAACCTATCGATCCCACTGGTATGGAAGCGGGCGAACTGAATGCCCGGGTTGAAACTTGGATTGAAGGCGAAGTGTTGCGTATCGGTCGATCCAATACCAGTTCAATCTGATCGTGCGTGTTCATACTTGCCTGAAAGGGCAGATCATCAGCTATACGCTGCGACGTAGCAAGCGTAAATCAATCGGATTGCGTATCGACCATCGCGGACTGAGTATTCACATTCCTCATCAGCTCGCCAACGCTGACGTGGAAAATGTCTTGCAGGAAAAGGCCGATTGGATCCGTCAAAAACTCAGGCAATGGGGAAACAAGAAAAGCCTGGAGCTGGGTTGGAAGTTCGATGCGAGTTTTCCGCTGCTGGGGGAACCCTGGCAAATCGCACTGAATGCTTCGGGGCAGATTGTGATGGTGCCGCAGCAATCGGCGAAAATCGTAACCCAGCATTTACCGCAGCTTGATTCCCAACAGATTGAAACGTTCGTCATGGCCTGGTATGGCGAGCAAGCCATGATCTGTTTCAGGGAGCGCATCGGGATTTACGCTCAAGCGCTGAAGGTATCCATTCCGCCATTTCGTTTATCCAAAGCCAAGACTCGCTGGGGAAGTTGCAATCATCGCGGGGTGATCAGTCTGAACTGGCGCTTGATCCAGCTTCCATTGCATCTGATCGACTACGTTGTGGTGCATGAATTGGCCCATTTGCTTGAGATGAATCATTCGAAGGCGTTTTGGCAAAAAGTGGAGAGTGTGTACAAAGACTATCAGGCTGCACGGGAGCAACTCAGGGAATATAGCTAAGCCATCAACGCGAACAGGCTAGGTTGATTTTTTAGCGAATCGCTGTATGAATGGTTGTTCGAAAAAATGCCAGGATACCGAAGCAAGACAGAACGTTAGAATCAGTATCATGGGTAAGGCGCGTTGCGGCTCCAGCCATGATAGATCGCGTAATGAGAATAGCACAGCCAGGTGCCATAAATAGATTCCGTACGAGATAGTTCCAAGGTATCGCAGTGGTACTGTGAGGCGTAACCACCAGGGATGGTTGAGCGTACATGCGCAAAAAACGACTAGACCACATGCAGTCGCCAAAATTGTGCGGTAAAAAATGACCATGAAAGGGTTATCCCAATACTTGGCATTGGGCCAATACAGTTGTAATGCAAGCCAGACTGCAATGGTGGCCGCCACAATGCTCCACAGGGTTGACGCTCGTAATAGCCGAGCGCCTAACGTTGTTCTTGAAATAATGGCGAGCAGCAGTCCTGCGGCAAATTCATCGAGACAGCCGGGTAGTTGTGTCGACATCCAAAAAAGGGGCTGTATCCCTTTCTCACCGGTAATCGGTATAAGCCATACACAACCCAGGCGCCAGATCCAGGCTGTCAGGATCAGTATTACGATGGTTTTGTAGGGATGGAATTGCTTGACCCAGGGTGTAATGAGCAGCATGAGCAGATAAAATTGCATTTCGAGGCCGAGTGACCAATTAGGACCATTGATTGCGCCATGAAAACCCGGAAAAAGATTATGAATAAACAATGCATGTGTGATCAGGTTCGGCCAAAATTTTTCAAACAAAATTTGCGGCATCACAAGAGTCATGAAAATCAGGCAAGTCAAGTAATGTAGCGGTACGATGCGAACAATTCTTCGTCGCATGAAGGGATAACGGAAATCCGAAATGCCATGCCGATCGATTTCGGATAATGCAGACAGTCCAATAACGAAACCCGATATAACAAAAAACAGATCGACGCCCATCCAGCCAATTCGGAACCAAACCAAAGGGCCTTGTGTGGGGAAATCAATCCATTTGAAATGTTCGATGACGTGATAAACCACCACCGATAGGGCAGCAAAACCACGCAAGATGTCGATGGAAGGAAAATAATTGCGATTTTCAGAAAGAGTCACGGGTTTGGCGAGCTTGATGATTGGTTGCAATCCAAAGGAGAGCGATTTTAACATTCATTTTTGATACAAACCGCACATCTGGTAATTGACTGAGTGTATTGGGTTTTGGGGTTGTTGTTTCAAGGGTCGATGCAGAACGCTGAGGATAGTTCAGGGAGCATGTTATGATTTGGAAACTATAAAAATACAGGAGGCTTCATGCGCAACTCTGAACCCGAATCGGGAATAAATTTTAATCTGATCCTGCCATTGGCATTACTTGCGGTGTTATTGATCGTACCTTTTTCACTGAATTCGCTGATGCATTTTTTGTCCGGTAAAAGGCCACCCAGTCCGGTGATCATGAAAGTGCCAATTGATAGCAGCGCAATCTCGATTCCTTCAACTGTAAAACAGTATGAAAGTTTTGACGTGGCACTGAATCTGGAAACGAAACAGCTTTCCAAGTTTCTTAATGAAATTATTTCCACTGCTTCTGAAGGTACTTCGATACAGGGGATAGTGGGTGAGGTATCGCCTCATATGCGAGCAGAAATATCTGGCGATGAATTTATCATCGATAAGCCCGGTCCGCAGGAACAGCCTTTCGACTACAGTAATGCTTCACATTGGAAGTGGCGAGTCACGCCGGAGTCGTCGGGTAATCAGACACTGAGATTTCAGTTGCATCTTTTGACACAGTCGGGATCACAGCAGAGTACTCAGATTCTGGAGCTGGCGGAAGCCGGTTTTACGGTTCAGAGCAATACCTCGGAATGGCTTAAACGTAATGCTATTGCCATAGCAGTATTGCTCATGTTACCAATTGCTTTTTTGTGGATTGTGCGGCGTCGGTATGCATAGTTGATTGATATTTATGGACCAATATTCGTATTGGTGATTATTCAAATTGATTTTGGGTACCTTGGCTTGAAAAAAATTGAAACATCCTTATATGCATTCATGAAGTGTACTTTTTGTAACTGTAGTGGTGTTGCATACGATAGTATGCATTACAGATTCAAATAGAACGTTGATCACTTTCATGCAATGTGCTTTTTAATCAATAAGGAGAAATAGTCATGGCCATAACACGTTATGAACCTTGGGGTTTGTTGAGTCAATTGCAAAGAGAACTGGAGCGCGGTGCGGCCGAAGGTTCGACAGCCACAGCCGAATGGGCGCCTGCTGTGGATATCAAGGAAGACGCAAACAGATTTGTGATACATGCCGATATTCCGGGGGTCAAACCGGAAGAAATTGATATCAGTATGGAAGATGGCGTTTTAACAATCAAAGGTGAAAAAAAATCGGAAAGCAAGACTGAAAAAGAGGGTTATAAACGAGTCGAACGCACCTATGGTTCTTTTTACAGGCGTTTCAGTTTGCCAGATACCGCTAATGCTGATGCCATTTCAGCATCGTCGAAACATGGCGTGCTGGAAGTGGTGATTCCCAAACGTGAGGCCGTGCAGCCCAAGAAAATAAGCGTGTCATCGGCAGAATAGTTCGTTATTTGCCATTAAAGAATGTTTAAAAGTGGGGCCTGCGGGTTCCACTTTATTTTTTCGACTCTCGCCAGGTGCGTATAATGCACCAATCTTTTTTCTGATTTTCAGTAATAACTCAATTTTTAATTGCTCTGATGCCACTGATAACTTTAGAGAATGCTTGCCTGGCTTTTGGGCATCATGCTTTACTCGATCACATGTTTTTGCAACTCGATCCGGGAGAACGTATCGGCCTGATTGGTCGGAATGGTGGCGGGAAATCCAGTTTATTGCGCGTGCTCGCCAGTGAAATCAAGCTGGACGATGGCATATTGTGGCTGGCACCCAATTTGAAATTAGCTTATGTATCTCAGGAACCATTGCTCAATCCCGAACATACGGTGTTTGCCGAAGTTTCCACGGGGTTGGGTGACATCAGCCGGATCTTGCAGGACTACCATGCCGTTTCACAGGCATTGAGTGACACCGCCAATGATACGGAGGCACTGCTGGTACGCCTTCAGGATTTGCAAGTTTCCCTCGAGGCTCAGGAAGGCTGGAATTTGCAAGCCAGGATCGAGACGGTTATCGATAAACTCAATTTACCCGCCGATACCTTGATAGCCCATTTGTCAGGAGGGTTGAAAAAACGTGTTGCTTTGGCGCGTGCGCTGGTAAAAACGCCTGATGTGTTGTTGTTGGATGAACCTACCAATCATCTTGATTTTACCTCCATAGAATGGCTGGAAGGACTGCTGCAGGATTTTCAGGGTAGCGTTTTATTTATTACGCACGACCGTCGTTTTCTCGATCATGTTGCAACAAGAATTGTGGAGTTGGATCGCGGAACACTGGCATCATTTTCGGGTAAGTTTGGTGATTATCAGCGTAAGAAAGCTGAGATGCTCGAAGTCGAAGCGGTACACCAACAAAAATTCGACAAGTTTCTGGCGCAGGAAGAGGTGTGGATACGCAAGGGGGTCGAGGCACGGCGCACGCGCAACGAAGGTAGGGTGAGGAGACTGGAAGCGTTGCGAGTCGAACGGGTGGCACGCAGGGAGAAGTTGGGTAAAGCTAACATTACGGTCGATGCTGGTGAGCGATCTGGTAAAATGGTTGCCGAGCTGGAACATGTCACTAAAGGCTATGATGACAGGGTCATCATTCGGGATTTCTCCTGTCGTATCATGCGTGGTGATAAAGTTGGCTTGCTTGGCCCCAATGGAGCTGGCAAATCGACTTTGCTGAAGCTTATTTTGGGAGAGTTACAACCGGATTCAGGGAGAGTGCAACAAGGTACCAAGCTAACAGTGGCTTATTTCGACCAGATGCGTGAACAGCTTAATGAAGAGATGGTGTTAACGGATACCATTAGTCAGGGTTCCGATTTCGTTGAGATCAGTGGGAAACGCAAGCATGTCATCAGTTATTTGGAGGATTTTTTATTTTCTCCACAGCGTGCCCGTTCCCCGGTCAAATCCCTATCGGGTGGAGAACGGAACCGTTTGTTGTTGGCACGTTTGTTTACACGTCCAGCCAATGTCCTGGTACTGGATGAGCCAACCAATGATCTGGATATCGAAACACTCGAATTGTTGGAAGGTTTGTTGCAGGACTATGCCGGCACATTGTTTTTGGTGAGCCATGATCGTGAATTTCTGGATAATGTGGTCACACAAGTAATCGCATTTGAAGGAAATGGAAAATTGTGTGAATATATTGGCGGCTATGAAGAGTGGATACGTGCGAGACATATCGAGGAGAAAGACAATAGTCCGCAGAAAAGTGTATCGAAGCAGCCCAGTTCTTCATCAGAAAATTCACTCAAAACATCCAGGTTAGCCAAAAAGCTCAGCTATCTTGAGACGCGTGAGCTGGAAGCTTTGCCGGATCAGATTGATGTCTTGGAAAGGGAACAGGCACATATCGGCTTGCGTTTGAATGAGCCGAATATCTATCGTGATGCCCCGGATGAAGTGAAAAAATTGCAGATGCGCTTAACTGCGATCGAAAAAGAGTTGTTGGCTTGCTTTGCAAGATGGGAAGAATTGGAGGCGAAATCGATTCCAAAAAATGGAAGCTCGTAACCCTGATTTCCATATAAACAACATGGACATACTTATACTATTCATTGACCAAATCGGGCGCATCGTTTAAAGTTCAGCTTTTGAGAGAAGGAGGCTTACATGAAACAAAAATTGATTATGAATTTACTGCTTGCCTTGGGTATGCTTTTTGCATTTTCAGGAGTAACGCAAGCCGCAGGTGATGCAGCAGCAGCAAAAGATAAACTTTCAATGTGTGAAGGTTGTCACGGCATACCTGGATACAAAACAGCTTTCCCTACAGCTTACAGTGTTCCCAAACTGGGTGGGCAACATGCTGATTATATTGTCAAGTCATTAGAAGGCTATAAAAATGGAACGCGTAGCCATCCGACCATGACGAGCTTGGCTAAAACATTGTCACAACAGGACATCGAAGATTTTGCCGCTTACTACTCCAAAAATTAATTAAGTGATTAACCGAGGGACCTACGAATTATGAAGAATTACGTGATAGCCGCAGTAAGTGGCGCAGCTCTGTTGCTTTCCAGCCAAGTAATGGCTGCTGATATCGAAGCAGGTAAAACCAAGGCAGCAGAAGTATGTGCCTCATGTCATGGCGCTGACGGAAACAGCCCGGCACCTAATTTTCCTAAAATTGGCGGACAGTATAGAACCTATTTAGCAAAAGCATTGAACGATTATAAATCCGGCAAGCGCAATGATCCTGTCATGGCAGGCATGGCGGCCGGCCTGAGTGCAGCGGACATAGATAACCTGGCTTTTTATTACTCTAGCCAGGCAGGAAGCTTGAATTCGAACAAGTAAAAAAGAATGGGCGTTCAGCGCTGCTGACGCTATTCTCCTGAATAGTGCGGGATAGATTTGGTTTCTATCCCGCTTTTTTATGTTTTGATGATTTGTTTATCGAGGCATTCGAAATAAATATTGGCATCAGGAGAGGATTGTGAACGCTGAGCCTGCCAGATCATTTCAGCCAGGCATTCCATTACAACATGAGTGGCGGCATGTTCATCTCCGGTTTGTTTTAGTAGGCGCAAGAAATAATCATTAATGCCAACCGGCTGATTGATTGATAGCTGCTCTTTGATTGCTAAATGCATGCTCATATGCAGAAACGGGTTAACGTCCCCCATTTCGGGCAAATAATCACGCTCGAGATACTGTTCGGTCTGCTCCAGAATGGAATGGTATTCTGGGTGGAGTAAGATGACATCCAGCGCAATCGACTCGATCCCGGACAGGATTTCACGGTTACGGTATTTGTGCCAAGCATCAAAAAATAATTGGCGTGCTTGTTCTCGTGAAGGTTTAAACATGATCTGGATTGGTTGTTGGGTTGTCAGATGTTCTTGTCTTTGAATTCACACAAGTGATTTATGCTGCATACCGAGCATTCGGGTTTTCTTGCCTTACAGACATAACGTCCATGCAGAATCAGCCAGTGATGGGCATCCAGCTTGAATTCATTAGGGACGACCTTGAGTAATTTTAGTTCTACTTCGAGAACATTTTTACCGGGAGCTAAACCTGTTCGATTGGCAACTCGGAAAATGTGTGTGTCAACCGCAATGGTAGGTTCGCCAAAAGCTGTATTCATAATGACATTGGCAGTTTTTCGTCCGACACCTGGGAGTTTTTCCAGTTGCTCGCGCTTTCGCGGTACTTGTGCTTGATATTCGCTGATCAGTAATTGACAGGTAGCCAGAATGTTTCTGGTTTTGGTTTTGTATAATCCGATACTTTTTATGAAATCGGATAATCCGGCTTCGCCCAAAGCCAGTATAGCTTGCGGAGTGTTGGCGCGCGGAAACAGTTTTCGGGTGGCCAGGTTTACACTTTTATCGGTGGCTTGAGCTGAGAGGATTACGGCAATCATCAGCTCGAAGGGTGATCGATACTCCAATTCCGTTGTTGGGTGTGGATTGGTGGCTTTAAGGCATGCAAAGATTTCACGTCGTTTAGCTGCATTCATTGGATCAGGGCATGGAAGTTTTTTTCTCAGCTTCAGCCTGGATTATTTTGGCGCGTTCGAGTGCGGTTTGAATAATCATTTTTTTGCGCTGCTCCGCCATTTCCACGGGTTCGTGCTGTCTGTCGAGTGAGTTGGTCTGGTTTGTTTTCTTATTAGATGTGTTCTCGTGATTAAGTCTCTGTTGCCGCATGTAATAACGGGTGCGAGCCTTGTCGGCGCGAGATTGCGGTAAATCATCCAGCTTCCCGGGTTCGATTGCGATCAGCTCGATACAGTCCATCGGGCAAGGCGTAATACACAGTTCGCAACCGGTGCATTCGGCCGTAATGATCGTATGCATTTGCTTGGGAGCGCCAACAATGGCATCGACGGGACAAGACTGAATACATAATGTGCAGCCAATGCACAATTGCTCATCTATTCGAACAACGGATGGAGGTTTAGGGTAACCGTGTGCGCTATTCAGGGGCTTGGGTGCAACACCTAACAATTGTGCCAGTTTCGCGATGCCCTGCTGGTTTCCCGGTGGACACTGGTTGATGTCGGCCTGACCTGCCACAATGGCTTGCGCATAAGGTCTGCAACCCGAGAAACCGCATTTCCTGCATTGCGTCTGGGGGAGAACCGCATCAATGGCATCGATCAATGACTGGTTCAAATGTTTCAACCTTTCGGCAACCATTCAGGGCAAATCGAGCGGGTGATTTCCTCGATCAGCGAAGGACCATGATAAATCAAGCCCGTATAAAGCTGGATCAATGATGCACCTGCCTGCATTTTGTCGCGGGCATCCTGTGCGGTCAGAATACCTCCAACACCGATAATCGGAAGACTGCCTTGCAACAAGACTCGCAGTTGTTGAATAACGGCGGTCGAGCGTTGTGTCAGCGGGGCGCCGCTTAGTCCTCCATTTTGCTGTGAAACTGATAGATGATCGATGCCTGTACGTGCGAGGGTGGTATTGGTTGCGATCACGCCATCGATGCAGTGTTTCTGTAACAGAGCGGCAATCGATGCGATTTGTTCAGTATCGAGATCAGGTGCAATTTTGACTAACAACGGTACATATTTTCCACATTGCTGAGTCAATTCAGCTTGTTCCAGCTTGAGTTGGCCCAATAGTCGATCCAGAGCATCGGCTGCCTGTAACTGCCGCAGATTTTGTGTGTTAGGTGATGAAATATTGATGGTGACATAGCTCGCATGCTGATAGACCTTGCGCAGACCGATCTGGTAATCGTCGACTGCATGCTCAATCGGAGTATCAAAATTTTTGCCGATATTGATACCGAGAATTCCCTGGTAACTCGAGTGCTTAACATTGCTGACCAACTGATCGACACCATGATTGTTGAAGCCCAGTCGATTGATGATTGCCTGAGCTTGTGGGATACGAAAAATGCGTGGGGTAGGATTGCCAGGTTGCGGTCGGGGCGTAACCGTACCAATTTCGATGAAGCCAAATCCCAAAGCTGCCAAAGCATCCAGATATTCGCCATTCTTGTCCAAGCCTGCAGCCAGTCCAATCGGGTTAGGGAAATGTAGACCCATGAGTGTATGCGGCATACATACTGTCTGAGCTTTTCTGATTAATCCCAGGCGGTGTGCTTGCTGGAGAGCGCTGAAAGTGACTCGATGAGCGGTTTCGGGATCGAGTTTGAATAGCAGTGGACGAAGCAGAGAATAAAGCATGTAGAATTTTATCCTGAAACGATGATGGTTTAAACACCGGAATGAGGCTCATCCTTGCGTAACTGCGATTGCCATTCTCCATTGATCAAAATTTCCAGCGGCTGGAAATGGGTTTTATATCGCATTTTGTGATTTTCCTCGATCCAGTATCCCAGGTAGACATAGGCCAGACCCAATTGTTGGCACTGAGCGATTTGCCAAAGAATGCTATAGGTTCCATAGCTGGCATGCGAGACATCGGCGTCAAAAAAGGTATACACGGAAGACAATCCATCGGGTAACAAATCAATGATGCTGACCATGCGCAGGAGGTTACCTTCACGAAATTCAACCATTCTCGAATCAACATGGCTTTTCAGCAGAAAATGCTGATATTGCTCCAGACTATCTTTATCCATTCCCCCACCTGCATGGCGTCGAGTTTGGTAGCGCTGATAAAGTGCGTAGTGATCGGGATTGTAATGGAGTCCATGCAAGGAGACTGTCATATGTCGATGTTTCTTCCAAGCACGCCGTTGAGACCGATTGGTGGTGAAAGCTTGCACATCGACACGTACCGACAAACAGGCCTGGCAATGCAGGCAATGTGGTCGGTAGGTGTAATGGCCGCTGCGTCGAAAACCTGCCTGTATCAATTTGCCATAGATTTCGGTATCGATTAGGTGCTCTGGAGTTACCACCTCGGAACAGGCTGTTTTTTCCGGTAGATAGCTACAAGTATAGGGATTGGTGGTGTGAAATTTAAGCACGATGTTGTCACGTCATGAATTCATATGCGACCAAAATCCCACTTGTGATTAAGACTGGAATGGGTTGAGATCGACATATCCAGAACTTCACGGAATTGCTTGCGGGAAATTTCTCGTGCTCCTAGCGAAGCCAGGTGAGGTGTTCTGACCTGGCAATCGATGAGATCAAATTGCCAAAGTTGCAGTTGTTGCACCAAATGCACCAAAGCAATTTTGGAGGCGTCCGGTATCAGCGAGAACATCGATTCGCCAAAGAATATTCTACCAATCGATACACCGTAAAGTCCGCCGACGAGCTTATCATCGACCCAGGTTTCCACGCAATGGGCCCATCCCATCTCGTGCAACTTGGTGTAGGCAGCGATCATTTGCGGATGTATCCATGTACCAGCCTGATTTTTGCGAGGCCGCGCACAAGCTTCCATGACCAGTGTGAAATGGGAGTCAGTTCTAATCTGATAGTTTTTTTTCCGAAGCGTTTTGCGCATGGATGGCGAAATTTTTAGCTCGTTAGGAAATAAGACCATTCTTGGGTCCGGACTCCACCACAGAATCGGTTCATCTTCATTGAACCACGGAAAAATACCTTGGCTATAAGCATCTAACAAGCGTTCCGGAGACAGGTCCCCGCCAGCGGCCAAGAGACCATTGGGGTCCTTCAATGCATGTTCCAGTGGTGGAAAAGAGGAGTTGGGGATATGACTGGTCATTTCAGAGTGTATCAATAAAGATGAATATTACGGTTTGCTTGATGTAGATCAACGTTAGCATGCTGTCGTTTAACTATGATGGGACTCCGACTTAAAACCACATAATAAAAATAACTATTAAAAAATATAGAAAGGAGACTGAAGTGGAAAAAATATTTGGCAGAATGCGCGTCACCTCACGCATCGCTGCAGGTTCGATAGTGTTTATGGCAGCATTGCATGCACCACAGGCTTTGGCAACCGATTCCGCACAGCGTATTAGACAGCTAGAAAATGCACTGCAACAAATTCAGACTGAATTAAACAAAATGAAAACTGAGTCTGTGCAGACTACGAGAAAAGTGGATCAAATTCAAGAGTCATCAACTCAGACAACAAAGAAAGTAGAGCAAATACAGCAGACTACCCAGCGTGTCGAAGAGAGACAGAAAGTTGCTTCCACAGTTGAAGGAATAGGTGAGAGACGGAAGATGCTATTTTTCCGCGGAGGTTATGCACGTAGTGACGAACACCGCAATGGCGCAACGTTGGAAAGTCGTGTTGTTCCGCTCGGTGCACAGGATCAGGCTGATCGCAACGCATGGTATGTCGGGGCTGGCTTCGATTTCCAATTAACGAGAGATACGTGGGGACTTATACCTAAAACAGAAATCGATGCCGAGTTGATGTTTGAATATAAACAATTTGGACATGGAGTTCACGGTAACGCATTGGCAAACGAGCCTAGTATTTTAGCGGGCGCTCCACTAAATCCCCGCGGTGTGACCGTTAATCAGTTCACTTTGACTGCGGCACCTAAAATCAAATTCAACCATTTTATTGAGTACAAGATAAGACCGTGGATTATCCCGGCTGGGTTGGCTATTCATGTTATCAGTCCACCATCTGAATCGGTTACTTATCTGGATCCTGGCGTGATGTTTGCAGCGGGAATGGAATATAACATTTGGAAAGATTTCTTTATTGGTACCGATGCACGCTATCAGTTGACTGCTGGCTCGCTTGATGGAGCGAAATTTGGAGGGCTGACAGTGGGTGGTTATTTAGGGATAGGTTTTTAATGAGTTAATCAGATCAGTTGATGAACTGTTATAAAAATTCTAACTAGAAGGCAGTTTTGTAGTATCGAATCAGTTTTTTGTTCCGTTCGCGATTGAAGAGTATGAGTGCGTACGAAGCCTTTACACCTCACCCTGTGTGAGGTGTTTTTTTATTCATTGATCTGAATAGATCAAGAGCCGGGTTTGTCCGGATTAGAGATTCCGTCAAGGATAAATACGAGCGCTTGTTATGTTTTCATATTAAAATCGCGCTCTTTTCTTTTTTCTAATCCATATCCATATCATGCATCCAATGCTAACCATTGCGGTCAAAGCCGCTCGCCGTGCTGGCAGAATCATCAATCAGGCGTCGTTGAATCTGGATGTACTGACCGTATCGAAAAAATCTCACAGTGACTATGTCAGTGAAGTGGATGCTGCAGCCGAGGATGCCATCATTAAAGTACTGCAAGCAGCTTATCCGGACCATGCCATTCTGGCGGAAGAAAGTGGTCGTTTGGGCGATCACAAAAAGTCGGATTATCAGTGGATCATCGATCCGCTGGATGGCACGACCAATTTCCTGCATGGATTTCCCAAGTACTCGGTATCCATAGCTTTACGTTATAAGGGAGCATTGACGCACGCGGTAGTGTATGACCCGAATAACAATGAGCTGTTTACAGCTACGCGTGGGAGTGGTGCTTTTCTGAATGATCACCGGATTCGTGTGAGCAAGCGATCGCGTTTTGAAGATTGTTTGATTGGTACGGGGATTCCCTTCCGGGATTTGACGCACTTCGATGCATACATTGCCATGTTCAAGGATATCGTCCCTCGCACGGCGGGTATTCGTCGACCCGGTTCCGCTGCCCTTGATCTGGCCTATGTGGCAGCCGGACGTTATGATGGTTTCTGGGAAATCGGTTTGGCACCTTGGGATATGGCTGCCGGTGCATTACTGATCACGGAAGCCGGAGGATTGGTTGGTGATCTGGAAGGTAACCAAACGTTTCTGGAGAGCGGTCAGATTGTGGCCGGTAATCCAAAGGTATTTGCTACGCTGGTACAAATTATTGCACCGCACCTGACACCACAATTGATCGAGAATCATCGTTCGGCCAAGCCGCTGAGCGAGTAGCCGGGAATTATCGCGGAGCCGTTTCCGTCTCTGTCTCCGTCTCCGTTTCATTCAGTGGTAGCTCCTGATTCTGATCAGGGGGCACGATGAGTGATTTCATTTCCTCGAGCGGTGGCAATTCTTCCAAAGTGCATAAATTCAGATCATCGAGAAAATGCGGTGTTGTAGCGAATAATGCGGGTTTACCTGGTACATTGCGATGACCGACGGTTTCAATCCAGCCGCGAGCCGTGAGTGTCTTCAATACTGAGGAAGAAACACTGACGCCGCGTATCTCTTCAATATCCCCGCGTGTCACCGGTTGCCGGTAAGCAACGATGGCCAATGTTTCGAGTACTGCCCGTGAATAACGCGGTGTTTTGGGGGGTGACAGGCGATCGAGATAAGGCTGGATTTCGGCCTGGGTTTGGAATCGCCATCCGCTCGCGACCTTGACCAGTTCAACACCACTATTTTTCCACTGCTGGCGCAATTCTTCGAGTAGTTTCGTGAGTAACGAAGTACCAAATTCCTGATTGAACAGCTTGCGTAATTCGCCTATTGGCAGGGGTTCGGAGGAGGTTAATAAGGCTGCTTGCAGGATCCGCTTGATCTGTATGGAATCCAGAGAAGGTGCAATTTCAGGCTGACTCGGTTTGGACGATGTTGCGGACATAAATGACTCCAAAAGCGTGTGTCTGGGAAATATCCACCAAGGCTTCCTTGGTCAGTTCTAATATGGCGAGGAAGGTAACAACTACTTCGGCTGCGGTTGCATCCGGCCTGAACAATTCATGAAATGCGACCTGCTTGCGTTCTCGCAAAGTCCGCAAGACTTGGCTCATGTAAGCCCGGACCGACAGCAGTTCACGCTTGATCTGATGATGACGATTGGCTTTGGCACGCGTCAGGATGGCGACCCAGGCGTTGCGCAGGTCATCCATCTGGATTGCAGGTAAATGCACGGCGGCCTGTTGTTCAATCCATACCTGAATGGTGGCGAAATCGCGCTCCGCCAGCGGCAGCTCATTGAGACGCAGTGCGGCTTTTTTCATCTGCTCGTATTCGAGCAGACGGCGTACCAGTTCCGCGCGTGGATCATGTTCGTCCCCGGATTCAGTGACCACTTTGGGACTGGGTAGCAGCATGCGCGACTTGATCTCGATGAGCAGTGCGGTCATCAGCAAATATTCTGCAGCCAGTTCCAGTTGATCCGCGCGCATCATTTCCACATAAGTCATGTATTGCTGGGTCAGTTCGGCCATTGGAATGTCCAGTATATCCAGATTGTGTTTGCGGATCAGATATAGCAGTAAATCCAGTGGTCCCTGAAACGTATCCAAAAAAACTTCCAGTGCATCGGGCGGAATATAGAGATCCTGTGGGATCTCTGTCAAGGGAGCGCCGCAGATTGTCGCGATAGGAGGTGAGTCGATATTTTCGGTGACGAGATTCACTGCCCGAATCAATGGATGAACACGGTCATGTGCTGGTCATGCTTACCGGGATTCAGGAGTAACCCAGCCCCATGGCTTCGCGGATATCGCGCATGGTTTCATCCGCTAGCTTGTTGGCCTTCTCACAGCCGTCGGCAATGATATTGCGAACCAGCGTGGGATCTTCCTCATATTCCTTGATGCGCTCATACATCGGTGCCTGTTCGGCCAGAATCATGTCAATGACGGGGGCTTTGCAGTCCAGGCAGCCAATTTCGGCATTTCGGCAGCCGCGCTGTACCCAGTCCTGGATATTTTCATCGGAATAAACCAGATGAAGTTGCCAGACCGGACATCTGTTCGGGTCTCCGGGGTCGCTACGTCGTACCCGAGCTGGATCGGTCGGCATGGTTCGAACCTTTTTGCGTATGCTTTCGGGATCTTCGCGTAAGCTGATAGTGTTGTTATAGGATTTGGACATTTTTTGTCCATCCAGTCCCGGCATTTTGGACGTTTCTGTCAGCAAGGTTTCTGGTTCGGTCAGAATCATTTTGCCGCCGCCCTCGAGATAACCGAACAGGCGTTCCCGGTCACCGAGACTCAGGTTCTGCTGTTCATTGAGTAGCGACCTGGCTTCTTCCAGAGCGCTCTCGTCACCTTGTTCCTGATACAAATTACGCAGTTCGGTATAAAGTTTGGATTTTTTGGAGCCTAATTTCTTGATGGCTTGCTCGGCTTTTTCTTCAAATCCTGCTTCCTTGCCGTAAAGGTGATTGAAGCGGCGTGAAATTTCGCGAGTAAACTCCAGATGAGGAGCCTGATCTTCACCCACCGGTACCAGATTGGCGCGGTAAATCAGGATGTCTGCGCTTTGCAGTAATGGGTAGCCGAGGAAGCCATAAGTACTCAGATCCTTTTCAGTCAGTTTCTCCTGCTGATCCTTGTAGGTCGGTACGCGCTCCAGCCATCCTAGCGGCGTCATCATCGACAGCAGCAGGTACAATTCAGCGTGTGCAGGGACTTTGGATTGAATGAACAGGGTTGCCTGGGATGGATCGACACCCGCTGCCAGCCAGTCTATGACCATGTCCCAAACATTTTGCTCGATGATTTCAGGTGAATCGTAATGTGTGGTCAAGGCATGCCAGTCAGCAACGAAAAACAGACACTCATACTGTTGTTGCAACTTGACCCAATTTTTGAGTACGCCGTGGTAGTGCCCCAAGTGCAAACTGCCGGTGGGGCGCATACCTGATAAAACGCGATCAGCAAACATGTTGATATCCTAAGCTTGAAACGGTGTTAAATATAAAGTCCGAAAACAGTGACAATGATTATTTTAGCCCAAGTGATGGCTGGTTTGATGATAGTGCCGAGCACACCGCTAAACATCAGGGCCAGCAGGATCATGAAACCATAAGGCTCGATCCGGGCAAACTGGTATGCCAGGCCATGGGGCAGCAGGCTGACTGCCATGCGGCCACCGTCCAGTGGCGGTAGTGGTAACAGATTCAGAACCATCAGCACGACATTGATTTCAATCCCGGCAATGCCCATCAGTGCCATTGGTTTGGCAAAACTGCTGTCGGGCATGATGATGGCGAGCTTGATCAGCGCCGCCCATAGCAAGGCCATGACCAGATTCGCACCCGGGCCAGCGGCGGCGACCCACAGCATATCGCGCTTAGGGTGTCGCAAATTGGCAAAATTGACCGGTACCGGCTTTGCCCAGCCGAACAGGAAACCTGCGCCCATGGTTAGTTTGCTCAAGACAAACAACGAGAGCGGTACCAGTATGGTGCCCATCGGGTCGATGTGCCGGATTGGATTGAGGCTGATGCGGCCTTCGTTGTAGGCGGTGAGGTCGCCAAAGTGCTTGGCGAAATAGCCATGTGCCGCTTCATGCAGGGTAATGGCAAAAATGACCGGCAGTGCATAGATCGCTATGCCCAGAATGATGTCATTCATGATCGATTCCAAACGGTTCGAGACTGCCTCTGCCGGGACGGACCAGTTCGGGTACATCGGAGGTCAAATCGATGACTGTGGTCATTTCGGTGCCACAGGAGCCGGCATCCATGATCAATTCCACCTGATGTTCGAGACGGGCGCGGATTGCTTCGGCATCATTCATGGGAAATTCGTCGTCGGGCAGAATCAGTGTCGAACTGAGCAGCGGTTCGTTCAACTCTTGCAGCAGTGCCTGTACAACGGGGTGATCCGGAATGCGCAGACCGATCGTGTTGCGTTTAGGGTGCTGCATACGCCTCGGTACTTCGCGGGTAGCCTGCAGAATGAATGTGTAACTACCGGGGGTAGTGGCCTTGAGCAGGCGGTACTGACGGTTGTCCACTTTGGCATAGGTGGAGATTTCCGCCAGATCGCGGCAAACCAAGGTGAAGTGATGACGCTCGTCCACCTGGCGAATCGTGCGGATGCGCAGCATGGCCTCTTTATCGCCCAATTGGCAGCCAAGTGCATAACAGGAGTCGGTTGGATAGACAATGACACCGCCATCACGGACGATGTTAACCGCCTGTCTGATCAGGCGTAAATGTGGTGTTTGGGTATGAATCGAAAAAAACTGAGCCACAGTAAAGTGAGAAGTCTGCTGGTAAGGGGTGTTAGAGTAGCATATCAAGCGTTCACCGGGATTCGATTATGCATCGGCCAGTCGTGCCAGACCGGATTGCACAGCTCGGGCAGTTCAGGCAGTTGGCCCAGATCACAAAAACTCTCACCTGGACCATGGAAGTCGGAACCGCAGGAGACCAGCAATTCCCTGTCGCGAGCATGCAGAGCAAAGCGCCTGACCTGATCCGGCGTGTGACTAGGGGTGATGACCTCGATCGCCGATCCTCCGGCCGCGCAGAATGCTTCGAACAGATCGTTGAGTACGTTTTTCCCCATGTCGTAGCGCCCCGGGTGGGCGATGACGGCACGGCCTCCACTGCCCTGGATCCATTCTACTGCATCATCCAGGGTGGCCCATTGGTGCGAAGTATAGCCAGGCTTGCCTTTGACCAGGTAATGTTTGAAAACGGACTTGACGTCCTTGGCATGACCTTGTGCAACGAGAAAACGTGCAAAATGGGTGCGTCCAATCAATCTCCGCTCACCAACATGCGCATAGGCACCTTCAAGGCTTCCATGTATGCCGATCTTGTCCAATTCAGCAGCAATATTTTCGGCCCGTTGTGCACGACCTGCGCGTACCTCGGCCAAGCCTTGAACCAAAGGCTCATGATTGGTGTCGATATTCAGTCCGACGATATGGATGGTGCGATTGCGCCAGCTGACCGATATTTCCACGCCATTAACAAATGTGATATTTTTTGCCTCGGCTGCTTGTCGGGCTTCGGTCAATCCAGCGATATCATCGTGATCGGTCAGTGCCAGGGTAGTTACGCCACGTGCAGCAGCACGATCAATCAGTTGGGTTGGAGTGAGCAGGCCATCGGAAATGGTGGAATGACAATGCAGATCTATGTTGAGCATGTAGACGGTTATCGGCCAAAAACAGGACAGGCATGATAACAAATAAAGCGAGCTAAGAAAAATGATTGTTTTGAAAAATTAGAGGGATAGTTTGGTAAATTATGAATGGATTGTCATTTGAGGATATGCGATGAGTAAGCAACAGACTGTTTTTGATCATATGACGGCAGCGCCGCACCGTAGTTTGTTCCTGTTCGGTGCGATGCAGGGTGTCGTGGCTGTGCTGTGGTGGATTTTTGATCTGAGCGGGCGTTATGGGTTCGTTGGCACAGCGACCCAGTGGACTGTTGCGCCAACGTGGGTACATGCGTTTTTGATGGTCTACGGTTTTTTTCCATTCTTTATTTTTGGTTTTCTGTTCACTACCTATCCAAACTGGATGAACGGTGAGAAAGTCAGAATACGGGAATACGTTGCCACCGGCCTGTTGATGGCTGCCGGTGTGGTGCTGGTTTATGCCGGACTGCTGACGCACAAACTGCTTGTCATCCTGGGGGTGGAATTGATGCTGACTGGATGGAGTGTGGCGGTATATGTGCTGTTCCGTATCTTGCTGACGGCACAAGCACAGGACAAGCGCCATGCGCGCGTGACCAGTGCGGCTTTGCTGATGGGCTGGTTTGGCGTGGCCGCTTATCTGTTCTGGCTGGTATCCGAACACTTCATGCTTCTGGATTTTGCGCGGCAGGCCGGTCTCTGGCTGTTTTTGCTACCAATCGTATTGACCGTTTCGCATCGTATGATTCCATTCTTTTCCAGTAGGGTACTGGATAACTACGAAATGGTTCGACCTTTCTGGATGCTGTGGCTGATGCTGGCGTGTATCGTCGTCCATGCTTGTCTACAGTTTCTGGGATTGGCGGCCTATTTGTGGTTGGTTGATTTTCCATTGCTGGCCTGTGCAGCGTATCTGTCCTATCGCTGGGAATTGCAACGCAGTTTCCAGGTGAGCTTGCTGGCGGTACTGCACATCTCTTTTGCCTGGTTCAGCATCGCCATGTTGCTGTATGGTCTGCAAAGCCTGATTTATTTTGTATCGGGCGATCTCCTGTTCGGACTCGCACCATTACATGCCCTCGGTATTGGATTCTTTTCCGGCATGATTCTCGCCATGGCTTCGCGCGTGACCCTGGGTCACTCAGGGAGGCCTCTTGAACTGGATCGTGCAATCTGGTTACTGTTTCTGGGTTTCCAGGCGACGGCAGTGATTCGGATTTTTGCCGATCTGGTGCCCGCCGTTGCAGCCGTGTTTTACTTGCTAGCTGCGCTGGTTTGGTTAGGCTGCTTTGGCATGTGGGCATTCCGTTTTGTTCCCATATACTGGCGAGCCCGAGTGGATGGTAAACCGGGCTAATGCGGTACGCTTAAAGCTGTTTTTACATCGAAGTGTAGATGGATATGGACATTTATTGCATGCGCCATGGACGTACGAATTTTAACGATCTGGGTTTGTGCAATGATGATCCGTTGCGCGATGTGCACTTAACGGAGGTCGGACAGGCACAAGCGCAGGCAGCAGCGCTGGCCCTGCGCGCAGTGCGGTTGCAGCGTATTCTCGTGTCGCCGTTGCCGCGAACGCGTGAAACGGCGGAGATCATTAACCGGCACCACGCCGCGCCTATTGAAATCCACGCCGATCTGGCTGACGTGCGTTCCGGTTTTGATGGCCGATCAGTAGGCGATTATTTTGCGGCCACCAGCCACGACCCACTTCGGGCACGTGTCAACGGAGGTGAATCATTGCTGGATCATAAACTGCGTGTGCTGCGTTTTATCGACTGGCTGGCTACGCAACCCGATCAGTCGGTGCTCATCGTCGCTCATGAAGAAACCATGCGTGTGTTCATTGCGCATTTCGAAGGTGGTGTTGACGATGAACGGTTGCGGGACATTCATGTTGGGAATTGCGAATACAGGCATTATGTTTTGTCGCGGTGATGCTTTTAGAATGTTGCTGTCATGGCATTTCAGGGGTTGATTTTTTGATTCTCCCTAACGCCAGCGCGCAGCCGTATCCTGTCGGTAAAACAGCGCGAGCTGTTCATACACGGCGGGAAAATGGGTTTCAATCTCCAGCGGCGATTCAAAGAAAGCTTCGCTCAGTACGGCAAAAAACTCTGCAGGATTCTCCGCAGCGTAAGGATCAATCACGGTATCTTGTAGCTGTTCGACTTGCCGACAAAAGTTCTCGTAAGCTGTGCTGAATACCCGATGCCAGGTGCGGGCACTCATATTGGTGTGCAATGGAGGGCAGCCATTGGCGCCTTCGTGCAGCATGTCGATTTTGTGTGCCAGTTCGTGAATGACGACATTGTGACCTGTATGCTCGCCGTTCTCCACTTCCTGCCAGGATAGGATGACCGGACCACTAAGCCAGGCCTCGCCGACAGCGGCATTTCGGACATGGTGTACGATGCCAAAATGGTCGGTGAATTCGTAATCCAGCAAGAAATCACCGGGGTAGACGATGACTTCAATCCAGTTTTCGTAATACTCGAGACTCAGGTTGAGGATCAGGATGCAAGCCTGAATGGCAATGGTTACCCGCATGACAGGCGTGATCTCCAATGCATGAGCGCCGTAAATTTGCTTGCCGTGTAAAAACAATGTGGCATATTCCCGCAGACGAGTCAGTTCCTCCTGATTCAGTCCTTTCAAGCAGCGCATGTGAATCAACTTCGACCATAGGGCGTCCGGGATCTTCTCTTGTTCAAGAATATGATTTTTATGCCAGTTCTTAACGCTCCATATCATATCGGAATCTCCACGCATGCAAGTTCGACCGGAAATATTCAATTGCGGCAGGGCTATGATACTCCGAGTGCGCATTCAGTTATGAAGGTTCAATAAAACCCGGCTTGCGGGTAATAAGCCTTCCGGCTTGAGAATGAATGCGCTATAGTCAGTCCTTTGCGCTGTCGGCAGTGATGGGCGCAGTCTATCGATTCCGGACATCCAGTGGTGATTCGGAGATTTTGTATGGGTTTAGAGGAACAGGTATGGCAAAGTGGTTTGAAGATAATTCCCGGTCCATCGGACATACGCCGCTAGTGAGGTTGAATCGAATTACCGATGGTGCACCGGCATTGGTGCTGGGAAAAATAGAGGGGCGCAATCCGGCGTATTCGGTGAAGTGCCGGATTGGTGTGGCCATGATCGATGATGCAGAGCGCCGGGGAGTGCTGGGGCCAGGCAAGGAAATCATCGAGCCGACCAGCGGTAATACCGGCATTGCACTGGCTTTTGTCGCTGCAGCTCGTGGTATTCCGTTAACCTTGACGATGCCGGAAACCATGAGCGTCGAGCGACGCAAGTTGTTAATTGCTCTCGGAGCCAAGCTGGAACTGACGGAAGGTGCACGCGGCATGAGCGGTGCACTGGCCAGGGCGGAAGAAATCGTGGCTTCCAATCCCGGTCGTTATGTGCTGCTGCAGCAATTCAGGAATCCAGCCAATCCGGCTATTCATGAAACGACCACGGGTCCGGAAATTTGGAACGACACAGATGGCGCAGTCGATATCTTTGTCGCCGGCGTCGGGACTGGCGGGACGATTACCGGGGTTTCGCGCTATATCAAGCAGATCAAGGGCAAGGCCATCACCAGCGTGGCTGTGGAGCCGACGGCGAGTCCGGTATTGACGCAAAAGCGTGCAGGGATGTCGCTGGCGCCCGGACCACACAAGATTCAAGGTATTGGTGCCGGATTTGTGCCGGATAATCTCGATCTGTCGCTGGTGGATGCCGTGGAGCAGGTCAGTAACGAAGAAGCGATTCACTATGCGCGCCGGTTGGCGCGTGAAGAAGGCATTCTTGCCGGAATTTCCTGTGGCGCCGCAGTGGCGGCAGCAGTGCGTCATGCTCAGCGTCCAGAGAATGCCGGAAAAACCATTGTCGTGATATTGCCCGATTCTGCTGAACGCTATCTGAGCAGTATCCTGTTTGAAGGCATGTTTGACGAACAAGGTTTGACGACACCGTGAGTACACATAAGCGCACGCGTGAAATCCTTTTGCGCACCACTTTTCTGGATGTGGATCAGATCGTTGATGAATTGCGTACTTTGCGCATGGCTTCTTTGGAACGTCGCAATCGCCATGACAGGCCGCCCCGTTTACCAGCGCGAAAAATCCTTGTAGGCGTGACGGAGGGGTTGTGTGCGGCGTTGTTTCCCAATCGACTGGGCTCATCGGAGCTGGCCGATGAAGGAGTCGATCATTATGTCGGACATGTACTGAATACGACCTTGCGTGAATTGATGGTACAAATCCAGCACGAGCTACATTACAACTCGGGTCTGGAAGTATTGAGCAGCGAGGATCGCGAACGGTCGATCAGTATTACTCAAGATTTTGCCAAACGATTGCCCGAGATTCGCAAGCTACTGGAAAGCGATATCAAGGCAGCATATGAGGGTGATCCGGCCGCGCGAAATGTGGACGAGGTGCTGGTGTGTTATCCCGGTATCATGGCCATCATGCATTATCGTCTGGCGCATGTACTGCATGGGTTGGGTGTGCCTCTGATCGCGCGCATGATTTCAGAAATTGCCCATTCCGTTACGGGAATCGAGATTCATCCGGGTGCGCAGATCGCTGGTAGTTTTTTCATCGATCATGGTACCGGTGTGGTCATCGGTGAGACAGCCGTCATCGGACAAAATGTGCGTTTGTATCAGGCTGTGACACTGGGGGCCAAGCGTTTTCCCGTCGATGAGAATGGCGCGCTGGTCAAAGGGAATCTGCGTCATCCTATCGTCGAAGATGATGTGGTGATCTACGCTGGAGCCACGATTTTAGGGCGTATCACCATTGGACGAGGCTCGACCATTGGCGGAAATGTGTGGTTGACTCGCAGCGTTCCGCCTGGTAGCAACATTTCGCAAGCGCAGATGCGCCATGAAGTATTTGAGGGTGGCGCCGGGATTTGAGCAATGATTGATCGTGTTGTCGGGAGGAAATGAAAATGACCATGAACAGGCTGACACTGACACTGGATGATGCCAGGAAAATCGCTGCGGGTGCGGAAGCAGAAGCAAAGGACAACGACTGGCCAGTGGTCATCGCCATAGTCGATGAGGGCGGTCATTTGCTTTTTCTGCAACGCATGGATGAAGCCCAGTATGGGAGCATTCAGGTTGCCACTGAAAAAGCGCAAGCTGCCATCGCGTTTCGGCGTCCGACCAAGGTTTGGGAAGAAAATATCGGGGAAGGACGCTTGCGATATCTGAATTTACCAGGAGCCCTGCCCATTGAAGGTGGGTTGCCGATCATGATCGACAGTCAATTCGTGGGTGCGATTGGTGTCAGTGGTGTGCGTTCGTTTCAGGACGCGCAGATTGCCCAAGCGGGGATTGATGCATTCGCGACGTAAGCCGATTGTTGTGATTCTGTCGTATTAGCTACGATTGTTTTTCTGCATCCATTTGCGTAAGGTGGATCAGCATCAGGCTGATAATCACAACGAGACGAAATGCTGCTTCCTGGCTATTGGCAACGTTTGACTGCCACATCAGGAACCATTCACCCCCAATAGTCATAAACCCGGTAAACCACAAGATAAAACCCAGTATCAATCCGAGAATGCCATAGCTTTTGGATTGATTGAATGCGAGGGGATCGTTCAAATTTTGCAATAACCGCAATCCACCCATGCAACATAGCAGAGCAATGACGATCTCGATGAAAATGATGAATCCGTAGACGACATGATGCAGTAATGACGATTCGATGGCACGCCACATAACCCGGTTATCCGGGAAGGTCGTGTCCATGCGCAAGACATGCTCAACAAGGGAAAAATTCGAACCGTAGTCGGTGAGATTGCCGATTGCCACCAATCCGGTGTAAAGCGCAAATGCTAGAAGCATGACGACCTTGGACAATCGGGCATACATACGTGAATAAGATCAACCCGGCACGGGGTTCGATATTGAACAGACCTTGGTGCCGGGTTTTTCTGATGAATCAGTAAAGCTTAACGAAACGAGACATCTAGGAAATTTGCTGAATACCGGCAAGCAACCAGGTGGCTTGTGAATCTTTCAGATCCTTTTGTACATGCCATATTTCATCAAATGCTTCGGGTTCGCCGTTGGGGCCATCGCGAAGTTGACCGGTGAACCGTACACTGGCAATAGCCAGATCAGCGGTGGTTTCCACTTCCAGTAAATGCGCGTCGATGAACATGACTTCGGTTTTTTGCTGCAAGCTGCCATGTTCTTTGATCTGAGCGCTGATTTCGGCAAGCATTTCTGGTGTCGTGTAATCACGAATTTCCTCGACATTGCCATGATCGTGTGCAGTCTGCAGGCGAATGAACGATGCCTTTGCATGACGCAGGAAAGGCTCTACCTGAAAATCTGCAGGAATGCTCGGGCGATGGGAAGTGCCTGAGTCCGCTGCTACGGTATCTGCTGCCGGTGTAAATGGCGGTGTATTGAACCCTCCTTGCTGAGTGTTCGTGTTCATTCCTGAATATTGCATGGCAGGAGCTTCTTCCGCTCGGGGTTTGCGCAGCATGCGTATGATAAAGAAGACAGCGGCAGCAAGCGCCAGCATGACAAGAATGTCCGTCATATTGATGTTTTCGAATGCGCCACCCATGAACAGAGCAGCCAACAGACCGCCAGCTGCCAAACCAGCCAGTGCCCCGCCCCATTTGCTACCGGTGGAAGGTGGTGTGGCTGCAGCAGGTGCAGCTGCAGGCGTGTGCTGTTGATTGGGTGTGGCTTGTTGTTGATTGACCGAGCGTTGCGTACCGACATTTTTGCCGCCACCCATGCGCTTGGCTTCCGCATCAAAAGCAAGCAAACCGAAACTTACGAAAGCCAATGTCAGAAAGGTGAGTATTTTTTTCATCCTAATCTCCCAAACTGTTGTTAAGAAAGTGTGCAGTATAGCACCGGCTTTATACCAGCTGCTATCCGATTTGGGTATATGTTGCAATTGCTTGTCACAGGTAACGGGCAAGTGATTCAGCGAAGCAGAACCAGGTGCGGGATGGCGTCGCTTTGCATCCATACAATCGCATTTTGTTTAAACTGTTGCCCGATTGCACGAGCTGTTTCGAGATCCAAGCCTAATACAAAAAAGCTTTTCTCCTGCGGCCATTGACTGGTGGGATCGATATTCAGTCCCCCAATCATGGGGTGGCCATGCTGCATCAAGTGCTGTCTGAGTGATTCGTGCGCGGATTGATTTTCCTCAGGACTCAATAATTGGCTATAGGGGTTGTATGCGCAGATGATTGCTGCGGTGGATTGGTGTGAGGTCAGTAGAAATTCCGACAGCGCCTGTGAAAAGTGATCGATCCGGAGTGTGATCAATCCCGAAATGGTGCCAATTTGATAATGTGTATTATGGTACTTGGCTATGAGTTGTTCATTGATCTGTGAGTGGGTCAAATTCTGAGTTGAAGCTTGTTAGTGTTTTTAGTGATCATGACTGTGCGCATGACCTTCCGTCGATTGCACGAGTTGCTTATATGTCATGGATGTCATGCCATGCAGTTTGAGAACAAAAGCCGTCGTTGCCCAGATTTCATTGTCGCCATGACTCAGTCCCCAGGCGGGCATGCCAGTCATTTTCAGTCCATTCTTGATGACCCAGAAATATTTCCTGGCATATTCTAGTTTCTGAGACGGATCATTTGCAGGAGGACGTTGATGAAAAACCGGAGGTTGTGGGTACAATCCGGAGGACAGTTCGGTTGGTTGCATATCCGGAGCGAGATGGCAGCCAGTGCACATGGCATGATAGTGTTCGGCGCCGCTTTTCAGTAATTCATCATTCTCAAGAACTGGAACGGGTAGATCCTTGGCATGAGCAGCAATGGAATTTTCTCGCATCCACTCGATCGCTTTTTCCGTGATGAGCCAGTGTTTTTCCGTTGCGGCCAGATTATAGACGCCTGATCTCAGTGCAAAAATCATCGCAATCGCCATTGCTGCCACAAAAAACAGAATCTGTTTCATGGTATCAACCCCCGGGATGATTGAGAGGCAACCGTCAGGCTACAGTTCTTCGCCTGCTTGTCTGCATCGTACTGATAATTCCAGTAGTAATCAATTTGAATTTTCTGCATCATGCAATTTGCTGTCCAGTTTTGCCTGAATGCTGTCATGTGTCAGGTGGGGAGCAAACATCTCAATGAAATCGAAGATGTAACTGCGAATGTAATTGTTGCGGCTGATGCCAATGCGTGTGGTACTGGGTTCGAACAGATGGCTGGCATCAATGGCGCGCAAATTTTTATCACGTTTGACGTCAAAAGCCATGTTGGCCAGGATGCCAATTCCAAGTCCCAGTTCCACATAGGTTTTGATGACATCCGAGTCAATGGCGGTCAGTACGACATTGGGCTCGAGGCCACGACTGGCAAAAGCTTGGTTGATTTTGGAGCGCCCGGTGAACGCAAAGTCATAAGTGATAATCGGATATTGATTAATCGCTTCCAGAGTAAGTTTCTTCAGTTTCATTAGCGGATGCTTGGGTGGAACGACCACGCATCGATTCCACTGGTAGCAAGGCAGCATGACCAGTTCATGGAACTGCTCGATGGCTTCCGTGGCAATGGCGATATCGGCCTCTCCCGAGGTAACCAAGGTTGCAATCTGTACGGGGCTGCCCTGCCGTAAAATCAGCTTGACCTTGGGGTAACGAGCTGTAAAACGTTTGATTACCGGAGGTAGACTATAGCGTGCTTGCGTGTGTGTGGTGGCAATGGTGAGCGTTCCACCCGCCTCGTTGGTGAATTCTTGTGCGATTTTTTTGAGATTATCGGCATCGCGCAGCATGCGCGTTGCGGTTTTGATAATGAGTTGGCCTGGTGGTGTTATCTTGACGATGCGCTTGCCATTACGCAAAAAAATATCGACTCCCAGTTCATCTTCCAACATCTGTATTTGCTTACTGATGGCAGGTTGTGAGGTATGAAGGTTTTTAGCTGCCCTGGACAGATTCATTCCATGCTCAGCTGTTTCGCACAAGTAGCGCAGTTGCTGTAATTTCATAAAGTTGGGGAGGTGATTTCTGGTTCGTTAAAGTGCATGCATGGTTAATATGGCGCAGCTATAAAGTATAGTTATATAAATGTAACATAATAGTATTTTGAAATAATATATTGTGTTGTTATGATTCTGCATCAATCATGCGATTACAAGAATTGCTGGTAAGCAAGCATGATACAGCAATGACCCTTCCAACTTTGAAGCTGGAGGGGTTGTTTTATTTTTGTGCCGAATTACAAGCGATTATCCTTCGGTTTTTGATAGAATACGCGCTGGTTTCATTTTGCTGCAATATACAGCGGCTGGCTGATTATCTGAATTTCCATTGCGTTCCGAAGCCGTATTGAAAGGGATGTTGGTGGCTGCACGACAGGCGCCGGAATGGTGATTTGAGTTCTATGAAATAAAAGATGTGAAGCTGCAAATGGTGATCGCTACTTTTTAATTGTTTAGCGCAGATCCATGAACGAACAAGGATTGATGAATGAGTACAAATATTGAGAATAAACCTAAACAAGTTACCTGGTTCAATGGTTGTGGTGGACGAATTGGTATTGTCGTTGGAGAAACTGGCGAGCATGCATATATTGGCATGGCGCTGAGACATGATGAGGATGACGATGTGAACCATATCATGAAATATGGTGCCAAATTTCCATTGGATGCAGCGTTGTTGTTGCCTGTGTCAAAACATTATGCTTCAACCGAATCCTGATGAGTGGTCAGCCGGTTCGTATTGGAGGGATGGTGTGGTGAGAGCTTCGAGTGCATTGAATCAGATAGTTATCGAGGAATAAAAATGTATCGCTACGATGAATATGATCAGCGGATAGTCGATGAGCGTGTCGTGCAGTTTCGCGATCAGGTACGCCGTCGATTGTCGGGGGAATTGACAGAAGAGGAATTCATGCCATTGCGTTTGCAAAATGGCCTGTACATGCAGATACACGGCTACATGCTGCGTATTGCTGTACCTTATGGTCTGGTTTCCTCCAAACAAATGCGTATGTTTGCTCATATTGCACGCCAGTATGATCGTGGTTATGGTCATTTCACGACGCGTCAGAATATCCAATTCAATTGGTTAAAGCTGGAGGAAACACCTAATATTCTTGCCGATCTGGCGTCGGTGCAGATGCATGCCATTCAGACGTCGGGCAACTGTGTGCGCAACATTACATCGGACGAATTTGCTGGAGTAGCACCGGATGAAGTAGTGGATCCACGCTCCTTTGCTGAGATTTTGCGTCAATGGAGCACCTTTCATCCGGAATTCGCTTATCTGCCGAGGAAATTCAAGATTGCCATCAGTGGTGCGCAGGAAGATCGTGCGGCAATCTATGCTCATGACATTGGTTTGGCGGCAGTCCGGAACGAACAGGGTGAGATTGGTTTTCGCGTTCTGGTTGGGGGTGGACTGGGCCGTACACCCATTATTGGCACCGAGATTTGCGCATTCTTGCCCTGGCAACATGTGCTGACTTATGTCGAATCGATTTTACGCATATATAACCAGTACGGTCGTCGGGACAACAAATTCAAGGCTCGTATCAAGATTCTGGTCAAAGCACTGGGAATTGACGAATTCAAACGCCAGGTCGAAGCTGACTGGGCGGATCTGAAAGATGGGCCTGGAACGCTGACTGCCGAAGAAGTGGAAAGGGTGGCGGGTTATTTCACTGATCCGGCATACGAGACACTGAGTGATCATGATTCCACGATCAGCGCATACAAAGCGGATAGTCGTCCATTTACCCACTGGATGATGCGAAATGTCAGGCCGCATCGTGTTCCTGGTTATGTGTCGGTGGTGTTGTCACTGAAGAAACCTGGATGTACACCTGGTGATGCAACGGCTGAGCAAATGGAGGCCATTGCCGATCTGGCGGATCGTTACAGTTTTGGGGAATTGCGCGTTACGCACAAGCAGAATCTCGTGCTGGCGGATGTGCGTCAAAAAGACTTGATCCAGTTGTGGCAGGAAGCTACAGCGCTTGAACTCACATCACCCAATATTGGTTTGTTGACAGACATCATCAGTTGTCCGGGGGCGGAATTCTGCACATTGGCAAACGCGCGTTCCATCCCTCTGGCTAAATCCATTGCGCAGCGTTTCGAAGATATCGATTTCCAGCATGATGTCGGCGAGATCAGCATCAATATTTCGGGATGTATGAATGCGTGCGGACAGCACCATATCGGTAATATCGGTATTACCGGTGTGGAGAAAAAAGCACATGACGAATGGTATCAGGTGTCGATCGGTGGAGCGGAAGGTAATCTGAGTTCGATTGGCAAGATTATAGGGCCATCATTCACATTCAATCAGGTGCCTGAAGTGATCGATCGACTGCTACAGGTATATTTGCAGGAGCGTGTCGAGGCAGAAAGTTTTATTGATACGGTGCGTCGTGTCGGGCATGAACCCTTCAAGAAACATGTTTTTGCAACCGAATTCACCGTCGAGGATGAACCGGTTGCTGACAAGCATGCCGTCGAACCTGCGCAGTACGAAGTTCCATTCTATTCTCCGAGGTTCTAGTGTGATGATTATCAAAAACAAGGCGATCATTGCCGATGACTGGATGGTTTTGCGATTGGGGGAGCACGACGTGGCTGAAAGCGTCACTGTCGCTCCCGGAAAGGTGATTGTTCCACTCCAGGTTTGGTTGAAGCAGCGGGATACACTGCAACAACGCGCTGAAATTGGTGTGTGGCTGGCCAGTGATGAGCGGCCTGAAACATTGCGAGATGATATTCGGAAATTTACTGTCATCGCCGTTGATTTTCCCCGTTTTTCGGATGGTCGTGGCTATTCGATTGCATTTAACCTGCGGAAAAGACTGGGATATGCAGGAGAATTGCGTGCCATTGGTGATGTGCTACGGGACCAATTGTTCTATATGCAACGGGTCGGTTTCGATGCTTTTGCACCGCGTTCGGATCGCAGCATTGAAGACGCACTGAAAGGTCTGAGCGATTTTTCCGAGGTATACCAGATTTCTTACGAGCCCAAGTTGCCGCTATTTAGCCGAGTGCAGCGTAAAGGAAATACTGCACAGGCCTGAGATGGAAGATCTAACACTTAAAGTTGAGCAGGTAGTTGCCATTCTGACCGAAACGGTGCGCAACTTTGCTCCGGTTACCTTTGCAAATAGTCTGGGTGCCGAAGATATGGTACTCACCGATATCATCAATCGGTATCACCTGGATATCGAGATGTTCAGTCTGGACACCGGTCGCTTGCCGCAGGAAACCTACGATTTGATGCAAACTGTGCGAGAACGCTACCAAACACCTTTACGCATTTATTTTCCAAACGTCAAGCAGATAGAAGACTATGTTGCCGAACATGGTGTAAATGGGTTTTATCAAAGCGTGGAGTTGCGTAAAGCGTGCTGTCACATCCGCAAGGTTGAACCACTGCGGCGTGCCTTACAGGGCAAGAATGCCTGGGTTACTGGGATTCGACGCGAGCAGGCTCCAACGCGGCATGATTTGCAGATCTTTGCCCATGATGCGGACAATCATTTACAAAAAGTGAATCCATTACTGGAATGGACGAATGCGGATGTCTGGACCTATCTCAAGCAGTATCAGGTGCCTTACAACAAATTGCATGACAAGTTTTATCCCAGTATTGGTTGCGCACCCTGTACGCGTGCCGTTACACCCGGAGAGGATATCCGTTCTGGCCGCTGGTGGTGGGAATCACCGGAAACTAAAGAGTGCGGTTTGCATGCCAGTAAAGTGGTTTCGGTGAATAAGGAAGCAAAGGACCGCGCACAATAAAGACGGTTTCCGCTCCTGCTTGCAATACCACGATATTTTACAGAGAAATGAATCACCCTATCTTTACTCACCTTGATGCGCTAGAAAGCGAGGCGATCCATATCATGCGCGAAGTTGCCGCTGAATGTGGTAACCCGGTTTTACTGTTTTCCGGCGGGAAGGATTCGATCGTATTGTTGCGACTTGCAGAGAAAGCATTTCGCCCCGGTCGTTTTCCTTTTCCATTGATGCATATTGATACCGAACATAATTTTCCCGAGGTTATCGCTTTTCGCGATCGCCGGGTCAATGAGCTGGGCGAGAGACTCATTGTGCGCAGTATGGAGGACTCGATCAGGAAAGGTCGGGTGGTGTTACGTTCCGAGACGCAAAGCCGCAATGCTTTTCAATCTGTAACCCTGCTCGATGCTATTGCTGAATTCAGTTTTGATGCCTGTATTGGCGGAGCGCGTCGCGATGAGGAAAAAGCGCGGGCCAAAGAGCGGATCTTTTCGTTTCGTGATGAATTCGGTCAATGGGATCCAAAAAATCAGCGTCCAGAATTATGGGATATTTATAATACACGTACACATCCTGGTGAAAATATCCGGGTGTTTCCCATTAGTAACTGGACCGAGCTTGATGTCTGGGAATACATTGCACGCGAACGATTGGAAGTTCCGGAAATATATTTTGCACATAATCGCGAAGTGATTCGGCGCGCGACAGGTTTGTTGCCGGTATCTCATCTTGTTCAGCCACAAGCAGGCGAAAAAATTGAACAACTGATGGTGCGCTTTCGTACCGTGGGTGATATGAGTTGTACTTGTCCCGTGGAATCGCATGCTGCAAATGTCGATGCAATCATTGCTGAAACGGCCATGACGCGTATCACTGAGCGGGGGGCAACTCGAATGGATGATCAGACCTCAGAGGCATCTATGGAACTGCGCAAAAAAGAAGGTTATTTTTAGGCGTGTGTCAGGTAAGGAGTTTTTGCATAAACTGGTTCAGACATGCTGGATCGTGAACAGGTTTATGGCTACTTGGGTTTTTAAATAAGGTTTGTCAATGCTGGATAGTGAGAGAACATCACTTGCGCAAAGTGAATTACTGCGTTTCATTACTGCTGGGAGTGTCGATGATGGCAAGAGTACGCTGATAGGTCGACTCTTGCACGATTCCAAGTCTATTTTTGAAGATCAGCTGACATCAATTACGCACACGACGCGCAAGCGGGGTTCGGAGGGTGTCGATCTGTCCCTGCTGACAGATGGATTGCAGGCTGAACGTGAACAGGGTATCACCATTGACGTGGCTTATCGTTACTTTGCGACACCTAGGCGCAAATTTATTATTGCCGATACACCAGGACATGAACAATATACGCGCAATATGGTTACCGGCGCATCGACCGCAAATCTGGCCATTATCCTGATTGATGCGCGCAAGGGGGTACTGACGCAGTCGCGTCGGCATGCCTATCTTGCAAGTCTGGTTGGCATTCCGCACTTGGTGGTAGCGATCAACAAAATGGATCTGGTGGAGTTTTCGCAATCAATATTTGAGCGTATCTGTGATGAGTTCGCCGCCTTTGCCCAAAAACTTGATTTGCGCAATGTGACCTATATTCCAATGTCGGCGCTAAATGGGGATATGGTGGTTGAGCGGGGAGATCGACTGGACTGGTATCAGGGGGTGACCTTGATGAATCTACTGGAAACTTTGTCCATCGAGGATGACATCAACCGTGATGATTTTCGCTTTCCGGTACAATGGGTCTGTCGTCCGCATACGCCTGAACTGCATGATTTTCGCGGGTATATGGGTAGAATCGAGTCGGGTTCCATCAAGGTGGGAGATTATATCAAGGTACTACCATCCGGATTAAGCTCCCGAATCAAGGAAATATGGGTATATGAAGGTGCACTTGCCGAGGCTTTTGCCCCGCAATCGGTAACGTTGACGATTGAGGATCAACTGGATATCTCGCGTGGCGATATGCTGGCAAAAGCTGAAGAAACGCTAAGAGTTACCAAGAATTTTGATGCGATGCTGTGCTGGTTGTCGGAGCAACCGCTTGATCTGGGTCGAAAGTACCTCATCAAGCAGTCGACGCGCATGGCTAAGGTAATTATTGATCAAATCGGGTACCGGGTTGATGTCAATACCCTGGTTCACGAGGATGTGAGTGTTTTGAAAATGAATGATATTGCACGAGTGACATTGAAAGTGCAGTTGAATCTGGTCTGTGATGATTATGCACGTAACCGTGCGACAGGATGTTTCATCATCATTGATGAAAATACCAATAATACGGTTGCTGCCGGAATGATCATGCCGACCTGAAAATAGAGGAATGTTTTTGGAATGTAGAGAACCTCGGTTTTGTGTTGAAGAACATGCCTGGGTACAGCGCAGGAACGTGTTGCTGTGACCTAGGGATTAGTTGTATTGCAGTCTTGGTCATTGTTGCTGATTGCCTGTTTGATTGTGATGTCATTTTCGCTATCAATGAGCAATTGGCTTGTAGAGAGCGAGTAATTTGCTGCCAAGCATGGAATGGACATGTATTTTATTGGATCGATTACTCACGATAAAAGAATGAATTGGCGACAATAGAATGAACTTGGCACCGAATGCACGTCAGAAATTGCAACAATCCTCAATCTTGGTCGTGGAAGATAACGAGCTGAATCAGTTGGTTGTCAAGGAAATTCTTGAATATGCTGGAGCAAACGTTACGATTGCCGAGCATGGCAAAGAAGCGCTGCGGATTCTGGAGCAGACGGTGTTCAATTGCATCTTGATGGATATTCAGATGCCTGTGATGGATGGCTTGGAAACGACGCAAAGAATCCGTGCAGATGAGCGCTGGATCAATCTGCCGATTATCGCATTGACGGCGAATGCCGATGAATATCATCGGGAATTGTGTCAACAGGCAGGTATGAATGATTTCTTGGCTAAGCCCATCAATCCGGATTTACTAATCAATACGCTTTTGAAGTGGTTATAACGCAAAGATGATATTACTCTAAAATCAAGATATTCCAGAGGTGACAAACTTAAAAATTTAAAAGTGTTAGATTGTTGAATGAGTAAGAGAAATAAGACTCGAGTGTTAGTGCTCGACGATGACAGGTTCATGCTTGAGTTTGTCAGTCATTTGTTAAAAGAGCTGGATGTTGATGAAGTACTGGTAGCAGAAGACGGCAAAGCGGGACTGTATGTGCTGTCGACGCAGATTGATGACGTTGATTTGCTTATTTGTGATATCGAGATGCCCGGGATGGATGGCATCGAATTTTTGCGGAATATTGCGAATCAGAAATATGCTGGAAAAATTGTTTTATTTTCGGGTGTCGATGAAGACTTGCTGAAAGCCATCGAACGTCTGGCCATCGTCAGGGGGCTAAACGTCATCGGTACGCTGGTTAAGCCCGTAACCATCGGTGCATTGGCGGATTTGCTGGAAAAACTGACAGTGCCGGTACAAGTGAAGGCGGACTCATCCAGATCGAGACAGATCTTTGATGTCGATGAACTAAAAGAGGCGCTACTGGCAGATCAGATCAAGATTTTTTATCAACCCAAGATCTGCGCCTTTAATCGTCGTGTAACTAGCGTGGAGTGTTTGGCCCGCTGGCAACATGCACGATATGGTTACGTTTCTCCGGATAATTTTATTTCCGTCATTGAACAGAATGGTTTGATCAATGACTTTACTCGTAACATTCTGCGTAAATCGGTGCAGCAACTCGATACCTGGTTACAGCAGGGAATGGACTTGAAGATCTCTGTCAATGTATCGATGGAAAATCTGGATCGATTCAATCTGCCGGAGATTTATCAGGAAGCTGTGCAGAATTCCAATGTTCCCATTGAACGTGTAGTGCTCGAAATCACCGAGGGAAAACTGGGCAGGGACTTTGCGCAAAGCCTTGATATACTGACACGCATCAGGTTAAAAGGATTTGGTTTGTCGATTGACGATTTTGGTACTGGCTATGCGTCCATGGAGACGCTGAAGTACATGCCCTTTACGGAAATGAAAATTGACCGGATTTTTGCCCATAAAGCGGCGGAGGATCTGGCGACTCGCGTAATTCTCGAGTCAAGTATCAAATTGGGTAAGGCCTTTGGTTTGAATGTAGTGGTGGAAGGCATCGAAACCCAAGCCGATTTCGAATTGGTTGCAGCACTGGGGTGCGATGAAATACAGGGTTATTTCATTGCCAAACCCATGCTGCCTGACGAATTTATGGATTGGATATCGGACTATGAACAAAAGCGGAAATAGTAGTTAGCTTGATCGGTTGTATGACATGCATGCAGAATTTTAGTATACGAGAAAAATCAAAGACCTAATTATCATGACAAACTTAGATGCAACGGCGGCAGCGGTTTCACCCAATTTCAATTTCGGTTTTTCCATTTCCGATCTGTATCAGCGCAGTGGCTTGGTTAAACTGGATCAGATTTTCATGGATTTTCTGCATACCGGTGACGAAGTGCTACATCAAAAACTGGTGCAGGCACGAGCCCAGCCTGACGCATTGTTGCCGAAAGATCATTCGGCACTGCTGATAGAAATTGCACCGTGGCTTGAGGATTTCATTGCCCGTCTGTTTAACATTGAAAATGCCGTACAGCAACTGGCTGCCAGACATCATGAATTGGCACCACTGTATTTTTGCAAGCGGCAGTTCGTTCAACGCCGCGCCAAGAGTAAGGTTTCCGACGAAGAATTGGCAACAATCGATGGCGAAGTGCTGGAACAAGCGCTGGCAGCTGAATTTGGCGAGCGCTTCTCGGAGCTGACCTTTGCAACCAAGGTGGCACAATGGATGGAAGCTGAAACAGAGCATGAAGCGCAATTGACCAAGGCATTGCGTTATGCCGCCTGGGCCTTGCGAACACCTGCCGGACAGCTGCACACCCAGCAGGGAATTCTGTTCAAGTCACCAGCAAAACTTGATTTTCAGCATTTGCTGACGTTGCAGACCGATGAGTCCGACGGTTATACCGTACACCGGCTGGATCATGTGCGCGAACGTGAGGGTTTTGCCCTGACCGATCAGGGCACCGATCTGATGGGAGCGCTGGATGAAGCCAATTATTGCATCTGGTGTCATGAACAAGGCAAGGATTCCTGCTCCAAGGGACTGGTGCAGAAACCCAAATCACCGGATGAGCCACGCACATTCAAGCGTAGTGAATTAGGTGCACTCCTTGCAGGTTGTCCCCTGGAGGAGCGGATTTCCGAGTTTCATATGCTGAAAACACAAGGTGTTGCAGTAGGAAGCTTGGCCATGATCGTGCTGGACAATCCGATGTGCGCGGGAACCGGTCACCGGATTTGTAATGACTGCATGAAATCCTGCATTTACCAGAAGCAGGACCCTGTCGATATACCCCAGGCCGAGACGCGGACTTTAAAAGATATCCTGGAATTACCATGGGGATTTGAAATTTACAGCTTGCTGACACGCTGGAATCCGCTCAATCTGCGGCGCCCGGTGCCCAAGGCGGCATCCGGTCGCAAGGTACTGGTGGTTGGTATGGGGCCTGCGGGTTATACGCTGGCGCATCACTTGATGAACGAAGGCCATACCGTGGTGGGAATAGATGGGTTGAAAATCGAGCCTTTGCCTGAAGCAATTTGTGGTGTCAATCAGAGCGGGGAACGTGTGACCTTCAATGCCATTCAACATGCCAGCACACTGGAAGAAGATCTGGACGAACGGATTGCCGGTGGTTTCGGTGGTGTGGCCGAGTATGGCATTACTGTGCGCTGGAACAAGAATTTTCTGAAGCTGATTCGGTTGCTGTTGGAGCGCCGTGAGGAATTCGCGTTATTCGGGGGGGTGCGTTTTGGCGGTACTTTGACAGCTGACGATGCCTTTGCAATGGGGTTCGATCACATCGCTCTGGCGGCCGGGGCCGGTCGTCCGACGGTTCTGGATTTGCCAAATGGCCTGGCACGTGGGGTTAGAGCTGCATCTGATTTTCTGATGGCATTGCAACTGACGGGTGCTGCACAACATGATTCGATTGCCAATATGCAATTGCGTCTGCCTGTGGTTGTCATCGGCGGTGGGTTGACGGCGATCGATACTGCGACGGAAGCGCTGGCCTATTATCCGGTGCAGGTAGAAAAATTCCTGCAGCGTTACGAAATCTTGTCGGCCGTGCAGGGAGAGGCGGCGATACGTGACATCTGGGACGAAGAAGAAAAGGCCATTGCCGAAGAGTACCTCGCGCATGCCAGGGCCCTTCGTGTGGAACGCGATCAGGCCGCGAAAGAAGCTCGGCCAGCGAGGATCATCAGATTGTTGCAATCATGGGGAGGTGCAACCATTGCCTATCGCAAGCGACTCATCGACAGTCCATCGTATACACTGAATCACGAAGAGGTCGAGAAAGCGCTGGAAGAGGGAATCTGGTTTGCGGAAGGTATGACACCGTCACGGGTCAATGTGGATGTATGGGGCCATATCCAGTCAGCGCAGTTTTCCGTGCAGAAACGTGATGATGCTGGCCAGTGGCAGGATGCCGGGCAGGTCGAGTTGCCGGCGCGAGCCTTGCTGGTGGCTGCGGGAACACAGCCCAATACGGTACTGGCCAGGGAAGATGAAAAGACATTCAAGCTCGATGGTCGTTATTTTGCTGCTTGCGATGAGGAAGGAAATCCGGTGAAGCCTGCTTATGGCAACCCCAAGCCGGAAGTTCCACAGGTACTGCTCAGTTATTACAGGGATTGCCAGGATGGACGCTTTATCAGCTTCTTCGGAGATTTGCACCCATCGTTCTCAGGTAATGTGGTAAAAGCGATGTCGAGTGCCAAGCAAGGCTATCCGATCGTAAGTCGGGTGCTGGAGCGGATTATGCCCAGAATTCAACAGCCTGCGGAACAGTTTTTCGCTGTGTTGAACGACCGGTTGCGGCCGGTTGTGCACAAGGTGGTCAGACTGACTCCCAATATTATCGAAGTGGTAGTCCATGCGCCAATGGCAGCCGAGCATTTTCAGCCTGGGCAGTTTTATCGCTTCCAGAATTACACTACATTGGCTCCGGTTGCAGCAGATACCCGACTGGCAATGGAGGGACTTGCCTTGACCGGTGCTTCGGTAGATGTTAAACGAGGCCTGGTATCGCTGATCGTGCTGGAAATGGGAGGCTCTTCCAATTTGTGCACATTGATGCAACCGGGAGAACCGGTGGTGCTCATGGGACCGACTGGAACGCCAACTGAAATTCCCGGAGGCAAGACGATCATAATGGTAGGGGGAGGATTGGGTAACGCTGTACTGTTTTCGATCGGTGCGGCAGCCCGAGCTGCTGGGTCAAAGGTTTTGTATTTTGCCGGTTACAAAAAGCTGGTCGATCGCTACAAGGTTGCCGAAATCGAGGCAGCAGCAGATATCGTGGTGTGGTGTTGCGATGAATCGCCTGGTTTTGCGGCAACGAGACCTCAGGATAAAAGTTTCGTTGGAAATATCGTACAAGCCATGGAAGCCTATGCCAGCGGTCGCCTGGGCGAGCAGCCTGTTGCCTTTTCGGATGCCGATCACATCATTGCCATCGGTTCGGATCGCATGATGGCAGCCGTGGGTGTAGCGCGCCACAATCAGCTGAAGCCTTACTTGAAGGCCGATCATTTTGCCATTGGCTCAATCAATTCGCCCATGCAATGCATGATGAAGGAAATTTGTGCGCAATGTTTGCAGCCGCACCAAGATCCAGAAACCGGAAAGATTACTTATGTATTCTCCTGTTTCAATCAGGATCAACCTCTGGATCAGGTCGATTTTTCCGGACTGGCCACTCGTTTGCGCCAAAATACCGTACAAGAGAAATTGACCAATCAGTGGATTGGTCGTTGCCTGAGCCGCATGTAGGCAGGAAGAATTCAGTCAGGAAAATCCATGAATTTGCAGACCGACGGAAGATTAGTCGGTCTGTTTATTTGTGAGGGGGCATTTCCAGATGTTACTGACTTTTGTTTATTGAAATGCAGTTTCGATCAAGTTTTTCCCCTGAGCGATAATGCATTGCGGACAAATTGATTTATAATGCGCAATTCTTTGGAAAATTAAGCACAATTTTAATAAGTAGCAGGTTGGGTAAAAAGGGAGATCGTCGATGCATATAGGCATACCTGCAGAGATTCGCAGTGGTGAAACGCGTGTTGCCGCTACACCAGAGACTGTGAAAAAATTTACTGCTAAGGGTGTTCATCAAGTTTCAGTGCAATCGGGAGCTGGTGCTGGTGCCAGTATTCCGGATTCAGCTTATCAGGAAGCAGGTGCAGTTATCGAGAACAATGCTGCGGAGTTGTATGCGCAGTCACAAATTATCCTCAAAGTGCGTGGACCGGATGCTGGGGAACTGGCGATGATGCGTAAGGACGCGGTGCTCGTCGGGTTATTGGCGCCACAACACAAGGAAGGAATTGAGGCATTGGCTAAATATGGATTGACTGCGTTTGCAATGGAAAAATTGCCGCGAATTTCTCGTGCGCAGAGCATGGATGTTTTGTCATCCCAAGCCAATATTGCCGGATACAAAGCGGTCATTATGGCAGCCAATGTATATCAAAAATTCTTTCCAATGATGATGACCGCGGCTGGTACAGTAAAGGCGGCGCGTGTACTGGTGCTGGGTGCGGGAGTTGCAGGCTTACAGGCGATAGCGACCGCGAAAAGGCTCGGTGCCGTGGTGGAAGCATTCGATGTGCGCCCTGCAGCCAAAGAACAGGTTGAGAGCTTGGGTGCAAAATTTGTTGAGGTGCCGCTAAGCGACGAGGAGAAAGCCAAAGCTGAAACCGCAGGTGGATATGCCACTGAAATGTCGGAAGATTACAAACATCGCCAGGGAGAACTGGTGCACACGCGAGCCGCCGCTGCGGATGTCATTATTACAACCGCTTTGATTCCGGGTCGACCAGCGCCTGTGTTGATCAAGGAAGAAACCGTACAAGCCATGAAACCTGGTTCGGTAATTGTCGACATGGCAGTGGAGGCGGGTGGTAATTGCCCTATATCCGAATTGAATCAAACTGTTGTCAAGCATGGTGTGCATTTGGTTGGTATTGCCAATATTCCCGGGTTGGTGGCTGCGGATTCGAGTGCATTATATGCGCGTAATTTATTGAATTTTATTAATTTGATGCTAAACCCAGAAAACGGTGAACTCAAAATTGATCGCCAAGATGAAATCATTGCTGGAACACTGGTTTGTACCGGTGGTGAAATCATTGCGTAATCCTGGTTGTATTTATTTAAGATCCGTATTAGGGACAAATCGGATTCTGAGCATCAGTTAACGAATTTGAAAGGAGTTATCATGATTGGTGAAGTTGATCCAGTTATTATCAATTTGACGGTTTTTGTTCTCGCCATTTTTGTTGGCTATCATGTGGTATGGAATGTGACTCCTGCTTTGCACACACCACTGATGTCTGTGACCAATGCCATTTCTGGCATTATTCTGGTTGGTGCCATGCTTGCTGCTGGACCGGCTGAAACTGATTGGGGTGTGTGGTTGGGTGCAGCCGCTGTGGCTTTGGCGGCCATCAATGTTTTTGGCGGATTTCTGGTGAGTCAGCGCATGCTGGAAATGTTCAAGAAAAAAGACAAAAAAGGAAACGCATAAATGTCAGCTAATTGGGTAGCACTTGCGTATTTAGTCGCTTCTGTATTTTTTATACTGGCCCTTAAAGGGTTGAGTTCGCCGGAATCTGCGCGCCGTGGCAATTTGTTCGGCATGATCGGGATGCTTATCGCTGTGGCCACAACCTTGACACTTACGCAAAACTGGACGCTGATTCTCGGTGCCATTGCGGTCGGTGGAGTGATTGGTGCGATCGTAGCGCAGCGTGTTCAAATGACGGCGATGCCGGAACTGGTGGCGTTCATGCACTCACTGGTGGGTCTGGCTGCTGTATTTATTGCAGTAGCAGCGGTCAATAATCCGGTGTCGTTTGGTTTGCCCGAAGTTTTGCCAGCGGGTAGCAAACTCGAATTGTTTCTGGGAACGTTCATCGGTGCCATGACATGGTCTGGATCGGTAATCGCCTTTTTGAAGCTGTCTGGGCGCATGAGTGGTACACCAGTAGTATTTACTGGTCAGCATGCAATTAATTTGTTACTGGCCATTGCGATGGTTGGTTTTGGTTTATGGTTTTTCTTCACTGAAACCACGAACTGGAACGCCTTCATTGCCATGACAGCGATTGCTTTCATTTTGGGGTTCCTGATCATTATTCCGATTGGCGGTGCCGATATGCCTGTCGTGATTTCCATGTTGAATTCCTATTCTGGCTGGGCAGCAGCCGGAATCGGTTTTTCCTTGGGTAATCCGATGCTGATCATTGCGGGATCTCTTGTTGGCAGTTCAGGCGCCATTCTTTCGTACATCATGTGTAAGGCCATGAACAGACCATTCCTGTCGGTGATACTGGGTGGCTTTGGTAGTGATGGTGGCGCTGTAGTAGCCGATAGCGGTGTGCAGAAAACACATCGCAGCGGGAGCGCCGACGATGCAGCTTTCCTGATGGGCAATGCAGATAGCGTAATCATTGTTCCCGGGTATGGATTGGCGGTTGCCCGAGCTCAGCATGCTGTCAAGGAACTGGCCGAGAAACTACACGAAAAAGGCGTGAATGTGCGTTTTGCTATTCATCCTGTGGCTGGAAGGATGCCGGGTCACATGAACGTGTTATTGGCTGAAGCCGAAATTCCCTATGAACAAGTTCTGGAGATGGAAGAGATCAATAGCGATTTCTCCAACACGGATGTGGTGCTGGTATTGGGAGCGAATGACGTGGTCAATCCAGCAGCGAATGTCCCAGGAAGTCCGATTTATGGCATGCCTATTCTGGATGCTCACAAGGCGCGCACGGTGATGGTGGTGAAAAGGAGTATGGCTGTGGGTTATGCGGGACTGGATAATGATCTGTTCTATATGGATAAAACGATGATGATTTTTGGCGATGCCAAGAAAGTTGTCGAAAATCTGGTCAAGGCCTTGTAGTCTAGAAATTCTCGAGAATGTACGAGGGGAACAGTGTAACTAGACTGTTCCCCCTTATTGTTTTATGGCAAAGAACTCATTCTTGCTTTTACTCGAGTTCCCGGAATGGACGGGCTTTGGCGACACCAAAGCCTTGTGCGTAATCGATCCCCAATTCGGTCAGTTTGGTAATAATCTCATCGGATTCGACCAGTTCTCCAATGGTTTTGATGTCATTCTGATGTGCAAGCTGATTGATTGAAGTGACTTGCTCCAGATCACTTGGATCACGCAGAATATTGCAAATCAAGCTACCATCAATTTTCAGATAATCAACCTTGACCTCATTCAAGATATGATTGAATTCAGGATTGCCATCGAAGCTGCAGAGAGAAACCTGACAACCTAATTCTTTGATCTTGTCGATGAAGAGCAGCGTGTCTCCTAAGCTATCTCGAACGTCCAGCATCTCGATTTCGAAACAGAGCTGTGACGGAGTAACTCGGTTAGAAGCCAGTTGATTTTGGATGAAACCGGCGTAATTGCGATCCAGTAATGTGTCTTTGGCGACATTCAGGCAAAAGAATGCTTTGCTGTCTGCATGAGAAGATAGCCATTGTATGATGCAAGATGCAATCCAGCGATCGAGCTCGGGCATTAATTTGTACTGATCGATAAAGGGAAGGAAGGAATCAGGTGGCATCAAGCTATTTTCTTCTTCCTGCATGCGCACCAAGATTTCGTAATGTATGGGCGTAATGATGTTCGATTGCAGGGGACTGATTTCTTGATAATAAAGACTGAATTCACCTTTTTCGATGGCTTGTGCAATCCGATTGGCAGCTGCTGAATCGATAGTCAGTGAGGAGGCTACAATTTTAGGGGAATGTGTTTCCTCTTTTGATGGCGGTGCAACAAGCTGATCAGCCGTTTTTTGCACGGTTGGTGCATCACCAGGATATGGGATAGATGGTTTTACTGCCACGCGTGTTTTTTCCTGCGCACGCGGGTTGTGCACGGTATAAAAGCCTATCGTTTTACCCTTGCTGTCAAGATGAGGGATATATTGTTCCGTAAAGATGTAGGGAAGTCCCTTAATTGATTTAAGAATGCGTTCACGATGAATTGTTTTGCCCGCCAGTATTTCATTTATAGAGCTTTTAATTGCCGAATGAAACTCTTCTCCTGAGAATTCATTCAGTAATTTGCCATCGATCTGGTCGGGTTTCAGGCCAAACCAGCGGCGAAAAATGCGATTGTGATAACGGCAGCGAAGATCAAGATTGAAATAAGCCAGCATGATGGGTATGTTTTCATCGATGATCATGGATTTTATTTTGCCCTCTGAAGCTGCTTTTTCTGCCCATAATCGGTGCTTGATTTCATTGGTCAATCTTTCCTTGACGATCAGGAGTTGATTGGTATTGTTCTTGATGTGCTTTTCAAGGCGAACAATTTGAGCAAGGACCAGAACGATGCTAGTAACAAGAGCGAGCCAGATGCCCATCTGCAAATAGGGTGTCAGAATATTAAGAAGATAGGCATCTGCGGCGAGTGCTATGATGAGCACCAAAGCGGCGGTAATGGAGAGATAGGGCTTGATCGTGTTCAACATAGAATCTCCGCGCATGTCTATTCCTAATTCAGAACATCTTATTTCGTAAATTAAGAATTACTGAAAATTTATATTACAAATAATGAGACATGAAACTGGTTAATGGTTTGGGCCTCAACCAAACTTTCCATAAGCTGGAGCGAGTCAAGTTGAAGTCTTGAGTACCTAGGTCACTCAGAACCGTAATCGTTAACTGTTCCACTGCTTTGTTTTCTAGAGCGGTAAGTATGGGGTGAAACCAATGAGTGTCCAAATATTTTAATCTTTCTCGCCAGTGGTAAGCGTCCCGGTATTTAGCTTTACCATGCAAATCATTCAGTAAAACGAGATGATGTCCTGTCAAGCCAGTTTGCAGCCATTGTTCCGGATGCTCTGGCAATGCCGCATGAGAAGTGCTGCTGGCTGTTGCTAGCGATTGAGTGAGATCATGCTGACTCCAGATGTGCGTGAAAGGAGATTGAATGGAGTGTGGCATTGTTCCACCGCCCCAAAACCAAACGCTATTGATAGGTAATTCGCCGAGTGATTCGCGCGCCAGATTGACAGGATGTTCGTGTAAAAGCATCTGAATCTCGTTAAAAATTTTCAGCCATTTTGCACTAGCTGTTCCAGTCGGTAAATAATGATTGATGTTCTTGCATGTTACTTCGCTTAGCGTATGCGTCAGAATCTCAGGAGCTTTTGGCAATCGGACATACCATTGCTCCGGCTTAAGGAGATTTAATTCAAGATCATCATTTTTAAGATAATGATTCAAGTCGGTCATTATCGATGCACTTTCGCTTTCGGAAATTTGAAATGCTTGATGATCCGCTAGCATAATATGATTTTGTTCAATGCGAAGATGTACAGGATCGGCTCGCATCCAGAATTCTTGATCTGTTTTCATCAAGCCTGGAGCATTATTTTTAAGAAGAATAGGAGCTACGGGCCAATTGCCAGATTGTTTGGGGATATCGAATGCTGTACAAAACCAGGCTTCGATATCTTGTGGATGGTGCGTAGATTTTTGGCTTTTCGAGAGTAACGTTGTTACGGAAGGAAGTTGTAAATCATGATAAATCTCGGGTTGTTGGGGATCTGGCCAGAGTAGGTTGGGGACGAGCAAAGTTAATTTCATCAGCGTAGCGATTAATTTTTAAAAGAGTGTTGTTCGACGAGAACTTTGCAAGATAGCTGCCCCGGTTTGGTGATTGAATATTTCCTTTCATTTATAATGATCATAGTTGTGGATATGGATTAAATAATTTGATGCTTTATTAAAAATATTTTAGAAACAAATAATAATATAGCATTCTTATTTTCTTCATTTAACTGTGCGATCAAAATCCTTCCTTTTTTCATTTTTTGATTCCGTGGGTTCTGAAAATAAAATGAGTGAATTGGCTTATTTGGCATGGAATCCATGATCAGAGTTTTTCTATTTCAAACTTATTCGATGTTCCAATAACTGGAGATATCATGTTTCAGCATATCAAAGTGCCTACTGTAGGTGAAAAGATTCAGGTCAATGACGATGGCTCTATGAGTGTACCTGACAATCCCATTATTCCGTTCATAGAAGGAGATGGCATCGGCGCGGATATCACGCCGGTAATGCGGAAGGTTGTGGACGCGGCGGTTCATACAGTTTATGGCGATCGTCGTAAGATTTCGTGGATGGAAATATATGCCGGAGAAAAATCGACACGAATTTATGGGGCGGATGTGTGGCTTCCGGATGAGACCCTAGCAGCGGCCAAAGAGTTTGTCGTTTCGATTAAAGGTCCGCTAACGACTCCTATCGGTGGAGGGATTCGCTCAATTAACGTGGCTTTACGACAACTTCTCGACTTGTATATTTGCTTGCGTCCGGTGCGGTATTTTTCTGGCGTACCCAGTCCGCTGAAAAACCCCGAAAAAACAGATATGGTAATTTTCAGGGAAAACTCGGAAGATATTTACGCCGGAATTGAGTGGGAAGCTGAATCTGATGGCGCAAGGAAAGTTATTAAGTTTTTGATGGATGAAATGAAGGTAAATCACATTCGTTTTCCCCAAACCTCCGGTATTGGTATTAAACCTGTTTCGAGAGAGGGTACAGAACGATTCGTCAGGAAAGCAATTCAGTACGCCATAGATAATAAAAGAAAATCGGTTACCTTGGTGCACAAGGGTAATATCATGAAATTTACAGAGGGTGCTTTTAAAAAATGGGGTTATGCATTGGCTGCCAAAGAATTCGGAGCTGAACTACTGGATGGTGGTCCTTGGATGAAACTCCAGCATGAAGGTGGCGATATCGTCATTAAGGATGTAATCGCAGATGCCTTCTTGCAGCAAATTTTGCTGCGACCGGAGGAGTACGATGTGGTAGCCACATTGAATTTGAATGGTGATTATATTTCGGATGCATTGGCTGCTCAGGTCGGCGGTATAGGAATTGCTCCCGGAGCAAACTTGAGTGACAGTGTTGCTATTTTTGAAGCCACACATGGTACGGCGCCTAAATATGCTGGAAAGGATCAGGTTAATCCGGGATCGATCATATTATCCGCAGAAATGATGTTGAGGCATCTTGGTTGGTCAGAAGCAGCAGATATGCTCATTGTTTCAATGGAAAGAACAATCCAGGATAAGGTAGTCACCTATGATTTTGCACGCTTGCTTCCAGGAGCGAGGGAAGTGTCGTGCTCAGTGTTTGGTCATGAAATGATAAATCGTATGAAATAAGACGACGATTTTGATTTCTAAAAAGGAGTGCTATCTGTTATGCGCTGATTGACGTTGTCAATCACCCTCTGGATGACGGTGACTATAAATAAATAACCCCTTGCTTCATGGAAAATGGCAGCAAGGGGAAAAATAGTGATACGACTTTATTGTCTTACTGTGTCAAAAGTCTAAGCCAGTCTTTAGTGTTATAAATGAACAGTTGAACAGTTAAGCAGATTGGATATTGGAGGCTTGCTTTCCTTTCGGGCCTTGGGTGACATCAAAGCTCACTTTCTGGCCTTCTTTGAGAGTTTTAAATCCAGACATGTTGATTGCTGAGAAGTGTGCGAATAAATCTTCACTACCATCATCAGGAGTAATAAAACCGAAACCTTTAGAATCGTTAAACCATTTTACTGTACCTGTTGCCATTTCTACTTCCTATAAAAAACTGGGCCGGAAACCCTAATACTATTTGAATTTCAAGACCATTGACGGATAAAACGGTACCGCAGAGAACTTGAAGCCAAACGCCATTTGTCGTTTTACGCAAATCTGGGGTTAAAGTCAAGCGGTTACGGTATTTTTGTTGGGGTGATAAAGTTATTGGACTAAGACACTTGAAAATTTTGTCGTAATCATCAAATATGATAAAAATAGGATAGATTATGTCTAGAGAAAAGTATGAATTGGTAAAAATAGTATGGCCGCGAGTCAATCAAAAATTTCAAGAGTAAGTGAATCCAAGAGCAAAGAAAAAGTACCGCCTATGTATAAGATTCTATTGCTGAATGATGATTTTACACCGATGGAATTTGTAATAGAGGTACTAAAGATGTTTTTTTCCATGGATCAAGAGCAAGCAACTCGAATAATGTTGAAGGTGCACACGGAAGGAGTGGGTGTGTGCGGTATCTACACGAGTGACATAGCGAGTACAAAAGTGAGCCAAGTAACAGAGTTTTCAAGAAAGAATCAGCATCCACTTCGTTGTGTGATGGAGGAAAATTAACATGATTGCTCCGGATTTAGAAGTTAGCTTACATATGGCTTTTGTCGAATCAAGACAGAAAAGATATGAATTTATTACTGTCGAGCATTTGCTGCTGGCCATGTTGGATAATGCCAGTGCTGCAGAAGTGTTGAATGCATGCCTGATCGATATTGAAGATCTGAGAGGTGTGTTATTGGAACATATTGCTCGTCATACCCCCGTCATAAGTGGAACTGATGAAGTCGATACGCAGCCAACTCTGGGGTTTCAGCGAGTTATTCAGAGAGCTATCCTGCATGTGCAATCATCTGGGAAAAAAGAAGTCACTGGTGCCAATGTTTTGGTTTCTATTTTCGGAGAAAAAGAATCTCATGCTGTTTATTTTCTCCAGCAAAGAGGCGTAACTCGCCTTGATGTGGTGAATTATATTTCTCACAATATTCGCAAATTACCTCCAGAAAATGACGCCAAGAACAATCATGAAAATGATAGTGAACAAGATACTGGTGCTACCGGATTGCTGGAAAATTACACCGTTAACCTTAATCATCTGGCGCTGATAAATAAGATTGATCCCCTCGTCGGGCGTGAAAAAGAAATTGAGCGGGTGATTCAAACATTATGTCGGCGACGTAAAAATAATCCTCTCTTAGTAGGCGAAGCAGGTGTTGGAAAAACTGCCATTGCTGAAGGGCTAGCTAAACGTATTGTGGAAGGCGATGTACCGGATTTATTGCTGAAGCATCAAATTTATTCACTTGACATGGGTGCATTGCTGGCAGGGACGAAATATCGCGGTGATTTCGAGCAGCGACTCAAAACACTGCTGAAGCAATTGACTGACAATTCATCGGCTATTTTATTTATTGATGAGATTCATACTCTGATTGGAGCTGGAGCAGCTTCTGGTGGGGTTCTAGATGCATCTAACCTATTGAAGCCAATTTTAAGTTCTGGGCAATTGCGCTGTATTGGTGCGACTACATTTAGCGAGTACCGTGGAATATTCGAGAAAGATCATGCATTATCCAGGCGTTTCCAACAGATAGAGGTCAATGAGCCCAGTATCGACGAAACCGTTGCTATTTTGAGGGGATTAAAGTCCAGGTATGAGCACCATCACAAGGTTAAATATACTATCAGTGCACTTATCTCGGCAGCTGAGCTTTCAGAACGGTATATCAATGATCGGCATCTGCCCGATAAGGCGATTGATGTAATTGACGAGGCGGGGGCTGCTCAACGGATATTGCCAAAATCCAAGAAACGCAGAATTATCGGTAAAAGTGAAATCGAAAATGTTGTAGCAAAGATTGCGCGTATACCTCCGCAAAATATCTCTTCCAACGATCGCAATAAACTGAAGACACTGGCGCGTGATATGAGGTCGGTTGTGTTCGGACAAGATGAGGCAATTAATTCTCTGACCAGTGCAATTAAAATGGCTAGAAGCGGCTTGGGAAATCCGCAAAAACCTGTTGGTTCCTTTCTCTTCTCTGGTCCTACTGGGGTGGGTAAAACAGAAGTGGCAAAACAGCTGGCTTATGCACTTGGTATTCATTTGCATCGTTTTGATATGTCTGAATATATGGAAAGACATGCAGTGTCGCGCTTGATCGGTGCGCCTCCTGGATATGTTGGCTACGATCAAGGGGGGTTGTTGACCGAAGCGATCATCAAGCATCCTTATTCTGTATTGCTGTTGGATGAGATCGAGAAGGCGCATACGGATATTTTTAATATCCTGCTGCAAGTGATGGATTATGGAACACTTACCGACAATAATGGGCGTAAAGCTGATTTTCGTAATGTAATCATTATCATGACCACGAATGCCGGTGCGGAATCTTTGACCAAGTCGTCGATCGGATTTACGAAGCCGAGTTTGGTTGGTAATGAAATGAACGATATTAAAAAGCTATTTACCCCAGAATTTCGTAACCGCTTGGACGCCATCATTTCGTTCACTCCGTTGACACGGGAGATTATTTTGCGTGTGGTCGATAAGTTCCTGATTCAACTAGAGGGTCAGCTGCAAGAGAAAAAAGTTGAAGTACTATTTACCGAGAAGCTGCGAGAGTATCTTGCAAAAAATGGATTTGATCCGCTGATGGGAGCACGTCCAATGGAGCGTCTCATTCAAGATACAATTCGGAGTGCATTGGCGGATGAGTTATTATTCGGACGCTTGATGAATGGCGGCAAGGTTACAGTAGATGTCGATTCGGTCAATCAAGTAATCCTTGCATATGAAGAAGAAGTTGAAATGATTTGATTTTTTATTCGATTTATACGCCTAACATCTAACTATCCATGGATGATGCAGTGTTTTGATGGGTAGTGTCATCTCGATTGGGTTGCAGCCACTGTTGAAAGAATAGATTACGTTGGATTCAGCTACTGCTAGCGGTTCTATCTCATGTGAAGGTAGAGTCTTTTCGATCAATTTAATCGTCTCATTAGACTAACGAAGTCGGATTCAAATTTTATTCCTATCTCTCCTGCACATTACCAGTTTTCTGTCTTTAGTTTAGTCCGGTAATGTTAATATACTGACTTTGACGATTTTAGATTTTTCAAATTTTCATAGGAATAGTATCACCATGTTTTCGCAGAAGCACACCATTGAAAATGCCGATCCCGAGTTATGGCAGGCGATCAAAGGCGAGATGCAGCGCCAAGAAGAGTATATTGAGTTAATCGCATCGGAAAATTACGCGAGTCCTGCGGTCATGCAAGCCCAAGGCTCCGTGTTAACCAATAAATATGCCGAAGGCTATCCGGCCAAGAGGTATTATGGTGGATGCATGTATGCAGATCAGGTGGAGCAGTTGGCTATTGATCGCTTGAAAGCGTTGTTTGGTGCCGAGTATGTTAATGTACAGCCGCACTCTGGTTCGCAAGCCAATGCCGCTGTTTACTTATCTGCACTCAAACCCGGTGATACATTGCTTGGTATGTCGCTTGCTCATGGTGGACATTTGACGCATGGATCCAGTGTGAATATGAGTGGCAAGATCTTCAATTCAATTTCATATGGACTACATCCGGATACCGAGATTCTCGATTATGATGAAGTGGAGCGTCTGGCACATGAGCACAAACCCAAAATGATTGTTGCTGGTGCTTCATCCTACGCAAGAGTAATTGACTGGAAGCGTTTCCGGAAAATTGCTGATGCTGTTGGAGCTTATCTTTTTGTTGATATGGCCCATTATGCAGGTCTGGTGGCAGCTGGTTTCTACCCTAATCCGGTAGGTATAGCCGATTATGTTACTAGTACGACACATAAAACTCTGCGCGGCCCACGTGGCGGCATTATCATGGCCAAACCTGAGCACGAGAAAGCTCTGAATTCTGCTATTTTTCCCCAAACTCAAGGCGGGCCATTGATGCATGTCATTGCTGCCAAGGCGGTGGCATTCAAGGAAGCGGCGAGTCATGAGTTCAAAAATTATCAGGAGCAAGTCATCGAGAATGCTCGTGTCATGGCCAAGGTGCTAACTCAGCGCGGGCTGCGGATTGTATCTGGACAAACTGACTGTCATATGTTCCTGGTTGATTTGCGAGCCATGAATTTGACTGGTAAGCAGGCTGAGGAATCACTGGAAAAGGCACATATCACGGTAAACAAGAATGCCATTCCAAATGACCCGCAGAAACCCTTTGTCACCAGTGGTATCCGGGTTGGTTCTCCGGCCATTACTACACGTGGATTCAAAGAACTAGAAGCGGAAGAACTGGCGAATCTCATCGCTGATGTATTGGCGGCTCCCGAAGATAATGCGGTGTTGGCCCGTGTTGCAGATGAAGCAAAACGACTCTGTAAAAAATTTCCTGTATATGGTTAATTTTGATTGCTTGAATTTGCTTCCCGGAAATATTTAGCCCTGTTGACCTGATATGAAATGCCCATTTTGCAATGCCGATGATACGAATGTCGTAGACTCGCGTGTTAGCGAAGATGGGCATAAAATTCGCCGGCGAAGACGTTGTCATTCCTGTGACAAGCGCTTTACCACATATGAAACGGTAGAATTGCGCATGCCACAGGTCGTAAAGCATGATGGTAGCCGCACCGAGTTTGATCGGAACAAATTACTGATCGGCTTCAAGCGGGCTTTGCACAAGCGTCCAGTCCCGACTGGTCATGTCGATGCGGCAATTGATCGTATCGTACAGAAACTACTGGCGCTGGGTGAGCGCGAAGTGACATCGCGCAGTATCGGTGAAAGTGTCATGGAAGAGTTGTATGGGCTGGATCAAGTGGCTTATATTCGTTTTGCATCGGTTTATAAAAGCTTTCAGGGTGTCGATGATTTTCGGGATGCAATCAAGGCAGTGCAGAAGCCAGACCAAAAGCACGACAAGAAATCGTAATACTGCGCTGTTCCTGCCGCATGCTATCGCTGCGGGTTTCTTTTCGACGAAGCGGATTTAAATGTTCTCTCCCTCAGACTACACTCACATGGCTCACGCACTGCGTTTGGCCGAGCGAGGCTTGTATAGTACGTCGCCCAATCCGCGTGTCGGCTGTGTCTTGGTACATAACAATCAAATTATTTCGAGCGGCTGGCATGAGAAAGCCGGTTGTCCGCATGCCGAAATAATCGCATTAAGACAAGCTGGTCAGCGTGCACGTTATGCGACGGCTTACATAACGCTGGAGCCTTGCAGTCATCATGGGCGCACCCCACCCTGTGCCAATGCATTAATCGAAGCAGGCATTACTCGTGTGGTCATGGCTATGCAAGATCCCAACCCGATTGTTTCCGGACGTGGTCGTGCCATGCTGGAGCAGGCCGGTATTAATGTGCAGGCAGACTTGCTGCATGATGAAGCGCAAGCACTCAATCGTGGATTCGTATCCCGAATGACTCGTCGCAGGCCTTGGGTCAGACTGAAAATTGCAGCCAGTCTGGATGGCAGGATTGCGCTTAATAATGGCGCCAGTCAGTGGATCACAGGCAATGCGGCACGATTGGACGGACACCGCTGGCGAGCTCGATCGTGTGCCATCATGACAGGGATTGGTACAGTAAAAGCGGATAATCCTCAACTGACCGTGCGAGATCTTAACGTTGTGCGACAACCAACGAAGGTCGTTGTTGATAGTAAACTGGACATTTCGTACGATGCCAGATTGCTGCAGGAGGGGAATATCGTGATTTTTACTGCGAACCCGGAAAGAAGTGAGGAAAAAGTAATGCTGGAAGAGCGTGGTGTCCGGATTTTCGTAGAGCCAAACGAAAGTGGCAAGGTTGATGTGCATAAGATGCTCAGCAGGCTTGCTGATTTGGAAATGAATGAAATCCTGGTTGAAGCCGGTGGTGAGTTGAGCGGTGTTTTGATCGAGGCTGGTCTGGTCGATGAAATAATATTTTACTTTTCACCTCAACTGCTTGGGGATTGTGCGCAGCCTATGCTTAGATTGCCCGAGCTGACCGAATTACATAACAGTAAGAAACTGACCATCAGGGATGTCCGCATGATTGGAAAAGATTTTCGCATGATAGCTGGTTTTGAGTGAGGGGATCGCTCACTCACGAAGAGGTCTTTTGGCCAGTTTGCGCTGTAATGTTCGGCGATGCATGTTGAGAATGCGGGCGGTTACGGAAATATTATTGTCGTTTTCGGTCAAAATGCGCTGGATGTATTCCCATTCCAATCTTCCTACGGAGAGTGGATTGACGCTGATCGGGATGTCAGATTCACCAACGGTGCGTTCGAAAGCTGCCATGATTTCGTCAGCATCGACAGGTTTCGCCAGATAATGAGTGGCTCCCAGTTTGATCGCTTCTACTGCGGTGGCAATGCTGGCATACCCCGTCAGCATGACGATACGGGTGCCAAAATCTAGTGCTTTTAGTTTTTCTACAAGAACCAAACCAGATTCACTGGCCAGTTTCAAGTCGACAATAGCGTATTCGGGTGGCGTGTTCTCTGCCTGGTTGAGCGCATCTTCAATGGTATGGGCACAGACAACACCGAAGCCACGTTTTGTCATGGCCTTGGCGAGTACATTGCAAAAAACCGAATCGTCATCAACGATCAGCAAACTGGGGTTTTCATTCTCGCAGCTATCCATTACTGTGATTTGCGTCATCATATTTTTAACCAATCAGTGGTAAAACAACTTGTGTGCAGGCTCCCCCCTGTTCGAGATTGAACAGACGAACGCTACCGCCAAATCGCTCGATATTGGCATTGGCCAAAAATAGGCCGATACCAAAACCCTGGCCAGGTTTTTTGCTGGAAAAGAAAGCTTCACCGGCGCGCTGCATGGCTTCTGCCGATAATCCTTCCCCATCGTCGATGATTTCCAGGTTAAGAATCTTGTTGTCCCAGTGGCTTTTGATTTCGATGCATTTGGAAGATGCGTCCGCTGCATTGTTGAGTAAATTCAGTATTGACTGATTTAATAATTGATTATCCATGATGCGCGGAACCGGTTGTGTTCCACTGCTGTGATAAGTGAACTTAACGGATGGTCGTATCAATTTCCATTTATCCAGGACTTGGTGCAGAAACTCATCGACAGGTAGTTCATTGCCTTGTTCGGCTCTATTCTGCCCCGCTTTGGCGAGCAATTGAGTCAATGTTTGTTTGCAATGGGTGATCTGGTCTCTCAGTATGCTGATATTGTTCTGGAATTCTGTGTCCTGGGTATATTCTTGTTGAAGCTCACGAGTAACAACCGCCATGGTGGATAGCGGAGTACCGAGTTCATGTGCAGCACCGGCAGCCAATGTACCAAGCGCAATGATTTGCTCATTACGCAGAGCCTGCTCGCGAGCCTTGGCGAGATCCTGATCGCGATCCCGGATAGATGTACTCATTTTTACAACGAACCAAGCAATGATGACCGTGCTTAATACGAAGGCTAGCCACATTCCGGAAACGTGCAATGTAAATTCGATCAAATGATTGCTGTGATCATGGGGTAACGGAATGTAATTGAATAATAATAATGTATAACACGCGATGGTGATAATGGCCATGACCCACGTGTAACGCCAGGGAAGTGTGGCGGCTGCAATGGTGAGTGGTAATAAGTACAGTGAAATGAATGGATTGGTTGATCCGCCGCTAAAATATAGCAGACTGCTGAGTGCCAATACATCAATCAGCAATTGTGAGAAAAACTCAATATGCGAGACCGGCCACCGGCGATGTAACCGTATCCAGGTCAGGAGATTGATGCCTGTGAGTAGGGCAACTATTGATATCAGCTGTGTCCAGGGTATGACGATGTCTATCGTCCAGTATACGATCCCCAGTGTCAGGCATTGTGCCAAGATGGCAATGTTGCGTAATAGGAATAATCTTTGGAGGTTCTTGCTGAGTGGAGATTGACTGAGATCGCTGAACATATTGCGAGTTAATGGTGCGTGATTTTCACTTTGGATTATGGGATAGATTAACTTAATTTTTGCTGGAAAACCATGCGACAAATTGTCTCAGGAGAAGTTTGAAAGCAGGCTATAATTCGCGGGTAGTGGATTATGCGATGTATATTTCGCAAACTAAGGATTGTCTAGTGGTGTTGCATCGATCTGTTAGTTATGGATGAGAAGCGTGGTAACTGACAGTTTTTTTCGTTAAAATCTTGAGTCATTTCACATTGGTGTGATGAATTAGTTTTCTTTCCCAAATTTCTTATGATTCTTATACTAGTTCCCAATACGCAACCGGATAGCCCGGAATACAAGCAACTGATGGCGCATTTGAACAATTTGTCAGGGATCACGGCACGTGTTCATACCGAAGTGGGTGTCGAACAGACGCTGACAGAAATTTATCTGATTGGTAATACCAAGGTGCTATCTGTTGACGATGTCAATGCATTGCCATGTGTCGATCGTGTCGTTAGGGTTTCCGAGGAATATCGGGTACTGGGGCGGCATACCAATGATGATCGTCCGACCTATTTTGAGTATAACGGCGTGCGTTTCGGGCAGGATACCTTGAATGTTTTTGCCGGACTGTGTGCGGTCGATACCCTCGAGCATGTGGAAATGATGATGAAGGCATTGCGGGATAATGGACAGGTTTGTACTCGTATGGGTGCTTACAAGCCGCGCACGAGTCCATATTCATTTCAGGGGCATGGCAAGAGCTGTCTACCCTATGTTTTCGATTTGGCCGGAAAGTACGGAATCAAGGTCATCGCCATGGAAATCACCCATGAATCACACCTGGATGAGATTCGCGATGCACTGTATCAAACGGGAAATTCAACCGGTGTAATGCTGCAAATCGGAACGCGTAATACACAAAATTTCGAATTGCTGAAGATCGTCGGTCGGCAGCAAAATTTTCCAGTGCTCATTAAGCGTGGTTTTGGTATCACCCTGGACGAGTCTTTGAATGCTGCTGAGTACCTCGCTTCAGAAGGTAACCGTAAAGTGGTTTTCGGTTTGCGGGGCATGAAAACGAATATGGGCGATCCGCACCGGAATTTTGTCGATTTTTCACATGTCTCGGTGGTCAAGCGTCTGACCCGCATGCCAGTTTGTATCGATCCGTCGCATTCCGTAGGTAGTCGTGCAGTTTCATCAGATGGCGTACTGGATGTCATGCATGTGACAGCGCAAGGTATTGTGGCGGGAGCCAATATGGTGCTGGTGGATTTTCATCCGGTACCGAGCAAGGCGTTAGTGGATGGGCCACAGGCACTGCTAATGAAGGAGCTGCCACAGTTTCTGGAAGACATTCATATTGCCCGTGAGGCATATGAAAAACGTGTAGCCTTAGCACAGCGCTACCGTGAAGAATAAAAAATAATACAGCACCGATAATTGATGATCGGGGTTAGGCTTTAAGCGATTTTCCTGTCGTGGAGAAAAAATGATCAAAGTGTTACTTTCAAACCCAAGAGGTTTTTGTGCCGGTGTGGATCGGGCCATTGAAATTGTTGAACGGGCATTGACCATGCATGGCGCGCCGATATATGTGCGGCACGAAGTGGTGCACAATCGCTTTGTTGTGGAAGATCTGGAAAAAAAAGGTGCAGTATTCGTCGAGAATCTGGATGAAGTGCCTCAGGATAGTATTCTGATTTTTAGTGCACACGGAGTGTCGCACGCTGTGCGTCGCGAAGCTGCCGAGCGCAAGCTGAAGGTTTTTGATGCTACGTGTCCGTTGGTAACCAAAGTTCATGTCGAAGTTGCCAAGATGCGCCGGGAAGGCAAGGAAATCATCATGATCGGGCACCAGGGGCATCCGGAAGTTGAAGGAACCATGGGGCAGATTGAAGGTGAAAATAACGGGATGTATTTGGTTGAAACCGAAAAGGATGTCGAGACCCTGAAAGTTAAGGACGAGTCGAATCTGGCTTATGTCACTCAAACCACACTATCGGTTGATGATGCGGCCCGTATCGTGGATGCACTGAAACGGCGTTTTCCGAAAATTCTGGGGCCGAAAAAAGATGATATTTGTTATGCCACACAAAATCGTCAGGATGCCGTCAAGAAAATGGTCAATCAATGTGATCTGGTGATTGTCGTGGGATCACCGAATAGCTCAAATTCCAACCGCTTATGCGAAGTCGCGCGAAATGCCAATGTGGAAGCCTATATGGTGGATCGTGCCGAACAGCTACAGGAAAAGTGGTTTGATAACAAGAAAGTGATTGGTATCACTGCCGGTGCGTCCGCACCGGAAATCTTGGTGCAGCAGGTTATTTCGAGACTCAAACAGATTGGTGCCGAGCAAATCGGTGAAGATGTGCTGATTGAGGAACTCAGCGGTGTCGTAGAATCAGTCGTTTTTCCTTTGCCTAAAGCATAGGTTTTGCGTAGTTTTTATTTCACGGATTTTCATGCCAACCAGCCTGGTACGGTGTGATATCTATCGGTTGTGGTGAATTCAACAGGTAATTCAGCATGATTTCAGCGCTGGCAGGCGCCATGGTGACGCCATAACGAAAATGTCCGCTGTTGACAAACAAATTGTGGATGTTCGGATGCGGTGCAATAGTCGGTAGATTGTCCGGCGATCCAGGTCGTAATCCTGCCCAGTGTCGGATGACCGGCTTTTCCTGCAGTTCAGGAAAAATCGGAAGCGCACGCTTGAACAGGTTTTTGCGTGCCAAATGTGTAACCTGCTTGTCGAACCCCGTATCCTCAAGTGTGCTGCCTATCAATACATGCCCATCCTGCCGGGGTATGATGTATAAATCTTCCTGCACCAATATGTTACTAACAGGTGGATCGTCAAATCTGAACAATAGCATTTGTCCTTTGATTGGGCGTATGCGTAGCTTCAGGGCAGATGTACCCAAAATCTCGCTAGTCCATGCACCGGCACAGATGATGAAATAATCGGCTGTCAATTGACCGAAAGTTGTGTCAATTGAACATAAACGTTTATGTGTGTGCTGAAAATTTTCTACCTTGCATTTTTCTACGATTTTTCCTCCCAGTTGTAAAACCCGGCTGCGCAATGCTTGTAACAGTCTGGGATTGCGAATCTGAGCAATATCCGGCAGTAACAAGGTGTGGTCCTTCTGTGTCTGGACAGTACTATCACTTGTGTTAATGATTTCCTGAGTCGGGACATACTGCTGAATATTTATGCCTCGTTGATTGCACCAATCCAGTGCAACCTTGGTTTCATGTGGGGGCAGTATCCGCATTCCGGAAATCCAGAATTCGGGGTCAATGCCGGTAGAACTGTACAAAGCCGCTGCCCATTCTGGAAATTTCTTTGCACTATAACTCGTCAATTGTGTAACCGCATCCGAATAATGCCATGGGCAGAGTGGAGAAAGAATGCCGCCACCCGCCCAGGAAGATTCATGGCCCGCTAGATTACGATCCAGAATGGTTACTTTTGCCCCATGCATTAAAAGGCTCTCTGCTGTCGCAAGGCCGATAATGCCTGCGCCAATGATGATGACATCTTGTTCCATGACTAAAGTTTGGGGCTAATGTGGTCGCTAAAGTGCTGCTGGTGGAAGTAAGTTAATTTTATTGTGTGGTTAGAATTTTATATGAGAAAGAGTCGAGCCATGAAGCGAACAAGCGAGTATGGCTTCACATTGATTGAGCTGATCATTGTATTGAGCATAGCGAGCATTCTGCTATCTATGGCGGTCCCCAATTACAGTGCATTCGTACAGGATAGCTTGTTGACCGCACAAAGTAATAATTTTGCCTCGACTTTGGCATTGGCGAAAAGCGAAGCCATAAAACGCAGCAGCAGAGTCACGATTTGCCCCAGTACCAATGGTTCGGGCTGTACAGGTGGAAGTGTCTGGTCGAATGGTTGGGTCATTTTTGTTAATCCCAATGGAGACGGCACCATAGATGCCGGGGAAGAAATTTTGCAGGTCGGTTCGGCTTTATCTGGAGGGAATACTTTGGCGGGAGCCAGAACCCGGATTACATTTGCTTCCAATGGATTTGCAATGGGGTTTAGTGACAGCTTTTCGTTGTGTGACAGACGGGGTACGACTTACTCTAAAAAGATAGTACTGAATAATCAGGGAAGAACCAGATTTGAAACCGGAACTGGAGTGTGTTCGTGAGTCATGAAGTTCAGTCAAGACAGAAGGGTTTCAGCCTGCTGGAGATATTGATTACGATCATCGTGATGTCGTTTGGATTGCTAGGCATGGCTGCACTCATCATAGCAGGCGCTCGTGGGAACAATATCGCCTACTATCGCTCGATTGCGAGCAAGCAAACAGAAGATATTGCAGATCGCATGCGTGCCAATCAAGCCGGTATTATCGCCGGATCCTATGATGCGTTGACAGCCACAATACCTACAAGCAGCGATTGTATTACGAACAGTTGCAGTGCGACACAAATTGCGTCATTCGATCATGCTCAATGGAATACGGCAAATGCGGGACTGCTGCCAAATGGTGTTGGCACAGTCACTGGCAGTATTGCAGCCGGTTATGTCATTACTTTGAGGTGGACAGAAAAAGAAATGGGCGGGGAAGTCGATCCGAATTGTCCCGGCGGAGTTGCCACAAATACCCGGTGCTTCGTCACGAGGTTTGTTCCATGAAGAAAGCTTGCACAACAAGTGCGGGTGCTCTCAGGACTCGATTGAGTGGATCGATAATCCGGTACCAGGTCGGTTTTTCCTTAATCGAGATGATGATTGCCATGGCACTGGGATTATTGCTGTTGCTGGTTATCAGCACTGTTTTCGTGAGCAGCCGGCAGACATTCCGTGAGCAGGAAGACAATGCACGTATTCAAGAAAATGGGCGATTTGCTTTGGAAATTCTGGGGCGGAGCATCAAGCAGGCGGGGCATGTCGAAGTACCGTTCAATGATTTTAAAGTGGCATTCGAAGGAACGGCTATTACGGGCACAAACGGTGGAACCGGTGTGGCTGATACGTTGACGATCCAGTACGAGGGCGTTGCGAATGTGGATCAGGATTGTGAAGGTGCATTGGTTGATGTGACTGGCAGGCTCATTCAGAATCATTTCAATCTTGATGCAGTAAATGCCGAGCTTCAATGTACGGGTGTCATTTCGGATACTCCCGCAGCACCCGGTGCGCCCCCGACGGGCAGTGTATTGCTGGAAAATGTTGAGGATTTACAGCTGCTGTATGGCGTTGATACCGATGCCAATCAGTCCGTGGACCAGTACGTAGCATCTCCGGCAGATTGGAATCAGGTACTTGCAGTTCGTTTGTGTGTTTTGGTGAGGTCCGATAAAACCAATATTGTTCCTGCTGGGACGAACTATTTTGACTGTACCAATACTTCGGTGGCAAATGCTGCAGATAGACGGATGAGACGAGCATTTTCTGCAACCTACAATCTACGTAATCGCATTCACTCATTACCGTGATGAACAGACATTTTTGCGACATTCATAAGCAAGTTGGTGCCGCATTTGTCACCGGTTTGATCTTTTTGATGGTCTTGACCTTGCTAGGTATAACCGTTGCGAAAATGGCAACGATTGAGGAGCGCATGTCGGGAAACATGCGCGATCGCATGATAGCCATGCAAGCAGCAGAAATGGGATTGCGGTATGCAGAGCAGCATATTCGCGATAACGACCCCACTACCAATACGCCGAAAGGAATAGATGGAGTTGAAGAATTCGATGCTACCTGCACTGCTGGCCTCTGTTATTACGGTGCAGCTGTGGCGGCTCCGACAGTATCGGCATCGACGACTTATTGCACACCGTCATGTCCACTCAGTTATGTTGAAAGCAATGTTTTCAGAACTGACGGATTTACTTATACAGCACCAGCTTTACCAAATGGTGTTCCTGCGCCAACTTATATTATCGAGGGTATCCAGAAAACACCGCCAGGCAGTAGCTTGCGTTATTACTACCGGATAACCGTTCGCGCTCAAGGTTTAAAACCGGGGACCGTTGTCTGGTTGCAAGAAGTATTCAGACCTTAATTATCGGGTGATCTTGAAGGAGTCCGAACGCATGAAAAAATACATTTTGGGTTACATTTTTTCTGCTTATCTGTGTATCGGTATTTCGTTTACTCAGTTTTCTGCTGATGTAAATGCAGCGCCGCCTTTGTCCAATGGACCGCTTTTTCTGGGTGGAAATATTTCCCCGAATGTCATGTTCACATTGGATGATTCGGGATCCATGCAGTTTGAAATCATGCCGGAAGATCTGATCCTGCAAAGTGTGTACTACATGTTTCCACGAGCCACGGGCGTGTATGGTGCAGATGAATACAGTAACTACTCGATCGATTTCGATGATACCAACATCTATTCGGTTTCGCGCCGTTCCAGTTATGTCAATAAAATCTATTATGATCCCAAGGTAAGATACTGGCCGTGGAGTAATTCGGATGGAGCACTGATGAGTAATGCCAGTTCTACCTGTGCGTATCATAATCCATACAATACTGCAGCCGGTTGTCGCAACTTGACAGTCAACAATTCGCAGACCTCACGTTGGTTACAAAGTAACGGAAACCGATCGTCCAGTACGACTAAAACCTTTTACCCTGCGGTGTACTATCAATATAACAGTGGTAGTGTAAATAGTACCGGTAGTTATACTAAAGTCGAGATCAAGTCTTCTACTGCCTCTTACACTGGCGGACCCAATCGCTCCGATTGTGTTGCGGCCCCAACTTGTACTTATGATGAGGAAATTCAGAACTTCGCAAATTGGTATACCTACTATCGTTCGCGCGTGTTGCTGGCAAGGGCTGGTATCGGCAAGGCATTTTCAGCACAAGGGAATACCATGCGTGTCGGTTTTGCTGCCATCAACAAAGTTTCGACAACGGTGGATGGTACTGCAACAACGGTCGTGAAAACGGGCGTTCGGCAATTTACAGGAACAGACAGAACCAATTTTTTTACCAATTTGTATGACCATGATATCCCAGCAGAAGGCACTCCCTTGCGAGAAGCGATAATGGCTGTGGGAGAATATTTCAAGCGTACGGACGACAAGGGGCCCTGGGGGCAGACACCTGGTACAACCGGGGGAACACAGCATGAATGCCGCCAGAATTATAATATTCTGATGACCGACGGTTATTGGACTGAAGGTGCTATTTCTGGACTGGATAATTCCGATAACCTGTCAGGTTCAACCATTACCAATCATTCTTCACCAGCATCCCCTGCAACCTATACCTATTCACCGGCGCTTCCCTATTCCGATGCGTACAGTGACACTTTGGCGGATGCGGCCATGCAGTACTGGAAAAATGATTTACGTACCGACATGAATAACAAAGTGCCGACAAATGTCCATGATCCTGCATTTTGGCAGCATCTGGTGAACTTTACTGTCGGCCTGGGTGTTACCGGTACATTGACCGAATTACCGTCTGGAGGGCAGTCATGGCCCGATCCGACATCCAGCGATGCTACAAAAATCGATGATTTATGGCATGCCGCGGTCAATAGTCGAGGTGACTTCTTTAGTGCGGCTGATCCAACCGCTTTTTCCAATGCCCTGACGAATGCGTTGACTGCAATTGTGTCACGTACTGGATCGGCCTCGGCTGTGGCTGCCAATTCCAATTCACTGATGACCAATGGAAGAATCTATCAAGCCAAATTCAACAGCGGGGATTGGAGCGGGCAGTTATTGTCCATTCCAATTAGCGCAACGGGTGTGTTAGGTACTACGGAATGGGATGCCAGCGCTATATCTCTGGCAGCGAGCAATGTGAATCCATCTGCGCGTGTCATGATTACCAAAGGGACAACTGATGGTGTTGCGTTCCAGTATGCAAACCTAACAACCACCCAGAAGGCTTTTCTCAATAAAAACGTTGCGGGTACGGTTGATAATTGCGGAGTGGAACGGGTTGCTTATTTGCGTGGAACAGCGACACAAGAGAACAACAGCGGTACTTTTAACTGTGCCAGTACTTCATCGATAAACAAATTTCGCGTGCGAAGCACAACCAAACTGGGTGATATTGTCAATTCTGGTCCGACCTATGTCAGTCGACCCGGCGCAGGTTATTCCAATGTCGATCATCCGGGTTATGCTGCTTTCAAGAATGATTACAAAGACCGTGTACCCATGGTGTATGTTGGCGCCAATGATGGCATCCTGCACGGCTTCAATGCCTGTATTGCGGGTGTGACAGCTGGGTGTACAACAGCAGATGCGGGTAAGGAGTTGTTTGCCTATATTCCCAGTCAGGTGTATGAGAACTTGAATCGTCTCTCGGACAAGGACTACAACACCAGTCATCGCTATTTTGCCGATGGTTCACCGATGGTTGGCGATATCTATTCGTCGACTACATCGAGTTGGCGGTCTGTGTTGGTGGGGGGGCTCAATGGCGGCGGACAGGGTTTTTATGCAATAAATATTACCAATCCCAAAGATGCATCAAAGTCGGAGCCTGTTTTTTCAGAAGCCAATGCAGCAAATTTGCTGCTATGGGAGTTCTCGAATGCCGATGATGCCGATATGGGGTATAGCTATAATCAACCACAGATTAATCCCTTTACTGGACAAGCTAGGCAAATTGTCAAAATGGAGAATGGTCAGTGGGCCGTGGTGGTAGGCAATGGATATAACAGTGCGAATGGTAAGGCCGTACTCTACATTCTGTTTTTCTCGGCAGGGGAGGACGGAACGTGGACTGCGGGAACTGACTATATCAAGCTGGTTGCTGATTCCGGATCGGGGAATGGTCTGTCTACACCTACACCTTTCGATTCAAATGGTAATGGTTTGGCAGATGTGATTTATGCGGGTGACTTTAAAGGCAACCTGTGGAGATTTGATGTCAGTTCATCGCTGCCTTCCAATTGGAGTGTTGGAATTGGCGGGGTGCCACTGTTTGCTGCAGGAACCACAAAACCGATTATTTCACCGCCTGTGATCAGTTTTCACCCCAAAAGAGGTCAGCTGGTCATGTTCGGAACGGGCAAGTATCTGGAAACGGCAGATACAACCAGCACCAATGGACAAAGCTTTTATGGAATATGGGATCTCAACACAACGGCAACCATTACTTCCGGAATGCTGGTGCAGCAAGTGATGACAGATTCAACCTCGAGGATGGCTACACAGAATACCGTTACGTATTCAAATACGATCAAGGGATGGTATATCAATCTTCCGGTAAGTGGTGAGAGACTGACTGGTGTGCCGGCAATTGAAGATGGTATTTTGGTTTTCAATACTATCGTTCCTTCCGCTTCTCCATGCGATTTTGGGGGCAGAGGATTTGTGAATGCTGTGGATTTCCTGTCTGGCGCTATGTTGAACAAGCCCGCTTTTGATTACACGAGAAATCGAGTGCTTTCAATCGAAGATGGTTTGTCTGCTGGTATCGAGATAGGTTTTTCGGTTGGAGGGGTAACGCGTATTCGGGGAGGGGTAGATGATATGCTGATCTCTTCAACGGCGGATGGTACTCTGGTGCAAACCACGACTGCAAAAGGCCAATCCGGATTGCGAGGCAGAATTACTTGGCGCGAGTTTGTGCAATGAGAGCAGTGAAAGGCATTCTGTTTTAATAATAAAAATCGTAACGAAAAATTTAAATGGTGAAACTAATGAAATCGCGATCGTTCACATATGAACAACAAATGACGGGCTTTACGTTGATTGAACTGATGATTACCGTCGCTATCGTTGGCATTCTTGCCTCCGTTGCGGTTCCGTCATATCAGGAGAATGTGAGGCAAAATAACCGGGCTGCTGTAAAAGCACTGATGTATGAAAATGCACAATTCATGGAGCGGTTTTTTAGCCAGAACAACCAGTATGATGCAGCAATGGGGGCAGATGCCCGCGCCAATACTGCCGATGATGTTGCAGTAGTACTGCCGAATACGCAGTCACCCAAAACAGGTGCTGTACAATACAATATCTCTCTACAGGCTGTCGGTGATGCGACATTCGTCCTCCAGGCCGTACCAACTGGCACGATGGCGGGGGATACATGTGGTACGTTGACACTAAGTAATACTGGCTTGCAGGGTGCCGGCGGGGGTGTCGCCAACTGCTGGAACCGCTGAGTTTTCGAGATCCCCCGGAAGTGGGTAGCAGCAAGATGTCAGGTAAACGTTATTCCTTGATTTCCTGCTCAATCTGATCTGCCGTGACATGGCGAACATCTTTTCCCTTAACCATGTACACCACATATTCAGACATGTTTTTTGCATGATCACCGATGCGCTCGATCGCTTTGGCTACGAATACGATTTCCAGGCAAGTGGAAATTTTTCTGGGATCTTCCATCATGAACGTGATAAGTTGACGCAGAATCGAACGGAACTCTTCGTCCACGAATTCATCCTGTCGCACGATGTGTGCAGCAGCATTCAAATCCAAGCGTGCAAATGAGTCCAATGCCTTATGCAGCATATCCATGGCAATGCTGGCAACGTGCTTGATTTCATTGAAACGGGGAATGTGCATACGGTCTGAAGCGTAAATCAGCTTGGCCATACGCGCGATTTTTGCAGCCTCGTCGCCAATCCGTTCCAGATCCGTGATCGTTTTGATTACCATCATGATCATGCGCAAATCACCGGCAGTGGGTTGTCTTCTGGCGATTATCTGATTGCAGATTTCGTCGATGGAAACCTCCATGGCGTTGACGCGATGGTCACGAGTGATAACCTGGGTGATGAGCTCTTCATTGCCGCTAGTCAGAGCCTCGATGGCATATTCGATTTGCTCTTCGACAAATCCACCCATCTGTAAAACCCGGGTGCGAACTTCCTCGAGATCCGCGTCAAATTGTTTGGATATGTGTTCTTTGTTTGCCATGATGTGCTTTTTCTTTGATTAAACGAATTACCTCGCTGTTGATGCGTGCATCGGGATGGTCATGCTCAGTTTAAAGCGTAATGGTTTTAACGCCCTCATTGGTTCCGAGTAAGAGTAGGTTGGCACCACGCCGAGCAAATAACCCATTGGTTACGATACCGGTAATCTGATTGAGCTTTGTTTCCAATTCGACCGGATTCATGATTTGCATGCCATGTACATCCAGAATGACGTTTCCATTGTCGGTCGTAAAGCCTTGACGTAATGCCGGATGACCACCTAACAACACAATTTCCCGTGCAACATAGCTGCGCGCCATCGGTATGACCTCGATGGGTAACGGAAAGTTGCCCAATACATCAACCAGCTTGGTTTGATCCGTGATGCAGATGAACTTGCGTGCCACAGCGGCAACAATTTTTTCCCTTGTCAGTGCGCCACCGCCACCTTTGATCATGTGTAAATGCTGAGTGATTTCATCTGCTCCATCAACATATACCGGAATGTCGGTTACATTATTCAGATCGAGTACTTCAATGCCGTGACTTTTCAGGCGTTGCGCAGTGGCGTCGGAACTGGCGACAGCACCCTCGATCTTGTGCTTGATTTTGGCTAGTTCGTCAATGAAGTAGTTGGCTGTAGAGCCGGTGCCCACGCCTACGATACTACCTACCGGAATATGCTGAATTGCAGCGGCGGCCACTGCACGTTTTTGTTCATCTTGAGTCATGATGTGAATAGTTTGGAAAAAATTAAAATCGCCTATCAGGATAACGTTATCCGCTCATTTAAACAATGTTTCTGGTGATTTGCACTGCAGCGCAGGGTATTGCAGTGGAGTCATACAGCGTAATTCGTGACAGTTACAGGTTTATGAATCCGGTTTGAGGACCATGATGCGCTGGATCAATCCATCCGATGAGAAAAAGATACGTTCTAGTCCGTGTCTGCATACCATTTTGCCAGAGGTTCGATCAATGCCCGTCATGATGAATGAAAATTCCACGCCGTTGTTCGCAAGGTCCCGATACTCAGGAACTGCCCAGTGTGCATCCGGGAATCGTCCGAAAAAATCGACCATCATGGCATGAATGGCATCCCGACCTTCGAATTCACCGAAATATGCAGAATAGTAGATGGCCTCGGTGGTGAATAGGGTGCGGATACGGTCGAGATCATGAGCGTTGGAAAGGCCTACATAATTTTGTGCCCATTCAAGTGGCCTGGTGTTCATGTGTATTTATGCCTGTTAAATGAATTTTTAACCTTGTACGGACTTCGCTTCGTCGCGTGTAAAAATCCATTCATCCTGGCTACTGTCATTGGGACTGAAACAGTAACCTGCTGTGTTGAAATGCTTGATAGCGTCAGGATCAGTCAATTGATTCTGAATAATGTAACGACTCATCATGCCCCGAGCTTTTTTGGCAAAGAAGCTGATGATTTTGTAAACCCCGTTCTTCTGATCCTTGAAAACAGGAGTGAGGATACGAGCTTTGAGCTTGTCGGGACGAACGGCATTGAAATATTCCTGCGAAGCCAAGTTGATCAGCGTGGCGTCACTGCCTTGCGCCAATGTTGCATTCAGCATTTGAGTAATTCTGTCTCCCCAGAATTCATACAGATTGTTGCCGCGTGGATTTCTAAATGCTGTTCCCATTTCCAGCCGATAGGGTTGCATCAGATCGAGTGGGCGCAATACGCCATACAATCCGGAAAGTATGCGCAAATGTTGCTGGGCAAATGCCAAATTCGAGGCGGATAGTGTGTCGGCATCCAGTCCGGTGTAAACATCACCTTTGAATGCAAGTAGGGCTTGCTTGGCGTTATCGGGCGTAAAGGGCCTGTGCCAGGCAAAATAGCGGTTTGAATTCAGCAAAGCCAGTTTCGGACTGATCGACATCAAGGCGCCGATTTGATCGGGTTCCAGTTTTCTGAGTGCGTCGATCAGCTGGGCGGAATCATCGAGAAAATCGGGTTGCGTATAATCCTGGATAAGAGGTGGGTTCTCAAAATCCAGGGTTTTTGCCGGTGAAATCACAATGAGCATGAGTTTTGTCCTAAATTGAAACGTGATTTTATTTTTTTAATGTGGCTTATTGCAAAATTTGCGGGTAAACGCGGTTGCGGAGATCGGTTTCGAAATGAGGTAACCTTGAATAATGTCGCATCCCAGTTCGCGTAGTGTCTCCAGTTGCTCTTGTGTTTCCACACCTTCAGCAACAACCGAAAAGCCCAGGGTTTTGCTCATGGCAATAATGGTTTGTGCAATTGCGCGATCCTGTCCTTGCTCAGTAATTTCATCGACAAAGCTTCGATCAATTTTTAGTTCATCGATAGGATAACTTTTCAAACGTGCGAGTGATGAATAACCGGTCCCAAAATCATCGATTGAAATTTTAATGCCCATCTTTTTTAGCCGTACTAGGGTTTCCAGTATGGCCTGATTATCATCGGCCAGAGTACTCTCGGTAATCTCCATCATAATTTTCTGCGGAGGAAGTTGATAGATTTTTAACAGGCGCTCCATCATTTCAAATACGTTGCTGCGTCGGAATTGATCGATGGAAATATTGATCGATAAATGGGGAAGCGTATAACCCTTTTGTAACCACCGGGAAAGTTGCGAGCACGCATTGTCTGCAACCCATTCTCCCAGTTTTCCAATGAGTCCGCATTTTTCCGCAATGGGGATAAATTGATTTGGAAGTCTTGCTTCTTGTCCCTGATTCGGCCATCGGATTAGTGCCTCGACACCGATCAATTGACCGGTCGTTAAGTCGATTTGGGGTTGGTAGTGTAACGATAATTCATTTCTGTCCAGTGCTTTACGCAAACTATTTTCCAGACGCAATCGTTTATCGACTTGTTCCATCATGGCCTGGGTGAAAAACTGAAATGCATTTTTCCCTTTTGCTTTGGCTTCATACATGGCTGTATCCGCGTGTTTCATCAGGATTTCGGCATCTTTGCTATCGTCCGGAAAAACAGCAATGCCGACACTGGCACCGATATGAACCATTTGTTCACCAAGAAAGCAGGATCGACTGATTGCCGAACATAAACGTCTGGCAGCCATTTCTACTTCATTTACAGTGGTATTTTCAATTAATAAAGCGAACTCGTCTCCACCGAAGCGAGCTACCGTATCAACCGCTCGCACTAAACCACGCATCAATTGGGCTACATCTTTTAAAAGCTTATCGCCGGCGGCATGCCCTAATGAGTCATTGACGATTTTGAAATCATCCAGATCGATAAAAAGCACCGCAAAGAGATAGTCGCCTCGATCACCGCGGGCTATGGCCTGCTTGATGCGGTCCAAAAATAATAAACGGTTGGGTAACTCTGTTAACGAGTCATGCGTGGCCAGGAATTCGATACGCTGCTGGGATTCTTTAACAATCGTAATGTCACTTAAGATAGCGACATAGTTGCTGGTTTTCCCAGAATGGTCCTGGATTGCATTGACCGTGAGCCATTCCGGATAAGTATCGCCACTCTTACGCCGACTAAGAATTTCTCCCTGCCACCATCCTTGTGTTTCGATATTGTTCCATATCGATTCAATAAACTTGTCGTCCTGCAGGCCGGTTGTCATAAAGGACGGCGGTTTGCCGATGGCTTCTTCAGCGGAGAAACCGGTAATTTTTGTAAATGCTTCATTGACTGTCAGTACTCGTTTCTTTTGATCCGTGACAACAATGCCTTCCGATGATCGGTCGAATACCTTCGCGGCGAGTCGTAGCTGACTTTCTGCCGCCACTCGGCTGCTGATGTCGGAGGATTGGGTACAGACGCCATAGGGTAAATTGTCGGCGCCGATCAGTGGAAATCGAATAGATAGCAGATAAATTTCCTGATTATTGAATTGCAGGTGATCTTCGGTTTCTACAGGTTGTAATTTACGGATGACTTCGAGTTCTTTTACACGAAAATCATCCGCGATGGATTGCGATAGAAACTCGCTATCTGTTTTCCCTAATATATCTTTTGATTCGATATTGAATGTACTTTCGAATTGTTGATTAACGAATTCGTACCGACCAACTATATCCTTCAAGGCGATGATCGATGTCGAGTTATTCATGATCGATAATAACTTTTCTCTGCTAGAGCTTATCTCATCTTCAATTGCGCGGCGCTCGGTGTCATCGACCAGCGTTATGATGGCCCCAGGTACACCACTTAAGGCTGTTTCATAAGGCGCGATATGCAGTAGATAATGGCGTTCCAGCGATGGGACTGCCGATTCGATTACTTTTCTCTGTTGTATCGCATCTTGAATTTGATCGCTGAAGTTTTTCATGCCGCTCGGCAATCTGAGACTGCCGAAATGATGACCTATTGAGGATAGCGTCATCAAAAAGAGGGTTGCAGCGGGTGCATTGAAGCGCAGAATTTTTAGTTGGTCATTAACGACTATGATTGGAAATCCAACACTGTTCTGTACGATTTCAAGATCATTGAGCGTTTCAGTCAGTTCGTTGGTTCTAATCTGTAATTCTTCATTGACAGTGGTTAATTCCTCGTTGGTCGATTGCAGTTCCTCGTTGGTGGCTTCCATCTCTTCATTGGATGATTGCAATTCTTCGTTGGCAGACTGCACTTCTTCATTGAGTGCCTGTAGTTCTTCGTTGGAAGTTTCTAGTTCTTCGATGACGGTCTGGAGTCTCTCACGCGTCATGATCAGCTCGTCTTCCAGTTCGCGGATATTTAGTTTTCTGTCGGCATCCAGTTCAGCTGCATGGTCTTTGGTCTGCTGAAAATCATCATTTTGAACAGAGTGCTCTTCAAAACAGATTAAATAGTTCGCTGATGCAATGCCTTTCTCGGTTGGATGCACTGCAAGACGGATAGCTTTGGGGGAAGCGCCAATACGCATTTGGCGAGATCGGCCGATCGCTGAATCCATCGATTTTTCTGCTTTATGCTGCAGCAGTTGAAGGTCTGGACGAAGCTCCCGGCGGATCAGGTGCATCAGATTCATACTTGGTTTGCCTGCCGGAATGATCAAATATGCGCTGACTTCGCCGAAAATATGTTGAATATCCAGATTATCGTTTACTAGAATTGATGGAGGAATATATTTGCGGATGGCAAGTTCCAGCAATTTTTGCTCGGTATTGTTTTTTTTATTGGACGATAAGTTCGATTCCTGGTTGAGATGTGGCAGAGAAATCGAATTGATAGGTATTCTGTGAGTACTGGCGCGGCGTTTGTAGATGCGGTGGACTTTGTCGACGATATCGAACAGATTATCCTGTTGATAGACGCTTTCGGATTTACCGAGAAACAGATAACCGCTTTCTACCAGACCAAAATGAAATGTTGCCAATACCTTGGCTTGCAGCTCTGGTTGTAAGTAAATCAGCACATTGCGGCAACTGATGAGATCAATGCGCAAGAATGGTGGGTCAAGTACCAGATCCTGGCGGGCAAAAACCACCATATCCCTGATAGTGCGTGATATCTCATATCGATCATGCCGTAAAGTGAAATGCCGTTTTACCAGTTCTTGATCTATTTCAACCAGCGAGCCTTCGGTGTAAGAGCCTTTCCGGGCTATATTCATGGCGTTATGATCAATATCAGTGGCAAAGATCTGTATTTTGTAGCGAGGCAGATTGCTCCCCAGCGTTTCTGCCAGCAGGATGGCGATGCTGTATGCTTCTTCTCCGGTTGCGCAGGCCGGTACCCAGATTCTGATTTCATCGCCGGTTTGTTTCTTGCTCGTGATGGTTTTGATAATCGGCTTAATCTGTGCAAATGCTTCCTGGTCGCGGAAGAATGCTGTAACGGAAATCAGAATATCTCTGCTCAACTGTTCCAGTTCGTCTGGTGTGTCTTCTGTAAACTTTAAGTAGTCATCGAAATTGATGAAGTGGTTGGCTGCCATACGGCGTTCGATTCGACGCCATAATGTGCCTTCCTTATAACCTCCAAAATCGATACGGGTCTTCTGTTTTACATTGATCAGTAGTCTTTTCAGTTGAGTGGCTATGGATTGGGGCTTTGTGAGCTCTACGTGCTGCGCTATCGTCGTGCGATTACGTACGATGTTGGTGATTTCCGATGCGATTTTCTCTGGCGACAAGACCCAGTCCACACAACCGGAGTCAATGGCCGATTGAGGCATCCCCGTATATTTTGCGGTACTGGGTTCTTGTACAAATGTGAATCCGCCATTCCGGAGTCAATGGCCGATTGAGGCATCCCCGTATATTTTGCGGTACTGGGTTCTTGTACAAATGTGAATCCGCCATTTGCCTTGATTTCTCTCAATCCCACCGTGCCATCGGAGCCAGTGCCTGAGAGTATGATGCCGATTGCATCTTCGCCTTTTTCGTTTGCAAGTGATGTTAGAAAGACATTGGCGGAAGGTTTGGGCAATGTTTCTCGTTTCGTTTCCATCAGGATGAAGCGACCATCTTTAAAAATGGTATTGCGGCTTGCCGGGGCGATATGAATGACATCCACTTGGGGTATCATTTGGTCCTCAATTTCACAGACCGCCATGGAAGTTTCTCTACCCAGTAGTTGCACCAGCAGGCTTTTGTGTGTTGGAGACAAATGCTGGATGACGACGTAGGACAATCCGAGGTTATTGGGCAATGCGGCAATTAACGCTGATAAAGCTTCCAGACCGCCAGCGGATGAGCCGATGCCGACGATATAGTAACGGGATTGCGAGGGGAGTGCTGTTGGAACGCTGTCATCTTGAGGTACATTTTTAGCCATAGTGCGTGCGACCTTGTAATGTCCAGAAAATTATAGGATTTTATGAGCAATAATCGTAATCCAATTCCTATTTCTTGATGCAGCGCGCATGATAGCAGAGATGTGGAGCAAAAAAATCTTAATATTTTGGGGGATTATCTTAGTTCGTGAAGGCAGTCGGAGCAGACACTGTGAAGCACCTTTAGCGGTTTTACTGATGCATGGCCGAGGACAACAAAAGAGTCAGCCTCATGCCAGGAATTGTCCCAGTTCCCATATTGCTGTAGGCGATTACAAATGCTGCATCGAACGTAATTGATGGTCTGATTGTTTCTCAACTGTCGGAGAGGAGTAATTGGGGTTGTGGTTGTGAATGTCACCGGTTTTTTCAGTGGTTCGGTGCGTATTAACACATGGGAGACACGTATCCAGCCATTTTCTTCAGGAGTGATGATCATTTGCATGAAACGTTTCATGTCGGGTGTATCGCAGCGATAGGGACGAAACGAGGTATGGGGAATCACGCGAACGGACTCGATCATGGTGGCAACATACATGCGTGTCACATCATCGCAAATGAACTCGAATAAAGGCTTTCCAACGATCTTGCTTGCGCTGGCTCGATCACTCCAGTTCTGGCTGTCCATGGCCCGATCCCAGTGATCATCGACTCGGCAGATGATGTTGTCGTCATCCAGCCAATAGCTTAATTGGAGATTCATAGGCTAGTTGTGAGATTTTCTAGCGTTGTTGATTACATTCCCTTAGTACTATAAACAACCCTGATAGGGTTTACCGGAATTTTTACTGTTTGTAAGCCTGATTTATTGTGAAAAAATACAACCTGATTTGCTTATTGGGTATAGGTGACTTGTAATTTGAATGAGTCCCCCCAATTAGCGATTTTAAGTAACGAGATTGTCGACAGGAGTGAATCATGATCCGCTTTAGATTTGAAACTGTAATGATGGTTATGCTGATAGGCTTGCTGACCGTGCTCGATGTGCAGGCGCAAGGTAATGGTGTGGAAAGCCTGCGGCAGACCAGTAAAGCTTTTGCCGAGGTGGCGCGCAAGGTTTCGCCATCGGTGGTGTTGATCCAGGTGGAACGGGAGACGGAAGCCGTGCAGATGTCGCCCTTTGGTCTACCATTCGGCGATGGTGAACGCTTTCCATTTGGTGACGAGTTGTTCAAGCGTTTTTTTGGTGATCGGTTTCCCGACATGCCGCGTCACAACGCCCCTGGAAAGCCGCAAGGCAAGCAACGTTCTGTCGTTGGGCAAGGTTCCGGTTTTGTTTTTGCCGTGGATGGTAAAGCCAAGGGTAAGACTTATATCCTGACCAATAATCACGTGGTTGAAGGAAACGACAAGATTAGCGTCAAGTTTCTCGATGGCCGCGAATTCGATGCCAAAATCAAGGGTACCGACCCCAAATCGGATATAGCCGTTATCGAGATTGAGGCCAGTAATTTGCCTGCGGTCAAAATGGGTGATTACGCGCAGCTGGAAGTAGGTGAATGGGTGGTGGCGATTGGCAATCCATTCGGTTTGAGCCATACCCTGACAGTGGGTGTCGTTAGCGCTAAAGGTCGGACATCCTTGGGTATCAACGATTACGAGGATTTCATCCAGACCGATGCTGCGATCAATCCTGGCAATTCCGGTGGGCCGCTGGTCAATCTCGATGGTGAGGTGATCGGCATGAATACCGCCATATTCAGCCGCAGTGGCGGCTACATGGGGATCGGATTTGCCATCCCGATCAATCTGGCGGCGCGTATCGCCAATCAATTGATCGAGCAGGGCGAAGTGGTGCGTGGCTACCTCGGCATCATGATTCAGCCTTTGACAACAGATTTGGCCAAGTCCTTCGAGCTGGATAGTGACAGAGGAATTCTGATCGCACAGGTGACCAAGAACTCACCTGCAGACAAAGCCGGTCTCAAGGCTGGCGATGTGATTGTCAGCTTTCAGGGAAAACCGGTCAGTGAAACCGGCAATTTCCGCAATCAGATCGCCATGGCCCAACCAGGCAGCAAAGTGGAGTTCGATATCATTCGTGACGGAAAGCAAAAAACAGTCACGGTGAAAATCGATAAGCTCACCGACAATAAGCAGGCTGAGCAGGAATCGTCGATGGCCAGCGAAAAATTGGGACTGACAGTACAAACGATCAATGCCAATCTGGCACGCCAATTTGGTATCAAGGCCGGAAAAGGCGTTGTCGTCACCGAAGTGACGCAGGGTTCGGTAGCGGCGATGGCCGGTATCGACCGTGGCAGCGTCATTCTGGAAGTCAATCGCAAGGCAGTAAATTCATCAGTAGAATTCAACGATGCGGTAAAAGGAAGTAACAATAACAAGGTGCTATTGTTGGTTCGGAATGATGAAGTGTCTCGTTACGTGGTCTTGAGCTGGCGATAAACTTCGTACTGGTAGTGCGTTCTGTACCGAATGGCGCAGAACGCACCGCTTGGTAATCCCGAATGAGCTTTGTATTTCGCATTGATAATAAATTTGCTGGATAAATTAATTCTGTCGCCCATTCCTTACTTGTCCTTTCCGCTCTGACCCGGCAAGTCGCTGCAACAAATTATCATGATTGTGTATGCCTATTTGGCCGCTCGATCGTTTCTTAACCCATTACCTGAAGACGTGCCTTCCCACCAACATTTCATAGAACAAACTTATGCAAGACAGAATCCACTTTACGTTCAACGTATCAATCCACCAGGAATCCGACTATGGCAGCTGACTGTTTCGAAGTTGAGATCGAATCGCTGAATCTGGATGGCAAGGGTGTCGCACAGCGCGATGGCAAGCCAGTATTGATCGAAGGCGCTTTGCCCGGCGAACGGATACGGTACGAACAAGTGAAGCTCAAGCCGCGTTATGAAGTGGGCAGGATCGTCGAGATCCTGCAAGCGAGTGAACATCGTGTGGAACCGCAATGCACCCACTTTGGTTTTTTCCAGGGGGCGTGTGCTGGATGCTCGCTGCAGCACCTCGAAGCCTCGGCGCAACTCGCCCTGAAACAGCAGACTCTGGTCGATGCGTTTTCTCAGATAGGCAAGATTCATCCTGAAACACTGCTGGAGCCGGTCGATGGACCGAACTGGGGTTATCGGCACCGCGCGAGATTGTCTGCGCGTTTTGTGCGGCGTAGACAGCAAATGCTGGTCGGATTCCACGAACGCGCCAGGAGTTTCGTTGCCGATATGCAATCCTGCGCCATTCTTCCCGAGCGCATTTCCGGTCTGCTGATGCCGTTACGCGAGCTGATCGCGGGATTGTCGATCCGTGACCGTGTACCGCAAGTGGAAGTGGCTGTGGGTGCACAGACTGTAGTGATGGTGTTACGTGCACTCGATGTGCCCACGGATGAAGATTGCGAAGCGCTCCTCGAATTTGGCCGGCAGCATGGCGTATCGGTTTGGTTGCAACCTGGAAGTCCCGAAACAGCAGCGCCGCTGCACGGTGAGACAAATGGGTTATCGCTGGAGCTACCCGAATTCGGTGTCACGTTACCGTTTGCTCCCACCGATTTCACCCAAATCAATCATCAAATCAACAGTACACTGGTGCAGCGAGCCATCGAATTGCTGGCGCCGGAATCCGGCGAAGTGGTTGTGGATTTTTTCTGTGGACTGGGCAATTTCACCTTACCCCTTGCCACCCGTGCGCAGCATGTGATCGGGCTGGAAGGTTCGGCTACCCTGGTGGCGCGTGCGCAGCAAGCGGCGCAAAAGAACGGTTTGGCACAGCGCACTGCATTTGCGGTTCGTGACTTGTTCAAATGGACCCTGCAGGATTGGGAAGCACTGCTTCGGGGAGGGGATCATGGAGATTGGCCGTCAGGTCGCTTAGATCGTGTCCTGATCGATCCACCTCGTGCCGGTGCTTTTGCGGTTGCACAGGTCCTGGCGGCTACTGCAATTCGACCCAAGCGCGTGGTTTATGTCTCGTGCAATCCTGACACATTGGCGCGGGATGCCGCTGTGATGGTGCAGTCCGGTGCATGGCGCCTGCGTGCTGCCGGTGTGGTCAATATGTTTCCACATACGGCACATGTGGAATCACTGGCAGTGTTTGATTCTGTACCCTGATGCGGTAAGCTCGGGTCATTGCAAATCCATCGATCCATCCATGCGTACAGTAGATGATATTCCCGCTGAAATTCGGGCGTTGCATACCGACATGCAACGTTGGCGAAGGCACATCCACCAGCACCCGGAAACGGCATTTGAAGAAACGGCGACAGCCCAGCTGATTGCCGATCTTCTGCAAGATGCGGGCATCGAAGTGCATCAAGGTTTGGCAAAAACCGGCATCGTTGGTGTTTTGCGCCGCGGAAACGATAGCAAAAGTATTGCCCTACGTGCCGATATGGATGCGCTTTTCATTCACGAACAAAATCGCTTCGACTATGCATCGTGTCATGAAGGCAAGATGCACGCTTGCGGCCATGACGGGCATAGTGCCATGTTGCTCGGTGCCGCGAGTTATCTGGCCCAGCACGGCCGATTCGATGGCACCGTATATTTTATTTTTCAACCGGCAGAGGAGTGTCGTGCCGGAGCGCTGCAAATGATCGACGAAGGTTTATTTGAACAATTCCCGGTGCAACGGGTGTTTGGCATGCATAACTTTCCGGATGTGCCAGTCGGACATTTCGCAGTCAGGGTTGGGCCAATGATGGCCTCGTTCGATTGCTTTGAAATCACCTTGCGAGGTCAAGCTGCCCACGCCGCCATGCCGCATCTTGGCAACGACGTGCTGGTTGCTGCGGCGCACCTGATCACGCAATTGCAAACCATCGTCAGCCGCCAGATCGATCCCGCCGATTCAGCCGTCGTCAGCGTTACGCAAGTACATGGTGGCCATACCTGGAACGCATTGCCGGATTCCGCCGTCATTCGTGGCACTTTCCGCAGTTTCAAAAAAACTGTGCGTGAGCAACTGGAACACGGCATCCAGCATCTTGCCGACAGCGTTGCACAAGGTTTCAAACTGCATGCCGAAGTTTGTTTCAATCCCGAAAATCCCGGTTACCCGGTGACACTCAACAGCCCCGCCGAAACTGAAAGCGCCATCCGCGCTGCTACAGACGTTGCTGGTACAGCGCGCGTGGATACTGCGCCAACCCCGAGTATGGGCGCCGAGGATTTCGCCTTCATGCTGCAACACAAACCGGGATGCTACATCTGGATCGGCAACGGCAGCTCGCAAGGCAACTGCCTGCTGCATAATCCGCACTACGACTTTAATGATGAGATTTTGCCACTGGGCGCGGCGTATTGGGTGAAGCTGGTGGAGAATGAGTTGCCGGGGTAGGAAGTCAAAGCCTGCTGGTGTTGCACTGTTTTTCTGATCGATGCGGATCCCCGATCGTCATGAGCTATGTTTTTGAGTGATCTAAGCGCACTAGATAGTTCTTCACAGTTTCCCGGTCCAGCACAAGGTCGGTAGGATCGCGTAGCACTTTAACGGCAGCGGAAATTTTTCTGCGTCGGTCTTTTTACATTAAAAGTTGCCGAGGTTTTCACGAAATAGAATGGCAGATTGAAGCAAAAACCTCCACATTCATCTAAATTGTTGGAGCATAGGTTGATATTCAAATTTATACAGATAAACCATATTGTATTTATGGTAATTAAGGGTCACACTTCCACCGGGAATGTTAGAAAATTTTAACAATTCCCTTTCTTGAGATTTCTTCAGAGAAAATCCGAATAAACAATAGGGAAAGGAAGTATCACATGAGAAAAAACTTTAATTTCACCATGCCTCTAGCGATAGGTCTACTATCACTAATTTTTAGTAATTGGGTAAGTGCCGAAACTACCGAAGTTCTGAGCGAAGCAAGAGTCGTAGCAAAATATAATTACATTATTCATATTTTAGCTATGTTGCTTATCGGTTTTGGTTTTCTAATGGTATTTGTTCGTCGTTATGGTTTCGGGGCTGTAACCGGCACTTACCTGGTCGTTGCGACTGGGCTACCGCTTTATATCTTATTACGCGCCAATGGAATATTCGGTCATCAATTACAACCACATACGCTTGATGCCTTGTTATTCGCTGAATTATCCGTAGCAGCCGCATTGATTGCTATGGGAGCTGTGCTAGGGCGTTTGCGTGTTTTTCAATATGCTTTATTAGCACTCATAGTTGTTCCACTTTATTTGTTAAATGAATGGTTAGTGCTAGACGATGCAATAGGTTACACAACTGGATTCAAGGATGCAGCCGGATCAATTGTGATCCATGCATTTGGCGCTTATTTTGGATTGAGTATGTCCATAGTTCTAACTACCGCTTATCAGCGTACCAAGCCAATTGAATCTGACCATACTTCCGATCGCTTTGCAATGCTGGGATCAATGGTGCTGTGGCTATTTTGGCCAAGCTTCGCCACTGCGCTTGTTCCATTAGAAAATATGCCACAAACCGTCGCTAACACGCTACTCGCTCTATCAGGCGCTACGATTGCCACTTATTTTCTAAGCTCAAAGCTACATAATGGAAAAACTTCTATGGTTGATATGGCCAATGCTGCCTTAGCAGGAGGTGTCGCTATTGGTTCGGTTTGTGATGTCGTATCACCTACTGGTGCATTTGGTATAGGGTTGTTGGCCGGTGCGGTTTCAGTATTGGGATATGTGTTTTTATTGCCAGTACTAGAATCAAAATTCAAAATTGTCGATACCTGTGGCGTGCATAATTTACATGGAATGCCTGGATTATTAGGTGGTTTCAGCGCTTTCTTAGTAGTCCCCGATGTGGCAGTTGCTCAATTTAACGGTATAGTTATCACAATGTTTGTGGCTATTGTAGGTGGATTAGTTGCTGGGGCAATCATTAAAGCAACAGGTACAACCCAGGAGCCCTATGAAGATAGTGTCGAGTTTACGCACCTTGAAGGTCCAGAAACAGAAGCTCTCGATAATCAATTACAATCGCGCCTAGCGCTTCTGGAAACCAATACTGCTAAGAATACTTTAGATTCACCTGAGACAAAAGCCTTGGTGCAGGAATTGGAATCAAGGATTGAGATTCTGGAAAACAAACTCTCCAGAGTGAGCGATACCTTACAAGGTGGAAATAAACCAACCTCATAATTTAGCTTGGCTAATTCAGATGTTTTTGCGTGGTTCCACTCTATTTATTCGAACCGGAATCACGCAAAATTCTTAGAGAGTTTTGATTCTGGATTTTGCGTTTGGTAGAGTTTAACGCTTAAAATCATTACCAGCGTGCTTGAGTGTTATCCAGATCGATATCCAACTCGATCACAGCTTTGCGCATCGTGCGCTTCATAGCTTTCATAACCAATTTGATATGAACCGATGCGGATACGGCATAGTCAGGAGTACTCTCCTTTAAGCACGCTTTGCTTATTGCTAAAGAAATATAAACCATTTCCCATTCCAGTACGGAGGCGACAAGATCGCGCAGTACTTCAAGGTCAGGGGAAATATCTTCAAGTCATCGAGGTAATATTTGACGACTTGTCTGATCATATCGTAATGCGTTCGATTTAATTTTGTGGCAGCTTCGATTTATGCACAGAATTTCATCCGATATGGATGGAAAAAATATCTACCGTGCTGATTAATTGATGTGCTTCCTTGTGGTTGGCACATCCTGCCGGGTTATTTAAGTGAAGGATCCGGTGCATAAGGTCCCATGATCTCATTTATCTTTGGCCAAACGAGATAAGCGGACCAACGTTTTCCATCGCGTGTGCAATGGATCAAATATTCATTGCGGTCGAGTGCGCTCGGCCTGTATTTGTATTCGCCGCAGTCTCCGATCTTCTTGGAAGTCAGTACTTTTGTAATCTCAACATTGAAACCATCCTCCCATGGCCCAGGGTAACGTTCACTAAGATGAGGGCAGCAAAAGTTAATGAAAAGGAAAAAATACTAAAGATTAGTAATATAAGGAATGAACAGGATGATTTGATCATATGAAATTCCCCAACTTAAATATTAAACATCCGGAATGCTGCAAGAGCGCATGCGTCCTTTTATTTTTCAATATTTCACACCTACAAAACTCATATGTCGATGGAAAAGCTATTCTTAACCTTTCACCCCAACTTCTGCATCAGCTCCTTAATCCTAGTCACCCGCTTATTCACATCCTCGATCTGCACTTGAACTTTCAGTCGATCCTGGCCGGAGAGTGAGTATTCGCGGCTACTTTGGATCAGGTGGATGATTTTGATGGGGTCGATCGGCGGATTGGGGATGAATTGCACCTGGATGCTGTCGGCGCTGGCGTCAATACGAATGATGCCGAGTGGTTTGGCGGCGATGCGCAGGCGGTGGCAGTCGAGCAGGGCGCGGGCCGGGTTCGGTAGCAGGCCGAAGCGATCAATCAGTTCACGGTGCATGTCGTCAAGCTGTTCATCATCAGCGCAGTTGGCCATGCGCTTGTACAGCACCAGCCGTTCGTGGATGTCGTGGCAGTAGTCGTCCGGCAGCAGAGCGGGTACGTGCAGGTTAATTTCGGTGGCGACACCGAGCGGGTGCTGCATGTCCGGTTCCTTGCCCTGTTTCAGCGACTGGATTGCGGTGTCGAGCATGGCGCTGTACAGGCTGAAACCGATTTCCTGCATCTCGCCACTTTGCGATTCGGAGAGTACCGCGCCTGCGCCGCGGATTTCCAGGTCGTGCATGGCCAGATAAAAACCGGAGCCAAGCTCCTCCATAGCCTGGATTGCTTCCAGACGTTTTTTCGCTTGCGCGCTGAGCGCCGCTTCCTGCGGTGTCAGCAGATAGGCGTAAGCCTGGTGGTGCGAGCGTCCGACCCGGCCACGCAACTGATGTAATTGCGCCAGGCCGAATTTGTGTGCTTCGTTGATGATGATGGTGTTGGCGCTCGGAATGTCGATACCGGTTTCGATGATGGTGGTGCACAGCAGAATATTGAAACGCTGCTGGTAGAAATCGCGCATGACGTGTTCCAGTTCGCGCTCCGGCATTTGCCCGTGAGCAATGTGGATGCGTGCTTCCGGCAGCAGGCCAGCCAATTTTTCGTACATCAGCTGAATGCTGCTGACTTCGTTGTGCAGAAAATAAATCTGTCCACCGCGTTTGAGTTCGCGCAGACACGCTTCGCGGATGATGCCCATCGAGAAGCTGCTGACAAAGGTGCGGATCGCCAGGCGACGCTGCGGTGCGGTGGCGATGATGGAAAAATCGCGCAGTCCTTCCAGTGACATCGCCAGCGTGCGCGGTATGGGTGTTGCGGTTAGTGTCAGCACGTCGACTTCGGCGCGCAATTTCTTCAGTTGTTCCTTTTGACGCACACCGAAGCGGTGTTCTTCGTCGATGATCACCAGCCCCAGATTCTTGAAGTGCACATCTTTCTGAATCAGTTTATGTGTACCGATGATGATGTCGATTTCGCCTTTCGCCAGACCATCGATGGCCAGTGACTGTTCCTTGGCGGAACGAAAGCGCGACAACTCGGCGATTCTGACCGGCCATTGATCGGCGATCAAGCCGAAGCGATCGGAAAAATTCTGGAAATGCTGCTCCGCCAGCAGGGTGGTGGGTACCAGTACGGCCACCTGTTTGCCATCGGCTACGGCGATGAACGCCGCACGCAGTGCCACCTCGGTCTTGCCAAAGCCGACATCGCCACAAATGAGCCGGTCCATCGGTTTGCCGGATGTCAGATCTTCAATCACGGCCTTGATTGCGGCGGCTTGATCCGGTGTTTCCTCAAAACCGAAACCTTCGGAAAATGCCTCGTAGTCATGTTGCTGCAACGCAAACTGATGACCAGCGCGGGCAGCACGCTGTGCATACAGATTGAGCAATTCCGCTGCGGTGTCGCGCACTTGCTGCATGGCTTTGCGCTTTGCCTTGTCCCACTGACTGCTGCCGAGCTTGTGCAACGGTGCAGATTCGGGGGCGGCACCGCTGTAGCGCCCGATCAGATTAAGCTGCGAGACCGGCACATACAGTCTGTCGCCGCCTTCGTATTCCAGCGACAGGAACTCACTCAGTTCTCCCGGCTCGCCTTCGCCGACATCCATGCTGACCAGGCCGAGATAACGACCGATGCCGTGCTGCTCGTGTACGACTGGGTCCCCGGGTTTGATTTCCGACAAGTCGCGCAGGATGTTGTCTGTCGATGTGGATGCTTTGCGCGATTCGCGCTCGCGGCGGCCATGCAGGTGCGTGGCGTATAGCTCGCTTTCGGTGATGAAAGCCAATTTTTCCTGCTGCAGAACAAAGCCACTGTGCAGCGGCCCCACACCCAGCATGAACGCCTGGGTGCTGTCGAGGAATTGTGCATAGTCCTGGCAAATGTCGGGGTGTAAGTCATATTGATTCAGATATTCCGCCATCAATTCGCGTCGTCCCATGCTTTCCGCCAGTAACAGGATACGACCTTGGAACAGCACGGTTTGATTGACGAAATCGGCCAGCTTTTCCAGTGGATTCTCCGCATGGCGATTGACTTGTATGGAGGGAGGCGCAATGCTGGATACGATGGATTGGGATTGCTCCAGTTTGGGTAGAATTTCGATGCGTCCATAGGGTTTCAGGTGACCAAAAAAGCCATCGCTGGTCAGAAACAACTCGGCAGGTGGCAATAATGGACGGTCGATATCGGCTCGCAGCAGTTGGTAACGCGACTGGGTGTCTCGCCAGAATTCATCTAGAATCGGGCGTACATCCTGATGCAGGCAAACCAGAGTGTGTGGCGGCAGATAATCGAACAGGGTTGCCGTATGCTCGAAAAACAGCGGCAGGTAGTATTCGATGCCAGCTGGCGTCAAACCCTTGCTGATGTCCTTGTAGATCTGTTTTTTTGTTGGATCGCCTTCGAATGCTTCACGGAACTTACCGCGGAAAAAAGAGCGTCCAGCTTCATCAAGTGGAAATTCGCGTGCTGGCAGCAGGCGGATTTCGTTGACCGGATAAATACTGCGCTGCGTATCGACATCGAAGGTGCGGATGGTGTCAATTTCGTTGTCCATCAAGTCGATGCGGTACGGCAGAGGACTTCCCATCGGGAACAAGTCGATCAGACCGCCGCGCACACTGTATTCACCGGGCGAGAATACCTGTGTGACATGCGCGTACCCGGCAAGTGTCAATTGGCTACGTAACCCGGGGAGATCGAGTTGTTCGCCCCTTTTTAGAAAAAAGGTGTGCGCAGCCAGATATTCGCGCGGCAGCATACGGTACAGCGTGGTGGTCAGAGGCGTGATCAGGACATCGCAGGCACCATTCATGACTTGATAAAGCGTGGCAAGCCGCTCCGAGACCAGATCGTGGTGCGGCGAGAATGTGTCGTAGGGCAGAGTTTCCCAATCGGGTAGCAGATTTACTCGCAGCTCCGGGGCGAAATAGGGAATCTCTTCCAGCAGGCGCTGCGCATCGAGCGCATTGGCCGTGATGATGGTGACGGGTTTGGTTTGCTGCCCCAACTGGGCAAGAAACATGGCATCGCTGGAGCCATGGAAATTTCCAAGACGCAGCACGGTGCCGGGTGCGGGTAAGGGGTGAAGTTGTTGCATATCGAGTGTGCTACGCTGGTCCATTAATCAATGAGATGCTGACAGGACAAGCATTTAATCTAAAGGCGATTATTATAAACGATAAGTAGTGTGGTAGCAGTTTGGTCAGAGTCTTTCCTGTATATTACAGGCTGGATAATGCAGTTATTCTCGGTTTGTTTTTATGAATAACCGGGCTATGCTGACAAAAAACACATCAATGAATAGTGAATGATCATACAATACGATTTCATATGGTTTGATTGAAACAGCTGGAAACATCATGAATGCTTTTATTCAAGTGGATAATTATCGTTGGTACAAAAAACGGTTGATGCACATCACTCAATTGATTGCAGCGGCAAGTTTACTGTTGCCGGCGTATGCATTTTCTTCATCAACTACATTATTGACTGATGAAAATCAGCAGAAAATCGAATTGGCGGTGTGGAAATATG
>JAMWZR010000014.1 GCA_024282035.1 Nitrosomonas sp.
GAAACACACAAATAAATAAAAAGTATTTCATTTTTATGAACTCCTGTTTCAAGTGAGAAAGTTGTTCTGATATAAATATGATTTATGTCAAATCAATGTTAGTCTCTAAACCTCTAAAGACCACACTCTTAATACCAGAATTAGGAGGGTGTGTCTAGATAATTGTGCCGAGAAATTCGATCATAAATTTACTCGAATGTGCTTAAATATTGCTCATAAAGAATTATTTTTTACTGTTAAGTAACCGTTAACATACCATTTGTAAAGAATATTTATGGCATTTGAGCTAAGATCTGAAACAACCAGTTCATAATTATTTGCGAGATTGATCAATTCTCGATAAACGCATTGGTCTACTTTGTAGACTTCTCCATTGATAAAGATTTTGCCAGCGCTAGCCAGTATTCTTGTTTTTAAATTAAGCGCTATTCCTAAATTTTTGCTTTTATGTAAAAAAGTGGCGCTGTCGAGTAACTCGTCAGGTTGCTCGAAGAAAACATGTGGTTTGGGTTCGGATAAATAGCAACCTAGAAAATCTTCGATATTCTGCTGATTCCACGATATTTTCTTTAATATGGTATGGACTTGCTCGTGCATTTCTAAACTGATCTCGGCGGGATGAATTTGAGCTTTGAGTTCGGGATCGCTGTATCGGCCATCCGTTTTAAGATTATCTTGGAGGTAAACAAGAAACTGAGTGATTAGCTCCTGATGACTCGGGGCGCGAAATCCTATTGAATAAGTCATGCAATCATCCAATGCGATTCCGTTATGTGCATAGTGTGGAGGAAGGTAAAGCATATCCCCTGCATTCAGTATCCATTCTTGCTCAGGTTTGAAATTTTTTAAAATTCTTAGCGGAAGATTCGGTATAAATTCATCATCCCGTTGCTCGGAAATCTGCCAGCATCTGGATCCCAATCCCTGCAACAGAAACACATCGTATGAATCAAAATGTGGTCCTATTCCTCCCCCTTTCGGTGCGAAGCTCACCATCAAATCATCCAAACGTGCATGCGGAATAAAACGGAATCGTGACAATAATTTGCGAGCTGAGGGCAGAAAATGATTGATATCTTGTACGAGTAAGGACCAATTCTGTTGGTGCAATTTCGAGAAATCTCGAGGGGTAAATGGACCATGTTTAAGTTTCCATTGCCCATTTTTTCGAGTCACCAGTCTTGATTCTGCATCATCTTGATAAGATAGTTTCTGCAGCGCTCCGGGAGTTAGTAGTCCCTGAAAATCAGGTATTGCTCCCCGAATCAACAATGGTTTCTTTTGCCAGTAATCGCGTAGAAATAATTCTGGAGTTAATCCACCGAGTGAAATTATCGGGGTTATATCAATTATCGACTCTTGCTTCATTTTGTGTTAGCGCCATTCCTCGGTTCATCAGCGCACAATTAATACCATTTAGCTGCGGGTATCAGTGTTGAAGATGGTTTTGTATGTTTACGGTTAATTGATAAAGCGCATGGACAGATCTATGGCTCTGACATTCTTGGTCAGACTGCCGATCGAAATGCGATTTACCCCTGTTTCTGCCATCGCACGAACATTTTCAAGCGAAATGTTGCCCGATGCTTCGAGTGTGATAGAGTCTGTTGGGTGTCGACGAGCCAATTCAACTGCAGCCGCTGTGTCAGTGACAGTGAAATTGTCGAGTAAAATCATGCGGGCGTCGTTTATCAACGCTTCTTGCAATTGCTCTAACGATTCCACCTCGATTTGAATAAATATATCCGGTGGAGCAATTTGCCGTGCTTTTTCCAAGGCTTGTTTGATACCACCCGCTGCCAGAATATGATTCTCCTTGATGAGAATACCGTCATACAGTCCCACGCGATGATTGACGCCGCCTCCACAAGTTACCGCATATTTTTGCGCCAGCCGTAGTCCAGGCAATGTTTTGCGTGTATCGACAATAACTGCTTGTGTTCCGGTAATTGCGTCGACAAATTGTCGTGTCTGTGTGGCTACACCGGAGAGTAACTGTAAAAAATTCAATGCGGAACGTTCGGCAGTCAACAGCACGCGCGCGGAGCCATGAATTTCACATAGTTTCTGTCCCGCATACAGTACATCGCCATCGTGAGCAAACCAATCAATGATTGGTTCAGGCGCTAATGCTTTGAAGCACAGTTCAAACCACTGTGTTCCACATAAAATGGCCTGGTCGCGACTGATTACCACGGCATCCAGTTGCTTGTCAGCAGGTACCAACGATGCTGTCAGGTCACCGCTACCCATATCTTCTCGTAAAGCGCCAGCAACATTGGCGCGAATTTCATCCTGTAATGCCCGCAATTATTTTTACCTTAAATATGATCAATAAATAGGATTGGCTTATTTTCTGGTTCATACTTTAGCCAGAACATCGTTCACTAAAGCCTGCTGAATGGATAGTATATAGTCTAGGCAGCGTAAAAGGAGACTGCATGTCAAGCGCATTTGATTTTATTTTTTTTAGTATTGCCACGATGCTGGGTGTGGCAGTGGTGGGTCTGATTGTCGTCTGGTTTATTCAGGATATCACGCAGAAAAAGCATTCGATTTTGCGCAATTACCCGGTTGTCGGCCGGTTACGTTATTTCTTTGAAATTCAGGGCAAGTATTTCCGGCAATACTTTTTCGCTAACGATCGCGACGAAATGCCTTTCAATCGCGCCACCCGGGCTTGGATTTATAAAAATTCGAAAAACAAGGGTAGTCTCGTTGGTTTTGGTTCAACCAATGATTTGCGCCAGCCCGGCTCGATCATATTTGTAAATGCTGCTTTTCCAATTCAGGAAGAAGATCAACTACCGACACCATCGCTTTTAATTGGCAATGGTTATTGCTCTTATCCTTTTGAAGCGAAGTCCATTATCAATATTAGCGGTATGAGCTATGGCGCCATCTCCAAACCCGCAGTACGCGCTTTGTCCCTTGGTGCTGCACAAGCCGGGTGCTGGTTGAATACCGGAGAGGGGGGATTGTCGCCCTATCATCTTGAAGGAAATTGTGATGTGATCATGCAGATCGGAACAGCCAAATACGGCATACGCGACGAGCAGGGAAACTTCTCGCCGCAACGTGCCAAGGAACTGAGTCAGGTCGTCAAAGCGTTTGAAATCAAGTTATCGCAGGGCGCGAAACCTGGCAAGGGGGGCTTGTTACCTGCTACAAAGGTGGGACCAGAAATTGCTGCTATCCGGGGTATTCCCGAAAATCAGGACTCCATCAGTCCCAATCGGCACAAGGATATCAACAACATAGATGAGCTGCTCGATAAGATTCACTTCATCCGCGAATTAACCGGGCGGCCGGTTGGTATCAAGACCGCGATCGGCGGCTGGAATTTTATTAATGAGTTGTGCGATAGCATCAATCGCCGTGGTCTGGAATATGCTCCGGATTTCTTGACTATCGATGGCGGCGAAGGTGGAAGCGGAGCAGCGCCTCAAACATTGATTGATCATGTTAGTTTGCCGATTGCAGAAGCATTGCCTCGTGTGGTTGATGCATTGATCCAGTCAGGTCTGAGAAGCAGGGTCTATGTCGTGGCTGCCGGCAAGCTGGTGACTTCTGCAGAAGGGGCATGGGCACTCTGTGCCGGTGCTGATTTTGTCAACTCGGCGCGCGGATTCATGTTCTCGCTTGGCTGCATTCAGGCCATGCGTTGTCATCTCAATACCTGTCCTACAGGCATCACGACTCACGATGAACGTTTGCAGAATGGTCTGGTTGTCGAAGAAAAATATGTGCGTGTGGCCAATTACGCCAGAAATGTGAACAAGGAGATCAACATGATCGCTCATTCATGTGGATTGCAACATGCACGGCAATTCAGACGGGAGCATGTGCGCATCGTCGAGACAGCCGGAAAGAGCGTGGCATTGAATATGCTCTATCCTTATCCGGATTCACCCAAGAAAACCGCGATCAGCTGATTTCGGTTGAACCGAGATCGTTCTTTCCATTCTGTGACTAAAACTAAGTCCAGTCACTGTTACCCCTTGATTGTATGTGTAGAAAACTGGAATAAGGTATAAAACAACGCCTTATCGCCATTTAAAAAACGTTTGAGCGGCCGATAATAGTTCGTCATTCATTACTTTAGCCTGCAGTCGGGCATATACCGTAAACCTATCCATTACATAGAATATTTTAGACAATGCTCCGTTTTTTTATTCAACGCCATGATCGCAGAATGATTTTTATCACCGGTGTGATACTGATCATACTGGTGTTACTGGCTGGACTGTTGGGCTTTGCATTCCGGCAGATGCAGATTCACGATGCGGCAATATCCGGTATCCGACTGGCCCTGAATAGTACGGCGCAGCTTATCGATGATCAGTTCAAGCGATCTCGCATCGAAAACCAAGAAATTGCTGCTGATGCCATGTTGAGTCTAGGATTGGAGAAGGCGGATGTGTTTGAGTCTCGGGCTGAAGGGATAAATTTGCTCGAGCAGTTTACCGGAAAATGGATGAACAAACCGTTTTCGGCGATTCGGATTTACGATTCAAGATATGTAGAGCTGCTTGATTTGACGCATTCCGTGCAGCATCAGGATCTGATTGTGCTCGAGAAGGCGCAGGACGCTCACACCAAGCTGACCTGGAATGGTCAGTTCAATCTGAGCCATGGCATGATGCTTGTGAATGAGCGCAAGCAACCTGTTGGGAGTATCACGACAGAACAGCCGATACCGGCGCTGACTTCATTTCTTCACGATGCAGGCTTGTTTGTTGGCTCTGGTCAGGTGCGGCTGTGTGTAACCGAGTCGCAACCAACTCCTAATCCCCGGTGTTATGGGTATGATCCGGATGTGGGCCAGTTTCGCGCTTTGCAGGCGCCATCAGTTGATGCACCGTTTAAAACGATCTCTATCGTGAATCATGAGCAAGCGATGCGCCTGGCTCAAATCCATCCGCATGGAAATCTCGTTTCCAGTCATTTTCCGATAACCGGTGAACTGGATGTCGTCGTCACCATCAATGTATTGAAACTGATTGATTCCCTTGTGCAACCGTATCCGGAAGAGTGGTGGTTATATCTGTTGCTTGTTGTGCTATCCGGTGCGATTATCGAACGGTGTTTTATCAAGCTTCGTAATCGAACACCGACTCATCCTGCTTCGCCCTTTTCTGCGGTGGAACTCGATCAATCCCAGCTTGTATTTCCAATGCCGTTGCACAAGAATCCGCTTGCAATCGAATGGGAAACTTTCTTCAAGGGCATGAGCCAGGTTGCCATGATGACGGTAATCGATCGTTCTGGAAAAATTGTGCAGGTTAATGAAAAGTGCACTGAGATCAGCGGTTTTGCTCAGGAAGAATTGATTGGCAAGAATTACGAGGTGCTCATTCTGGAAAAGTTTTCCGCGTCGCTATTCAGGCATTTCACATCCACTATCGCAGATGGCGATATCTGGCATCAAGAAATGTGTAATCGCAGCAAGACGGGGGAATCGTATTGGATCGACACGGTAATCATTCCATTCAAACAAGCATCGGGCGAGATGGATGCCTACTTGCTTATCGGCATAGATATTACTGCCTGCAAACAAAGCGCGCTGAATTCCGATGAGCGTATACGTGAGAGTAATTGTTTGCAGATGGTGCAAAACTATATGGGACAGGATCTTGGCCTCGAGAGAGTGTGCCAGAACATCCTGAATGCTCTGGTGCTATCCTTGCAGTTTCCCGATATGGCGATCGCCATGATTACACTGGGCGACAAGAGAATAACAACCGCAAATTACAGGGATAACCTGTCTAACACCATCAGTTCGATAATTATTGCCAATGGTGAATCATGTGGACAAATTCAGATTTCCTACATACGAGATCTTTCATTTACACTGCCCTTCGAACAAAATCTGGTTAACGCGGTAGCACACGATCTGGGGCTTTGGTACGAACGTAAGCAGGCTGAGTCACGTATTCTTCAAATGGCTACGCACGATTCGCTGACTGGTTTGCCCAACAGGCACTTGCTTCTGGATCGCATCGAGCAGTCCTTGCTGCAGGATGTGCGCAACAACAAACAGATGGCGGTATTGTTCATCGATCTGGATCATTTCAAAACCATCAATGATTCACTGGGTCATGACATCGGCGATTTGCTGCTGAAAGGCGTGGCAGAAAGATTGCTGGTTTGCGTGCGCACTGAAGATACCGTGGCGCGTCAGGGCGGAGATGAGTTTATTGTCGTGCTCAATACGATTGCTGAATCGCTTGATGCAGCAAAAGTGGCACAGAAGATTCTCGATACATTGACACAACCGTATTACATTCACAGTCATGAGTTGCATATCGGCGGGAGTATCGGCATTGCGGTGTTTCCGCAGGATGGTGTCAGTGCAGAAACATTGCTTCGGAGTGGCGATGTCGCCATGTACTACGCCAAGGAAAATGGTCGCAACAATTACCAGTTTTTCACCGATGAATTGAATAAATCGGCACGTGAGAAACATATGTTGGGTCTGGATTTGCGCCATGCGCTCGAACGTGACGAACTGGTGCTGTATTACCAACCGGTCATGGAAATGCCCAATACCCAACTCAATAGCGTGGAAGCTTTGCTGCGATGGCGCCATCCGCAACATAAACTCATTGCTCCGGACAAATTTATCAGCCTGGCGGAAGAAACCGGTTTGATCATTCCCATTGGGGAATGGATTCTGAAAACCGTATGTGCACAAATCAAGGCCTGGCAGAGCCAGGGCTTCAGCGTGCCGCGGGTAGCCATCAATCTTTCCGGCAGACAGTTCCGAGATCGTGATCTCACAAAGAATATTGCCCGCATCCTAAGCGATATGCAGGTCGATGCCAGGTACATTACACTGGAGATCACCGAAAGTATGCTGATCGATGACATCGAGAAAGTGGTTGAGACGCTCAAATGTCTGAGTGACATGGGTATCCACATTTCTATCGACGACTTTGGTACGGGTTACTCCAGTCTCAGTTATCTAAAACGCTTTCCGATCAATACACTCAAAATCGATCGCTCATTTGTGCGCGATATCGTTACTGATAAGAATGATCATACGATCGTCGCAGCCATCATCGCCATGGCTCATAGCCTGGAAATCAAGGTGGTCGCTGAAGGCATCGAAACCGAAGAACAGCTTCGTATGCTGGAAGCCCAGGGTTGCAATTATTATCAAGGTTATTATTTCAGTAGACCTGTACCGGTTTCCGAGATCGACCCTTTCCTGAGAAGGCCCAGAATCAATTTGATTCATTCGATGCGCGCCGCAAATTGATCTGCTCTTGAAATTACGCAATACTTCCCCCACGTTGGCATCAATTATCAACACGGGGAGGAAGTCATGCGTTTTGACAAGTTAACCACCAAGTTTCAGCAAGCGTTTGCCGACGCACAAAGTATTGCAGTCGGTCAGGATAATCCCACCATTGAGCCGCAGCATCTGTTGCTGGCATTGTTGCAGCAGGAAGACGGCAGCACGCTGTCGTTATTGCAGCGGTCTGGTGTCAATACCGTACCCTTGCTGGAAAACCTCAAACAAAGTGTGCAGCGTCTGCCTAAAGTGGAGAATTCGGGTGGAGAGGTTACGCTTTCGCGAACGCTCAACAATCTGCTCAATCTTGCTGACAAAGAAGCGCAGAAACGCAACGATCAGTTTATTGCATCGGAAATGTTTCTGTTGGCGTTGGTGCAGGATAAAGGTGAATTCAGTGCATTACTGAAGCAGTATGGTGCAAATTATGCAGCATTGGAAAAAGCCGTCAACACCATACGCGGCGGCCAGCAAGTTAACAGCGCCGAGGCGGAAGGCAGTCGTGAAGCACTGAAAAAATTTACGCTGGATCTTACCGATCGCGCCCGGCAGGGCAAGCTGGATCCTGTCATTGGGCGCGATGATGAGATTCGTCGTGCCATCCAGGTACTGCAGCGGCGCACTAAAAATAATCCCGTGTTGATCGGTGAGCCCGGTGTCGGTAAAACCGCTATCGTCGAAGGTCTGGCGCAACGCATTGTCAATGGTGAAGTTCCGGAAAGCCTCAAGGACAAACGTGTTCTCGTACTCGATATGGCGGCACTACTAGCTGGCGCCAAGTATCGTGGAGAATTCGAGGAACGGCTCAAATCGGTTTTGAAAGAGCTTGCACAGGATGAATGCAAAACCATCGTCTTCATCGACGAATTGCACACCATGGTCGGTGCAGGCAAAGCCGAGGGCGCCATGGATGCCGGCAACATGCTCAAACCCGCATTGGCACGCGGTGAACTGCATTGCCTCGGTGCGACCACGCTGGATGAATACCGTAAATATATTGAAAAGGACGCAGCGCTGGAGCGGCGTTTCCAGAAAGTGTTGGTGGAAGAGCCAAGTGTCGAGGCGACCATTGCCATTTTGCGTGGATTGCAAGAAAAATACGAGCTGCATCATGGGGTGGATATTACCGATCCGGCTATTGTTGCGGCAGCAGAACTATCCAACCGCTATATTACCGACCGGTTTTTGCCAGACAAAGCCATTGATCTGATCGATGAAGCAGCGGCGCGTATCCGCATGGAAATCGACTCCAAGCCCGAGGTGCTGGACAAACTGGATCGTCGCTTAATCCAACTGAAAATCGAACGTGAAGCCATCAGGAAGGAAAAGGACGAAGCTTCGCAAAAACGTCTGCAACTTCTCGAGGAAGAAATCGGACAAAAAGAGCGTGAATATGCCGATTTGGCAGAAGTCTGGAAGAGTGAAAAATTCCAGGTTCAAGGTTCACAGCAGATCAAGGAGGAAATGGAAAAAATCAAGCTGGAGATCGAGGCTGCAACGCGCAAGGGTGACTGGCAAAGGGTATCGGAGCTGCAATATGGTCGTTTGCCGCAACTGGAAGCGCAGCTGCAATCCCAGCCCGGTGATCATAGATCTCGAGAGGGAGCTGCAACTGCGCCCAAGCTGCTGCGTACCCAAGTGGGTGCAGAGGAAATTGCTGAAGTGGTGTCGCGTGCAACCGGTATTCCGGTTTCTAAGATGATGCAGGGTGAACGGGAAAAATTGCTGTTCATGGAACAAAAATTGCACGACCGGGTGGTCGGGCAGGATGAGGCCGTTCGTCTGGTGTCCGATGCCATCCGCCGTTCGCGGGCTGGACTGGCCGATCCCAATCGTCCATACGGTTCATTTCTGTTTCTGGGACCAACCGGTGTCGGTAAAACCGAATTGTGCAAGGCATTGGCCGGATTTCTTTTCGATTCTGAGGATCATCTGATTCGTGTGGATATGTCGGAATTTATGGAAAAGCATTCGGTTGCCCGCCTGATCGGTGCACCACCCGGATATGTGGGTTATGAAGAGGGAGGGTATCTGACCGAGCTGGTCAGACGCAAACCCTATGCGGTCATATTGCTTGATGAAGTGGAAAAGGCGCATCCGGATGTCTTCAATGTGTTGCTGCAGGTTCTGGATGATGGTCGAATGACGGATGGACAGGGACGCACGGTTGATTTCAAGAATACAGTCATCGTCATGACGTCCAATCTGGGGTCGCAGTTGATACAGGAGATGGTGGGCAGTACCTATGAATCGGTCAAGCAGGCGGTCATGGGTGAAGTTAAAACGCACTTCCGTCCAGAATTTATCAACCGTATCGATGAAGTCGTGGTCTTTCATGCACTCGACCAACGGCATATTCAGTCTATTGCCAGGATACAGTTGCGTTATCTCGAAGCCAGATTGGCCAAACTCGAAATGAAGCTGGATGTGAGTGAGGCAGCGCTGTCACAGATTTCCCAGGTCGGGTTTGATCCGGTTTTTGGAGCGCGGCCTCTCAAACGCGCCATTCAGGCTGATATCGAAAATCCGCTCGCGAAAGAGATTCTGGAAGGAAAATTTGTTGCCAAGGATACGATTCGGGTTGATTATCGTGATGGCGTGATGCATTTTGACAAGGCAACCAAGTAAGATATTTCACTTTTTAATGGGTGGATAGCATTGCGAATTTGTAGCGAGGACTGGGGTGGCGATTGCAAAATATTCCCGGAGGACGGGCTGAATATGCTTAATTGCAGTCAGTTTCGGGTAAAATGTACTTTTTTTACGGGATAGATTGTCATGTTAAAAGGTAGCTTGGTTGCTATCGTTACTCCAATGCTCGACGATGGCGGTTTAGACTTGGAACGCTTTCGTACTTTGCTGGATTTTCACATATCGCAAGGTAGCGACGGCGTTGTTGTTGTGGGGACAACTGGCGAATCTCCAACTGTCGATTTCGAAGAACATCATCTATTGATGCGAACGGCGGTGGATCATGTGGCCGGGAGAATACCGGTAATCGCAGGTACGGGCGCCAATTCTACCCGCGAGGCGATTGATTTATCCATTCACGCAAAAAATGCAGGTGTCGATGCCTGTCTTTCGGTTGCGCCCTATTACAACAAGCCCACGCAAGAAGGGCTATACCAGCACTTCAAGGCGATTGCCGAAGCGGTGGATATTCCGCATATTCTGTATAACGTTCCTGGCAGAACCGTTGCCGATATTCACAACGATACAGCACTACGCCTGGCGCAAGTCCCTAATATTGTCGGGATCAAGGATGCCACTGGAAATATCGGCCGGGGTTCCGAATTGTTGCGTCTTGCTCCTGCTGATTTTGCCGTTTACAGTGGCGATGATGCCAGTTCTTTGGCGCTTTTGTTGCTTGGCGGGCATGGTGTGATTTCGGTTACTGCCAATGTTGCACCCAAACTGATGCATGATCTGTGTGTGGCGGCATTTGCGGGCGATCTGGCCGCTGCTAGGGCAATCAATAACAAACTATTGCCACTACATACCGATTTGTTTATCGAAGCCAATCCCATTCCAGTAAAATGGGCTGTGGCCGAAATGGGCCTGATCGGACCGGGCATCCGCTTGCCGCTTACTCCGTTATCCGGTAAGTTTCACCAGTTGGTCCGGGACGCAATGCAATCAGCACATTCATCATGAATGAATTTGAAGGAGCAAGATGTCAGCAATGAATTGGCGGAAAGTTACGATACCTTCATTAATTCTGTTTTTCTCACTGGCAAATACGGGCTGTAAGTACATACCGCTGTTTCCGGAAACCAAAACCATCGATTACAAATCAGCGGGAAAACTGCCTCCGCTTGAAATTCCGCCCGATCTGGTCAAGCCTGCCATTGATGAGCGTTACGCCATACCTGATGACGGAAAAACTGGCAGTGCCACTTTCTCTGCTTACAATAGCGATCGCAGCGGACAGCAAAAGACTTCAACCGCAAACACCTTCATACCCACTTCCATCCAGAATGTTCACATTGAACGTGCCGGGACGCAACGTTGGCTGGTCATACCCCAATCACCGGAAGTGGTCTGGCCTGTTGTCAAGGAATTCTGGCAAGAACTGGGATTTCTGATCAAAGTGGAAGTGCCTGAAGCCGGTATCATGGAAACTGACTGGGCGGAAAACCGTGCCAAGATTCCTCAGGATATTGTTCGTTCCCTGCTTTCCACTTTTCTGGATAGTCTGTATTCGACTGCGGAGCGTGACAAGTTCCGCACCCGGCTGGAGCGCAACGAGGCTGGAAGTACAGAGGTCTATATCAGTCATCGCGGTATGTATGAGGTATTGGAAGGTGGAAGCCTGAATCGCACTATTTGGCAGCCTCGTCCGGCTGATCCCGATCTTGAAGCTGAAATGCTATCGCGTTTGATGTTGCGCTTTGGTGTCCAGGAAGAAAAAGCCAAATTGGAATTGACTTCCGGCAAGAGTGCACTGCAGGAGCGAGCTTATATCGAGGGGGGGGCAAGCGGCAGTGCTCTGGTGATAAACGAGCCTTTCGATCGCTCATGGCGTCGTGTGGGTTTGGCACTGGACCGAATCGGGTTTACCGTGGAAGATCGGAATCGCGTTGAAGGAATTTATTTTGTGCGCTATCTGAACCCTGATAACGACAGCAAGAAAAAGGGCGACGATGAAGGTATTCTGTCTAGCGTCATGTTCTGGCGGAGTGAGGATAAAGCTGCCAAGGCAGCAAAATATCGTATTCTGGTGGCAGATAGCGGAACATCCACTAGTAAAGTGACGCTGCTCAATGACGACGGATCAGCAGTGAGTGCCTCCACGAACAGTCGTATCCTAAAGCTGTTACATGAACAGTTGAAATAACGGGTTAACAAGTTGTCAATTCATTCATCTGCCTTCATTCGCTTGAGCTGGTGCAAAAAAAACCGCCTGATGAGGCGGTTTTTTTAGAAGAAGAAAATCCAGTTATGACTGATTAATGTCCTGGCTTGCTGCTTTCACCATAAGAACGTGGATCAGCATCTTCTTTCAAGCAATTGCCATTACCATTGAGTCCATGTGGACAGTCAAGGGTATATTTCACTTTGCTTCACCTTGTGCTTCACCTTTCATGAGTTTTTCATAATTGGCTTTTTCTGTTTCAGGTAAAGCTTGGCTAGGTTTCCCGCCACAAGCAGATAATGATAAAGCGAGCAAGGTTGCTACCAGAAGAGTATATTTCACTTTGCTTCACCTTTTGCTTCACCTTGTGCTTCACCTTTCATGAGTTTTTCATAATTGGCTTTTTCTGTTTCAGGTAAAGCTTGACTAGGTTTTCCGCCACAAGCAGATAATGATAAAGCAAGTAAGGTTGCTACCAGAAGAGTATATTTCATTATGTAATTTTCCTTATAAAAAAGTTCTTTAACATTTGATAGAGCAAAAGAGTATATAACGTTTTTAACCAATCGTTCAAGCAAGTTTTTTCTGTGCTTCTGTATTGAGCTATTCCTAAAGCTATGGTTTTTTGAAAATCTCGTGCAGTGTGCGGGTCACGCCTGATTGCCATGATGGCAGAGTCAAATCAAAGTTTTTTTCAATTTTGCTGGTATTTAAACGTGAATTGAGTGGACGCTGAGCAGGCAATCTAAATTCCGCGCTGGCTATGGGCAGGATTTTGCATGTTGCGACTGCCTCGGAAGGGTGGATATGCTGTGCACAGGTGCGGATGAATTGCGCATATTCATACCAGGATGTGTATTGGCTTGCAGCCAGATGGTATATCCCGGAGTACTCTGGATGGTGCCTGTATAAACGTAATGCATGAGCGCTTACATCGGCAATGAGTTCTGCACCGGTTGGTGAACCGATCTGGTCGTTGACGATGGTGAGTTCATTTTTCTGCGGCATCAGCCGCAGTATCGTTTTGATGAAATTACTGCCATAAGTCGCATAAACCCAACTGGTTCGGAAGATGAAATGTGCGCATCCACTATCGATAATGGCTTTTTCACCTGCCAGTTTGGATTGTCCATATACATTCAGCGGACTGGGTTGGTCTGTTTCGACAAACGCCTGATTTCCAGCACCATCGAACACATAATCGGTTGAGTAATGAATGAGTAAGGCATCACCGTTCTTGGCCTCCTGCGCCATGACACCGGGAGCTTCAGCATTCAATCGATGTGCCAGTGCGGACTCGGCCGCAGTTTCGGCTTTGTCGACAGCGGTGTATGCTGCGGCGTTGACAATGATGTCTGGAGCCAGATTGCGGATAGTTTGCCGGACGCCGGATAAGTCTGCCAGATTACCGCAGTGTTCGGTATCGCTCGAGCTTAATGCGATCAATTCTCCCAACGGAGCCAGACTACGCTGTAATTCCCAGCCAACCTGCCCGTTTTTGCCGAAAAGCAGGATTTTCATGGTCGGCGACCTGCATAATTGCGTTCGATCCATTCCCGATAGGTACCGGTTTGTACTTCGGTTACCCACGTCTGATGATTCAAATACCACTGAATGGTTTTTTTGATGCCAGTGGCAAACGTTTCTACGGGACGCCAGCCCAGTTCGTGCTCCATGCGGGTAGCGTCGATGGCATAGCGGCGATCATGGCCGGGTCGATCCTTGACGAAGGTGATCAGTCGCTGGTAATCCGCTCCTGGATAGAGTTCTTCCAACAAGGTGCAGATGGTTTGCACGATTTCCAGATTGGTTTTTTCGTTCCAGCCACCAATGTTATAGGTTTCACCGGGGATTCCGGCATCCAGCACGCGGCGTATGGCACGGCAGTGATCGGTTACATATAACCAGTCCCTGATTTGCTGACCGTCACCGTAGACTGGCAGGGGCTTCTGGGCCAGGGCGTTGACGACCATCAGCGGAATCAGCTTTTCCGGAAACTGGTATGGGCCGTAATTGTTGGAGCAATTGGTTGTCAGGACAGGCAGACCATACGTATGGTGGTAGGCGCGTACCAGATGATCGCTCGCTGCCTTACTGGCTGAATAAGGGCTATTCGGTTCGTAGCGATGCAATTCGGTGAATGCAGGGGCTTGCGGCAGGAGCGAACCATATACCTCATCAGTTGAGACATGAAGAAAGCGAAATACTTGTTGTGACGATGCGCTTGAATCTTGCCAATAACACCGCACGGTTTCCAGTAAATGAAAGGTGCCGACGATATTGGTTTGAATGAAATCCGCCGGGCCATGTATGGAACGATCGACATGACTTTCGGCTGCCAGATGAATCACGGCACGGGGTTGGTAACGATATAGTAGCTGCGACACCAACGTGGCATCCGCAATGTCGCCTTCCACAAAAATATGTTTGGGATTATCGACTAACGAAGACAAGTTGTGCATGTTACCGGCATAAGTGAGCTTGTCCAGATTAATGACTGCTTCGTCCGATTGCGATAACCAGTCCAGTACAAAGTTACTTCCGATAAATCCAGCGCCGCCAGTGACTAGAATCATGCTTGGTTCCTAAAAAAATATGAAAAATCACATCAGGATAATTTAACGCTTGCCTGAAGCTCTGCCTCATGGTTTGTTCGGTATCCATATGGGCAAAATCCCGGGTTGGTCGGATTTTACTTGAAAATCACAGTCGATACCGATTCCAGGAACCCAGATCAGTTGCTCGCCACAGAATAACAAAGGCAGAGTGTCGCGATTCCAGGAGGGAATAGCAGCTTCCTGCATCAAGTTTTTCAGGCTTCTGCGTGGTCGATTGCACGTGGGCCTGAACCGTTCTCCGCCCTGTCGAAAACGTACGGTAACGGAATCAGCTGACAATTTCACGGAGCACAGTCCTGTTCCAGTGGTTTTTTCAAAGCGGATGGCGCCATTTGCTGGTGGTAAAAACAGTTCGGTTTCGCTATGCCAGGGGTATGTCGCGTCGGCCTGGTCTGGTGTTGTCCGGTCGATCAGAATGTGCATTAGTCCCTTGAAACAACGAATTTCGGTATTGCCGAATCGGACCTGCAAGTGGTTATCGGCTTGCACTGAGAATAATTGTTTCAATAAGTCTTCCAGTTTGACGCTGCTGGGCAGAGCTGCGCCTTGTTTGAGCAGCATGTGACGTAAAAGGTTTTTGGCTCTGGGGATACTCAATGACCTTAATTGATTGATGATCAGTTTGTCCGATTGCAGACAGCGAGCGCTATCCATGAGAGCCAGTTCGTCTAAAAGTAGTAGCGACTCGGATAAATGTTCACTGGTACGCTGCAATGTTGTTGAATAATTCGGATAGCGCTGGGATAGCTTTGGAAAGATTTCGTGTCGTAGAAAATTCCGGTTGTAAGCGATGCTGTCATTGCTTTCATCGACAATCCAGTTCAAATGATTGTGCCGGGCGTATGTCTCAATATTGTGCCGGGAAGCGTGCAACAGTGGGCGCAGGATTTGTGGTGCAAGCTGCCGTGATTGCTTGCGAATGACCGGCATGCTGCTCAAACCCCGGACACCCGCACCTCTGAGTAATTGCAACATCAGCGTTTCCGCCTGATCGTCTCGATGTTGAGCAAGCACCACGAAATCAGCGTAAAGGCGACTGAATACCTGGTAGCGCTGTTCCCGGGCAACGGCTTCCAGGCTTTGGCCCCTTTCCTTGCCAATTTGCAGGTAGGCTACGTAAATCGGCACATCAAGGGTATGACACAGATTGCAGCAAAACTGGCTCCACAGCCCGGCATTGCGGCTGATGCCATGGTGCACATGGACCGCTGACAATGAAAATGGCATGGTGTGGGATAGCTGGACCAATATATGCAAAAGCACGACGGAGTCGACGCCGCCACTCAATGCGACGGTTAGATGCTGCCCAGGCTGGATATGGGTTTGCAGTACCTGCTGTGCAACGTTGAACGGATTATTCGGCTTTGACTTCCTTGAATGACCCATGAGCCATCAGTCGCTGTAAGCGTTTTTCCAAAAGTATTTCGATCGAGTGTTCCTGCAGTTTGCGCAAGGATTGCTGTAGCGTGGATTTAACGGACTGCATGGTGGCAGGATAATCCCGATGGGCTCCACCAATGGGTTCTGCAATGATGCTATCAATCAGATTCACCGATTTTAAGCGCTCTGCGGTGATTCCCATGATTTCGGCTGCTTCGGGTGCCTTATCGGCGCTTTTCCACAGTATGGACGCACAGCCCTCCGGGGATATCACCGAATAGGTGGCATACTGCAGCATATGGATGACGTCACCGACGGCTATCGCCAGCGCACCGCCTGATCCACCTTCGCCAATGATGATGCAAATGATCGGTACGCGCAGTTCCGCCAGAATATACAGGTTCTTGCCAATGGCTTCGGATTGTCCCCGCTCCTCGGCATCGATACCGGGGTAAGCGCCAGGCGTGTCGATGAATGTGATCAGTGGAATGGAAAATTTCTCTGCCAGTTTCATCAGCCGCATGGCTTTGCGATAACCTTCCGGTTTAGGCATACCGAAATTGCGATAAATTTTTTCTCGCGTATCGCGCCCTTTCTGATGTCCGATGACCATGACAGTCTGACCATTGAATCGTGCCAAGCCACCTACAATCGCATGATCGTCGGCAAAATTCCGGTCGCCATGCAGTTCTTCAAAATCGGTGAACAAGTGCTCGATATAATCCAGTGTGTAAGGGCGTTGCGGATGCCGTGCTACTTGTGAAATCTGCCACGGTGTGAGTTTGGCGTAGACATTCTTGGTCAATGACTGACTCTTGGCTTGCAAACGAGCGATTTCTGATGAAATGTCCAGAGCGGAATCATCCTGCGCATAACGCAGCTCTTCTATTTTGGATTCAAATTCTGCAATGTTTTGCTCAAATTCCAGAAACGTTATTTTCATGAGAACCAGGAATTATTCTTAAAATAGCGATGATACAGGATTTGCCGGCAAATCGGCATGACCCGATCTATTTCTACTTAGTCATGACGCCAGGCAATATGACCCGGTTACAGGCTTGGTGCGGTAGGAAGATCAGTAAAATTACAAGGAAAATTCGATGAATCGGCGTATTTTTTTACAGAGTGTGGCAGTGATTCTGGGTGTGCCAGGGGGATTCGTACCGATATCTGCACTGCTGGCGGCCGGAGAGGGGGCATTGAACGTGGAGCCATTGCACAAGTCGCATCAGCAATGGAAAGCACTCTTGTCTGCTGCTGCTTTCGAAATCCTATTCGAGGAACAGACGGAAGAACCTGGAAGCAGTGAGTTGAATCAGGAGCAACGGCAGGGCACTTACATTTGTGCGGCGTGCTATCTGCCATTATTCGAGAGTCAGTACAAGTATGAGAGTGGTACCGGATGGCCCAGTTTTACCCAGCCGATTGCTGGACATGTGGCTACCAGACCCGACTATTCGTTGCTGTTCCGGCGAACCGAGTATCACTGCGCGCGATGCGGCGGTCATCAGGGTCATGTTTTTGGAGATGGACCGCTACCGCGCAAGGAACGCTGGTGCAACAACGGGCTGGCGCTGCAGTTCGTGGCACATCCGGATGCATTGCCCCAGCTCAGATCGTGATCGAACTAATCTACGTTCAGCCAGTCTGCATTTTCTGGTTCAAGGCGTGAATGATGTCCCGGGTCGTAATGATACCGATCGGTTTTTGTGCGTGATCCACGACAGGCACGCAGGAGACGGGATGTGTGTCGAAAATGTCGATTGCCTGCTTCAGTGGTACTGCGGGCGTCAGTGTGATTGGATGTCGGCTTACAATCTGGTGGACGCGCTTGTTGAGCGTGGCTACATCCTTGCCGGTTTCGGAGAGGGTGCCGATATGTGGACTCAATGCCCTGAACAAATCACGGTCCGACACGACACCGAATACCTTGTTGTTTTCGATCACCACCAGATGATGAATAAGCATGTGATCGAATATTTCTTTGACCACCGATAATCGATCATCCAGTTCGACCGTGACCAGTTTTGTGCTCATCAAATCGCCGACCAGCATTTTTCCATCCCACCATTGATTACCAACCTGGCTGACAGTATAGAAAATTCCTGAACCGGCAATGCTGCAATAAAACCAGCAAAGAGGTTTTATTTGTTCTCCATCGTACTAATGAAGGCATTGGCTTCATTGATGGATTTTTCCATGGAAGCCACCAGGGCGGACACATCGGACTGGATGTTGCCCAGTTCGCCCTTCAGCGAGGCAATGGCCCGTGCGTTGAGGTTGTGCTTGAGGTACATGACCTGATCGTGGAATACGGTCAGAACCGGCTGAATCTTGGCTTCCGCCTGCTTCATCGAGGTGATCAGTTGGCGGTAATGCACTTGCGTGGCATCCAGCTTTTTCTGACTGTTCTGTTTCATCGTCGGATTGCTGTATTGCGTGATTTCCTGTTTCCATTCGTTAAATAGCGCTTCGGATACGCTCTCGATGTCGGCGATACGGCTTTTGACTTCCTCTGCCTTGCTCAGACTGGCTTCATAGCTGTCGTTCAGGCGCTTGTAAGTGGCTTCCAGATCACCACCGTCAAAACGTGTGGCAGCGGTAAACTGCTCCAGTGCCGATTTGAACTGTTCTTTGGTTTCCTGTTGCGTATCGCGTGCTTTTTCCACGCGGTAGACCATTACATCCCGCTTGGGAATACCCACCTTTTCCAGCCCCTCGAGATACATCGTGGAACAGGCGCCGAGCAGCAGGATCAATGAAAGCATGATGAAACGATAGGCAGTATTCATGGTTGTCTCCCGTTGAAAAAACTTTTCTGAAATTTAAGAATGTTGGAATGGCTGAAGTCAGTTGATGCTGGATCAGCGTATTGCACCGCGGCGGAATAATTGCCAAATGATCTTGTAACCCCCTAAAAAAGGATGCTGGCGCAATTCCGGTGTAACTTCGATGTGAAAACCGGTGTGGCGTTCGATCTTCCAGGCTGCGTAGTCGACGCTGTTTGCAAATGTGAAGGTAGCTTTGAACAAGCGCAGTATCGATAGAATGCGACCTTGCCAGCGACGCATGCGCCATTGCCACAATGCCTGCTGCTGTACTTCCGGGTGGGTCAGGCATTGATATTTGCCATTTTCCAGTCTTTCCAGGCTACCTTGCAGCATCGGTGCGGCAACTTCAGTCAGACGGATCAGCGCATCACGGTTGACTTGGGCCAGATGGGCCGCGCGCGTTTCCCGTTCGGCACGCAGTTCGGACGCATAGGTCAGCGTCAAGCAGCGGGTCCAGATCTCTTCCACGGTGTACACGCCGGCCTCCAGAGCCGCAGCACCTCTTTTCAGAAAAGTGACGACAGCATGACCCAGTGCAGTATGGATGCGTTCGCGGATCAGGTCGTTGCGGGCATATAAAAGTCGTGATGGCTGAGCAAAACGTGCCCAGATGTAGGAGTGAAACCAGTATTGCGCACCATTGGTAAAGTCATCGGTTGAAATGACGGCATATTTTGCCCGCAGTGTTCTGTTTTGGTGAGGTACTTCCAGATAAAACACATTGGGGGCCAGCCATTTGTTCATAAAGGCCAGATGGCGTTGCGGATAGGCACGGAAATAATTGTCGACGATGACATACAGATCGACGATGCCTTCATCCAGGCTGCTTGCGGAATGCAGGCAAGATCCATACAGCATGACGGCATCGAGTGATTCGCCAAAGCGCATGATCAACGCATCGACCAAGGGAACGAAGTCGGGGGATACTGGCTTGTTGCATTCCCAAGCGACTTCATTGGTCAAGCGGATCGGCAATGATTCACCGGATGTGGAAGAGATAATGGAGTCTGTCATGATAATTCGTGTCCTATAGCACTAAAAAAGTTACAAGATCAGTCGCGCTGACTTGTAAGGGAATATTCGGGCCGAGCGAACGGTATAGTTCGCCATCGACTATGTATTCATCGTCCAGATGCAGGGTAATCGATTGGGTGTTGTGGCTGTGGTAGCCATCCTGTTCCAATAATGCCTGACCATTTCCTGTGAGCAGCGGCCACAGTGATCGCCACAGATGCTTGGGTTGCTGATCGGCCCAGGTCACATGCAGGGGAGCCGATTCTCGTCCCCAGTAGGGGCGTATGTTCAGCAACAGACAATCCAGTGCACTGATCAATGCAAACAGGTAAGTTCCTTGATTTATGTGACCATTGTCTTGTGTCATGGTCATGGTAACGGGCGCCCATTCATCGTGTTGACGCCCCGTCATCATACCGCTAATCATGCCCACGAGCGATCGCAACATGATCAGAAAGGTGAAGATGCCACCGGTAATTCCCAGTTGTTTGACTGGGCTGCGGGAAAATTTTACCCCCCGCGCTACCAGACCAACGGCGAAAAACATGCCATAGAGTGTATCCATGCCCGGTTGTTCGATCCGGAGTACCGGGCGCTGTCGCAACTGCAATGCTTCAGGCTTGACCAGCATCGATCGTAACCGGCGCAGGATCTGTTCCGGCTTGCCACGCATGCCGAGATCCAGTGGCGTCATGTTGGTGGTGCCACCGGGCACGATCATCAATGCTGGCCAGTTTTCCACGGATATGGCATTGAACAGGTGGCCCAGTACGGCATGGGTGGTGCCGTCGCCGGCGATGATGACCAGCAAATCGAGATCGGCTTGCAATAAGCGTTTCATCGCTGACTGGAATGTATTGGTATCATTGGCTTCGCAGACCAGCAAATCGGGCATGCTGGTCAGAACCTGCCGGATTGCAGTACCGCGTTTGCGGACCTGGCCGCTGTTCGGATTCAGCAGACAGCCGACCTTGGCTGATCCGGTCCGGAGGCGATCGATCCGTGTGGTTGACGTCATGGGGTGCGGAAGATTGTCAAGAGTTATGCGAGCGATGGGAGGTGCCGAGTTGGATGGGCGCACGGGTAAAGATCCGCACCGCCAGAATGTCGCGATCGCGTGCCGGATCAATGTCCTGCAACCAGGATGTCAGCGTGCCACCGCTTTGCTTGATGCGCCAGGCCAGTAACAGTCTCCAGCAGAGAAAACCGGTGGAAAACAGATGCCACACCACCACCAGGATGAGTGCAAATGCAGGCCGATCGGTCAGCCAGCCATACGTCAGTATCAGCAAATTGGGATTGCGCCGTGCCGTGATGAGACGATTGAATGAATCCATTTTGCGCCAGATGAACAGATCGAAGGTGGCTAGCCAGTAATTGAAGGCGCCTTCGCACAGTCGACCGCCGACGTACCCGATGAGCATCAGCGTCATCAGGAATCCCTGCGCAAAGATGGGTGTCGCCGTGCTGGACAGACCTACGCCCCAGGCAATATACCAGAGCGGGGGATGCACGATGTCCAGACCATGATCCATGACATCGCCGAAACGACTGGATGTGACCGTGACGCGAGCCAGCTTGCCATCGACGGTATCGAGGAAAGTCATGAACCAGCCCATCAGCAGACCCATGCCAAAAAAGCCATACCAGAATGCCATACCGGCCAGTACTGCAAGGACTACGCTCAGATAGGTGACGTGATTCGGTTGCCAGCCGTAGCGCACGCACCAATGCGTGACTCGGTAAGCTGGCCAGGGCCAAACCCATTTGGTCACCAGATCGGTGACGCCCTTATAGGAGCCCGAAAATAGTTCCTGCTCCAGCGCAGTCTGGTTGGCTGCTGTGACCGGCAAGATATAGGGTGGATCTTTCTTTTTCAGGTTTTGCTGGAAATCGATATTGAGATCGGCCAGGGTAATGTGCGGGATGGTCAACAGGGCAAACTTGTAGTTCTGGTCCGGATTGTTGTTCAGGCTGCGCAGTACCTGCGTGGCCAGACTGCCATCGGTACGGATGGCGGCAGGGAAACCTTCCTGGCTATACAGTGCCACTTTTCTGTCGATACCCAGCATGGCGGTCAGTACGCGTGCATCGAACAGCATGTTGGCATTGAGGAATAGCACCGTGGCATCGACCGGGATGCTTTCCACGTCATCAATCAGCTTGATGCTGATGTGGGCGGCCAGCATGCGCAGCAAGCGTTCGCGACCGGTCAATCCCCAGATCGTGATGGTGCTGTCACCAAAAATATGAATATAGGTAGATGTCGGCATGTGCAAAAAATTGGGTTGTGTCAGCGTGAATCAACTCGTGTGATCAGGATATGCACGCATTTTCGTTGCGTACTTCGCGATTGTAGTGTTTTTAGGACTCCATTGACAGATAAAGACTAAAAAGTTCGGCTCAGCCACAAGTTTGCCAGTAGGATCATGGTTAAACCGGGCGCCAGGGCAACGAGTGCCGGGTTGAGGTGAAGAATCAGTCCAGCATTGGCAATGATCTGATCCAGTAAATACACCGCCATGCCGATCAATGTGGCCAGAATCAGCTTGTTGCTCAGACCGGAGCGGATCGAACCGAACACGAACGGAATGGATAGCAACAACATGGCGATCGTCATCAGCGCACTACCCACCTTGCGCCAAAGTGCCAGAGCATAGGAATCCGCATCCTGCCCAGTGCTGCGCAGAAATTCGACATGCCGGGCCAATTCCAGTGGAGAAAGGCTTTCAGGGGGTTTGGTCAGGGTCAGGATATCTTCCGGATTCAGGAACGACTGCCATTCATACGTGTCATGACGAGACAAGGTAATCTGGTCATTCTCGAATGTGCGGATGGTCACTTGACTGAGTCTCCAGTCATCGTCACTGATGATGTCTGCGGATTGCGCCAGAATATGCGATTGCAGAAAACCTTGCGGATCGAGTTTCAGGATCTCGATATCGACGGCGTGCTTACTATGCGACATGCGCCCGATACGTAAAATGTTATGTTCGTTGCGTGTCCAGATTCCCAGGTTACGGCCTAGCTCCGCGCTCAGTTCCAGGGCGATGGCACGGTTGGTGATAGCCAGCTGCTGGAGTTGGGGTGCCACAAACTGCTCGAGTAGGGCGATACCCAATAACATCATGATACCGATGCTCAAAGGCGCCCAGCTGATGCGGAGGGGAGAAAGCCCGGCTACACGCATGGCGACGAGTTCCGAGTGAACGGCCAGCTTACCCAGGGCAAAAACCGTACCCAACAAGGCCACAAAAGGTGCGATCTGGATGAACCGTCGCGGCATCAGCATCGCTGTATATAGAAAGGCATCGACAGCGCGATACGTGCCTTTGCCGACATCTTCCAGTTGATCCAGCAGATCAAAGAAGCTAAAGAGCGGCAGCAGGATGGCTGTGGAAATCAGAAAACCGATAGTGACCTGATAGGCAAGATAACGATAAATAATCATGTTGCGCGGGGCGTTCGTTTGTAGTGAGTGAGCCAGGCGTATGTTATCAATACCAGGATCATCAGCAGTTCCAGCCACCAGACACCAGGTATTCTGCCGATGGCACCCTGTTCGACCCAGGTTTTGGCCAGTCCGGCTAGATTATAGTAGGCGGCAAAGACCAGTGCGGCGAAGACATAGGTTCTGTCGGTTTTGTCCTGGCGTGGGGCAATACGGATGAATGTGACGGCGATCAGAGCCAGTAGAATGGTTGCCAGAGGGCGGGAAATCCGCCACTGTAGTTCCGCAATGTCGCGTGGTTGGTCGGATTCCCACAATGTTCGCGTTGCCGCAGCTTTGCGGCGGTAATTAGTCACATAATCGTTATCGATGAAATAGATCATGCTTTTGAACTGAATGATATCGTCGACATTGGCCGCGCTGGCCAATTGATACGCTATGCCATCGGAAAGCTGGATGTGAGGACGTGGTTCGGTGGTGGTCGGCTGAATCTGATGCGCTTCCTTGGCGATGACGATCTCGCTGCCATCAGGCTTTCTGATGTAATGAAAGATGTGCTGCATTTCCTTGTTCAAATCGTTTTTGCTGCGCACGTAAACGACTCTGCCGCTGCGTTCGCTGCCATAGAAGCGACCTGCCTGGAACCGATTGGTGTTCAACTCTGCTTCCGCCTGCGCATCCAGAACGTAGCTTTCTGCATAAGCCCAGGGACGGACATACGAGGACAGCATGCCACTGACGATGCCGATTGGGATCGCGATCGTCAGTACCGCAAGAACTATGCGGGTTCCACTGATGCCGAGTGAACGGATGACGTTCAGTTCCTGGTCTTTGTTGAGTCTGCCCAAACCCATGATGATGGATATGTATAGGGCGATGGGAATAAGCACTTCCAGCGCGATCAGGGTTTTCAGAAAAACCAGTTTCAGTAGCGCAGCCAAACCCAGTGTTTCGGTCACTGCGCCCGCCAGCAATCTGGCACTGACGAAACTAGCGTACAGGCCGACCAGAATCAGGATGACCACCGTGAAAGGCAGCATGATTTCGCGGGCGATATAGCGCTCTATCAGTCTCATGGATTTATGGACTCACCGGTATGAATATGTTCAAGAATAGCATTGATGATGAACTGCGAGGGTATTACCTGGTGAAGGATGTGTCAGATTTGGCGGGATGATGTGGGTCGCCGAGAATGGATTCCGCCAGTTGCAGGTCTTCCGCTTTGTCAACATCCACCCCGGCGCGAGGGTCGTCGAGAACGACGATACGTATCAGGATTCCGGCTTTTTTTGAAACAGCATCCAGCCCTTGGTGTACTGTCAACGATCCAAACAGATACGACCACACCGTCCCGAATCCGAGCACTCGTGCGATCAGTCGCCAAGGCCGCTTGCGCAGTACTTCCGCTTGCCGCCAGAAACCGACTAAAGAGCGTCCTTGCGGTTTGAACATGAACAAGTTGCAACCACAGAAACCGCCTTCACGCAGGCGGATGACCGTGCGTTTGGAGCCCGGAAACGCTGCAGCGATGTCCTGCTCCCTGACTGTTGCCACGACGGCATCGCCATCTTGTGCCATGGCAGCGCCTAAAAAATTGCGTACGATTTCGGGTGTCAGCAGGGCATGATCGGCTGTGGTCAACAGTACCGGAACATCGGCGGGAATCTGCTGCAAACCGCTTTCCGCGCTGCGACTCGGCGAGTCCAGATTGGGTATCCAGGTGACCTGCTTGGCAGCGATGCGCCGTTGGAGTTCGGAGCAGTGCGTATGCAGTGATTCCGGTGGGCCGCACAAGACGATGGTGTCGATCATTTCACATGCCGCCAGTGCATCCAGAACGCGAATCACCATCGGTGTACCCGCAACCGGCGCAAATGCTTTGCAGGCTGCACCGGTATGCAATGTGATCGGGTCTTTTCCGGTGCGATCAGCAGCCAGCACGATGGCGGCAAAACGAGGAAGAGTGGATAGCGGAGCTTGACTCACAGTGTTTTTCCAAAGATGCGATAGCGTTTGTACTGCTGGCAGCCGATGTTATCCAGAATGGCGCGCATGGACTTGTTGTCTTCAAGAATCCAGGACAATTCGACCTCCTTGAAGCCTTGCGCCATGCCTGCCTCACGAGGTGCATCAATGACCAGGCACGCCAGAACCAGCCCGATAGGGCGATTATGATATTGCTTGCGAACGCCCATCAACGGGACACGACCCATGCGAATCTCGTGATTCCTGATGCTTCGAACTAGTTTGAGCCAGCCTAGTGGAAACAGGCTGCCATCCAGTTCCTTCAGTACTTCATTGAGATTGGGGAGCCCCACCATGAAAGCTGCCGGTTTGCCGTCCACTTCTGCGATCTGGATAAACTCATCGGAAACCAGCAGGCGCAAACTGCTGCCCAGTTCAGCAAATTCTTCCCGGGTGAAGGGGATGAATCCCCAGTTTTCCGACCAGGCATCGTTGAAGATATCGCGCAGGATTTCCATCTCTTCGGCGAATCGATCCCGGCGAAGGGTGCGCAGGGTGATTTGCGGAGAAAATCGCTTGATCAGCATCTGCATGACGGGTGGAATTTCAAAATCGATTCTGACTTTGTAAGCCAGCAGATCCTTGAGTGGCAGATAGCCATGCTGTTCCAGCAGGCGACCATACCAGGGTGCTGAATGCGGCATCATGACTACCGGCGGTGTATCGAATCCTTCTACAAGAATTCCGCATTCCTGATTGATCGAAAGATTGAAGGGGCCACTGATTTTGTGGATTTGTCTGGAGCCAAGCCATGCTTCGACATGCAGCATCAAAGCCGAGAAGACGTCATCATCGTCGATACATTCCAGCAGGCCAAAATGCCCGCTGTCGGTGCCATAACGCTCCTGATGCAAGGAATCGATTTGCGCGCTGATCCGCCCCACCGGTTGTTCGTTGCGATAGGCCACCCAGGCTTGCCACTCACCATGTTTGAAAAAAGGATTGAAACGGGAAAAATGTAAGCGTCGTTCCAGACGTAAAGGCGGTACCCACATGGGGTCATTGGCATAAATGTGCCATGGCACATCGATGAATTTTCCCATGTCGCGGTAGGACATCACTGGACGCACGACAACGCTACCTAAGCCGACCGTATTACTTTGTGTGTTCATGGCAAATGAGTGGATGGAAGATCATATGCTGCAAGACATCGTTGCATCATGAACGGACATGTCATGATTGTTGCGATCGGAAATATGATGAATCGCTGCTGTACGAGGGCAGCCTATTTTAGTATCGGTCGACCGGACACCAGCGATTCATCAACACAGTTTAAATTTCGGTATGTTTCAGTAGTTTTTCAATCAAACCATGCAGTACCACTTTCGGGTCGGGTTCCTGGCTTGCTGCGTTTGCGCCATCACCCGATGCCGGTTGTTCTGCAGCGGCACATTTTTCATCGGTGATGTTGCGACAGAAATCGCAAAAATTATTCCAATCCGTGTTGTAGCTGAGCAGTCGATTCTGTGGAATGAATACGCGCAGAATTTCAAAATTTTGCTGCATTTCAGGCAGGCGTGAGCACAGATAGGAATTGATGTTTCTTGGCCAACCCTTGTGTTGTGGATACATCAGTGCCAGTTCGGTTTCGATGGTGTTGCGGAAGTCTTCGATGGCTAGGGTGCGGCGCTTGCGATTCAACAGGTCAATCGCCAAGGCCACCAATCCGAGGAATCCAAAGAAAATGAAAGGCCACAAGGGTACATTTTCGAAGTAGGCAGCTATTTGGTTAAGGTTTTCGTCGTTCAAGGTTTACCCCGATCTGAAATGGATGAGAAAATGCCCAGATGTGCCGAGCAAGCTATAGAGCCGGAAATAATCCCGACAGCAGATCATGAGTAACATGAGATTTGGTATGGATCAATACGATTTTTCGTTAACTCATTTTTCTGCGTGCTGCGTAATGTTGCCATAGGAGCAAGCGTGGATCAATATCGTCATTCCGCCCCTGTTTTAGTTGCAACGAAAATGGAGGACGAGAACATAATGTGATGTAGGTTCGATGGATGAAGGATTTTGCCATGCTTTTGGCTACAGGATTTGGAGTAATCATATTCGATTTGCCAAATTTGCATTGACCTGAGACGCCTAATTGCGCTATTTTTACCCCTTTATTAACAGATAAACCGTAAATTTATTTTTCGGCTATTTATGGTACCCAAAACTTCAAGCAAGTCAGTCAAGGCTGAGCCTGAAAGTTTCGAAGCGGCATCGGCGGAGTTGGAAAAAATTGTGGGAGCCATGGAAGCAGGACAAATGTCACTCGAGGATTCCTTGGCTGCATACCAGCGAGGAGCCGAGCTGTTGCAATACTGTCAGAACAAGCTGCAAAGCGCGCAACAACAGGTAAAAATACTTGAAGCCGATATGTTGAAAAACTTTACAAGACCTGACGTCAATGATTGCTGATTTTCAGAGTTGGACCAGTCATTGTCAGGCGAATATAGAAACTTTCCTGGAATCCCGATTACCCGCAACTGATTGTGTGCCTGTGCGTTTGCACCAGGCCATGCGTTACTCTGTGTTGGGTGGAGGAAAGCGGGTTAGGCCGCTGCTTTCATTCGCTGCAGGTGAACTGGCGCAAGCTGATGTTGAACGGGTTACTGTGGTCGCTGCTGCGGTCGAGCTCATTCATGCCTATTCTTTGGTGCATGACGATTTGCCTTGTATGGATGACGATATACTGCGTCGAGGCAAACCAACTTGTCACATTGAGTTTGATGAAGCGACTGCACTGTTGACGGGCGATAGTCTGCAAACCCTGGCATTCGAGTTGCTGGCGGAAAAGCGTTTGTCGGATGACCCCAGGATTCAGCTCGAAATGATTGTTCAGCTTGCTCAGGCAGCCGGCTCACGGGGCATGGCGGGCGGGCAGGCCTATGATCTGGATAGTGTGGGCAAGACTCTCAGTTTACCCGAACTCGAATTTATGCATATTCACAAGACGGGCGCTCTGATTCGTGCTGCAGTGATGCTGGGAGCACGTTGCAGTGGTGACTTGGGTGCGGAACAGCTGAGTCAACTGGATCATTTTGCCAAGTGCATCGGACTGGCATTCCAGGTTGTAGATGATTTGCTCGATACTGAGGCGACAACGGCGACGCTGGGTAAGACGGCTGGCAAAGATGCGGAAAACAACAAACCCACATACGTCAGTATCCTTGGCATCAGTGCAGCAAGGGAGCTGGCCCAAAAGTTACAGCACGATGCAGATCAGGCATTGCAAGGTTTTGGTGATGCGGCAATGCGATTGCGTCAGGTAACCGACTTTATAGTGAAACGTAAATTCTAAGTTTTATTTCCCACAATCTTTTTTTCAGGTTTTGAATGTATCCATTGCTCGATACCGTAAATTCACCCACCCAGCTTCGTGAACTGGATCAAAAAAAATTACCGCAGTTTGCCAAGGAGTTGCGTGGTTTTCTGATTGAATCTGTAGCCAGAACCGGTGGGCATCTGTCATCCAATCTGGGCACGGTAGAACTGACGATCGCTTTGCATTACGTTTTCAATACACCGCATGATCAACTGGTATGGGATGTGGGGCACCAAACTTACGCGCATAAAGTGCTGACCGGTCGCCGTGGCGGTATGGACAAGCTACGCATGCAGGGGGGAGTTGCCGGTTTTCCGCGTCGCGATGAAAGTGAATATGATGCTTTTGGCACCGCGCACTCCAGTACTTCGATCAGTGCTGCGCTGGGCATGGCGGTTGCTGCTCGCCTGAATCATTCGGATCGGCGTGCCATTGCCATTATTGGCGATGGTGCCATGAGTGCTGGCATGGCATTCGAGGCATTGAACAACGCGGGAGTCATGGATGCCAATCTGCTCGTCATACTGAACGATAATGACATGTCGATTTCGCGTCCTGTCGGAGCATTGAACAATTACCTGGCGAAGTTGATGTCGGGCAGGTTTTATGCCACAGCGCGACGTGCTGGCGAAAAGGTGCTGGGGGTCGTGCCACCGGTGTTGGAACTGGCCAAGCGAGCGGAAGAGCATGTCAAGGGTATGGTAACGCCAGGGACTCTGTTCGAGGAATTTGGATTTAATTATATCGGTCCGATCGACGGACATGATCTGGATGTTCTGATAACCACGCTGAGCAATATCAAACAGCTGGAAGGGCCACAGTTTCTGCATGTGGTGACTCGCAAGGGAGCCGGATACAAAGTCGCAGAAGAAGATCCTATTCTGTATCACGGTGTGGGCAAGTTCGATCCCAAGAAGGGCATTGTCGGCAAAGCTGCTGGCAAACCGGCTTACACGCAAGTTTTTGGGGACTGGTTATGTGATATGGCGGCTCAGGATTCTCGCCTGATTGGCATTACTCCTGCAATGCGCGAAGGATCCGGACTAGTGCGTTTTTCCGAGGAATATCCCGATCGCTATTTCGATGTCGGTATTGCCGAACAGCATGCGGTGACTTTTGCCGCGGGGGTTGCCTGCGATGGCCTGAAACCGGTCGTGGCGATTTATTCGACATTTTTGCAACGTGCTTATGATCAATTGATTCACGATGTGGCCATCCAGAATCTGCCAGTGGTATTTGCAATTGACCGTGCCGGATTGGTTGGTGCGGATGGACCCACGCATGCAGGTAGCTTCGATCTGTCTTATCTGCGCTGTGTGCCCAATATGACCATCATGGCCCCTGCGGATGAAAATGAATGCCGGCAGATGTTGTATACCGCTTTCAAGTTGGATTCACCGACCGCGGTTCGTTACCCGAGGGGAACCGGGCCGGGTGTTCAAGTTCAAAAGAAAATGCATGCTCTTCCCATTGGCCGAGGTGAGCTTCGGCGACAAGGCGAAAAGATTGCATTACTGGCTTTTGGTAGCATGCTGGCACCCTGTCTGGAAGCAGCGGAAGAACTGAATGCGAGCGTGGCAAACATGCGATTTGTCAAGCCCCTGGATGATGAACTGGTGGCGTCGCTGGCAGCCAGTCACGACTTACTGGTGACAGTGGAAGAAAATACAGTGCTGGGTGGGGCTGGCAGCGCGGTAACCGAATCATTGAATAATCAGCGGATCGTGGTCAAGGTGTTGCAACTCGGCTTGCCCGATGTCTTTATCGATCAGGGCGATCATGCACAGATGCTTGCTGATTGCGGTTTGGACAAAAATGGAATTATTCGGTCGGTACGTTCTCTTATGGATTGATTCGGATAAAACGAGAGTCGTACCGATTTGAAGATGACCTGCAGCGCTTGCTGCACAGGAGATAAATATGAATAAACAGATAGATTTACCCATTGCTGATGTGCAGAGTACGCCCGATACCCGGCGTATCGCCATCGACAGAGTGGGAATCAAGGCCATCCGTCATCCGGTGATTGTGGCCGACAAGGATGGCGGTATTCAGCATACGATTGCCGTATTCAATATGTATGTGAATCTGCCGCATAATTTCAAGGGCACGCATATGTCCCGCTTTGTCGAGATACTCAATAGTCATGAGCGTGAGATTTCTGTGGAGTCATTCCAGATCATTCTGCGCGAAATGATCGAAAAGCTGGGTACGGATTCAGGTCATATCGAAATGACCTTTCCTTATTTCATCAATAAGTCCGCACCGGTTTCTCAAGTCAGGAGCCTGTTGGATTATGAGGTGACATTCATTGGTGAAATTAAAAGTAACGAGTATTTTTTTACCATGAAAGTAGTGGTTCCCGTTACCAGTTTATGCCCTTGCTCCAAGGAAATATCCAGTTACGGCGCACACAACCAGCGTTCCCATGTCACGCTGTCAGTCCGAACCAACAGCTTTGTGTGGATAGAGGATGTCATCAGGATTGCGGAAGAAAAGGCTTCGTGCGAACTGTACGGATTGCTGAAACGGCCGGATGAAAAATATGTCACTGAGAAGGCATACGATAATCCCAAATTTGTTGAGGATATCGTGCGTGATATTGCGGAAGTGCTCAATAAGGATGAGCGAATCGATGCTTATGTCGTGGAATCGGAGAATTTCGAGTCGATTCACAATCACTCTGCTTATGCCTTGATCGAAAACGACAAAACCCTTAAAAAGAAGTAAAACCTGTTTTCTTGACTGAGACGAGTGAGAAGCAGCACCGCTTGCCGCTCTGTAAATGGATCTGGTTTCTCCGGCTCGTTTAAATGGCTTGCTGCTTGGTGAAATCCTTCAAGCGGAACCCCAGTATCCAGAGTGCTGCAAAATAACTTGCAGCGCCGGCCACAACGATCCAGCTTAACCGGATGGCGCGAGCCCAGGTGGATTCGCTTAACCAGGAAGCATCACTTCCGGATGTAAACCACAACACCAGTCCCATGACTACCAACGCAGCTAGTATTTTTGCAAGGAAAACCAGCCATCCAGGCTGTGGCGCATAGATATTCAGGCTGAGCAGTTTGTGATAGAGCAATCCTGCATTGAAACAGGCGCCCAGTCCAATGGCTAAGGCAAGTCCGGCGTGCTGGAACGGTGCGATGAAAGCCAGATTCAGTAGTTGTGTGATTATTAGCGTGATGATGGCAATCTTGACGGGGGTTTTGATATCCTGTCGCGCGTAGAATCCAGGAGCCAGCACCTTAACCAGAATCAAGCCAATTAAACCAATGCTATAAGCAATGAGCGCTTCGCGTGTCATCCACACATCGTGCGCACTGAATGCGCCATGATGAAACAGCGTCGCAATCAGTGGCGTTGCTAACAGCGCCAGTGCCAGTGCCGCTGGCAAAGTGAGTAGCATGGTTATGCGTAATCCCCAATCGAGCAGGCGCGAATATTCATCGTTGCTGTTGGTGTTGTAGTGTCGTGCCAGAGACGGTAACAGGATTGTACCTAGCGCAGCACCCAGCATTCCGGCGGGGAATTCCATCAGGCGATCAGCGTAGTAAAGCCAGGACACGCTACCAGAGACCAGTAACGATGCAAAAATGGTATTGATCAACAAACTGACTTGACTGACCGATACGCCAAATATGGCTGGTCCCATGAGTCTGATGACACGCCAGGCGCCAATGTCCGGGTTCCTGAAATGTAAGCGAGGGAATAAACGAAGTTGCATTAAAAAGGGAATTTGGAAAGCCAGTTGTAATACGCCACCCAAAAAAACCGCCCAAGCCAGCGCCAGAATCGGAGGATCGAAAAATGGAGTCAGCCATAAGGCACAACCGATAAACGAAAGATTCAGCAACGCCGGGGTAATCGCAGGTACATTGAATTTGCCGTAAGTATTCAGAATGCTCCCTGCCAGGGCTACCAGCGAGATAAATAGGATATAGGGAAATGTAATACGTAATAACGAGACAGTGAGCTCGAATTTTTCCGTGTCCGCCGAAAATCCAGGTGCACTGATATAGATGATCAAAGGTGATGCTATGATCCCGATGACAGTAATGATAAGGAGTGCAATCCCTAGAATCAGCGTGATGTGGTCGATCAGATCGCGAGTTTCTTCCGGAGAGCGAGTGTTTTTATATTCGGCTAGAATCGGGACAAAGGCTTGTGAGAATGCACCTTCGGCAAATAATCGTCGTAGCAGATTGGGAATGCGGAAAGCAACAAAAAAAGCGTCCGTGACCATTCCGGCACCAAAAATTCGCGCAATGATCATGTCACGCAGGAATCCAAGAATTCGCGAAATGAATGTCATGCTGCTCATCGCAGCGAGAGCTTTAAGTAGATTCAATCGTGTGTCAAGTTTTTTACGGATAGGAAAGAAAAATTTGGGCTGGCGACTCCATAGCGCGCAGCCCGATAGTGTATGAAAATGGTAAAAACTATTTCTATTTTTTAAAAGATCTGGCCAATTTTTTTCATCAGGCTTTCTTTTTCCCAATTCCACTGCAAACAATATTCGGCATCGCGTTTGGGGTGTCTGATGTCAGCCTCGATGCGGGTGTGACCAGAAATGGTCGGAGGCAATAGTGCTTCCTCATGACCATTCCGAATGCAATAAAAACGTGCGGAGGTAACTGCACGTCCTTCCGGTATCTCAACAATCAGATGTAATCGATCGGTATCGCAATCGACGATATGTGACAATATGCCCTGGTTGGGGTGTGTATATGCGCCTTCATATTGATAGGACAGGGTCAAATCGGTACCGCTGGTCATTTTCAGTTCAGGTGTTAACGTCATACACACTTGATAATTGCCATTATCAATTTTCTGTACTTCGGCACGACCATGGTTGACCGTGAAGTTACTGATACTGCCAATTGCGGAAATGTGTCTGAACCAATATTCGGTATTATCAACATGGCACGCCGTGGTCACTTGTGATTGCGTTAGGGTGGCCTTGTTTCCACTGGTGTCATGAAGGGTCAATATCTTTTTCAGATCGCCAATAGTAAATGTTGATTTATTTTGTCTGAACTGATCCCAAATGAGCAGTATTGCACAAATCGCTATTATGAGCCCAATCACAACATACCCTGTCAACAGTGCAACTAAGGCACCGAAAATGGTAAGTGCCACATTGATATAAAAAATAAGTTGGTTGGGTTTGTCAAACATTCTGAAACTCCTCATTAACAAGCATTTCTGATGCATTATCGAAGCGCTGAGTGTATCAGAGAGCCGTTCGCAACAAAAGAAAGATGGTCGAAGAAAAGAATGAACGCAGAAATACTAACGATCTGAATGTATTCCAGCAGAGATAAAGCATTATTTTCAGGTTTTTTTAAAGAAAAAAGTAATGACAGGCTAAAGTTTGACGGTTCTAAGTCGTTAAAAACAAAAAATAGCACAACTGAAAAGTGTCGAGTGAGTTCTTTCAATAACCGTTTATCTGGAAAAGTACGATGAAAATTCTTGTTAATTTCAAATCTGGATATAAGCAAACCTTTATTGTTCCAAAAAATATGTTGGCTGTGGAATTCAGAAACATGGCCAGAGCGATTGGTGGTCAAATTGAAAGTATAGAATTTTCTTTGCCTTCTCGGCGCGTATCAAGCGGTATGGGAACAGAATTACGAGAAGGTGTTTTTCAGTTGCCCGAAAAAGGTTGATGAGTTACATGGCATGACTGATAGCGTCAAAATGGAATATCATCATCCATGTCATCAAATGCGCTTCCACTTTTCGTCGGAGTAGATCGAGTCGTAGTAGAGTGATCTTCATCAGGCTCGGGAGCATCAAAACTTCCACTGCTGGATCGGTTACCCAGCATTTTCATATCCGTAGCAATAATATCAGTTGTATAACGCTCTACACCATTTTTGTCCGTCCACTTGCGTGTTTCCAATCGACCTTCGATATAGACCGAACGGCCTTTCTTCAAATATTCACCTGCGATCTCGGCAAGTTTGCGGTAAAAAGTGACCCGATGCCACTCGGTTTTTTCCTGTTTTTCACCGTTCTTATCCTTCCAGGCATCTGTGGTAGCCAGGGTAATATTGGTAACGGCTTCGCCGCTGGACATATACCGTGTCTCGGGATCTTTGCCTAAGTTACCGATGAGAATGACTTTATTGACTGATGCCATTTATGTTTCCTCCGCAAGTAGTTTAATGACTTTGTCTTCATCAAATCCTTTCATGTCAACCTTCAGATAGGCAACCTGTTCGTCCATCAACACCAGAGCTTCGTGCACTCCAGGTATCGCTGCCAGTTGCTGCGAAAGTTGTTTGGATTTATCACTATCCAGTTTTTGCACAGAATACATTTTGGAACGGACGGCTGCAGGCGCTTGCATTGTCACGGCCAGTACTAACCAAATGGATAAGAGTACGCCACAGAAAGCGTACAGTGCAGTCGTGCCATAGGTTTCGAGTAAATACCCTCCTGCCGCGGCTCCAGCAAACGCACCCAAAAATTGTGTACTGCTGTAGATGCCGATTGCAGTTCCCTTGGCACCCACTGGCGCAATTTTGGAGATTAGTGAAGGCAAGCTGGCTTCCAGCAGATTGAATGCGGCAAAAAAAACCAACAGCGCTATGGCGGTACCCCAGATCGAATTCGCAGTCATGGCCAGAAGGACTTGACCTAATAACAATATGGCAATGGCAGCGATGAAAACATTCTTTAATTTTGCCTTTTTCTCTCCATAAATAATGGCGGGAATAATTAGCACGACTGAAAGTACAAGTACAGGGAAATAAATCTGCCAGTGATCACTGGTTGCCATGCCTGCTTGCCGCAGGGTAGGAGGAACTACCAGCCATAACGCCATCAATGTGGCATGCAGGGCAAAAATACCATAATCCAGCCGCAACAGTTGCGGGTTGCGGAGGACACTGGCAAAACTGTCGGCAGAGGTTTCCGTATCCGAGTGGAAACGGCTGATCTGTGGATCCGGTATGATTTTTCTGATGACCAGCATGGCCAGTAGCGCCAGTATGCCGGTCATGGCAAAAATGCCTGGTACACCGATCCATTGATACAGAATCGGTGCTGCAATCAACGATAGCGCAAAGACTGTCCCTATGGTCATGCCTATCGTTGCCATGGCTTTAGTGCGGTGTTCTTCGCGTGTCAGATCGGCGGCGAGTGCCATGATAGCACCGGAAATGGCGCCTGCTCCCTGGATGATGCGTCCAGCAATTACCCAGTAAATGTCAGTTGCAGTGGCTGCAATCAGGCTGCCAGCCGCAAATAGAATCAGGCCTAGATAGATGACAGGTTTGCGTCCGATGCGGTCTGATAACCATCCAAAAGGGATTTGCAGCAGTGCCTGCGTCAAGCCATAAGCTCCTAAAGCAATACCGATGAGTGTGTAGTTGTCGCCACCGGGCAGCTTTTCTGCATAAAAAGCGAATACTGGCAGGATAATGAATAACCCAAACATGCGCAGACCATATACGCCAGCTAGGCCAATAGTGGCGCGTCGTTCTACCGGGGACATTTTTTCAGAAGAAGATGAAGCAGACATGAATCAGGTTGTGATATTCCCAAAAAGTTGGGTATATTAACAGGTTGACTCATACATAGATAGTTCATGGAATCGATACGAATTCGGGGCGCACGAACCCACAATCTTAAAAATATTCAGCTTGATCTGCCTAGGAACAAGCTGGTTGTCATAACCGGACTATCGGGATCGGGCAAGTCCTCTCTGGCATTTGATACGCTATACGCCGAAGGACAGCGCCGTTATGTTGAATCGCTTTCAGCCTATGCGCGACAGTTTTTGCAGTTGATGGAAAAGCCCGATGTGGATTTGATCGAAGGACTTTCACCTGCGATTGCCATTGAACAGAAAGCGACCTCTCACAATCCGCGCTCAACCGTGGGTACGGTAACCGAAATTCATGATTATCTGAGACTGCTGTTTGCCCGCGTTGGTGATCCTTTCTGTCCGGAACACAATATCGTGCTGTCTGCACAGAGTGTTTCACAAATGGTCGACCATGTTTTGCAACTGCCATCAGAGACGCGACTGATGATTTTGTCTCCGCTGATTGTGGAACGTAAGGGTGAACAGGCAGATTTGATCGACGAATTGCGAGCGCAGGGATTCGTGCGACTAAGAATCGATGGCGAAGTTTATGAAATCGATGCATTGCCAAAGCTGCAAAAAACCAAGAAGCACACCATCGAAGTGGTGATTGATCGCATCAAGGTATCAATGGAAGTCAAACAGCGGTTGGCAGAATCTTTCGAGGTGGCTCTGCGGCATTCGGAAGGGCGTGCCATTGCAGTAGAAATGGATACAGGACAGGAACATCTATTTTCTGCGAAATTCAGTTGCCCGGTGTGTAGCTACGCTTTGTCCGAACTGGAGCCAAGGTTGTTTTCTTTCAATAATCCGATGGGCGCCTGTCAAAAGTGTGATGGATTGGGGCAGATTACGTTTTTTGACCCCGCGCGCGTGGTCGCATTTCCTCATTTGTCTTTGGCAGCCGGTGCAGTGAAGAACTGGGACCGGCGCAATCAGTTCTATTTCCAGTTATTGACCAGTCTGGCCGAGCATTATCAGTTTGATCTGGAAACACCCTTTGAGCATTTGAGCGAGTCGATTCGAAACATCATTCTGCATGGTTCGGGAAAGGAAAAAATTCATTTTACTTATCTGACCGAGAGTGGTCGCAAGCAGCAGGAAACGCATGCTTTCGAAGGCATCATCCCGAATCTGACGCGACGATACAAAGAAACCGAATCGCAAACGGTTCGTGAAGAACTGGCCAAGTATCTCAATGCGCAAACATGCCCGGAATGTCAAGGTACGCGTTTATGCAAGGCGGCTCGGCATGTGCATGTTGCCGGGCAGGCAATCTATCAGATCAGCGCGCTTCCGCTTAAAACGGCCAAGCAGTTTTTTGATCAGCTGGAACTGCCGGGACATAAGCAATCCATTGCAGAGCGCATAGTCAAAGAGATCTCAAGCCGGTTGCAATTTCTGAATAATGTCGGTCTGGATTATCTTTCACTCGATCGTTCCGCCGATACCCTGTCGGGGGGGGAGGCGCAGCGAATCCGTCTGGCCAGTCAAATCGGTTCGGGCTTGACCGGCGTGATGTATGTGCTCGACGAACCCTCAATTGGTTTGCATCAGCGGGATAATGGCCGTTTGCTGGATACGCTCAAAAATTTGCGTGATCTGGGCAATAGCGTCATTGTCGTCGAACACGATCAAGATGCCATTCAAATCGCGGATTATGTCGTCGATATGGGGCCTGGGGCGGGTGAGCATGGCGGATTTGTGGTGGCTCAGGGCACACCGCTGGCAATTCAGGAAGATGACAATTCGCTGACGGGACAATATCTGTCCGGAAAGATGGCAATTCATGTGCCCGACAAACGCCATGCGCCCAATCCAGATCGATTGCTACAAATTTCTGGGGCGTCGGGAAATAATCTCAAACATGTCACGCTCAATTTGCCAGTGGGGCTTTTTATCTGCGTAACTGGAGTCTCGGGTTCCGGCAAATCGACATTGATCAACGAGACCCTGCACCGAGCAGTGGCCAAGCATTTATATGCCAGTAACGCTGAACCGGCGCCATACCAGCAGATCGAAGGGTTGGCATTTTTTGATAAGGTGATCAACATGGATCAGAGTCCGATCGGTCGCACGCCGCGCTCCAATCCGGCAACTTATACGGGACTGTTCACGCCCATTCGCGAGCTGTTTGCCGGCGTACCGCAAGCACGCGAGCGAGGTTATGCGCCAGGCCGTTTTTCCTTCAATGTCAAGGGTGGGCGATGTGAGGCCTGTCAGGGAGACGGCGTCATCAAGGTGGAAATGCATTTTCTGCCGGATATCTATGTCACCTGCGATGTTTGTCATGGACGACGCTACAATCGCGAGACGCTGGAAATTCTATATAAGGGTAAGAATATCAATGAGGTATTGAACATGACCGTGGAGCATGCCCATGAATTCTTTTCTGCAGTACCGGTCGTGGCGCGCAAGCTGCAAACCCTGCTCGAGGTGGGGCTTGGTTACATTACACTGGGGCAGTCTGCGACCACATTGTCCGGTGGTGAAGCGCAACGCGTGAAGCTGTCGTTGGAGTTATCCAAACGTGATACCGGGCGTACTCTGTACATTCTGGATGAGCCGACAACCGGTTTGCATTTTCACGATATCGATCTACTGCTGAAGGTGCTGCACCGATTGCGGGATCATGGCAATACCGTGGTGGTTATCGAACACAATCTGGATGTCATCAAAACGGCTGACTGGATCATCGATCTTGGTCCGGAAGGTGGCGACGGTGGCGGGCAAATCATTGCCGAGGGTGCTCCTGAAGATGTAGCACGTAATGAGAACAGTTTTACCGGTCATTATTTGCAGCCCATGTTGAGCTGATGAATCCGAATGAACTTTTGTTGGAGAGTTTTTACAGTGCAGTGAGGGCTGCAGATCCTATCCATGTTGTGCCGTATCATTTGCCTGATCCTCCCAAAGGAAGAACATGTGTGGTCGGGGCTGGCAAGGCTGCAGCAGCAATGGCGCAGGCTGTTGAGCAAGCGTGGCCGCCGCACGCCGAATTGGATGGCCTGGTGATTACAAGGTATGGGCATCAACTACCCACTCAGAGGATCAAGGTAATCGAGGCCGGACATCCTGTTCCAGACGGAAATGGTGAAGCGGCATCGCAACAGATTTTATCCATGGTGCAGGCACTGGGGCCGGAAGATTTATTGTTATGCCTGTTGAGCGGTGGAGGGTCGAGTCTATTATCGTTGCCGGTTGCCGGAGTGCCGTTGCTGGATTTGCAGGAGCTAACACGCCAGTTGTTGCGTTGTGGGGCGAGTATTCAGGAAATCAATACTATCCGGAAGCATGTTTCGGCAATTCAGGGGGGGAGACTGGCGGCGGCATGTGAAGCGCCATTGCTGGCATTGATCATATCGGATGTGACCGGCGATGCCGTGACACATATCGCATCGGGGCCCTGTGCACCGGATCCCACTACTTTTGTCGATGCACTTGCCTTGCTGGAACGATATCGAATCGAAGTGCCTTTTTCCATCAAAAACGTCTTGTTGGCAGGCCTGAAAGACCCTGCTCTGGAAACGCCCAAACCTGGTTCGCGCGTATTCAGGCGTGTCACTAATAAGGTTATTGCTCACGCCCATGAGTCCTTGGTTGCGGCTGCCGGTTACTTTCAGAATCGACAAATCCAGACATTGATTCTGGGCGACAGTGTGACCGGTGAGGCGCGGGAAATTGCCAAGAGCTATGCAGCGCTGGTCAGGGAAATTCGGCATTATCCGCAGATATTGCGTGCACCGATCGCGTTATTGTCGGGTGGTGAAACCTCCGTTACCGTGAAAGGACACGGACGTGGTGGTCGTAATACCGAATTCTTGTTGTCATTGCTCATTGAGCTTGACGGTGCCGAGAATGTCTATGCATTGGCGTGCGATACCGATGGATTGGATGGGAGTGAAAGCAACGCCGGCGCTATTATCACACCGGATTCCTTTGCTCGGGCAAAAGAGCTGGAGCTAAACGGATTGAATTACTTGCATGATAACGATGCCTTTACCTTTTTCAATCGACTGGAGGGCTTGATTTCTACAGGGCCGACATTTACCAATGTTAACGATTACCGTGTCATTCTGGTTTTGTAAGAGAGCAAACGTTATGACTGGGAATGGTTTTCCAATCTTTGTTGAGTTGAATCGAGGAGAGTAGCAACCCTTCTTGAAACCAGCGGTTGATTACATATTCATAGAATTGCTGATTTCTGAGGGAGTGAATAGTGAGAGCCAATTCTTTACCCTGATTCGTGAGTAGTACGTGGCCTAGGTCAAGTGAATTGTCTGCATCCTGTGGAAACCCGATTTTTGTGGGTTTGCCACAATAAAATAATCGCGTGTGTTTGCCAAATCCTCTTTTGATAAATCCTGATTCGTTCAATTGTACTAAACCGATTGCTTCGAGTTGCTGGAGTGCATCCAGAGTAATGCCTTGCTCAGTGTAGATTGCATCTTGGACATCAAGAATCAGTGGTAGAGGGTCGCCCTGGAACCAGATGAACTGACAGAAAGTTTCAAAAATTATGCGATCTTCGGAACGGAGCACTAGATCAAATCCTAGATTTTCTTGGGGTAAAGTATCTTGTCGGTGATTGATTCCTGACGAGATAAATCGCAGCATTCTTGATAATAATTTATCCATTCGTACTTGAAAGGTTTTGGGTTAAATCATTCCTTCGTGCTTTCGGATTCTTTGGGGTCATTTGATGTCCGCAGTGTCTCTACATCATTTTTGTCCTCTGACTGAGTACTAGGCTTCAATTTCCTGGATTTGATTTCTTTGTTGATTTCAGCCAAATATGCGATATTGTCTTTTCGCCTTTTATCACTCATATACCAAGAAGCACAGGTGATCGTGCCCATGATAATCAATGCAATATTCATGATATCTACGCCATCGAAAAACATGAAAGCAAAGCCAGTAGATATGGCAAATGCGCCTAGAAATGCTGTAAAGAGCCATAGCTTTGAACCGGCGGAACCAACCTGCTTGTTCCATGCTTCCAGTTTCTCATGCGTCATCATCAGCTCATCGTCAGTCCATTTTTTCATACTCATTATTATGTGATCTCCATTGAATTAAGTTTTGTGATGATTGGACTTATTATATTTCTTTCTGGCAATAAAAAAGGCACCTTGCGGTGCCTTTTTTATTAATACTTGATTTTCTTGATTAGAAATTGTGACGCATACCAATAGACCATGTATTGGAATCTTGGAATGTTGCGTTTCTATCGTTAACCATCGCACGTTGGTAACCACCAAACAAGCTCGAACGTTTGCTCAGGTTATGAATTGCACCGACTGTGAAGCTGCTGACTTCACGTTTCTGTGCTAAACCAGTTCCATGTGCATGAGTTTGTCCACCTTGAGCGATAAAGCTGGTATTGCCCCAGTCATATTGACCGCTTGCGAACCAGATATTGCCATCACCGCCAAGATTCATGGCTGAATTACATTGTCCGCGAGTATCTGGTAAGCCTGTGGCTGGGTTACCCAGTGCGGCGGCATTGGTACAGGTTGCTGCACCTACTGCATTGTTGATATTTTCATATTGACCACTCAATTTGAAGCTTTGGAAACTCCACATTGCACCACCACGCCAAACATGCTCATTGTTGTTCAGACCAAAGTTTGTTCTTTGGCGAGTGCTGAGATTGTCACGAGAATAGCCGCCGAATACTGCTAAATTGTGACCTTGGTACTGAGCATCATATTTGCCGGCAACTTGGAAATCCCATTCACCATCTTCACCACCGGCATTGGATTGACTGCCCTGAAAGCCGCTTGTGGGAGAGATAAAGTTTGCTGCATCAAGTCTGTTTGAGTCTCCTGGCATCAATATACCTGCAAAGCTGAAGCCTTCAACTTTTGGAGAGTCATAGCGAACCGCGCTATTAACAAAACCTTGTGCGCCTGAACCATAGCCATTAGCAGATGCCATCATGGTGCCACCGCTACCGCCAGCTTGCAGGGTTGTATATGCGAATGGATCAATGGTCATACCACCTGCGAAATCCTTGAATGGTGATTGAACACGACCAAATTTCACTTCACCCCAGCTATCATTGGCCAATCCAACCCATCTTTCGCGTGCAACACCTAGAGCGCCGCTACCGGTATTAAAACCATACTCGATATGAGCTTTTGCCTTGAAGCCGGCACCCAGGTTTTCGGTGATATGAGCTCCCCATCTTGAACGACCGGTGTCATCACCAATGTGTGCTTGGCTACTTTGGTTTTCTTTGTTAACAGTAGCGTATTCAGCTTGTACACTACCGAAAAGTGTTACGTTTGTTCCTTGTGCTGATGCAACCATTGGAGCAGCGAGTGCACCGGCGATTGCCAGCGAAATAAGTTTCTTTTTCATACCGAAGTTCTCCTTTAATTAAAGATAATTGGGGCATCTAACATTTACTGGGTACTACGCTCCATTGACGAAATGCACCCGATAATCGGACCTTCTATAATCTGAAGGTTTGGATCGATTGTGCACAACGCAGTTGTAAACTGCAAGAAAAAGTCGAGGATTTTGAGTTTTAAATTGCTTTTTTGTTGTATATTGGCAACATCATTGTTGTTTTTATAGCTATAGGCTTATTCATATGCTTATTTTTTCAATTAAAAATGAGAAAATGAATGACGAAATTGTTCGGTATATGTCAATTTTTTGTTTGGTTAGCAAATTGAATTTGGATAGGATGGCTTTTTCACCAATAACGTTTGAATCGATTGTTGTTAAAGGCATATTGCGGAAACTCACTCACATACATACGGCTTTGTGCATACATAATGTGTAGATTTACTTTTTATTTGCTGTGTGGATTTTTTTATTTGTCTTCGACTTGTGCGGAAACGTGGATTCTCCCGCCCCCGAGTATCGATGTCTTTGGTCAGATTAAATCTGTTCAAATCAGTCGAGAGGAGACTTTGTTGGATATTGCCCGCCGATACGATATTGGGCAAATCGAGATCTTGCTGGCCAATCCAACTGTTGATCGTTGGTTGCCGGAAGATGGTGCAACAGTTGTGCTTCCCAGTCGGTATATCATTCCGAATGCCGAGCGAAGCGGGTTAGTGCTCAATCTTCCGGAAATGAGAATTTATTATTTCCCCGATACGAAGAAAGGGGAAAAACCCGAGGTCATTACCTACCCGGTTGGTATAGGCAGGATGGATTGGGTGACTCCATTGGGAGTCTCCAAGATCGTGGAGAAAAAAAAGGATCCCACTTGGATACCACCTAAGTCACTACAGTTGGACAGGATTGCTAACGGTGAACAACCGTATCCGAGTATCGTGCCTCCCGGACCAACTAACCCATTAGGTCGCCATGCCATGCGCTTAAGTATTCCCGGTGGGAGTTACTTGATTCATGGCACCATTAAACCTTTTGGTGTGGGAATGCGCGTGTCGTCGGGGTGCATAAGAATGTACCCTGAAGACATCGAAAAACTATTTGACAAGATTCCAGTTGGAACAAAAGTGCAGGTTGTCAATCAACCGATCAAACTGGGTTGGTTGCTGGATTCGCTTTTTATTGAACTGCATCCACCGTTGGAAGAGGATGAATCGAAGTATGCCGATTACGGTAATATGGTCGTAAATGCAATTAACGATTTTCTCGCCACGAGAGGGAATAGAGGTAAGCTCTTGTCCGATTTTAAGATTGACGAGGAGGCATTGAGGCAAGCGATCAGAGAGAAAAGCGGGGTGCCGGTCATGATTTCTCTTTCCGAATCCTAGTTGTTTTTTGCTCATATACTTCGCATGCAACATGCAGTCGAATCTTTAATTCACAACAATTCACAACAATTCACAACAATTCACAACAATTCACAACAATTCACAACAATTCAGTACTTGCTTAACGCTTAAACATTAACTGCTTGCAGTTTTTCGGATAAGTAAACTGTCGATCATCAAGATGAATCCCAAATATAGTTTTTTGCTACTTGCCAAGTTGCTTGGCATCGTCTTTTCATTAGCTTTTTCAATGACAATTTATGCGAACAATTTTAAAAAATTCATTGAAAATAATCGTATAGAGACAGGTGGTTGGATCAATGGCGGCGCAACTTTCAATCCTAGACAGACCGATGGCTTCAATGGTCCGGTAGTTTTTGCTGATCAGGCAAATCGTTTCCAGCTCAATCAGTTCAACCTGTATGTGCAGCGTTCGGTGCTATCAGAGACCAAATCATGGGATATAGGTGGGCGTTTTGATTTCCTGTTTGGCACGGATGCCATTTTTACCCAGGCATTTGGTGTGCCGCTGGCAGATGTTCATACCGGAGAATCGCTTAAGAGAAATAACTGGGATCTTGATATTTGTTGCGCATCGACGAGAACCTACAACATTGCACTGCCACAAGCTTATCTGGAAATGCATATACCTGTTATTGGCAAGAATGGTCTCAATCTGAAAGTAGGGCATTTTTATTCCCCCACTGGATTTGAAACCGTACCTGCGCCGGATAACTTTTTTTACACGCGTGCCTATTCGTTTAATGCAGGTGAGCCTTTTACGCATACTGGTGTGCAAGCCAACTATATGATCAATAAGAATTGGTCTGTTTCAGGTAGCGCTGTTACCGGAAGTGCGACAGGAGGCTGGGATGGGGGGTGGAATCGACAGCTGGGCAACTGGGGTGGAATTTTTGGGGTCATGTGGACCAGTGATGACCAAGCGACCACGCTCAATGTGACAGGGACATATGGTGAGATTTCTACTCGAAGCAACGAAATCTGGGCCATGTACAACACGGTCTTCAAACATAAGATCAATTCCAAAACACAATTGGTGTTGCATCATGTTCATGGTTTTGCAAATGGTATTGCAATAGACAATCCAAAGTATCATGGAGTTAAGGATACGCAGTGGATGGGTGTCGTGACGCATCTGTATTATGAATTGACGCATGATTTGTCAATTGGATTGCGAGGGGAGTGGTTTCGTGATCGTGATGGGTTTCGTAATCCATCCCCATTCAGGGTGTCTGCAGCAATGACAGGTCCAGATTTTAGCTATGCTGGAGATAAGCGTAGTATCACGATAATGCCTGCAGATTACTATGCGGTTACAGCGGGGTTGAACTGGAGTGCAGCAAAAGCGTTAAACATCCGATGGAATGCCATCAAGAAGCTCAGTATCCGACCCAATATCCGATATGACCGAGTCGATGCATATCATGCACCGGTCTATCGCCCATATGGGGGCAATAAGGATCAGATTCTGCTTTCACTAGACTTTGTTCTACCTTTTTAATTTCTCAATGAGGCGGCAATGCTTAGCTTGTTGCCATCGCAATTTGAAGTGATCATGCGGCATTCTGCTTTTTAAGTTGCTCCTGCTTGACGATATAGCGTTGTATCATTGCTTCCGTTTTAGCAGGTAATCCGATGAATTGGCAACCTATGCGGTGATAGGTATCACCACTATGAGATTTGATCGTGCAGGAATTTCTGATAGTTATCGACGTGTTGATGACGCCGATATCGGGTAAGTTAATCTGGCAATTGTCAAAAACGGTTCCGGGAGCAAGATCCAGACTGGTTTCAACCTGGCGATCTACAGCGCCAATACCGCCGCAACTAATGTCCAATACGGTGATCTCGGTTTGGGCAGAAATGTTGTTCGTCGAGGTTGGAATGACGCATTTCAGGGGTTTGGTAATCGGTGTAGTAACACGGAAATTGTCCCGTCTTTGGATTCTTAGTAATGAACTGGGAATGGCAACGGAGAATGCAGGTTTGCTTTCAAATTCGGTTTTCTTTGGAGGGTTGCAAACGAACTCAATCTTTACTTTGTTGTGTGAGGTTACGTAAATCAAGTCTTTGGTCTCTAACGCGAGTTGATTGAGTTTGTCGTTGGCGCCAAAATCGATGATCATGGTTTTATGATTGGGATCGATGGACAGAATAGTCGTCAGGAAAAAACTCCCGCTGGTTCCCAGATAAACGCTTAACAGCGTTTTGGTTTGCATGATGTCTCGCAGGATATAAATAATGTCCTTTTCGGAATGAACGCGAAATTCTTCATTTTTATCTTCTGCGGAAACTGGGGTGGATTCGGATATTTGAGGTGTTTCCATTTTCGAAATCGACTTTTGCATTATTCATTCTCCCAAAATTGGATAATTCATTCTATTTAGTAATATCACCATTGATTTCAGGTGGATACTTGCTATGTTCCAGTTTATATAACCAGGCAAGAAGCTCGGCGACAGCAACATAAAGCTGCGGAGGAATGCGATCATCAAGATCAACCTGCATCAACAATGCGACCAGGTCTCTTGATTCATGCACATAAATTCCGGCTTCTTTGGCACGATGGATAATTTCCTCAGCGATCAATCCCCTTCCTTTGGCAACCACTTTGGGAGCAATTTGACCCTCCCGATAAGCGAGCGCTACAGCTGTGGGTAAAGGTTCATTATTCTTCATGCTGATGGATTTCAACAGACTGAATATTCAAGCCAGTTGCTTGTATTTGCGAGGTGAGAGGCTGTTGGTTATTTTTCAGCAGATCTACGGTGTCCATATCGATGGCATCCAGTTTGATCGTTAATCCATGAGGTCCGAATGCAATTCTGGCTGTGATCTCACCCAGGTTTGGCATTGTGAGATGTAACCTCGTATGCCATTGAGCTGTTTGTTCATGCTCATTTTTCCCGTGATCTTCAGGTTGCTCATAGATTTCCCACTCCATGGGTTGGTTGTGCCATATCTCACCGCGCCAAACAACCTGTCCGGTTTCCAGAGTAGAGAGTTGCTGCGTCACCAAAGTAGTAACCTGGTTATTCACTGCAACTTCCATAGTATTGGAACTTGCTGCAACTGCTCTCGTTGCGGATTGATCCATTGCCATCACTGTTGAATTCATTTTGTTCTGGGGTTCTTGGTGAAGACTTTGCAGTGTCTTCTCTCCATTAATCCATTGTGCTTGATGAGATTCATAGAATAATCCACTTTGAGAAATTGCTTTCTGCAATAAACTTGGTAATTCGGGGCTATTTATGGAAGACCCTGCTGAGATGGGAGGGGATATCTGATTATTTTGAGGGGTAGGTGTTGATTGCTTTTGTGCGCCATTTAGTAGAGTGCTGATCAATTTGCCGGTGGAACTGATTGTTGCTGGTTGATCGCTTGCTTGCTCTTGAACCGAATTAACAATTTGAAACTGGAGATCGGGCAATCGAGATGTGACTGACAACTCTATTTTTGTACCCGCTTGGAAATTTTCGGGTAATTGCATCTGGAACCACTGATTGGCAATCAGGACACGTGCATTGCCGTTCGCTAAACGTGAATCAACGAGTGCTTGGTATTTCTGCCCGGGCAGGAATTCAGAATTGTTTTTTTGTGAATCGAGATCAGTTGAAACAGGTGTGATTGATTTGATTTGAGTTAAGGGGGTAACCAGATCTGGTTTTGCAGTAATCGGAATCATGATTACTTTCCCCCCTCAACTTACATCTTTTTTCGCTACAAAGATGCATCTATTCGGATCGAAACGATTAGATGTTCTCGAACGATTGATAGGTTTGCTGGAGATTTCTAGTGTATCCATTGGCACACAGAATTTCTTGAAGTCTTATCATCCATGGTTCAGTAATGGCCCTGATTTGAGCGTCGTCTTCCAGGATTTGATGAATGATTTCGATTTTCTCTTGTAATAATTCATCACTTAAGTTTGGCTCTGGCTTTTTCTCTTTTAGTAAATCGGTTAAATGTTTGCATTCTTTTTCTAATGATATGAGTAAATCCCATTCACCATTTTTAGCAGCAACCAGCATTTTCCCCGTTGTTTCTAAAATAGCTTTATATGTCAGAATTGTATGTAAGCCATCCATTGTTTTTGTCCGCCTTTAATATAGTTTTGTTCAAATAGGGTTGGGATTTTTTCTATTTATTCTTGGAGAATGCTTAGAAGACGATTTCAAACGGGAAGCGTACGAAGCTTGCTAGAAATCATGAATTAATACCCTGTTTTATTCGGAATCTGGTGATTTGCCGGTTCCCCAATTTCCTTCCATGCACCATATAACTCTGAAAGCAGGTTATAGACTTCGGTAATCATTTCCTGGTCATTCTGGATATTGGCTGTCAATAAGCGATGAGTCATGTACTCGTAGAGACTCTGGAGTTTTAGGGCCAGATCGCCACCCGCTTTCATGTCAAGGCTATCTTTCAGGCCATGATCAATGATCATGATGGCTTTCGAGATCATTTGTCCTTTTTCGGGAATCTCGTTTTTTTGCATGTGTACTTTGGCTCTGGTCAGCGCTTCCTGTGCGCCTTCGAACAACATCAGAATCAGTTTGTGAGGATTAGCCGATTCGATACCTGTTTCTACGCCCACGCGTTGATATGTGGATATTGCTTTATTCATGACTGGGAACATTGCTTGTACCTTTGGGAATTTTTACAAATGTCTAATTACTGCTAGAGCCGGGTAGCTTGGCTAACTGTTGTGTCAAAAAACTGCTGGTCTGATTCATGCTGGCAATCATCGTGTCAAGAGCCGTGAATTGAGCACGGTAACGTGTTTCCACATCCTGTAAGCGGTTTGTCAACATTTCCTGGTCTTTCCCGAGAGTCTTGATGGAAGCGTTGATTCCATCCATGCGGCCATCGAGCAAACCATTATTCTGAAGCATATCCGTGACTACTTTGTTGAGCTTTGTGGCAAGGCCATTATTGGAAAATAGCCCGGCAACGTTTTTGGTTGGATCGGCCAGTGCAGCAGTCAATTTGCTGCTATCCACAGTCAACGTACCGTCTTTCTGGAAAGTCACCCCAACCTGGGATAGAGAACTCAACTCTCCTACTGCTCTGTCGGGAAGTATGGAGCCTAATGCATTTCGCAACTGGGTTTGAATGGCACGGACTGTAGAATCACCAGTTAAGATCGATGCTTGTTTATTGTCTTTATCATAGTTGGAGACACTGGTGATCGTTTTTTGCAATTCATTATAAGAAGTGACCAAAGTACCGACAGCAGTCTGTATGCTTGTTGTGTCTTGTGCAACCGTCAAACTTGTGGCTGTGCCAACTTTGGCTGTCAGCAGATTAATAGTGACACCTTCCAGTGCGTCCTTGATCGTATTGGATGATTTGCTGATACTGATCCCATCCAGGACGATAGCCGCATCCTTGGCTGCCACGGTTTCACTCATGTTGCTGGTGCCACCGGTCGATGCATCGTAGATGAGCTTGGATAAACCGGCATTGTTAGTATTATTTCCATCGTCATCGGAGGCCGTGATTTTGAGAGCATAGCTTAGCCCTGTTTCATTGGAAGCAATGACCAATCGATTGCCGCTACCTTCATTGACGATGCTGGCAGTGACGCCAATGTTTGCCTTGTTGATACTGTCGCGAATACCCGACAAAGTAGATTGATCCGATCCTATTGTGACGGTTTTCGGTAAAGTCTTGGGGTTGCTTGTAAAAGTTCCATCTCCGTTGTAAGTACCGAACTCGATAGTTAATGTTCCGCTACCGATTGTGTCGGTAACGGATGGAATGGACTCGGATTTGATTTTCTGCGCCTGTGCTAGAGCTTGCACTTCAATCTGATGTGAACCAACAGTTGCTTTCGATGTTGCACTAACCGTCGCCAGCGAAGTGTCGACAACGGAAGCTTTGACACCGGTAAACAGCGACGCATTATCCAGTGTTTTGGTAGCACTCTGAAATGTTGATAGAGCGCTTTTCAGATTGCCATAAGCAGAGAGCTGCGCTTGATATGAGGCTTCCTTCTGGGCCAAGTTCACCAAGGGCTGTTGCTCAATAGTCATGAGCTTGCTAATGATTCCGTTGACATCGAGTCCTGAACCTAAACCTGGAGATGAAATCATTTTTCCTCCTCTTTTCAGAGTCTATTACTGGTTAAGCTTTATCGTTAAACAAGGTGCCCTGAATTTTGCCGATGGTGCGGGCAATGTCGATTGCTTCAGCTGAAGGGATCTGCCGAATGACTTCATTGGTTTGAGTATCCATGACCTTGACTACAGTTTTTCCGGTTTCTTCATCGATGGAGAAATTCAGATTCTGAGCTAAGGTTTGCGTGAATTTCTGAATCTGGTCAATGGCCTCTTGAACTTGTTCGGGTTTGGCGGGTTGAGTTACGGCATTGGCAACGTCGCCAGTCTTGTTGACCCCAATCATGTTTGCTGGACTGGCCGGAACCGGTACGGGTTGATATGATCCCTCCTTGCCTGCAATTGAGTTAGTAATCATGTTAATTCTCCTTAAAAGTGACAAAACGGGGTGGCTGATCAGTTGTGATTAGATAGCCGCCCCGCATCTTTCTGGTTAATTAATTATCTCAACAGAGACAATACATTTTGTGGTAATTGATTAGCTTGCGACAGCATTGCCGTACCAGCTTGTTGCAGAATCTGAGCACGAGTCAGATTGGCCGATTCGGCTGCGAAATCTGCATCCCTAATACGAGAACGTGAAGCGGACAGATTTTCCGATGATGATTGCAGATTGCTGATCGTGCTTTGCAGTCTGTTTTGCATCGCACCGAAACGTGCACGCTGATCGTTTACTGTGGTCAAAGCCGAATCCACGATTGCCAATGTCCTTTGTGCAGAATCAAATGTGGATACGTCCATTGCACTGACTTGTTGCAGTTGTGCGCCATACGTGCCTGCTACTGCAGTTCCTGGGGTTCCAGCATCTTGGAAGACATCGGCAACGGCTGTCGTAACACTGAAGGATTTGGCCGAATCAAGGGTAACCTTGCCTGTCAACCAGGCACCATTTCCATTGGTCCATGCACCAGTCGTTGTATCCAAGCCACCTCCGGTGAGATCGAGTGCCAGACTATCAGCCGTGTTTGTATCACCATCAAGTACAGCGATATCTGAAACGAGTACGTTCTGAGCAGTTCCGGTATTGTCATAGGAGTTGTTTAGAATGCGAAGGTCCTCACCATTTGAATTCGTTAATTTGAGGGCCCAGTAACCATCTTCAGTCAACACAGCTTCGGCGGTAAATCCGGTTTTTGCGGAAGCATCATTGAATGCTTGAACCGCTGTGCTCAGGTAATTGCCAGAGTCGACATCGGAGGCGTCGTCCGATCCACCTGTTTTAAAAGAAACGGTGGTGTATTTCGGATCAACAGTATTGGCATTAGTTGGATCCGAATAATCAGTTGATATGGCGAACGAGTACGTGGTGTTTTGTTCAAAACCGACACCAGCACCAGTTCCGGCGCCCAGTACCACTTCAGTCGTGGCGTTGGCTTTAACACCGCTACCGGTGCCATTAATGGCTGCGGCGATCTCCTTGGCGCTGGCGCCGGCGCGATAATACACATCGAAGTTGCCAGAACCGGTTGAGATTCTGAAATCACCTTGTTGAGCAGCGCCATTCACACCAGATGCGTCACCGATAGCACCGCTCAGCAATACTGAGTTACCGAATGCATCACTGTTTGCGCCGATGGTTCCGGCAACCAGATCACCAGCACCACCAGGATTGAAAGCGGCCAAGCCACCAATACGATAGTTACCGAATGAATTGGTTTGGAAGTTACCTGAAGATGCGGAGATGGTTTGACCAGCATTCGCGCCTACCTGGAAATTGAGTGTGCTGAATGAACCATCTAGCAAATTCAATCCATTGAATTGGGTTTGGGTAGCAACGCGTTGAATCTCTGCAGTCAGCTGTGTCACCTCAGCTTGCAGTGCAGCACGATCGCTGGCTGTGTTGCTGGCATTGGAAGCTTGAACAGACAGTTCACGAATACGTTGCAAGTTGTTGCCCATTTCGCTCAATGCGCTTTCAGCCGTTTGTGACATCGAGATACCGTCATTGGCATTACGAGCAGCCTGGTTCAAACCGCGGACTTGTGCGGTCATACGCTCGGAAATCGCCAGACCGGCAGCATCATCTTTTGCGCTGTTAATTCTCAAGCCTGAAGATAAGCGCTCCAGAGAAGTGCTCAGTGAGCTTTGTGAACTATTCAGATTACGTTGTGCTGATAACGAAGCAATGTTCGTATTAATGATTTGTGGCATTTGGGTTCTCCTTTTTAATAACTATGATTTGGCACGATTGCCAGTTCCGTTGGTTTTCCCTGCAATCCAAGAAGGTATGTAACCGCCGTTGTTTGCAGTTATCGGACTGCGTTTTGAAAAGTTTAGGATTGATGTCACTGGTTGCTATTCCAATTTGTCGTGATCTGTGATAGCAGAAAACACATGAATTCTTTTTTCTTATGAATTTATCTTGTAAAATAAAAGAAATTCAGTCGGTTAATTGTGTGTATTTCTTTAAGTCCGAGATATATCGGCTGCAACCTGTAAGGTGCTGAGATGATCCATGATGAAAAATTGAAAGTACTGATGGTGGAACAGTGTGAGGAAGATGCAAATCAGATCGTGCTTGTCCTCGCGCAAGGCGGGTTTAAGTCCGAAATTGTGCGTGTTTCTTCGCAGGATGGTTTGTTGGATGCACTGCTGAATGGTGAGTGGGATGTCGTACTGACTGATTATGATCTGCCATCGCTTGATGCGCAGACCGTATTGCAAACCATCAGAAGCCAGGGAGTGGATATCCCTGTGATTGTCGTATCCGGACAAACAGGTGAAGAAGCGGCAGAACATATCATGTCGCTGGGAGCATATGATTTTGTACTGAAAAATAATCCTGCGAGACTGGTGCCTGCCATACGGCGTAGTTTGCGTGAGGTAAAGAATTATCAGCATTTCATTTCCATCCAAAGCGCACTGCAGAAAAGCGAAGTATTGTTTCAAGCCATTACATCGAATTTGCCAGGAGTGGTTTTTCAGTTTTTATTGACGCACAATAATCGCACAAGCTTTCCATACGTGAGTGATGCCAGCGAAACATTGCTAGGCTTGTCTCCCAAGGTGCTGATGGCGCATCCAGAATTATTTCCGGATCTGGTTTTGCCCGATGATCGCAAGTCTTACCATCAACTCATGATCACTTCTGCAGAACAGTTGTCAACGTGGAACTGGGAAGGTTGCATTCAGGTAAAAGGTGACAATGACATCAAATGGATCAGTTTGCGGGCTACCCCGCGTAAGCTGGTAGATGGAACAACCATCTGGGATGGAATCATGATCAACATTACCCGGAACAAATTGGCTGAGCGTGAAATAGCGCGTTCACGCGAACAATTGGCCGAACTTTCCTCTTATTTGCAGAAAATCAAGGAACAAGAGCGCGCACGAATTGCCCGGGAAATTCATGATGACATTGGGGGTACGCTGACAGCCATCAAGTGCGAGTTATTTCCTTGTATCGACGGAACCGCCAAAAAGCCGGAGTTTTACCAGCAAAAAGCCCGTTCAATCGACTGCCTGGTTGACAGGGTGATGGAGAGTACTCGGCGTATTTCATTGGATTTGCGCCCAGGCATTCTGGATTGCGGCATCGTTGCAGCCGTGCAGTGGCAGGCAAAGGAATTTAGTGACCGTACCGGTATCGCTTGCAAGGTGTCGTGTGGAGAAGAGGAAATTCCACTGGATTCCGACTTGGCTATTGCCATTTTCAGAATTTTTCAGGAGACACTGACTAACATTGCCAAACATTCACGTGCAACACGCATTCAAGTTAAACTGTTCGAACTTGATAAGCTGGTTCTGTTGGAAGTGTCCGATAATGGTTGCGGAATCAAGCCCGGTGACTTGGATAAGCATGAGTCTTTCGGGATTAGAGGTATGCGCGAACGGTGTCAGCAGCTCAAGGGTAATTTTCATGTATCTGGTGATTCCGACAAGGGAACAAAGGTGACGATTCTGATTCCGACCGACAATCTAGATCAGCAAGCGGGAAATATTGTTGATCTGGAAAACAAAATTGGCAAGAAACCGAGACTTGAAACAATACCCAGGAAAAAAAAGCTTCGTGGAACCAAATAGCGGGGGCGATGCATGATAAATGTAATGATCGCCGATGATCATGCTATTGTTCGTCAAGGCCTGAAACAGATATTGAGTGAGACTTCGGATATCAAAGTGACAGGCGAGGCGGAGACTGGTTTTCAAGCCATCAAGGTTGCGCGTCAGCAAAAATTCGATGTGATGTTGCTAGATATCTCTTTGCCTGACCGTAATGGTATCGATGTGTTGAAGCAGATCAAGAAAGATAAGCCTAGTCTCGCAGTGCTGATGCTGAGCATGCACAATGAACATGAATTTGCGATAAGGGCCTTGAAGGCTGGTGCAGCAGGTTATCTGAATAAACAAAGTGCACCGGCACAACTCGTGGTGGCCATTCGGCAGGTTGCCGCAGGAGACAAGTATGTCAGCCCTGCCGTAGCGCAGGAGCTAGCCAATACAATCAATAGCGATGCCGACAAGCCTCTGTATACCACGCTATCCGATCGGGAATATCAAACGCTATGTTTTATTGCTGCAGGAAAGACGCTATCCGAGATTTCGTCAGAAATGTTTCTGAGCCCCAAGACTGTCAGTGTTTACCGATCACGTTTGTTGGAAAAATTGAAGCTTTCCAATAACTCTGAACTCATTCGCTATGCGATTATAAATAAACTAATCGACTAGCAAGTAAAGTAGCGACTATTTAAGATGTGATTTTCCTTGCCGATTGGCGAGATAAGATTAAAATACCAATCCCTACTGCTAATCGGGTTCTTCTTGCGCTGGTGACTGAATCGCAAAATGGCAAATCGGTAATCTATGAAGCAATCGAGAAATATCAATCCAACTTTTGTTGCACGAGAAACGCTAAAGCAGCTTGCCACGCTCAAAATTCCTCCGACTCCTGATAATTATCATCGATTGTATGTGCAGATTGCTGGAATTTCTACTTCTGATCCAGAGCCCGCGAAAGTCATTTCAACATCCCTGACAGAGACACGGGAAGGGGGAGATTCGGAAGAGTGGGGGGGGACGCTGGGCTTGCTGCTGCGCCAACTCGAGAACAAGCAAGGGCGATTGACTGTGGCCAAGAAGCGTGAGAGCGTTCATCGCGTACTCTCCAAATATGCGAAAGATTCGCAACTCTTGCATCTCAAGCTCAAGGCCTTGATCGACTCATGGGGCGAATTGGTTACTGTATCCCAGCAAACTGAAAGTATGACCAATGAAGACTCGGTTTCTTCAAGGAATCCATATCGATTGGAGAAAACAGAAACATCGGTAGATGCCCAATTGGATGATAACGATGTCATTCCTTTTTCGGAGCCAATTCTGAAAGGATTTGTTCAAGTTCTGGAAAATGTTGTGGCTATCCAGATTGACGATGAAGTGTTATCTGGGATGGCGAGGTCGTTGGCATTGCAAGCGCTGAATATTCAGGACGAATCGGAAATACAACCTTACATCAGGGCATTACGGCAGTTTTATGTTGAATTGACGCAATATGAGGAGAGGGATGCCGCCTTGAGTGCAGGGTTGCTCAGGCTATTTCATATGCTGATGGATAGCACTGGGGAGATTCTGTCAGAAGATCAGTGGATTGAAGGAAGAATCACCAAATTGCGTGAAACCATATCAAAACCTTTAAATTCGGCGATTATCGAGCAGGCATCCGGCTATCTGGAAGAGATTGCGCAACGTCAGATGCAGGTCAGACGTAGTCTGAGTGAAGCAAAAAATACGTTGAAACGCATGGTTACCTCGTTAATTAACAATATAGAGGAACTGACCGATACCACCGGGGAATACCAGGATAAGCTGGAACAATATGCCGAGAAAATCAGTAACACCGACGATATCAAGGAACTCAATTTGCTGCTGGTGCAGATTATGGAAGATACCCAGGCAATGCAAAAAAGCACACTGAATTATCGCAACGATTTTCTTGCAGCACGTGCTGAAGTGAGTATGGCGCAGCACAAAATCACCGAACTGGAACATGAGTTACTGGAGATGGGTGAGAAAGTTCACGAGGACCACCTAACCGGTATTCTGAATCGGCGAGGCCTGGACAGCGTGTTTGAGCGAGAGACATCCCGTTCAGTGCGTCATAACGCGCCGTTATGTTTCGCTTTACTCGATATTGACAACTTCAAGCTACTTAACGATACGCACGGCCACAAGGCTGGGGATGATGCGTTGATCTATATGGTTGAGTCGATCAAAGAAACGACCCGCCCCGAAGATGTGGTTTCGCGTTATGGGGGGGAAGAATTCGTTATTTTGCTTCCCAATACAGGCTTGAAAGAAGCTGTGCTGATATTATCCAGAGTGCGTCGGAGTTTAACCAAGAAATTTTTCTTGCATGAAAACAATCGTTTGTTAATAACATTCAGTGCGGGTGTCGCACAATTCAAGGCTGGCGAATCGCAAGAAAGTCTTTTTAAACGTGCCGATGCAGCTCTGTATCGTGCTAAGAAGAATGGAAAAAATCAGATTTTAGTTGCAGACTAAAATGCTTTAGTGATCTGTTTTTAAAAACAAATCAAAATCTTTTTCAAGAAATAATGCCTGTTTTCCCCGCTATTCATTTAATCCCCTTTTGAATCAATCTGCTAATTTTGCATCCGTGGCAGTTTAAGCTGTAACGGGTTCTCCTTCGCAATCCAACGAATTCCCCCAGAACAGTTTAACTGGCTTATGAAGAGGCCAAGTGAGGAGAATAGCAAATGCACGATGCTATCAAGCAAAGAAGAATGTTACGGTTAGTAAAATCATCTGCAGGCATGAAAGATGAACGGAAGACTATAGTGAATTCGGAAAGCTATTTTAAACAAGTCGAACGCTACGCAGATCAGATTCGCAAGACCAGAAATGCTGATGAAATTATCCGAATACTGGATGTTGTACTGTCCGAGACCAGGGGTTTGCGATTCAGCGATGAAATTTTCAGCGCCAAGGAGCAAGTCAAACATGCTGAAGACAAAATAGAATCGCTGAAGAATGAGCTGGAGCAACTCAAAGGGCTTGTACAAACCGATCAGATGACCGGTGCCTACAATCGGCGCGGACTTGATGAGATCTTCAAGCGGGAAGCTGCGCGGGCTGATCGAAACGGCCAGTCGATGGGTATTGCGTTGATCGATCTGGATGATTTCAAACAGATCAACGATAGTCTGGGACATCCTTATGGCGACAGTGTGTTGATTAATCTGGTAACCGTGGCTAAAGAGGTTTTGCGGCCATCGGATACGGTGGCTCGGTATGGTGGTGAGGAGTTTGTCATCATGCTTCCCGATATCGAGATGGAACAGGCGCTGACGGTGATGTACAGGTTGCAGAACAGCTTAAGTAAGCATTCCTTGATCCGGGGTGATGATCTGGTACTTCCCATAACATTTAGCGCAGGTGTGGCAATACGTTCGTTTGGCGAACCACTGAATTCAGTGATTGGTCGTGCCGATAAGGCGCTTTATCAAGCGAAACGCACGGGTAAGAGTCGGGCCATTCCGGCATTGACCTAGTTGGTTGTGCGAATTGCTCTACTGAGTTTTCTGGCAAGCATGCCGATCAGTGCAGTTGCATAATGATTTATTTCGGGAGAAGTGTGGTGATATTGATCGAGCAGGATGCTTTGCAGATGGAAATGGAGAAATAGATGGGCGGTTTCTTTCTGGGACGGCAGCCAATTCTGGATCGTAGCCAGAATCTAGTTGCTTACGAGTTGCTTTTCAGGCAAGAGGAATCTGAGGAAGCGGTGCAGGTTACCGATAATTTATCGGCTTCAGCGAGTGTGATCGTAAATGCTTACGGGCAATTCGGTATCCAGAACGTGTTGGGTAGACAGCGAGGGTTCATCAACGCCGATCCTGATCTTGTCATGAGCGATATCATCAGTTTGTTGCCGTGTAAGCATGTCGTGCTTGAAATCAAGGAATCGGTTGAGATAACCCCAGAGTTCATGCAGCACTGTAATGAGCTTAAGCAAAAAGGCTATCAGTTTGCACTCGATAATGTCGTTGCCATGAATGATCGTGTGCAAGAGCTATTGCCACTGGTCAGCGTGGTAAAAGTAGATGTGCTGGATATGGATGAAGTGCATTTGACGCAATTGGTTATCGAGCTGAATCGCTGGCCAGTGTTGTTGCTGGCGTTGAAAGTGGAAAATCGTGAACTCGAGATGCGCTGCATGAAACTGGGTTTTCAGATGTTTCAGGGCTACTATTTTGCTAAGCCTGAAGTCATGACGGTTAAACGAGCCGATCCCGGGAAACTGTCATTACTGAAGTTGCTAACATTGATCATGGGTGATAGTGATGTCGAAGAAATAGAAAGGGAATTCAAACATCAGCCTGGATTGAGTTACAACCTGATGCGCATGGTTAATTCGGTTGCCAATGGCTTGCCGCAGAAAATAAATTCAATCAAGCATGCAATCGTTATTCTGGGAAGAAAGCAGCTGCAGAAATGGATTCAGTTACTGCTCTACACGGCCAATAAGTCCAATGACAATATGTCCAACGCGCTCATGCAAACGGCTGCGGCACGCGGGAAACTGATGGAGCTTATCGCCATGGCGGAAAGGCCGCATGACAAGAATCATCAGGAAAGAGCATTTATGGTAGGAATTTTGTCCCTGCTAGATGTGCTGCTGGGGATAGAGATGAAACAGATCATCGATAAATTGGGTATTCCAGACGATATGAGTCAGGCATTGCTGTCGCGAGATGGTCGAATGGGAAAAGAATTAAAGTTGATCGAAGCGAATGAGAAAGGTGACATATCGGCCGTCCAGTTGTTGCAACAAGAGTTGGGTTTTTTTAGCTTGAGTGAGCTGGCAGACATGGAAATACAAGCTATCGGATGGGCGAATCGAATCGGTGAGGCTGCTGGTTGAGGTTACAAATACTGAGTCAAGGGATGTAGGAAAAACCTGAATTACAGGATCATCCCAAAAGAAAATGGCGGTAATGCCGTTCTAGCTCCAGGTTACAACATATAAGAATAACAACCTGGACAATTGTGGAAATGAGCACATTATTACCACCTGAAATCGCCATGCCCTTGCGAGAAGCCAAAAAAGAGGGCTATCACTACGTTGTGGCAATTCATCGGGACTGCCCATTGGGCAAGTCCATGGCATTGGTTTCATTCCATCAGGATATACTCAATGCACAAGAAGCTATCATCAAGTCCCCTTATAGGGATTTTCTGACTTTTCACTCTATCAGCATTATTCTGGATTATCCCCATTGCTTTCTTCGAGTAAGGCATAACGAATAGATTTACGATGCTGAGCCACATAACGTGTTTGATAATGACACCAATGGATTCGCTCCTGTTTGAGGCTGCCAAAAAAAGCTTTCTGCCACAGCATTATCGAAACAATCACCAGTGCGGCTCATACTACCCGCAAAGCCGTGTATTTCCAGAAGCTGCTCCCTGCTGGCACATTGGGTGGATTCAACCGGTCGTCGCAACACTAGGTTGTTGAATAGATTTTAGATAATCATTTAGTGCTTCTGCTGGTGTTTTCCATCCAAGTGTTTTTCAAGGCCTGGTGTTCAGGGTATGAGCTACTGCC
>JAMWZR010000092.1 GCA_024282035.1 Nitrosomonas sp.
ATCTATCAACGCGGCATCGTGCTGATGGCAGTCTTGATGATGGCAATCATCGGCGTCTACAGCTATCAGAAGTTGCCCATTGACGCCGTGCCGGATATCACCAACGTACAGGTTCAGATCAACACTAATGCGCCAGGTTATTCACCAATTGAGTCCGAGCAGCGCATCACGTTTCCGATCGAGACCATCATGGCGGGTTTGCCCCATCTGGACTATACCCGTTCTATCTCACGCTATGGCTTGTCGCAGGTCACGGTGATTTTCAAAGACGGCACCGATGTTTATTTCGCGCGCCAGCAGGTCAGTCAGCGCATCCAAGAGGCGAAAGGCCGGTTACCCATCGGCATTGAGCCGATGATGGGGCCTATTTCCACAGGTTTGGGCGAAATTTTTATGTGGACAGTCGACACCAAGCCCGGTGCAAGAAAACCGGACGGCACTGAATACACGACAACCGATTTGCGTGAAATCCAGGATTGGGTCATTCGGCCGCAATTGCGTATGGTCAAAGGCGTGACAGAAATCAACACGTTGGGAGGTTATGTCAAACAGTTTCATGTGGTGCCGTACCCGGAGAAAATGATTTCTTTCGGGTTGGGATTAACCGATCTGGTAACAGCCTTGGAACGTAACAACCTGAATGTGGGAGCCGGGTATATTGAAAAAAGCGGGGAACAGTATCTGGTTCGTATGCCCGGACAAATTGCCAATCTGAATGAAATCGGCAACATTATCCTGGGTTCCAGGCAAGGAACACCGATCCGTGTCAAGGATGTCGCGGATATTCTGATCGGCAAGGAGTTACGTACCGGCGCCGCGACGCAGAATGGCAAAGAAGTGGTGTTAGGCACGGTACATATGCTGATTGGAGAAAATAGTCGGCTCGTGGCTCAAGCGGCAGCCAGGAAATTGGAAGAAATCAATCGCAATTTGCCCGAAGGCATTGTGACAACACCGGTCTATGACCGCACCACGCTGGTCGAAAAAACCATTCATACGGTGGCAAAAAATCTGTTGGAAGGTGCGGCGCTGGTTATCGTGGTCTTGCTGCTGTTTCTGGGGAACCTGCGTGCCGCATTGATTGCGGCTTTCGTGATTCCGCTATCGATGCTGTTTACGTTTACCGGCATGGTGACCAATCATGTGAGCGCCAATCTGATGAGTTTGGGCGCAATTGATTTTGGCATTATCGTGGACGGTGCCATCGTCATTGTTGAGAACAGTATCCGGCGACTGGCGCATGAGCAGATGCGGCTGGGACGGGAATTGACGCTGACTGAGCGTCTCGAACTGGTGTTTGATGCTTCCAGGGAAGCGCGAAGGGTGCTGATCTATGGTGAGTTGATCATTATTATCGTCTACTTACCCATTTTTGCATTGACCAGTGTCGAAGGAAAAATGTTTCACCCGATGGCGCTCACTGTGGTGACGGCATTGATTGGCGCGATGGTGCTTTCGCTTACCTTTGTTCCGGCAGCGATTGCATTTTTTCTATCCGGCAAGGTGAAAGAGACGGAAAGTCCTGTAATGGCATGGGCGAAGAAAGTCTATTCGCCGATACTGACTGCGACCATGAATCACCGTGAACTTACCGTTACGATTGCCATTATTATTGTTATCTTATCGAGTTTGTTGACGACACGGGTCGGCAGCGAATTTGTGCCCAGTCTGAATGAAGGTGATATCGCATTGCATGCCATCCGCATTCCGGGTACGTTTACGTTACCGCGATTGAAATGGCAGAATCAGCTGGAAAAGAAGCAGTCAAGAAATTCCCTGAAGTCGATCGGGCGTTTCCAAATCGGCACTCGCCGAAATAGCCACTGACCCCATGCCACCGAGCGTTGCGGATGTTTGTTATCATCCTCTAAAAATGCAGTTGCAATGAACAGGTGCGCATCGCACCAAAGCAGAGTTGATCGCCGCAATGGAACAGGCTGTCCATAAGGTTCCGGTAATAAAATTACGAATTTACGCAGCCGATACAAATGCGCTTCAATGAATTGCTGTCGGGCGTTCGCGCCGATGTCGCCGTCAAGTTATTTGGCGATGATATGGATACTTTGCTGGATCTGGGAGAAGAAATCGAAGGTCTGCTTAAAACTGTTCCCGGCGCTGCGGATGTCAGAGTCGAACAGATTACCGGATTACCGGTGCTTTCCATTCAGATGGATCGCGCAAAAATGGCGCGCTATGGGCTGAATGGCCGTGATGTGCAGGATGTCGTGGCTATGTCGGTGGGCGGCAGAAGCACCGGCATGATTTTTGAGGGTGATCGGCGCTTCGATCTGCAAATCCGCTTGCCGGAACATTTGCGAGCCGATATTGAAGCGTTGAAACGGCTGCCGATCAGCGTTCCGATGCAAAGCGTGGCTGCAGTTGCCAATGCGCCGCAAGCTGCACAAGCGGCCCAACCGGCTGTGCCCGTTTTTGTCACTTTGGGAGAAGTGGCCAACTTCGAGGTCACTCAGGGTCCCAATCAAGTCAGCCGGGAAAATGGGAAACGCCGGATCGTGATTACCGCCAATGTGCGCGGCCGTGATCTGGGCTCATTCGTTCACGATGCCGAACAACTGATCGCCAAAAAAGTACCGATTCCACTGGGATACTGGATTACCTGGGGCGGCCAGTTTGAACAAATGATTTCCGCAGCGCACCGCCTGCAGATTGTGATTCCGCTGGCACTCGGCTTGATTTTTATGCTGTTGTACACGATGTTCGGCAATGTGCGCGATGGGCTGCTCATGTTTACCGGCGTTCCCTTTGCGTTGACCGGCGGCATATTTGCGTTATGGCTGCGCGATATTCCGTTGTCCATTTCCGCCGGGGTCGGGTTTATCGCGCTGTCCGGCGTAGCGGTGCTGAACGGATTGGTGATGCTGGCATTTATCCGCGGGTTGAGAGAAAAAGAGGGATTGTCTTTGGATGATGCGATTCAAACCGGCGCACTGACCCGGCTACGCCCGGTGCTGATGACCGCATTGGTGGCATCGATCGGATTCCTGCCAATGGCGCTCGCCACCGGCACCGGTGCGGAAGTGCAACGGCCCCTGGCAACGGTGGTGATCGGCGGGATTTTATCGTCGACGGCTTTGACGCTGCTGGTGTTGCCTGTGCTGTATCGGCTCGTCCATGGACGAGATACTTCGAATAAAGTCACATCGGTAGATCC
>JAMWZR010000015.1 GCA_024282035.1 Nitrosomonas sp.
TGACGGACGTACCGCAGGAAAAGTCTGGCTGATTACCTCAAAGATCCCGATCCGAGTAAAAGATTGGGGTGACTATTTGAGTTTTATGCTAAAGGGTCTTTCAGGAGCATCCTGATTTGAACAACAGGCAAGTTGCAGCAAGGCTTAGATTGAATCAGGTTGACTTAATCCAGAGCTCAACTCGAATTAAGGACATAACAACTTGTATTTCAGACGATTAGTCCAATCACCTGTTTGCCATGTCTTTGACTTCAACCGCCGTCAATTGTCCTTTCATGTCTCCATCCCAGGTGGCGTTAAAAGGCAAGACGTTTTGCACACGGGTGGCCCGTCCCAGATACGACAGCAGACTGAGTTCAGGCTGCGTAATGGGCATGGCAATTGCACGTGGGGTTTTGGTGGCTTCGGTTGCCAGTACCAAATTGAGATTACCCTTCGACTTTGCATTCAGCTTGGCTTTCGGGCTCGCAAGTGCTGTATTGATGGCTGTTTTCACCAGTTTCTGGTGGTTCCGTTTATCATCTTCAAGCGTAGGATAGGCCTGTAAATACAGATGGCGATTGCGCCAACCCAGCAACCATGGCTGATTGACTACTCTAACCGGTGTCCCGACAGGCACGTCTTGATAGATACCAATGATGTCTTCGGGATACATGCGCAAACAACCATGACTGCCACGCAATCCAATACTGGGCGGTTTGTCCGTGCCATGAATGGCATAGCTCGGCCAAGCCAGCTTCAATACATGGGTTCCCATCGGGTTGTCTGGTCCTGGAGGCACAACAGCCGGCAAGGGATCGCCATTGGCCGCATGTTCCTTACGAATCGCGGGTGTCGGTATCCAGGATGGATTTTCTTTTTTTGCAGCCACTTTGGTCATACCTTCCGGTGTCTTCCATTCCACCCGCCCTATTCCGACTGGATGAGTAATTACACGCTGCGGTTCACCGTTTTTTGTTTGGGGATAATAAAACAAACGCATGGCTGCAAGATTGATGACGATCCCCTGGCGGGGCGCATCAGGCAGCACAAACTGCGTGGGAATGACAATCTGCGTGCCCTCACCGGGCAACCAGGGATCAACATTTGGGTTGGCGGCGACAATTTCCTCATATCCCAGGTTAAAGCGACGGGCAATATCGGAAAGCGTGTCTTCCGAGCTGGCTTTGATGACTTGCAGCGCCCCAACGACTTCGTCATGCGGCCCATTGATCGTAAATTCGTGCTTTGCCAGCGGTATGGGCAGAGATTGGGTATTTTTAACCGATGAATCGGCCGATCTGAACGAGAATGACTGGCAACCGGATAACAGTAGTAGCATGATCACCACGATGATCAGACTAGGAAATTGAGACAATAAACTTGTTTGGAAACGATTCATCGGCAAATTTTATGAATACAAACAAAAAAACAAATAAAAACTGCTTAAGCAAGAAACCTGATCAAAATCGTATTCAGGAAATCTCAATTGAATTTACTACTGCAAAAATGGGTTAGAACAGTGAAATATTGGGTGTGGGTGGAAACAAAATATACGGAATGCAACCGGATGAGTCAATAAATCCCGTGCTTGCGAACACCATCCTATAAACAAAAAAACAACAGCAGGCAAAAATTACTGACGCTGATGTTAATCAAATCGACTTAGGAGTACAGTATGAAAACCATGGTAAATCCATGAAAGATAATCCGCAGATCCGGTCATACACGGGCTGCATGATTGAATTACCACAAAACGATAAGAAAGGAGAGAGAAAATGACAGTCGGGAGTCTATGCAATCGTCAAGTAATCGTCATTCAGCGTGAAGAAACGGTTTTGGGTGCTGCCAAACTAATGCGGCAGTATCACGTCGGTGCTGTCATCGTGGTGGAAAAACAGAACAATCGTCAAGTTCCTGTTGGCATTGTCACGGATCGCGATCTGGTGGTTGAAATTCTGGCCACTGAACTGGATGAAACTGTTATCACCGTGGGTGACATCATGGCATCGGAAATCTTTACGGTTAACGAAAACATGCCAACGCATGAAGCGATAGAGTTCATGCGACGCAAAACGGTACGGCGCTTGCCAGTCGTTGACCATTCCGGGGAATTGATCGGCATACTGACACTAGATGATGCACTGGGAATACTGTCCCAAGAATTGCTTGATCTGGCTAAATTGGTCAGATATGAACAGAAAAAGGAAGAAAGGCATCGCCCCTAGCATCATTCTGAAAAGTAAAATGTTTGCTACGCATCGGCTTATTGAATCTGACGGGCTGGAAAAAAAATTCCAGTGCAATGAATATTGGTTGATCTCAACCACGAGAAAAAACCCAGTGCCAGTGTAGCGATGTGGTATTGGGTGATGTGGTGATACGGCGATAGTTAACACATTGAATCACTATTCACCAATCACCCGATAAATCATTGGTGTTGCCATGACAGGTAGACACTATTTACGTAAATTGGGCCACCTGTCATGGCATCATGAAGAAAAATTTGGCAGCGCATGGGCAACCTCGCGTTGCGTGATCGCGAAGATTTACCCGACGTACTGAACCTCACCCACAAGAGCAAAAAATACTTTTTCTAAAACCACCATTGATACGTTTGCGGCAGCGCTGAATAGTATCCATGCCAGTCCTACAAAGAAATTCTATTTTGTCTGAAAATTGCACCTTGAAATTGCAAAGTTTTCTGACTTGATTAATATTTTTTTTGTTATATCCTTGTCACAAATGATTGTTATTTTGTCTCTATCGCTTTTGCAAGGAGTCATTCAAATGATGCAATCGAAATCTTCCGATGGTCGGTCAAACTCAAGTTTTTTCGGATCCAAACCGGTAAGTAGTCAGCCTGGTTTTCATGAAACAGGTCAACTGAGGCGCGCTAAACTGCACGCCGCCCATTTGATCAGTACTATTGACAATCACTATTCCCTTTCGCCTTCACTGCGTCAGTTGCTTGAAATCAGTCTGATATTCAACACGACAGACTCAAAGGTTTTGTCTGCCTTAACGAAACGTACCCCGATGATCATCCACACTGAATTTTTCAGGATACACCCCACAGTGGAACGCCATTCCAAAGTACCGGAATTACACTCTTGAGGCAAAACTTGAAGCACCGGATTTTACTGAATTAAAAATGAGTTTTTTCCTACTCAATATTTGAAACAGGTTCGGCTAATATGGAGCACTATAATTGATAAGATTTGACTCCAAGCATTTGATTTCTCAAACTCGTCACATCAACTTTCATGGTATTGCCAAAGGAGTACTGCAAAATGGAAAATAAAGTAAGTGAACTTACCGATAAAATAAAAGAACCCAAATTGTCCAAACGTACTACCGCTATCCGGAGTCGGTCGGACAATCATGGCACCGAGACGTATGACCGCCAGCACATGATTGCAGTAGCGGCGTATTATCTTGCCGAGAAACGCGGTTTTAACGGCAACGCTGCCGATGCCATGAAGGACTGGCTTGAAGCCGAAATCGAGGTCAATAATGCGCTGAACGGCAACGGTAAAAAAAGAGTACGTAGCAACTCAGTTAAAAGCCTACTTGAACCGGTCAACTAGATTCATTCCTTCCGCAAATGGGTACTGCACGCCAGCAGTAGTGTGGCGTGTTACATACCGATTCTGACAGGCATTCTCTGTCTCCCAAACTGCCCTGAGAATGCCCCAAAACAACCCGGTATTAAGGCGTTGCAGTGCTTGCAGCATCCTTCCGTTGTCAAATCGTAGCTTTTGATTTCGTACCAGTCACGCTCAATAGCGATATTGCCGCAGGCATGGCAGAACGTCGTATCCCCCTCACGATGATGAACATTTCCGGTGTAGGCGTATTGCAATCCACAATCGAGAGCAATCTTGCGCGCCTGAATCAAGGTTTCAAGTGGTGTTGACGGAATATCATCGAGCTTGTAATCCGGATGAAATGCTGTGAAATGTAATGGTACGTCAGTTCCCAGTTCATCCCGTATCCAACTGCACATCTTTTTCAATTCTTCGACCGAATCATTCAAGCCCGGTATCAAAAGTGTGGTAAGTTCCAGCCAAACCTCAGTTTCGTGTTTCAAATATTGCAGTGTCTCGAGTACTGGCTGAAGGTGCGATCCAGTTTGTTTCAGATAAAATGCTTCGGTGAAACCCTTGAGATCGACATTGGCTGCATCCATTACGGCAAAGAAATCCTTTCGTGCCTGCGCATTGATGTATCCAGCCGTTACTGCAACCGTTTTAATTCCTTTGGCATGACAGGCATCGGCAACATCGATCGCGTATTCAGCAAAAATAACCGGATCGTTGTAAGTAAACGCAACACTTCGGCAGTCATGTTGCACGGCACACTGCGCAATTGCCTCTGGACTTGCCTGATCCATCAATTTATCGAAGCTTCGCGATTTCGATATATCCCAGTTTTGACAAAACTTGCAAGCTAGATTGCAGCCTGCTGTGCCAAAAGACAGAACGCTGCTACCCGGATAGAAGTGATACAGCGGTTTCTTTTCGACAGGATCGATACAAAATCCTGAAGACCTCCCATAGGTGGTCAGTACCATCGAATCACCGGCACGCGCACGCACAAAACAGGCGCCTCGCTGCCCGTCATGTAATTTACAATCCCGGGGACAAAGATCACATTGAATTCTGCCATCTTGCAAAACATGCCAGTAACGCGCAGGAAACCGCTGGTCAGGTGTAATCGGCTCATCCATATCAATCTCCTAAGATTTAGTTTCGTGCCACGAGTTGACCGTATAACGAAATAACCGGATACCTGCCGCCCAGAAATCTCCTGGCAACTGCGCCTTGATTTTCAGGTTTTCCAGAAACTGCTGAGGATCGGGAATGCTGTCCCATACCTGCGGCAAGAATGTACTACGACAGTTCACATACTCAAAAACGATACCGTCAATTCCTGGACGTATTTGCGCAATTGCATCTGCTTCATCTGTGAAATAGATACGATGAAGATCAGAAAGTACGGATACCTCGATTGCGACGGAATTGAATTCATGCTGGGTCAATGGAAAAAAACGGGAATCGTGTAGTGCAGCCGATACCGCATTTTTGCGAATATCTTCCAGCAAGGGTAAATAAGCTTGTAATGAACCGATGCAGCCTCGCAGTTGACCATGCTGCATCAATGTGACAAAAGAGGCCCCAGGCTGCAACAGCCAAAGTTGATCCGTCTCTGAATTAATCGACTCATAGTGCACATGGATGGCCTGCGCAATCGCCGCACGCGCAATGCTCAATACGATATTGCCTTGCGCCATGGACTCAGGAAGCATATTTGACCTCGATTTCAATGAAAAGCAATCGATGCATATCCGACCACTTGTGTCTGTTCGCCAGCCGTGTCACCTGAATTGCACGAATCCAGCAATTGTGGCGTTAAATGATGCTTCCGGGCTGCCATGATCAATCCATCGATCGGCATACACCCACAAGCCCGATCACTATCCGCCAGAAGCTGGAGTTGCAAAATGGCTTGAATAGTCTGCTGATCAACCTGTTGCGCCACGCCATAAGGCAGATAGTGTGAAAGATCGGAACTGACCACGATCAATGTTTCATCTCCACCCCACGCATTTTCAAGAATCTCGGCAACAGTCTCGATCGTCGTCTTACCAACAACCAAAGGTAACAAAACAAAACTTTTCAATACACATTGCAAGAATGGCAACTGTACTTCCAAAGCATGCTCAAATTCATGGGCTGCCCTGGAAACAAGTAGTCCAGGCAAGTGATGATTGTTCTGGATCCATTCCACATCCAGCTTGATCTTACCCAGAGGTGAGACAAAAACATCTACATCAGGCAATGCCACACCGCTGAATGCAAAGCGATGCGCCGGACCTAATAACACCACACGCCTGATGCGATTCGCAATTGAGTTCAGAGTGGCATAAGCTGCTGCAGCCACACTACCTGAATAAACATATCCGGCATGCGGAACGATCAATGCCTTGGGCAGGCAGGTCTGGTGTTCCACCCTTGCCAGCATAGCTTGCACGTCTTTTGCAAGCTGATCAGCTTCGGCGGAATAAAACAGGCCTGCTACAGCTGGTTCACGAAACGAGGTCATATCACATATCTAAGTTAGAATTTAGATATTCTATTAGAAAATAAAACAATGAAGATTGTTTCAATCCAGATCAATTTTAATTATTTGTCAATTTGAAAACCGATACTTTTTCGGCTGCATTCTTACAGGAAAGTGCAGTTATTTCATTGATTAAATTCCTGTATATCAGTATGACTGCAACCTGTAGCACACGATATTTCTTTACAATTATGTCTGAATATTGCACGATGCTTGAGCAGCAACGTGTCGATCAATTAATTTGCGACCCGTTTGTTACTAGCATCACCTTCCCATTCCGTCGATTTGATACTGATCCCCTGACACTATTCATTCCAACACCACTGCATTGGTCGCATCCAGAACTATTCAATTGGCTTCAAGGAGGAATACCTAATGATGAAAATTTTTAGCATGTTGCAGACACGCCCCAATAGCCGGGACTTTACGCGGTTTACACAATTCAGATTCATCCTGACTTTTGCATTCCTGATCATTTTTCTGACCACACCAGGCCTTTCGGTGCATGCATCCAGTAACGACGAAGCCGGAGCAGTAAAATGGCATCCCGGCCATTACTTCACATTGATGGGTGGGAAAAACAACCCGCAATATCTGTCTCAAGTTTATCGAGAACTGGAAAGTACGCCCGCATTACGAGGCGTGCAAATTCGCTATGAATGGATAGACCTGGAACCCAGTGAAGGAGTATATGATTTTTCACAGATCGAACAACGATTAAGGGAGTTGTCTGAACGAAAAAAAAGATTGATCGTGTTATTGCAAATCAAGTCCTTCGATGCATCGACGCGATTCATACCCGATTATCTGAAAGACAAAAAATACGAGGATGGCGCTTTTCCATTTAGCAGTTACGGTAAACAAAAGATCAGAGGCTATAACTTGAAACTTTGGAATACTCAATTACAGAATCGGCTCGTAGCCCTGATCGCTGAATTGGGCAAACGATTCAATACGCATCCCTATTTTGAGGGTATCGGATTGACAGAAACCGCCATGGGCAATCCCATGATTGAATTATCCAAGAATCAGGAAAACAGTTTTTACTCCGGTATGTTGCTCATCAATCAGGAATTAAGAAAACATTTCCCGAATACCATGACCTATCAGTTCACGAATTACCCCAGGCCGATGCTAAAATCGTTTGTTAATCGTTTGCGGGAAATCGGAACGGGGCTGGGTGGTCCGGACACTTTCCCCGACGATCCCGGATTGACTGCCAATAAGGCAAATTCTCCCAAAGGCGTCTATCATCATTATCCTGAACTTTCAGGAATAGTCCCTTTGACACCTTCGGTCATGCAAGCAAATTATGCCAATACCCGTCATGATAATTCTGGCAAGGTACCCACAATAGAGGAATTATTGGCTTTTGCCCGGGATAATCTGAAAGCCAACTACATTTTCTGGACTCGGGCGCCAGGACATTTTCCCAAAGTGCTGCAAACACTGAGAAGCCTTCCAGCAGATAGTCCCGCTGGCGGATTAATCACCGTATGCCCAAGGGCTTACCATTCTTGTGTCGAATGAAAAGCTGCTGCATCAAATGATACGTGAGCGTATCACCTTGAATGTCAGTAGACACACATTGCACGGTGAATTTGTTCTGAGCAAGTCAAACCGATTATCCGGATCGAGTTCCTGATGCCTTTTGCGTGCCGGATCGACCCGAATTTCCGTCGCCACAGAATTAAAGTCATTCGCTGTAGTAAAATGCGCTTCTTGAAAAAATGCATAAGACTGGACTGCAACCATGATCAATCCTAGAAAAACAAAGATACTCTTCGTCTGCATGGGCAACATCTGCCGATCACCTACAGCCGATGCGGTATTTCGTCATTACGTCAAGGCGGCGGGCGTGGATCATCTCATCGAGGTCGACTCGGCTGGAACCCATGCTTATCATATCGGCAATCCTCCTGATGAACGCTCGCAACGTACCGCATCCAGGCGTGGTTATAAAATGGACGATCTGCGAGCACGCGCCGTCGAGACGAACGATTTTGAGGAATTCGATTACATTTTGGCCATGGATAGGGAAAACTTGCGTTTGCTGCAGCAGCGCAGCCCACACCACCATCACGACAAAATCCAGTTATTTATGGCCTATAGCAAAACTCATGACGACAATACCGAGGTACCGGATCCTTACTTTGGCGGTCACGAAGGTTTCGAACTGGTACTGAACATGGTTGAAGAAGCCAGCCAGGGTTTGCTCGAGCATTTACACGAAACGATCATTACGAACAGGAATCACCCATGAAAACAAAAGCTGCCGTCGCCTGGAAAGCAGGCGAACCGTTAACCATCGAGGAAATTGATCTCGAAGGACCTCGGTCCGGTGAAGTATTGGTTGAAATCAAGGCTACCGGCATTTGCCATACCGATTACTACACGTTGTCCGGTGCCGATCCGGAAGGATTGTTCCCCGCCATTCTTGGTCATGAAGGTGCGGGCGTGGTGGTCGATGTCGGTCCAAACGTCAAATCGCTGCGCAAAGGCGACCATGTCATTCCACTCTATACGCCAGAATGTCGCGAATGCAAATTCTGCCTGTCGAAAAAAACCAATCTGTGCCAAGCCATTCGTTCCACACAGGGTAAAGGCCTGATGCCAGACAGTTCATCCCGCTTTTCTATCGACGGCAAGCCCCTGTTTCATTACATGGGCACTTCCACGTTCTCCAATTACACCGTAGTGCCAGAAATCGCACTGGCCAAGATTCGTCAGGATGCGCCATTCGACAAGGTGTGCTACATCGGCTGCGGTGTCACCACCGGAATCGGCGCCGTTATCTACACTGCCAAGGTTGAAGCGGGTGCCAACGTGGTGGTATTCGGTCTTGGAGGAATCGGCTTGAATGTCATACAGGGTGCTCGCATGGTCGGTGCAGACAAAATCATCGGCATCGACATCAACCCCGAGCGCGTAACAATGGCTCGCAAATTCGGCATGACTCATTTCATCAATCCGTACGAGGTGCCAAACATTGTCGACGCTGTGGTGCAACTGACCGACGGCGGGGCGGATTACAGCTTTGAGTGCATTGGCAACACCAAAGTCATGCGTCAGGCACTGGAATGCACACACAAAGGCTGGGGACGCAGCATCATCATCGGTGTCGCCGAAGCCGGGGCGGAAATCAGCACCCGCCCGTTCCAGCTCGTCACCGGCCGCAAATGGGAAGGCTCTGCATTTGGCGGCGCGCGCGGTCGCACCGACGTACCGAAAATCGTCGACTGGTATATGGAAGGCAAAATCGATATCGATTCCCTGATCACTCACACACTGACACTGGATAACATCAACGAGGGTTTCCGCCTGATGAAAGCCGGCGAATCGATCCGCTCCGTGGTGATTTACTGATCGTGGCGACCATTGAAACCCGCAGCCAGCATCTCTGCTTTGGCGGCATCCAGGGATATTACCAGCATCCCTCCGAAATCATCGGGCTGCCGATGCGCTTTTCCGTGTACCAACCGCCTCAAGCCATAAATCATAAGGTTCCGGCACTATTTTTCCTGGCCGGACTAACTTGTACCGAAGAAACATTCATGATCAAGGCCGGCGCACAGCGTTATGCCGCCGAATATGGTCTGATGCTGATTACAATGGACACCAGTCCGCGTCAGACCGGCATTGTGGGTGAAACCGATACCTGGGATTTTGGCGCCGGTGCAGGATTTTACCTGGATGCAACGCAAGCCCCCTGGTCGCCATATTATCGGATGGAAAGTTACGTGACGCATGAGTTGCGTCAGATCATTCTCGATCAGTTCCCAGCCGATCCTGGTCGAATGGGTATTTTGGGTCATTCTATGGGCGGCCATGGTGCTCTGACACTGGCGCTACGCCACCCGGAAAAATATCAATCCGCATCAGCACTGGCACCGATTTGCGCACCGATGCGCTGCCCATGGGGACAGAAGGCGTTCCGCAACTATCTTGGAGAAAATCAACAAAGCTGGCGTCAGCATGATGCCACTGCATTGATCGAGGACGGTCAGCGTGCACCGGATTTACTAATTGATCAAGGCATGGACGACCAGTTTTTGGCCTCGCAACTGTATCCTGAAGCCTTAGAGAAAACCTGTCGCGAAGCAAATCAGAAACTCACACTGCGTTTTCACAGTGGTTACGATCACGGTTATTATTTCATCAGTACCTTTATTGGCGAACATCTAAAGTATCACTGCGAACAGTTGGGTTGATCCGTACTTTAAAATATTCCCTTCTCCTTATATCCACTTCAGAATCAATGCGGAGCGAGGTGCCTTGAAGTTTCTCTTACGGCTGATACCGATTCATTCTCCCGGGTGATCCGGATCCACCTCCAGATCGTGGGAAGCTTGCAACTGCGGGAAAAATTGGCGCTCTTCAAAACGAACGTGGGTGTACAGTACATCTCCGAATCGCCGCAATCGTGCAGCCAGTTCCATCTTGCATTCCCGATCGACAAGCAGGCGCAGCTCTGCATGCTCGGATAAAATCTGCATCACGGATTGTGAATCCAGGTCGTTGCCATTACGGACCAGTAACTGTTCTTCCACCTCAAAATGCCGTGCCATGATGGATTCCCAATAGGTTTCAATACGCTCGATCATTTCGGCTTGTATGTTTGCATCCCCGCTCTCCGCTGCACGTGAGGCTGCCCGCGCCAGCACCAAGGCAGAGTGATGTTCGCGTGATAGTGAAAGTAAAATCCCGGTTCTTGGCATTTCAGATTATTCCAACTCCCTATTTCGTGATTGAGGTATCAATCTATACTCAGATTTTTGCTTTCCAAATCCACAAATTAAGCGGCGCCATGAATTCGGTTGATCCGGTACAATGCTTCGGCGCAAACCCGATCTGAATCACGGAGAATATTCATGCTAACAGTATTCCGGCATCATCCTGAAAAATACAGCATCTCTGCCATTATCGTACTGCCCTGCCGCTTGTCATCAATACCATAGAAATGGAAAGCATCATGCACAGCGCCATACCCCAATTTCAGGATATTTCCCAGCTGCATACAGCTTTTGGAATCGCTTATATTGACACATCGGGAAGAATTTTATCCGCCAATACTGCTTTCACCCGACTGCTTCATACACAGCCGATTCAACCAGGACACTCGATTTTTGAATCTTTACAGCACATCCGTTCTGTGGATGTCATACACTGGCAACACACATTATCCAGTCCTCAGGCCGGCACACTTGAAATCGCAATTCCTGAAGATAAAAGCCTGACTCGCTTGCAATGGACTGCATTAAATCAGGATTACCGCCTGATCATCGCTGAGTCCCTGTCCTCCGATCGCACATTACTGATTCAACGCAATGCCGATAAAACCGAAAACCATGAATCTCATTCGACATTGGGTCATCGCCAGCAATTACACCAAATTCTTGCTGATTGGGAAACCGATCAACCCGAGAATCATTCTTTGGCTGTCATTCTCATTGGATTAAGTCAATTCAAGAAAATTAATGAAACACTGGGCTATGACACCGGTGATCAGGTACTCAAACTGGTGGGACAGCGCATTGCCCGCGTCTCGCGGACAGACGATTTTGTGACTGCACTGGATGGAGACAAATTCATCGTGCTGCAAACCAATCAGACACAACCTGCCAGTGCCGCAACGCTGGCCAAGCGTCTGCTCGAATTGCTGCAACGTCCCTTTCTGATTAGTGGCCGCCAGGTCAACACCAATGCGTGTATTGGCATGGCTATTCTGCATCAGGGAACGGATGAAGCGAAGAATCTGATACAGCATGCCGAATGGGCACTTGCCGAAGCCAAAAAACAGTCACCGGGCAGTCATTGCATCTTTGAACCCGGACTGGAGCAGAGAGCACTCGAACAGCATAACCTGGAAGTCGGTTTGCGTCGCGCACTCCTGCTGCAGGAATTTCAGCTGTTCTATCAACCCCAAATCGACATCCACGACCGTAAAATTGTCGGATGCGAAGCACTGCTGCGCTGGCAAAAATCCGGCAAGGACTGGATCTCTCCCTCGCAGTTCATTCCACTCGCAGAAAGCATGGGAGAAATTCATGCTATCGGCAAATGGGTCTTGCAGACGGCTTGCCACGATGCCGCTCGCTGGCCCGCGAACATCAGGATAGCCATCAATGTTTCCCCCCTGCAATTTGAGGATGGCAGCTTGATTCACCATGTTCAGCGTGCCTTGCATATGAGCGGACTGGATCCACAGCGACTGGAACTGGAAATCACTGAGGGATTACTGATTCGCAATATTGATAAAACACTCGAGCAGCTCTGGCATATACAGAATATGGGCGTCACAATCGCCATGGATGATTTTGGTACGGGTTTCTCATCCCTCAATTATTTGAATAGTTTTCCGTTTTCAAAAATCAAAATAGATCAATCGTTCATTCGTAGTTTGCAGACAGAAAAATCGCGTGCACTGGTACAGGCCATCTTGTCGCTGGGTCGGGCGTTGAACATGGATACTCTGGCAGAAGGCGTGGAAACAGAAGAACAGCTGGATTACCTGGCACACAATGGATGCAATGCAGTTCAGGGGTATTTGATCAGCAAACCCGTTCCGATTGAGAAAATTTTGGAGCTTTTGACATAGGATAGTCCTGAAGAAATAGTTCGCGATGACCCAAGGTGCGGTCGATTCTCAGTACTTCCGCAACAGTACATCGAACTACCTGAAAGGATCACCATGAATAATGACTTGTATCGATTGATTTACTTGAGTCACAACGAAATTTGCGGAAACGACAATACAATTCGTGAGGAAATCGAGCAGATTCTAGCCACTTCCCGGCAAAACAACCGGGCCGCCAATATCACTGGCGCATTGATGTTCAACAAGAATTGCTTCGCTCAGGTCCTGGAAGGTACACACCATCAAATTCAACTAACCTTCGAACGCATCCAGTGTGATCCCCGACACTCCAATGTCGCCATTCTGGATTTTGACCTCACGCCAGCACGTCGCTTTAACGAATGGTCCATGGCTTACGTTGGCGAGAATTCCGACACTAGGCAGGCCTTTGAACAAATCCAGAAAACGTCCGCTTTCGATCCGCATCAGCTCATGGGAGAGCGAATTTACGATTTGCTGCGCACACATCTGCATGCTGCAGAAAACCACAATCTTTAATTTCGAAGACTTATCGTGGGATAAGATGACAAACCAGCAACGCCTATCACATCACAAAACGACACTCTTTGTGCGGTAACACCAATATAGTGCAAATCCGGTAAAGATCATTCCCCCCGTCAGATTGCCCGCTATGACTGGCAATCCATTCCATATCCACCATTCGGCCAGTGTAATGTTGGCGCCGATCAGTATGCCCGCTGGAATGACAAACATATTCACGATCGCATGCTCATACCCCAGGCCAAAAAAGGTCATGATCGGCAACCACATCGCAGCGATCTTGCCACCCGTAGTTGTCGAAGTAAAAGCCATTACCGCTCCTAACGTAACCATCCAGTTACATAGCATGGCACTGACAAAAGCTGTGATCGCGCCATCAAAGCCGAGTTTGGCATAATCCAGTGTCTTGGTTTCGGCAATAGCAATGATGCGCTGCAAGGCAGGTATCGTTTCCGGATCGATCGATCCCATTTTCGTTGCCACTATGCAATACAGGTAGGCATACATGACGCTGCCAACGAGGTTTCCGGTCAGTACCCAGAACCAGTTAATCAGCAAACGGTGAATCGCAACGCGATTGTCCGTGACGGCAATCGGGATCAGGGCAAAATTGCCGGTTGCCAGCTCCAGTCCCAGCAAGATGATCATGACAAACCCGATTGGAAAAACCAGTGCGCCTGCAATGCCCACTCCGGTTTGTGTGGCTGCCTGTATAGCCAGTGTCGTTGCATATCCCAGAAAGGCCCCGGACAAGAATCCACGGATCAGTAATTGCGGTACGGGAAGATTGGCTTTCTTGGCGCCTGTTTGTAACATGTTCTCAAGAACTTCTTCCGGCTTCACATAGGCCACGAATCTCTCCTTCCTTAACTCTAAATATTTCCGGGCTTGGCTGCTCCATGCTGCGACAGCACACTCACCTGACGTTATCTCACACTTTGTTCGGCGGGCAAGAATAGTTGCAGCAGATCATTCAAAAAACGTTTGCCCAGTACGGTTGGCTTGATACGATGCCGATCCCATACCAGCAATCCCCGTCGCTCGGCTTCATTGAGTTGCTGTCGCAACTCGTCAATCGGCAGTCCCGTCCTTTCCTGAAAAAGCGGTGTATCGAATCCACCATGCAACCGCAACGCATTCATCATGAACTCGAATCCCCGGTCGGCCGGTGTCAGACTATGCTGAGTCTGGACCAGCGATGCAGCGGAACCAGCCTGCTCCAAATACTGCCGGGGTTGCTTGAAACGCATCTGGCGCACGATTTTATCCGAAAAACTGATTTTGCTGTGCGCACCTGCGCCGATGCCCAGATAATCCCCAAACAACCAGTAATTGGTGTTGTGCTGAGACTCCTTCCCGGGTTGCGCGTAAGCGGAAGTCTCGTAATGACGATACCCTCTACTCATCAGAGTTTGCTCGATCATTTCCTGCATCGTGGCTGCGGTGTCATCATCCGGAAGTGACGGGGGAAATCGGTAAAACAGCGTATTGGGTTCGAGGGTCAGGTGATAAGCCGAGAGATGCGAAACCCCGAATGAACAGGCCGTTTCGATATCAGCCTGCGCTTGCTGGACGGTTTGTTCGGGCAAGGCATACATCACATCGAGGTTGATATTATCGAAATGGCTTTGTGCCATTTCAACTGCACGCCATGCTTCACGATCATCGTGTACACGTCCAAGTGTCTTTAAATGGTGCGGATTGAAGCTCTGTATGCCGATGGACAGACGGTTGATTCCGGCTGCCAGGAAGTCCTTGAACTTTTGTGCCTCAAATGTACCGGGATTGGCTTCCAGCGTGACTTCGGCATAGGGCTCCAGCGGTAACAGCATGCGTACCGCGGTCAATATTTTGTCAATTGACTGCGCACTGAATACACTTGGCGTGCCACCCCCAAAAAACACGCTGCCGAGACGCCGTCCCCATACTTCAGCCAAAGCTGATTCCAGATCGCGAATGAGCGCAGCAGTATATTCTGCCTCGGGCACTTGGGCATCCAGAGTCTTTATTGCGTGTGAATTAAAGTCACAGTAGGGGCATTTCTTCAGGCACCAGGGGATATGGATATACAGACTCAGTGGTGGCAGTGCCTTTAGTTTCGGTACCGGCCAATCTGCCGGATCTTGCGACGATAGGGTCATACGCTTTCCAACCGGATCAGCCTATATTGCGCAATGTCAGGAGTGGCGGAGTCGAGAGCACCGAACGCGTCCCCAGCATACCAGCCAGCAACACCCCTGCGGCACCTATTGATGTACCGATCAACCAGATCCAAGGGTTAAAGGTGTACTGAAGATTCAGCACATGCTCCCCAATCACGTAGCCCAGCGCACTGGCTCCAGCAGAAGCAAACAAACCGGATAGCCCCCCCAGCAAGGCAAACTCGGCGGCCCAGGCACGCGATAATTGTTGTCGTCGCGCACCCAATGCCCTGAAAACAGCCGCTTCATGTATGCGTTCATCGTGAGTAGACGCAATGGCCGCATAAAGTACGGCAAAACCCGCCAGCAAGGTAAAGACAAAAACAAACTCAATCGCCTGGGAAACCTGTTGGATCATTTGCTGCACCTGACCAATGACGATCGCAACATCCACCACAAGAAGATTGGGGAAAGCCCTGACCAGTTCGTGCATCACCGATGCTTGCTCAGGAGACACATAAAAACTGGTGATATAGCTGACTGGATACTGATCCAGCAGACCCGGCGGGACCAAAACAAAAAAATTGACCCGGAAGGTATCCCAGTCGACCTTTCTAATGTTCTCGATGCGCGCCGAAAACGCACTGCCGGCTATATCGTAAGTCAATTCGTCACCAACCTTGAGTCCCAGCGTTTTGGCCAGACCTTCCTCGAACGACAATAAAGCATCTTGCGTGCCATCCTGCCACCATGTTCCCTTTATAACCTGATTGTCAGACCTCAGCTGGTCCGTCCACGAAAGATTGAATTCGCGTCTGACATGGCGTTCGGCATGCGGATCGTGAGCATAATCCTCGGCTGCAACCGATTTACCGTTAATTTTGCTCAACCGCGCCCTGACCATGGGAAACATACGCGGTTGCGTGATGTCATGTTGCTGAAAGAATGTTTGTATGGCTTGCACCTGATCTGATTGAATATTGACCAGAAAATGATTCGGCGCGTCGGCTGGCAAACTGGTATGCCAGTCCTTGATCAGATCGTCCTGAATCAAGGTTAACAATAACAACGCCATCAAGCCCAATCCCAACGCCACGGCCTGCAATACACTGGAAGCCGCGCGCCGACGTATGCTTGCCAGGCCATAACGCCATGCTCCACCCGCCTGATGCCGCAACCCTGCCAGACCCCTGATCAGCAACCAGCCAATGGCACCAAATACAGTTATGGCAGTAATGAATCCGGCCACAATATACAGACCCAACTTCAGATCCTGAGCTTTCCAGATAAACATCAAAGACAAGGCAAGCAATCCGAGTACATAGCCCGCTACACTGTGGGTATTGGATAAACCAATATCCCTGCGCAATACACGCAGCGCCGGCACACTACGCAAGTTCAGAACAGGTGGCAAGGCAAACCCGAGCAACAGCACCAATCCTACCATCACCCCTTGGACAGCCGGCAATGCATCCGGCCAGGGAAGCTCGGTGTCGACAATACCAGCCAACCATTGCGTCAAAACCTGTTGCGCCGCAAAACCGATCAGACTGCCGATGGTACTGGCCACGATACCCAGCGCAATAAAATAATACAAATATAAATAAAACAATTGGTTCTGGCTGGCACCCAGGCTACGCATCACTGCACATCCGTCAAGATGACGCAAGGTAAAACGGCGCACGGCCAAAGCCAGTGCTGCCGCAGCCAATACCACACTGGCCAGGGCGGCCAGACTCAGAAACTTCTCGGCTCGCTCGAGAGCCGCTCTGATTTCCGGTCGTGCATCACGAATGCCTTCCAATCGCTGAGCTCGAGTCAATTGTGGTTTGACCCACTCGCGGTACTGTTCGACCTTTTTCAGTTCACCGGCAAGCAATAACTGATAGGAGACGCGACTACCCTCCTGAATCAAACCTGTCTTTGGCAAGTCGGTTACATTCATGATGGCACGAGGCCCCATACTGACAAACCCTACCGAGTGATCCGGTTCGCGAGTGATCAATTCAGTCACCATCAATTGCATCATCCCTATATCCACTCTGTCACCAGGTTTGAGCTCGAGCCGGGTCATGACTTTTTCATCGATCCAGATGGTTCCTGGTAACGGTATCCCCTCGGCCACTCTGGACATCGATGTAGGTACATCATCATTTTTGAAAAAATTGTCGGCCAGATTGATGCGCCCCCGAAGTGGGTAACCTTCGGCAACGGCTTTTACTTCCGTTAGCAAATTACTATCACCATTGGAAATCATACTGGGAAATTTGATCAGCGAAGATACCGCCAGTCCCCTGCGAGGTGCCTCTGCAGCCAAAGTATCGGGAATGGGTTGACTGGAAATAACCAGCAAATCGGCTCCGAGCAGTTGGTTACTCTCGCGGGCAAGCGCCAGCTCGACTCGGTCTGCAAAAAAACCCACTGTTGTGAGACTGCTGATTGCGATCACCAGAGCCAATATCAGAACATTGAGCTCTCCGGCACGCCAATCACGAAATAGCATGCGCAAGGAAAATCTGAAAGTGTTCATGAAACGAGAATAGTCAGTGAAAAAATAGAATCCGGGCTCATTGCAGCAGTTTACCATCTGCCAGTCTAATCTGCCGCGAGCAGCGTCTCGACAGGACTTCGTCGTGTGTCACCAGAATCAGTGTCGTACCGTGTTCACGATTAAGCTCAAACATAAGTTCGATAATCTGCACGCCAGTAGCTGAATCGAGATTGCCGGTTGGTTCATCCGCCAACAATAGCCTGGGTTCAGTTGCAAAAGCACGCGCAATGGCCACTCGCTGCTGTTCACCACCCGATAGCTGCTTGGGATAATGATGCAGTCGACTTGCCAATCCCACCCGCTGCAATAATTTCTGCGCCACCTTCTCGGCATTGTCGGCAGCAGTCAATTCCAGTGGCAACATGACATTCTCAATGGCTGTCAGCGCAGGCAACAACTGAAAAGATTGAAACACAAACCCCATCATCTTGCCGCGCAATGCCGCCCTGCTATCTTCATCCAAAGTAAAAAGATCTACATCCTGCAGATGAACTTTTCCCGAACTTGGCAAATCCAACCCTGCCAGTAATCCAAGTAAAGTGGATTTACCTGAACCCGATGCACCCAGTATGGCAACGGCTTCGCCTGAATTGACCTGCAAGGTGATGTCATGCAGTATGGTCAGTTGCGTCTCGCCTATACTGACTTGCTTCGTTAGGGCTTGGGCACTGAGAATGGGGTGATTAACTTGATGATCTGACATGAAAAAAATATTCCTAATTATATTTCTATTTGTTCTTTTTTTTGCTGCTCCTGCATCTGCTGCGACCAAAACTATATTGGTCTTTGGTGACAGCCTTTCTGCAAATTATGGCATATCCACCGAGGCAGGTTGGGTTGCACTGCTCAAGCAACGACTACAGACACAATCCGACAACTATCAGATTATCAATGCAAGCATCAGTGGCGAAACGTCGCTCGGAGGCCGCAATCGAATTGATCAGGCGTTAAGCCAGCATCTTCCGGATATCATCATACTTGAGCTGGGAGCCAACGATGGTTTGCGTGGTGCTTCGGTCAGATCGATTTATGACAATCTTGCAGCCATTATTGCTACATGCCAAAAAAATAATGTATTGGTTCTACTGGCGGGCATGCAATTACCACCGAACTATGGCATTACGTATACACAAAAGTTCCAGTCTGTTTTTCAGCAATTAGCCGAGAATTTTCAGATAAAGCTTGTCCCATTTCTGCTTGCTGGTTTTGGTGATAAACGCGAATTCTTTCAGTCAGATGGCATTCACCCCAGCGAAATTGCTCAACACAAGATCGTCGATAATGTTTGGGAAATTTTACAAACCATGATTAAAAGTGATCAACTGACTGCCCAATCCACATATCTCCCCAATAATCCACATTAGTCACGACAAATGCGCAGAATCAACTCTTGCACTTGCATTCAAAACGGCCACGAAACCTGACAAGTCATTGGGCAAAGGTGAATTAAAATCAAGGTATTGTGCCGTAACCGGATGTCTGATACGCATGGCATGCGCATGCAGAAACATACGTTGCAGCCGCAAGCCACTATTTAACTTAGCAATTTTCTTATTCAATTCAAAATCACCATACTTGTCATCTCCCAAAATGGGAAATCCAAGATGAGCCAAATGAACGCGAATCTGGTGTGTGCGACCTGTTTTTAATTCCGCATCCAGCAAACTATACTGTTTCCATACTTTTTCCAATCTAAACACGGTGTGCGCTTCCATTGGTTTGGCAGTACGATCCCGACCAGGTGTTGAAACGGTCACTCGACGCTCTCCAGTGGCGGTGAGGTATTTGTTCAAAGCCAGCTTGACATGTTGTTTAGTATTGCTCCATTCACCCTTGACCATGACAAGATAATGTTTTTCTGTCGATCCTTCGCGAATTTGCTTGTGCAATTCAACTAATGCACTGCGTTTTTTAGCCAACATTAATACTCCCGAAGTCTCTCGGTCCAGACGATGAACGAGTTCCAGAAATTTCCAAGTGGAATGTTGCGCACGGAGTTGCTCAATGACACCAAAACTGATACCGCTTCCGCCATGAACGGCCATTCCGCTTGGCTTATCTATGACTAACAAGACATCGTCTTCATATAATGTTTTAAACCGAAACCAGTTCGATGATGAAACTGTTTTTTGTGAGGGAACATTACTAAACTCGATTTTTAGGGGCGGAATTCTGAGTGTCTCGCCAATCTGCAAGCGATGATTCGCATCAATACGCTTACCATTGACTCTGACCTGTCCACTTCTCAAAATTTGATACAGATGACTCTTCGGCACGGTCCGAAAATGTTTCATCAGAAAATTATCAATCCGCTGATTGTCTTCATTCTCGCCAATTTGCAGGTATTCAACGGATGTCTGGGTTGTCATTTCTAGTAAATAAAGATTTTTGTTGCAAAATGGTTGAAACCTCTAACTTAATCTATCTTCTTCTCAAGTGTATGTTGTAAAATTCGTCCAATGGAAATTCGTAGACTAGGCTTCGCTATTTTAAATTAGGAAAATCCAGTTGAATAAAAATACACAAAAAAATGTGTTAATAAAAAATTTGACATAAGGCAAAGTTCTATTTGGAACTTTATGTAAAATCTGCTACCTTAACAATTGTTAATATATTAAAATTAAGATACATATAGGGCTCATTTTTAATTTCGATTCACCATTTTTCTCAACAACTAAAATATTCATTAACTGAAACTCAATAATAAGAAATAAGTAATTGATAAGTATATATTACTACAAACATAGAAAACCTAAACCTCGTCATTACAACTACGTTCAACAGAAAAAACCATTCGATACGAAAGTGAATGGTGTATTTATAATTACAACACGTAAGGCTTGTAAATGAAACGAATGTTATTTAATGCGACTCAACCAGAGGAGTTAAGGGTAGCAATTGTCAACGGTCAGACATTAATTGATCTTGATATAGAGTCTGTTACCAAAGAGCAACGAAAAAGCAATATTTATAAGGCAGTTATTACTCGGATTGAACCCAGTTTAGAAGCTGCTTTTGTTGATTATGGCTGCGAACGCCATGGTTTTCTTCCATTCAAAGAAATTTCACCATCCTGTTTGGGTGAAAATGCAAATTCTGGCACTCGCATTCACGATCAGATATATGAAGGCCAGGAATTAATCGTACAAGTAGACAAAGATGAGCGCGGCAATAAGGGTGCGGCACTGACCACCTACATTTCACTTGCTGGACGATATCTCGTTCTTATTCCTAACAATCCCAATAGTGGTGGTGTATCGCGACGCATCACGGGTGAAGAAAGAAATGATCTACGTGATGTAATTGCCAAGCTTGAGGTCTCAGAAGGAATGAGCATCATAGCAAGAACGGCAGGAATAGGCCGAAGCGCTGAAGAACTGCAATGGGATCTAAATTACCTCACACAATTGTGGTTCGCCATTGAAGAAGCTGCCAATAACCAAGATGGTGTATTTCTGATTTATCAGGAAAGTAGCTTGGTTATACGTGCTATACGTGATTATTTTAATCAAGAAATCGGTGAAATACTGATTGATAGTCGTGATATTTTTGAGCAAGCCAGTCAGTTCATGGCGCATGTCATGCCGGCCAATGTTGACCGTCTGAAATACTATCATGATGATGTACCGCTTTTCTCACGTTTCCAGATCGAACACCAAATTGAAACAGCCTATTCAAGGCATGTTTCTCTGCCTTCAGGTGGAGCAATCGTAATTGATCATACCGAGGCATTGGTCTCTGTAGATGTTAATTCGGCACGCGCCATACGTGGGCTAGACATTGAGCACACCGCACTCAACACCAATCTCGAAGCTGCAGATGAAATTGCACGTCAATTGAGATTGCGTGATCTCGGAGGACTGATCGTCATTGATTTCATCGATATGGATGTGCAACGCAATCAACGCGAAGTTGAGGTTCGGCTACATGAAGCATTAAGACAAGATCGGGCACGTATTCAGGTTGGCAAGATTTCACGTTTTGGCTTGATGGAATTATCACGCCAACGCTTGCGTCCTTCTCTCGGCGAAAGTAACTACATCCCCTGTCAACGTTGCAACGGAACCGGGTACATCCGTGGCACTGATTCATCTGCGCTACATGTGTTGAGGATCATTCAGGAGGAAGCAATGAAGGAGAATACCAGTGCGCTTCATGTTCAGCTTCCAGTTGATGTAGCAACCTATCTGCTGAACGAAAAACGTGCTGAAATTTATGATATTGAAATGAGACAAAGGATCAATATTATCCTTATCCCCAATATCCACATCGAGACACCCAACTACAGCATCACACGATTGCGTCATGACGATATCAAATCAAATGAGATTGTAGCTAGTTACAAGCTAGTCGAGAAAAACACTGAAGAAAATAACTTATTATTACCTGACCAAAAAAATAAGCCGGTTCGCCCCAAAGCAGCCGTCCAAGGGATTACTCCCGTACAACCAGCGCCTATTCGAGAAGACAAGTCTCGAGATACTTCCCTATTGGACAAGTTTTTTGGCTGGTTTAAATCCGATCCTATCGAAACAGTCAACGTTAGATCCGAGACAAAAACGGATATTGACAAGCCCAGAAGCACACAAGAAAGAAATGGAAAATCACGTGGCGGTCGGCGTGCCCGCCCTCGAAGCGAGCGCGGCAGAGACTCGGGAAACAGGCAAGGCAAAGTCGGTACCTCGGATGATAGTCAGTTTCAAACGCAGTCTGAAAGCTTGCAGGACTCTGTAACCATTGTCGAGGCTTTACCGGATACAAATCAAACGGAATCACTAAATCCGTCAATAATTTCGGATGAAAATATTACTGCCAACAAGAGTGAAAGTCGCAAACGCCCTCGTCGACATCGTAGTAGTAAGAACCGAGATCAACTTGCTCGTGAGAAATCTACAGAGGAAGGTGAAGGTATTGAATCGTCAGCAGATCGTCAGGCTGATTCCAGAGATGTTAGTACGTTTTCAACCAGTACCAATCTCGAGAACTCACATCCTGTAAGCTCGAATCATCTATCAACTACTTCTATAGAATCTAAAACAGATCCTTTGATTGAGAAGGCTGAAAACCGTTTTGAAGACTCAAACTCAAGCAGCAGGAACACCAATACCAATGACTCTAATTTTGTCAAAGAGTTACCGGATCTGACCAAAAGTGGACTGGTTATGATTGAAACGGCGAATGAAAGGGTGGAATCCAACAGCGAAGAATCTGCACCACCTCCAAAACGTACCAGAAGAAGGGTCAAAAGCGTCGCAGTTACAGAAGCAGGGCCTTTGATGCAAGTTGAAACTCGCGAGTAAAACAATACGACCTGCTTCATACAACTCCGGAACAGGCTTTTGTAACCACTACACCTTCATCAATGTGCCTGTTCCCAGTTGTTACCTGTTCCTATGTGCACTTGTAAAGGCACATCCAGCTCCAGCACATTACACATGCAGTCGGGAAGGATTTTTTTAATGTAATCAATCTCATCATGGGGCACTTCGAATACCAACTCGTCGTGCACCTGCATGATTATTTTGCAACGCAAATTTTCCTGTTGCAGTTTATTTTGAACCGCTATCATGGCAAGCTTGATGATATCAGCCGCTGTACCCTGCATGGGTGCATTGATTGCCGCACGCTCCGCACCCTGGCGGCGACTACCATTACTGTGATTAATTTCAGGCAACCACAATCGACGCCCCAAAACAGTTTCCACATAGCCTTGCTGCTTGGCTTTTTCCCGGGTCAATCGCATGTACTGCTCAACATTGGGATAACGTGCAAAATAACGTTCCATGTAAGTTTTAGCTGCGCTGCGCTCTATCCCCAATTGCGAGGCCAAGCCAAACTCTGACATACCATAAATAAGACCAAAATTGATAACTTTTGCGTAGCGCCGCTGCTCCTGGTCGACTTGCGCCAACGAAATTCCGAAGACTTCAGCAGCAGTGGCACGATGTATATCTTCTCCGGCAGCAAATGCCTTCAACAAGCCAGCATCCTGAGAAATATGCGCCATGATGCGCAATTCGATTTGCGAATAATCCGCAGAAATGATCTGGCAATCTGGTGCTGCAATGAAAGCCTCTCTAATTTTGCGTCCTTCACTTGTTCGCACGGGAATATTCTGCAAATTAGGATCTGAACTGGCCAATCGACCGGTTACAGCAACTGCTTGTGCATAATTCGTATGTATCCGACCGGTTCGTTGATCGATCATTAGTGGTAGTTTGTCTGTGTAAGTCGACTTCAGCTTGGCCATACCACGATAGTCAAGCAACAATTTCGGCAGTGGATAATCCAGAGCCAGTTGCTGCAATACGTCTTCATCAGTAGATGGAACTCCTGTGGGGGTTTTTTTGAGCACGGGCAGTTTGAGTTGGTGAAACAATATCTGTTGGATCTGTTTGGGCGAATTCAGATTGAACGGTTGTTGCGCCAGTTCGAAAGCACGCTGTTCCAATTCGTGCAATTTCACCCCCAACTCGCGGCTTTGCCGTTGCAACAACTTATCATCCAACAACACACCATTACGTTCGATGGTAAACAATACATCCAGAACAGGCATTTCGATCTGCTGATAGATAAAATCCAGTTTTTGCTCCTGGAGTAATCTCGGATATAGCTCCTGATGTAAACGCAGAGTGACATCGGCATCTTCGGCGGCATAACGGGTCGCAACGTCGATTGCGACTTGCTCAAACCCGATGCGACTGGCACCTTTTCCGGTCACATCATCATAGGTAATCGTCTTGATACTCAAATGACGTAATGCCAGATTGTCCATGTTGTGCGGACGATGCGATTCCAATACATAGGACTGCAGTAGTGTGTCATGTGCAATGCCATTCAACTGAATACCATGATTGGCAAATACATGCTTGTCATATTTGAGATTCTGACCCAGCTTGGGCTTTGAAACATCTTCCAGCCATGGTTTCAGCTTTTCCAGCACATCCTTCAGCGATAGCTGATCAGGTACTCCGGCATAATCGTGCTGCAAGGGCAAGTAGGCTGCATGACGGCTATCGATACAAAAGGAGATTCCCACCAGCTTGGCTTGCATGGAATTCAGACTCGTGGTCTCAGTATCCAGTGACACAAGTTGTGCCTGCTGTAGCCGCATTATCCAGTCATCTAGCTCACTTTCGGTTAAGATTGTCTGATAATGCCCATCTTCTCCAGTCGTTGCCACAGAAGCTTGGTTCATGTTTGGATCAAGAGCGAGCTCACGTACAATCTGCATACTTGTCTGACCGATTTCAACTTGCTGGCGCAATTCCCGCAACGCTGTCTTCATATCCAATCTTTCATACAATTGCATCAGTGTATCGACATCCTGTGGCTGTAATGCAAGATCAGCAATCTTCATGGGCAAATTCACGTCACATCGAATCGTGATCAATTGGCGCGAGGTTTCAAACCAGCTCAAGGCAAGTCGCAGATTATCACCAACAACTCCTTTGATCTCATCCGCGTGTGCAATCAGATTTTCAAGTGAACCATATTGCGCCAACCATTTGACAGCAGTCTTGGGTCCGACTTTGGTTACGCCGGGAACATTATCAGACGCATCACCGATCAGCATCAGATAATCCAGCATTAGTGAAGGAGGCACACCAAACTTGGTTTTCACATGCGCTTCATCTAGCTCTTCATTGTTCATGGTATTAACCAGCTTGATCTGTGGGCATACCAGTTGGGTCAGATCCTTGTCTCCCGTGGAAATGATGCATTGCATGTTTTCTTCCACAGCCTGTTTTGCCAGGGTCCCGATCACATCATCCGCCTCTACCCCATCGATAATCAGCATCGGCCAGCCCAGAGCCCGAATGCAGGCAAACAGCGGCTCAATCTGAATCGCCAGATCAGATGGCATTGCTGGTCTGTGGGACTTATATTCGGGATACAATTCATCGCGAAAAGTTTTACCTTTTGCATCAAACACGCACGCGCTATAATCGGCTTGGTAATCCTTGTGTAGTCGCCGCAGCATGTTGAGTACTCCGTGTATGGCGCCAGTCGGTTCATGGTTCCGATTACGCAAGTCTGGTAACGCGTGAAATGCACGGTACAAATAAGAAGATCCATCAACCAGCAACAGTGTTTTCATTCATTTATTTCCTATGAGCCTTAAAGATAAAAGGGTTGATCTGGCTTCTGTCGAAAAACCTTGGTCAGCAAAAGAATCATGGCGCCTGTTTGGAATTATGGCAGAGTTTGTTGAGGGAACGGAACGACTTGATGCCATCCAGCCTGCTGTCAGCATCTTTGGCAGTGCACGCACGGACCCAGACAATCCGCATTATCAGCTGGCCGAGCGCATCGCCAGACAATTATCGGATGCCGGTTTTGCCGTCATTTCCGGAGGAGGCCCCGGTATTATGGAAGCGGCCAACAAAGGTGCCTATTTTGGCAAATCACCCAGCATTGGCTTGAATATCCAGTTGCCCCACGAACAACACCGCAATGCGTACCAGGATATCAGTCAAACCTTCAGGCATTTCTTTGCACGCAAGTATATGTTTGTCAAATTCGCCACCGCCTATGTGGTCTTGCCGGGCGGCTTCGGTACACTGGATGAATTGATGGAAGCACTGACATTGGTACAAACCGGCAAAACCCGCAAAATGCCGATCATTCTGGTATATTCGGCTTTCTGGCAGGGTCTGTTGGATTGGTTTCAGCAAACGCTGGTTAATGAAGGTGTGATTTCTCAGCAGGATATGAACCTCATTCAAATCATCGACGAACCGGATCAGATCGTCCAGGCGATTTTCCAGTATTATGAAACCAGTGGGTTTGAGCCTACTGCTGCGGAACGAGAAGTGCAACTCAATCTTTAATTCGTGTTCACCCATTTTAGGTAGAATACAAAATCACCCTGATCAAACAGGAATCATTATGTATCCATTCTTTTTTATCGTATTGTTGAGTACCGCAATGCCTGTCATGGGAGAATCCGCTGTTGCACAGCCCAAACAGGCCAAGCAATCCTCGATACCCAACAATCTCATTCCGCTACCCGAAATTCCTGAATTACCGCCCCCCGCGGACACACCGCCATCTTCTCCACCGGAAGTGCCCGATATTCAGCCTGATCCTGAACTCGAGACACAGGTAACTATTATCAAGCGTGGCGAAGACACCATAGAAGAGCATCGTATCAATGGCGAATTGTTGATGATCAAGGTCATCCCCCGCATCGGCCCTCCCTATTACTTGAAAAAAAACATGGGCAGAGGTTCGCACACACATGCTGGTGAGGGTGGAATCGATGTCAGTGCACCCATGTGGCAGTTCCTGAAATTCTGATGATTGTCTCGCAACAATGCATTTGTAATTGCACAACGACAACCGAATCGATTACATTCCATTTCTTTTTGCGCTGACACCCATGTCCGTTTTCACCCCCGTTTCAGAGCAACAGCTTGATACCTGGCTAGTGCATTACTCACTTGGCAAACTGGTTCGATTGCAGGGTATCTCATCCGGTATTGAAAATACCAACTACTTCGTCACCACGACGCAAGGCACGTATGTGCTGACCCTGTTTGAGAAACTGACCATCAGCGAATTACCCTTCTATCTGAATCTGATGGCGCATCTGTCGCTTCATGGCATTCCTTGTCCGGCGCCAATTTCCGGAAAAAACGGACAACTGCTCGGCGAACTCAATGGAAAACCTGCAACGCTCGTAACCTGTTTGCCCGGAAAATCGCTACTGCACCCTACTACTGATCAATGCGCCGAAGTCGGAAAAATGCTGGCGCAAATGCATATCGCAGGCAAATCCTATCCGGGCAAAATGAGCAACCCACGTGGATTGGACTGGTGGCAAGCCAAAAAGCCCGAACTCATCCCTTTTCTGTCCATGGAAGAAAGTCGGTTGCTGGATCAGGAACTGCAATTTCAGCACGCTAATCTCTGTTCCACGCTTCCAAGTGGAATCATTCATGCCGATTTATTTCGTGATAATGTCCTGTTCAGTGAAAGTACCTTAGGAGGCGTCATTGATTTTTATTTTGCCTGTTATGACCGGTTTTTATATGATCTGGCCATTGTCGCCAACGACTGGTGCATGACTGAGGGAAAATTACTGGATGCACCACGAACCCACGCCTTGATTCACGCATATCATGGCATTCGACCACTGACCGTCGAAGAGCGTGATGCTTGGCCCGTCATGCTGCGTGCAGGCGCCTTACGCTTCTGGGTTTCTCGTTTGTATGATTTTCATTTGCCGCGTCCGGGCGAACTTACACATGCAAAGGACCCCAATCATTTTCGCGAGATCCTGTTAAACCATGCCGCCAATACGCAGGACATGAAGCATTACTGGATCTGAAACATCATAATATATTGAATATTCTGGAGATTAACAAATGGAAATTCATCAAGTCAATGGCAAGCAGGGATTACAATGGATCATCAGCGGCTTCTATCTGTTCCTAAAGGCACCGTTAGTCTGGATAGTGACATGCTTCACTCTGATCATCATTGCCATCGGTGTTTCCTTGCTGCCTTTTATCGGCAAATTCATTTTCACTCTGATTTCACCCATTTTCCTAGCCGGAGTCATGATGGGATGCAAAGACATGGAACGAGGTCGACCCCTACAAATCATGCACCTGTTCTCTGCTTTTCGAATCAATACGGCTTCGCTGGTCACCGTTGGAGGTATTTATCTGATCGGGCAGGTTCTGATCCTGGGCTTGGTCATGTTGATCGGTGGCACACAGATGACCGACATGTTGTTATATGGGAAGCGAGTTGATGAGAGTGAATTGATGGATGTCATGAGCAGTTTTCTGACCTCATCACTTATTGCCCTGGCACTGTCCATTCCCCTGATGATGGCGTCCTGGTTCTCACCACTACTGATCGTATTTCACGACATCCCCCCTGTAGTGGCTTTGCAACGCAGCTTTTTTGCCTGCCTGAAAAACTTCATTCCTTTTCAAGTCTATGGCATCGTTTTCATTCTTCTGTCACTCTTGAGCATGGCAACCTACGGATTGGGATTCATTGCACTGATTCCGGTCATGTTCACATCCATCTATGCCAGCTATAAGGATATCTTCCTCGCTGAACCACTGCGCATCCGCGATAGTGAATCTGATTCGGAATATCCGGAAACAGACCGGAATAATCAACAACAGGATACAACCACACAAAACGATCGTTCACAAGCATCGGAAACCAGCACGCAGTGTGCGTTCTGTCATGCAGTGATTCGTAAGGATGAAGCCGTTTCTGGTCAAGACAAGTTTTACTGCAGTGAAGAACATTACAAGCAACATCTATCCGCACAAAAACCTGAAAATTGATCACTTTCTGTCAATTTACAGCACCAGAAACAGATACAGATACGAAAGACACGATGATTCCCAGAGTTTGTTCTGGGGCAATTTTGACTGATCTGGTTTTGGTGCGTTACCTTTTCAGAATATGCCGGACCTCCCCTAAACTTCCGTTAGTTTTGCATACTCCAGCAATAACCATTTTGTACCGGATCGAGCAAAATTAACCTGCACTCGTGCTTCACTGCCACTACCCTCGCGATTGATAATCACACCAGCGCCAAATTTTGCATGCATCACATTCTGCCCGACTCGCCACTTGTCATGCGCCCCTCCATTTTGCTGATAAGATGTGCTAGCACCAGTTGCCCATGACGTCGGATTATCCGAATTCGTTCGATATGTACTTCCCCGTGCTGATGAAGAGGATTGCAGCCATTTCACACAGTTTTCTGGAATCTCATCGAGAAAACGCGATGGTATGTTGTAGCGCGTTTGTCCATGTAGCAAACGACTCTGAGCAAAACTTATATACAGACGCCGTCGCGCCCGTGTCATGGCCACATACATCAGACGTCTCTCTTCATCCGTACCGTTTGCTTCATTCAAACTATTTTCGTGTGGAAACAGCCCTTCTTCCAAACCACTTAAGAAAACACTATGAAATTCCAATCCTTTGGCTGCATGGACCGTCATCAGCTGCAGTGCGTCCTGGCCACTACCAGCCTGATGCTCACCCGCCTCAAGTGCTGCGTGTGCGAGAAACTCCGCCAAGCTATCATCCGTAGCTTCGTGCACAAAAAGCGTGGCAGAGTTAACCAATTCCTGCAAATTCTCGATTCGTTCGGCACTCTCACGCTCTTTGGTGTAATGCATCAATAATTCGCTTTGTGTCAGCATGTGTTCAATCACCTGTGGGAGCGGAAGCCCTGCACACTGTTGCCTCATCCGGGTAATGAGCTGAACAAATCCGGTGATCCCTTTTAAATTTTTGCTGGATTGTTGCAGCAAGTCCTCAGTGTCACCACCACATTTCTCCAATGCAGCCATCCACAAACTGCTATCCTGAGTCTGAGCAGCATCATTCAATTGCTCAATACTGCGCGGACCGATACCGCGCGCCGGAAAGTTGATCACGCGCAACAATGCACCGTCATCATCCGGATTGGCGATCAGGCGTAGATAAGCCAATGCATGCTTGATTTCCTGTCGATCGAAGAATCGCATACCGCCGTAAACACGATAGGGTAATCCTGCATTGAACAGACCATGCTCGAGTACTCGTGACTGTGCATTGGATCGATACAACAATGCGATCTCGGATAAAGCCAGTCCGTCATGATGCAGCGCCTTGATTTCCTCAATAATGAATGCTGCCTCATCAAAATCGTTGGGTGCATTATAAATCCGCAATGGTTCACCCTTACCTTCAGCTGTCCAGAGATTTTTGCCGAGACGCTCGGGATTATTTTGAATCAAGGCATTGGCAGCATCCAGAATATTGCCGTGTGAACGATAATTCTGTTCAAGCTTGATCACTTTGGAAATACCGAAATCGCTTTCGAAATCGCGCATATTGCTACTGCAAGCACCGCGGAAGGCATAAATGCTCTGATCATCATCACCTACCGCAAACACCGTGGCCATAGTCGCAGTCCCCATTCCAGCCAAAAGCTTCAACCATTTGTATTGCAATGGATTCGTATCCTGGAATTCATCTACCAGAATATGATGAAAACGCTCACGATAATGCAGGCAAAGCAACTCGTTGCGACTCAGCAACTCGTAACAGCGTAACAGCAGTTCGGCAAAATCAACCACACCTTCTCTATGACATTGTTGTTCATAGGCTTGGTACAACTCCTGCATGCGCCGCGAAAAAACATCTTCTGCGACTACCTGCGCTGCGCGTAACCCACTTTCCTTGGCGTTATTGATAAACCACTGCACTTGTCGGGGCGGAAATTTTTTATCATCGATGGATAATGCTTTCAGAACCCGCTTGATCATGGCCAGTTGATCAGCCGAATCCAGAATCTGGAAAGTAGGAGGGAGACCGGCATCTTGATGATGTGCCCGCAACATACGATGACACAATCCATGAAAAGTGCCTACCCACATGCCGCGTGGATTGATTGGAAGCATGGCACTGATGCGCGCCAGCATTTCCTTCGCAGCCTTGTTGGTAAAGGTCACTGCCAGGACACTGTGCGGGCTGATTTGTCCAGACTGAATCAGATGGGCAATACGCGTCGTCAGAACTCGTGTTTTGCCACTCCCTGCTCCCGCCAAAATCAATGCCGACTGATTTGGAAGAGTAATGGCCTGCAGTTGCTCAGGATTTAATCCAGCCAACAGAGTAGTCATAATTTTGATAGAAGGAATTCATTCCAAACCTCTGATCAGAGAGGTTGGAATGAAACATCAGTTATAGTCTGATAACAACAGGCTGGGCAGATCTTTGTGTAAATCAATACCAGCTCAGGCATCGATCAACCCAGAATACAAAATCAAGCTTTGCTTTTTGAGACAATATCAAGAATCAATGGCGTCAGGATCAATTCAATGGCCATGCCCATTTTTCCACCTGGAACAACCAGGGTATTGGGACGCGACATGAAAGAATCATGGATCATTCTCAGCAAGTATGGGAAATCCGCCATCTCAGGATAACGGAACCGAATTACGACCAAACTTTCATCCAGAGTCGGAATTTCCCGTGAAATGAAAGGATTTGAAGTGTCGACAGTCGGTACACGTTGAAAATTGACGTGAGTTCGCGAAAATTGCGGTGTAATGTAATGTACATAATCATGCATGCGACGCAGTATGGTATGCGTCACGGCTTCTGCAGAATAGCCCCGGGCATTGGTATCACGGTAGATTTTCTGAATCCATTCCAGATTCACGATGGGAACGACGCCAACCAGCAAATCAACATATTTGGCAACATCCGCTGTGTCACTCTTGGCTCCACCGTGGAGCCCCTCATAAAACAGAAGATCCGAACCTGGTCCAATTGGAGCCCAAGGGGTGAATGTACCTGCTTTTTGCTGCCACGGTTTGGCTTCTTCATCATTATGCAAATACAGTCGCGACTGCCCGGTACCACTCTCTCCATATTCCTTGAACAAGGCTTCCAGTTTCTCGAATTCGTTGGCTTCTGGTCCAAAATGACTGATGGCTCTTCCACCATTTTTTTCTGAATCAGCAACTGCTTGTTTCATTGACTCGCGATCATAGCGATGAAAACTATCCCCTTCAATGATGGCAGCTTTTAATTTTTCCCGACGAAAAATATGTTCAAAGCTGGTTTTAACCGTTGAGGTACCTGCACCTGATGATCCGGTAACGGCGATAACCGGGTGTTTTTGCGACATTCTGATTTCTCCTAAAATAACTATTAAAATTCTGAGTCCTATATGATACCTTTTTTCTGCTCGACTTTGGCAGAGGTTAACGACTGACGGTAATGAATCGTTTCCTCATTTTGAATATCCTGGAGAGGATTCGAACCGTAACTATTCGTCTGCTTATCAAACCGGAAATAACCCAGTATGATATCAACAGTCTAAAATCAGGATAGATAGACAGTAAATCAGTTAAAAGATGGTTATTGTCAACTGACTGCTTGATCAATATTTATTAATTTCAATTATGCATAGACAACACAGAAATAAGGAGAAACCGTGAATCCGATAGTACCTACCATCATGGCATTGGGTGTCGTGATATTTATCATCGGCATAGCCGTACAGCTTCGCCTTGGCGTTGACAGGATCAATGTGATCAAATTGCTGGGCAGGGAAATGAAGCTTTTTTATTTTGTATTCGTGACAGTTGGAATTGGCACTGTACTCATCATGTCATCTGTCCTATTGCACAAATATGTACCCTATCAACCTGATAGTGGGAATCAATCTGCGCAAGCGATGCTATCAGGAAACCAAAAGTACGAACTTGAGTCGACCCTTTCAAGTTTGAATCTTAATAAAGACGCCATGATGACGGCCATCAATCGCTTTCAGACCGAATATCAGGAAGCATCACGACGAGGAGAAAAAAACTCAATGGATCTCTTGTTGTTGGAAATGGCCTATCGAGTTCGAGCAGAGTTGCAAAACAGAAATCTTTCTGAGAGTCAGATCGAATCGGATGTTGAAAGAGTTATGAGCCTACTCAAACAACAACCCAAGAAATAAACTCATAAAAATACTCAGCTATCTAGACAATATATTTCAAAAAAACAAAACAAGGAATTAACTATGATAATAACCTTTCAACGATTTCTAGTTATCGCAATCCTCTTTCTGATCACGACAAATCCTGTATTTGCTAATCAATACCCGGATAAAGTCGTTGAAAAACTGGGAAATGGGCTAGCCAATGCTGTCACCGGTGTTGTCGAAATCCCCAAAACAGTCTCTATCGTTGGCAATCGTGATGGTGTTATTCATGGCATGACCATTGGTTTCCTGACCGGCATTGCCAATGCAGTAGGTCGCTCCTTAAGTGGCGCTTTCGATATAGCTACCTTCTTGATTCCCACCACTCCTTTCGTAAAACCCAATTATGTCTGGGATGATTTCAATCGAGAAACAACTTTCGTTGAAGCACGCATGCGCTGAGGTTTTCAACTTCCAATACAGCGATACCATGCTCTAGTCGATACAAATTTGGTTCACTAATGACTTTAGTGTTCATTAGTGAACGCCAATTTGTCCACTTTTGCTTTTGTTTAATTTATTTCAATTTAATTAAACAAAATTCAATTAAATCTTTTGGGTCTTAGGAAGTTAAAGCGGGTTTAGGCGTAATAATTTAAGAACTGCAAGGTAGAGATTATCACGACGATGATTCACTGTTTATTGGTGATCATAACGACCGAAAATGTTAAAATGGCGCTTTATTTCTGGTCGAAATGGTGATTAAAAATGCTAAGAAATAGCAGTATGATTCATCAACCGAATCTGTTTGGAACAGATTTGTTGATGCAGCTTGATCCCGGTGATCCATTGTTGAAGCTTGCATCAACGATACCGTGGCAAGAGTTTGAGGAATCACTTTCCATTCATTACACAGCAGCGACAGGAGCACCGAGTAAGCCGATCCGGTTGATGGTTGGGTTATTGATCCTGAAGCAATTAGAGAATTTGAGTGACGAATCGATAGTATTGCAGTGGAAGCGGAATCCTTATTACCAGGCTTTTTGCGGCATGAAGGAGTTCCAGCAGAAATTGCCTTGTCATAGCACGGAGCTGGTGCATTTTCGCAAGCGCATAGGCGCGGAAGGTGTAGAGCGGATTTTCCGGATGAGCGTTGTTTTGCATGGGGAATCGGCGCTGGAAGATGTGGTTCATGTTGACACGACCGTGCATGAGAAGAACATCACGTACCCAACGGATAGCAAACTGGCGATCAGGATCATCAATCGCCTCAACAAGATTGGCCCCGTCCACGGTATTTCACAGCGGCGTACTTTTGTCAAAGAAGTGAAGTCACTGCGCCTGGATATTCGGCACTACCGGCACGTGAAGAAAAGAGCGAAGGCGAAACGAGCGTTGAAGCGACTCAGAACCATTGCAGGTATTTTGATGCGGGAGCTCAGGAGAGAACTGCCGCAATACTGTTTGTTTGAATGCTATCAAAGGGACTTTCTGCTGTATGAGCGAGTATTACGGCAGCAACAAAACGATAAGAACAAGATCTACTCATTGCACGAACCGCAAGTGTACTGTGTCGCCAAGGGGAAAGACCACAAACAATATGAGTACGGCAGCAAGGCATCGATAGCCAGCACAGCGAAAGGCAATCTGATTGTCGGGGTTGTCAGTCACGAACAGAACCTGCATGACAGTCATACTCTGCCGGAGATATTGCGTCATGTTGAGACTTCGCGAGGGAAAGCTGCCAGGCAAGCCGTATGCGATCGCGGCTACCGCGGCAAACGTGAAGTCAATGGAACTCAGATCATTTTGCCTGGAAAGGCGCTCAAGAAGGATACCCGGTACCAGAAAGACAAGAAGCGAAAACAGTGCAGGAGGCGTGCCGCGATTGAACCCATTATCGGCCACCTGAAATCAGATTATCGAATGGCAAGGAACTATCTGAAAGGTGCTATTGGCGATCGCATCAACCTGCTGATGGCTGCTGCCGCCTGGAATCTGAAACAATGGCTGCTGGCCATTTTTTGGCTCTTTTTCCCATGGCGAAAACTGCAAATTTATCGGATTCCTTGAAGGAAATTTAAACTACCGGGGCATGCATTTTAGTCGGCAATAGTTTTCTCGGGTAGCTTTTCCAGAACAACTGTCGTTTGATACTTTTTCAGGGGCGACTATTTATAGGTTCAGAAATTAAGAACAAGGTCTGATATCTGTTTTCTTTCCTTAAGTTTTCTTAGTTTTGACTGACGTTCAGGCATTCAAGAAGCAACAAATTCCACGAAATAGTTTTTTTCAAGAACTGTTTTTTGCTTCTGACAAACCGATTGAATCAAATCAATGAGGCTGCCGGAGAATAGTGTAAGTTTTTAAATCAGCTGTGTAAATTGCATTTCAAAATCATCTTGTCAAGGACAATTCTTCATTACGAAAATGAAGATCGCAATGCAACTGCGATAGTATTTGTGTAACTAACAGCTCTTCCTATTCTCAGTCAGCTTCCATATCTTAAAAGGAAATTTTATATGGAATCTGCAAATATCAATTCGAAGTTTAGGGCTTTGAATTTAAATTCGGGTAAAAGCATGCGTCTATTTTGGATGACCTCGCTTTTAATCCTCTGTGCCACCTTTTTCACCTTGGGCTCGAAACAAGCCATCAGTGCAGCTGGCAATATGAAGTGGCATCCCGGTCATTACCTCATGCTAATCAACCCAGGTGACAGCAATCCGCTTTACATGGAACAAGTTTATAGTGAATTAGCAGTTTCCGCGTTTCGAGGAGTAGTCATTCGTTACACATGGCCCGAACTTGAGCCACAAAAAGATATGTATGATTTCAGTGCAATCGAAAATCATCTCACAGAGCTTGCATCTCGAAACAAACAGTTGATCGTACTGTTAGAAACCAAGTCGTTCAATCTCACAAAGGAAATAGTTCCGGATTACATCAAGACCACTCCCATTTACGAAGGAGGAATATTTCCAATCGGTGCTTATGGCAGCAAAATCACCAAAGGCTATAACATCAAAATGTGGAATAGCTATGTTCAAGGTCGTCTGAGAGCACTAATCCGTAATATGGGTCAACATTTCAATATTCACCCTAACTTCGAGGGCTTTGGCTTAACAGAAACAGCCATGGGAACACCGATCGAACCGCTTACCACAAGCCAAACCGATGCATTCTACGGGAATCTGATGATACTTAACCAGCGCATGCGCTATCGCTTTCCGAATACGATGACATTCCAGTTTGTCAATTATCCCCGTTCAATTCTGGAAACCTATGTCAATTCACTGCAAACCATGGGTTCAGCCCTCGGCGCACCTGATGTATTTCCAGATGAACCAGGGCTCAATTTCCCAGGATCTCAATACTCACCAAGAGGCCTTTACACTTATTACCCCGAACGCGCTGGGTTAATGCCGCTGGCCATCCAGATTGAAGAACCAAATTATTTAAACACTCGCCTTGATGGAACAGGTCATCAACCAAGTATTGGCGAATTATTGACATTTGCTCGGGATACTCTCAAGGTCAACTACCTATTCTGGACCCGCACACCCGAATACTATACTAAGGTATTAAACACCATGAAAGCTCCAAAACAGAAATCTGATCTTTACGGTGGACTGTCACCAGTATGTCCAGCCAATTACACTAGCTGCATAGAATAATCCCTACTGTATCAATAAGAAAGGAAGACGCAGAAGTATGTGTCTTCCTTTACATTTTTGTTCCTCTCTCACCAGCAAAATTCAATATTCCGTCAATTTACTGCCAACCCGAACGATCCCCATAAGTTCCTCATTTCCATATGGAAAATGCGCGAATACAAAAAAGTTTCCACCAAAAACCCGAAAACACGTGAAAAACTTGGTTTTTCTTCGTAAATGAAAAATTCGGCTGTGTGTTATTTTGCACACCAGCATTCGTCATTTAACGTTTACTGAATTCAGTCTTAGGAGTCAGCATAATGCTTGTTATCGTTGGTTACGTCATCATCATTATTTCTGTATTTGGCGGTTTTGCCATAGCTGGTGGTCATCTTGCCTCTCTATGGCAACCGGTTGAGCTACTCATGATCGGCGGAGCTGCTGTAGGTGCATTTATAGTAGGTAATTCCAACAAAGCCCTCAAGGCAACAATGAAGGCTTTACCTACTGTGTTCAAGAGTTCGAAATATAACAAAGCCATGTACATGGATCTCATGACACTACTCTACGAGATACTCGGAAAAATTCGCAAAGAAGGATTGATGTCGATCGAAGGCGATGTCGATGATCCTAACAATAGTCCGATTTTTACCAAATACCCCGTCATTCTCGCAGATCATCATATTACCGAATTTATCACCGACTACCTGCGACTCATGGTAGGTGGAAATCTGAATTCCCTGGAAATCGAAAACCTGATGGACAGTGAGCTGGAAACCCATCATCAAGAAGGTGAGGTCCCCATTCACACCATCGCCAAATTGGGTGATGGTCTACCGGCATTTGGTATTGTTGCTGCAGTAATGGGTGTGGTGCACACAATGGAATCCGTTCATCTACCGCCTGCAGAATTAGGCATTTTAATCGCAGCCGCCTTGGTTGGTACTTTCCTGGGTATTTTGTTAGCTTATGGTTTTGTAGGTCCACTAGCGGGTAAGCTCGAACACAATCTGCACGAATCGAGCAAAATGTACGAATGTATCAAAATCACCTTACTGGCCAACCTGAATGGTTACACTCCGGTACTGGCTGTCGAGTTTGGCCGCAAGGTGCTATTCACAACAGAAAGACCTTCTTTCATGGAGTTGGAAGAACACGTCAAACAGAGCAAATCCAAATAGAGTTTTCTGACTATAACCTTTTACGAACAATAGGATAGACATGTCCGAAGATCTTGCTCAACGCCCGATAGTCATCAAGCGTATAAAAAAAGCAGGGGGAGGCCATCATGGTGGTGCGTGGAAAATTGCATACGCCGATTTTGTCACAGCCATGATGGCTTTCTTTTTATTGATGTGGTTATTGGGCTCAACCACCAAAGCACAACTTGAAGGCATAGCAGAGTACTTCAAGAATCCCATGAAAGTCTCCTTGTCGGGCGGATCAGGAGCCGGAGACACCACCAGTGTCATCAAAGGCGGCGGCACTGATTTTACCCGCAAGGAAGGCCAGGTCAAAAAAGGCGATATTAAAGAAGAACCCATTGACAAAGAAACCAAGAAAATCATGCGTGAGCGTGCCGAACTGATCAAACTGGAAGGACTGAAGAAAAAAATCGAAGCGGCTGTCGAAGCCAATCCTGCTCTGAAAAAATTTGAAAACCAGCTCTTACTGGATATCACAACCGACGGCTTGAGAATCCAGATCGTCGATGAGAAGAATCGCCCCATGTTTGCACTAGGCAAGGCGGATCTACAGCCTTATACCAAAACCATACTGCGTGAAATTGGCAAAATGCTTAACGACGTCAATAATAAGATCAGTCTATCTGGACATACCGATGGCAAGCCTTACCCTACCGGTGATAAAGGTTACAGCAACTGGGAATTGTCTGCGGACCGCGCAAATGCTTCACGCCGAGAGCTTATTGCCGGTGGCATGGATGTCAATAAGGTGCTTAAAGTGGTAGGTTTGTCCTCGGCCGTTTTATTTGACAAGAAAGATCCACTCAATCCCATAAACCGCCGCATCAGCATCGTAGTAATGAACGAGAAAGCTGAAAAAGCGATCACTATGGAAAGTCCAACAGTCGATGTCGACATGCAGGATGCCCCCAATACCGAAATATTGCAACCCCAGTGATGATACATAACCCTATGAATACACTCACCACATCCTGTACAAAAGCGAGATACCCCGCTGTATTGGCATTACTCATCCAGCTTTGCTCACTGTTCATGGTGTTGACACTCGCCAAGCAAACTTCAATAACACTCAGTCTGTTGGAATGGGGCAGCCTGCAAGGTTTTCTGGCTGGAATACTGAGTTTACTGCTACGCCAACCGGTATGGTGGATTCCCATACACCTGTTTTTCTCACCCTTGCTCTTGCTGGCGTTAACACTGGATATTTCTCCTTCCTGGTACCTGCTAGCTTTCTCGGTTTTACTGCTGATTTATGGAAAAACTTTCAGAACACGAGTTCCTTTGTACCTTTCCAGTAGGGATGTCAATATTGAATTGACTAAACTCCTGCCCCGCGATACGACATTCTCGTTTGTCGATCTGGGTAGCGGTTGCGGGGGATTACTGAAGAACTTGGCCAATTCCCACAAAAACGGTCGATTCCACGGTATCGAAACTGCACCATTGCCTTTTCTGATCAGTTATTTGAGAAACCGAGCCTTCGGTTCGCCTTTGACGCTTACCTGGGGAGATTTCTGGCAGCATGACTTCTCAGACTACGATATCGTATATGCGTACTTATCCCCTGTTCCCATGGAAACATTATGGCAAAAAGTCAGTGAGGAGATGCGACCCGGTAGCCTGTTTATTAGCAACACCTTTATCATTCCCGGTGTCCAGCCCTATAAAAGTATCAAACTCAACGATTTTTCCAACTCCACGCTATTTATCTGGAAAATTTGATCCTTTCGGTTTCATTTATTAAACTCGCCGCCAGGTTGTTCCCTGTGCGCTGTCTTCCAGAATGATGCCTTGCGATAACAGGTGCTTGCGTATCGTATCGGCGTCGGCATAGCGTTTTTCAGTTCGGGCAACGATCCGCTGCTGAATCCATTGTTCGATTTCTTTCTCACCCAGCCCTTGGGATTCATGAATCGCAACTTTACCCTGCAAGTATTCCTGCGGATTCTGTTGCAGCAATCCCAGGAAGCCACCTAATACCTTTAATAGATTGGCGTTTTCAATCGAACCAGTTTTGTTGATATCGCTTGCAAGTTCGAACAGTACAGCTACAGCTTCCGGAGTGTTGAAATCGTCATCCATCGCAACCTTGAATTTCTGTGCATGAACATGATTCCAGTCCACCTGCACTTCACCTGCATTTGATGGTGTGTCTTTCAAGGCGGTATAGAGCCGATCCAGCGCCTGTTTGGCATCCTTGAGGTGCTGATCGGAATAATTGAGCGGACTGCGATACTGTGCACGCAATATGAAAAACCGCACGACTTCAGCCTGATAATGTTTGAGTATCTCTCTAACAGTAAAGAAATTGCCTAAAGACTTAGACATCTTCTCGTTATCTACCCGAACAAATCCATTATGCATCCAATAATTGACAAAGGGATGATCGTGCGCACCTTCACTTTGTGCAATCTCATTCTCGTGATGTGGAAATTGCAGATCCTGCCCCCCACCATGAATATCAAAATGTATTCCCAGCAACTGCTCACTCATTGCCGAGCATTCGATATGCCAACCCGGTCGCCCTTTCCCCCAAGGTGAATCCCAGGCTGGTTCATTAGGCTTCGCCGCTTTCCACAATACGAAATCCAATGGATCATTTTTATTGGAATCAATCTCCACTCGCTCACCGGCCCGCAAATCATCCAGTGATTTTCCAGAGAGTTTTCCATAATCTGGAAATTTGTAAACAGAATAATATACGTCGCCATTTTGTGCAGGATAGGCAAGATCCTTATCCACCAGTGTCTGAATCATTCGAATCATCTGTTCAACATATCCCGTCGCACGTGGTTGATTGGACGGTTGTATAACCCCCAGAGCGTCGGAATCCTCGTTCATGGCCTGGATGAAACGATCGGTCAGGTCTGTGATGGACTCGTTGTTCTCCAGTGAACGTTTGATGATCTTGTCATCAATGTCGGTTATATTGCGCACATAGTTAACGACATACCCACTTGCTCTAAACCAGCGAACGACCGTATCAAACACCACCAGTACACGCGCATGCCCAAGGTGACAGTAATCATAGACTGTCATTCCACAAACATAGAGACCAACCTTGCCGGGTTCTAATGGAACAAAATTCTGCTTTGTTCTCGCAATGGAGTTATAAATTTTGAGCATAAAGTAAAAAGTGGATAGAATTACGGGTCAACTTATCTTCTTGTTAGAATGATGAACTTATTGACAAATCTGGGAATATTCATTCGCGCGGCATTATAACATACTGACCTCGACACGCTTTATCACTTAACCACCCACTTTATACAGGACAGGGTATCACCATGCGACATAACATTATAAAATTATTAGGATTGTTTATTTTCATACTTATATCGGGTACTTGCACTGCAAACACCGTAACAGTCGAGATCAAGACAAATACGGGTTCGATCGTGCTGGAACTCTATCCAGATAAAGCGCCCAAAACTGTCGAGAATTTTCTGCAATATGTCGATGATGGATTTTACAAAAATACAATTTTTCATCGTGTCATCAGTAACTTCATGATTCAGGGAGGAGGATTTGACACTTCACTCAAGCAAAAACCGACACGCACTGCAATCCAGAATGAAGCAGCCAACGGACTGAAGAATGAAGTCGGAACCATTGCCATGGCACGCACATCCGATCCACATTCAGCTTCGGCGCAGTTTTTCATCAATGTCGCCAACAATGCTTTCCTAGATTACAAAGCACCCAATCAAAGTGGCTACGGCTATGCCGTTTTTGGCAAAGTCATCAGTGGTATGGATGTCGTACAAAAGATTGCCGCCACACCGACAGGTTCAAGTGGCCCATTTTCACGTGACGTCCCCAAAAGCACCATCGTCATTGAAGATATCGTCAAACGTTAATTAACAGTACGAAACACACAACAATACAACTTCAATTCAACAAGGAAAAAAATGGTCAAATTGCATACCAATTTCGGTGTAATCGTTCTTGAGCTGGATGGTGAGAAAGCTCCTGAAACCGTAAAAAATTTTCTTAACTATGTCGAGAGTGGGTTTTATGACAATACGATCTTTCATCGCGTCATTGATGATTTCATGATTCAAGGCGGCGGTTTTGAACCGGGAATGAAACAGAAAAAAACACAAGCTCCCATAAAAAATGAGGCTGATAATGGGCTGAAGAACGATGCTTATACCATCGCCATGGCACGTACGGCAGATGTTCATTCCGCGACAGCACAATTCTTTATTAATGTCACGAGCAATGGTTTTCTCAACTACAAGTCATCTACTCCTCAGGGATTTGGTTATTGCGTCTTTGGGAAAGTCGTGGAAGGTCAGGATATCGTAGATAAAATCAAGAAAGTCAAAACGGGGGATTCCGCCGGTCATCAAAATGTTCCGCATGAAGATATCGTCATCCAGAAAGCAGAAGCCATTTAAAGTAAATGACATAGTCACTACCGTCAGAATAAACACATTGCGTGTTTATTCTGATTCTCTTTATAGTCCCCGGGCGAGATCAGTCTGAATATCCTGTACTGCCTCGAGTCCCACAGCAATGCGCAGCAGTCCATCCGATATACCAGCAGCATCACGTGCTTCCTGACTGATACGCGCATGTGTCGTGGTTGCAGGGTGCGTCAATGTACTTTTGGCATCCCCTAGATTAGCCGTGATAGAAATCAAACGAGTGGAATCGATGACCCGCCAAGCGGCATCCTTTGCACCACGAACTTCAAATGTCACAATCCCGCCCCCTGAATTTTGCTGAATTTTTGCCAGTGCATACTGTGGATGTGAAGGTAATCCAGGATAATAAACACGCGCCACATTGGGCTGTGATTCAAGCCATTGAGCCAGTTGTAGCGCATTTGCAGCATGATTCTGCATCCGAATCTTCAGTGTTTCCAATCCTTTCAAAATTATCCAGGCATTGAAAGCACTCATCGTGGGACCGGCAGTCCTCAGAAAACCGTAGATACCTCCATCCATCAGCAAATCACGATTACCTAATACTGCACCTCCGAGTACTCTTCCCTGCCCGTCCAGGTATTTGGTAGCAGAGTGAATGACAATGTCAGCCCCCAGCTCAAGCGGTTTTTGTAAAATAGGTGTACAGAAACAATTGTCCACCGCTAACCATATCCCATGCTTTCTGGCAATTTCAGCCAAAGCGGGTATATCCGAAATTTCGGTCAATGGATTGGATGGTGTTTCCAGAAAGAACAGTTTGGTATTAGGTTTGATGGCAGCTTCCCAGGAAGCAGCATCGGTGGCAGACACGAATGTGGTATCGATTGCAAATTTCTTCAGGATGTTATTGAACAAATTAACTGTCGCGCCAAATAAACTGCGCGAGGCAACGACATGATCTCCCGCAGCTAACAATCCCATCACACATGCCAGAATTGCGGACATTCCCGATGCCGTGGCCACTCCCACTTCTGCGCCTTCCAGAATGGCAAGGCGTTCTTCAAAAGCCGTCACCGTCGGATTAGTGAAGCGTGAATAAATGTTGCCGGGTTCGTTTCCGGAAAAACGTGCAGCCGCCTGTGCTGCATTATCGAATACAAAACTCGAAGTCAGAAACATCGCTTCCGAATGTTCGTTAAACTGACTGCGATGAATGCCCGTATGCAGTGCGAGTGTCTCAGGTTGCAAGTGTTCGGTCACTTCATTAATCTTTATGTCGTCTTTGTTCATCAAATAAAATTAATATATCAATAGGGCATGCAAATACAGTCGCCAAGAATTCATTCCGACACAATCAAACTCAAATCCAACTGCATATTGGATCTTGAGCGAGCAGAGGCTGCCCCCGAGCTACGCTGCAATTCCAGCATACGTAAATAATCCGGGGTTACATCGCCAGTGATGTATTCCCCATCAAAACAGGAAGTTTCAAAATGCTTGAGTGAGGTTGATAATTTCGCAACCGCATGACTCAGCGCATCCAGATCCTGGAACACAAGTTCATCCGCTCCAATTTCATGGCAAATTTCCTCATTGTTTCGATCCGTTGCGATAAGTTCGTGCCGTGTAGGCATGTCAATACCGTAAACATTCGGATAGCGAACCGGCGGTGCTGCCGATGCAAAATAGATTTTGTTTGCTCCCGCCTCGCGTGCCATCTGAACGATCTCCCGGCTGGTTGTACCACGCACAATGGAGTCATCCACTAGCATGACATTCTTGCCACGAAATTCGATACTCATTGCATTCAATTTTTGTCGAACCGATTTTCGCCGTAATTGCTGTCCGGGCATGATAAACGTACGACCGACATAACGATTCTTCACGAACCCTTCTCGAAAGTTAACACCCAGCTTGTTGGCCAATTGCAGTGCACTGGGTCGACTGGAATCGGGAATGGGAATTACAACATCAATATCTTTATGGCACATCGTTTTTTTGATTTTCTCTGCAAGATGCTCACCCATGTTGAGTCGGGTTTCATACACCGATATACCATCAATCACCGAGTCCGGACGAGCCAAGTAGACGTATTCAAAAATACAAGGATGAAGAGAAAATTGCCTAGCACATTGTTTACTGTAGAAACCACCTGATTCATCGATAAAAATGGCCTCTCCCGGCGCCACATCACGAATTACTTTAAAACCGAGCGTATCCAGCGCTACGCTCTCGGAAGCAACCAAGTACTCCACACCCCGCTCGCTTTCCAATGATCCAAATACCAAGGGTCTGATTCCAAATGGATCGCGAAATGCCAATAAACCGTAACCAGCTATCATGGCCACAACAGCATATGCGCCTCTGCAACGCCTGTGCACACCGGCAACAGCAGCAAAAATGATTTCCGGATCCAATCGATAGTTACGTGCACACTTTTGCAATTCGTGCGCCAGTACATTCAGCAATACTTCCGAATCGGAATTGGTGTTGACATGCCTTAGATCAGCCTTGAACAATTCCTCGCTTAACTGCTCTGCATTGGTCAAGTTGCCATTGTGTCCCAATACGATTCCGAATGGTGAATTGACATAAAAAGGCTGCGCTTCGGCAGATGAGCTAGCTGAACCTGCTGTAGGATAGCGGACATGACCAATCCCCATATTACCTGAAAGTTCTCGCATATCCCTGGTTCGAAATACATCTCGAACCAAACCACAACCTTTATGCATGTGAAAGGTATTGCCCTGTGCCGTCACGATACCACTTGCATCTTGTCCACGATGCTGCAACATGAGCAGGCCATCGTAAAGCAGTTGATTAGCCGGCGATTGTGCAACAATGCCAAGAATTCCACACATAGCAACACTCCATTAATTTTAGTGACTCCGATCTTGTTGCATTTGCTTTTACAAGATCGTTCATCCTCAAATATTCTTCCAGATTCTCAGACAGTTATTTATACAAGGAGTTTTCTTTACGTTCGAAACTGATCCGTTTCGCCAGATCATCAGGCAACCAGGGCAAAGTCTGTAATGCAATGATTTCCAATGGCCTGCTAAGTGTAGCCTGTTGCCAGAAAGTCTGGTTAGGAATCGTCGTCAAACCAGCTATCAACACAATGGTCGTTACAATGATCAATGCCCGTAACACGCCAAATATACAACCTAGCAATCTGTCAATGAAACCCAGTCCTATCCCCTTGATCAAGGTGGATAACAACATGGTCACCAGCGCAGTCAGCAATAATACGGAAATGAAGGTTAAAACGAAAGATATGGAAAATCTTAATGTTTCCCCTACCAACTCTGTTGGCAAGTATGGTTCCATATGAACAGCATAGGCGCTTGCAACCACAAACGCTACAATCCAGCCAGCAATCGAGAGGGTTTCTCTTACCAGTCCGCGGATAATGCTCAAGATGATCGATACAAGAAAAATACCGCAAACAACATAATCAAAAACTGTCATCGATTTAAATTAAAGTCCTTGTGATAATTAGACTGAACAAAATTGGCCGTAAAGATGATGCGTCAATTTCTCCGCTTGCTCATTAGCGTGATGTGAGCACACCTTCAAACCCCAGTTTCTTAAGTTTTTTCAGTTCACTTTCCGCAGTATTGCGATTGGTGTAAGGTCCAATACGTACACGCGTCACTTCACCATTGGCAGTTTTCAGTGACTCAGTATAGGCATTGAAGCCATTGGCAATCAGACCATCCAGCTGTTGTTTTGCCTTTGCCGAATCAGAAAATGCACCCAACTGAATAACGAGATTCTTGGGTGTTTCGGTAACGACTGCCGAGGCAGGGGCCGCTATAGATGCCGGAGCTGGAGCTGATGTATTTGTCGTAACTTTTGCTTCTACAGCCGGTTTCTCAAATTTCGGCTTGATTCCTGGAATGGGCATGCGTTTTCGTTCCGGCAACGATTCAGCACCATCGTCGTCCGTAGTCGGTTTGTTTTTTGAAACGGATTGTGACTCGGTAGAGGCAGTCAGTTTCTCAAGCGCTTCCTTTGAAATCAATTGTTCATTTGGCAATGGAGGCGGCTCTGCAATTGCATTCCTGCTTTGTGGAGGCAAATTGATCGCCATTTCCTGTTTTTCGATCTTGTCTGTTTTGGGTTCATCAAAAATCATCGGTAGAATGATGACCGACAAGATGACCAATACAATCGCACCAACGAGACGTCTTCTTGCCCGCTTCCTGAGTAACAGTTCTTCTTCACTGATATTTTTTGTCATTTGAAATATCCGATGATGGCTTAATTTTAAAGCGTGTTCAGATGCTGCAACACGTCACCCACTGTATAGAAAGACCCAAAAACGCAAATTCTATCATTTTTAGTTGCACGTTCACAGGCATAAACAAATGCTGCTGCGCAATCGGGAAATGACTGGATAGCCTGATGATTCACAATACCCGACTGCACCATGATGCACCTTAAGTCATCTACGGTGGCTGCACGAGGTGATGAAATCGCAGCAATCAGCCAAACATCGATATTATCTTTGACAATTTCGATGACGCCTGCAATATCCTTATCCTGTAGCATGGCAAATACCGCAAAAGTTCGACCAACTGGTTTCGTGGCAGATAAATTTTCAGCCAGCACCAGCGCTGCTCCCGGATTATGCGCCACATCCAGAATAATCATCGGTTGCGTGGAATATACTTGAAACCGTCCAGGGATAACTGCTTCGACCAAACCTTGACGTATCGCATTCATGCTCACCGGCAGTACACCAGCAAGCGCATCCATTGCCATCAAACAAACACTGGCATTCTGTAGTTGCTTGACCCCACGCAATGCTGGCCACGGCAAAGCATGGCGCTTTCCTCTTGAGCTCCAGAATTCCCATTGCATGGCCCTCCTTACAAAACCGAAATCCTTGGCAAAACAATAGAAATCAGCACCTATTTTTTGAGCCTGCTGCTGCACCGAATCAGGTATGCTTGAATCCCCACAAATTGCTGGTTTACCTTGGCGAAAAATGGCAGCTTTTTCAAAGCCGATTTTCTCTCGTGTGTCTCCCAGAAATTCAATGTGATCCAGATCCACACTGGTTATAATCGAGCAATCCGGCTCAAAGATATTGACTGCATCGAGACGACCGCCCATTCCCACCTCCAGAATAGCGACATCAATCTGATCCTGAACGAACAGATACATGGCTGCCAGCGTTCCAAACTCAAAGTAAGTCAATGATGTATTGCAGTTCTTCCGCGTCGCATCAATGTGCTCAAATGCGCGACAAAGCAAACCATCATCAAGCGCTTGTTTATGAATCCTGGTACGCTCGTTATATCGAAGCAAATGAGGTGAGGTATAACAACCAACTTTATAGCCGGCACAAGTCAGGATAGATTCAAGCAAGGTACAGACAGAACCCTTGCCATTCGTACCGCCGACGATAATGATGGGAAAGTCAGGATGAAGATCCAGTTCACGCCACACTTGATCGACGCGTTCCAAACCCATATCGATAGTTTTGGGATGAAGCGTTTCAAGGTAGGCGAGCCAGTCGGTTAGTGTGCACCGCTCCTGTCCTTCAGCAAGAACTTTCATGCCATACACTCAAAACATTTTGAATCGTCGCGAATAGAAGCCTGTTAGACAACAGGTACTGGAACATGCATCAACTGCGTACAAAGATTAACAATCTTATCGCGCATCTGCCTGCGATCCACGATCATGTCTATCGCACCATGCTGCAACAAAAATTCGGCGCGCTGAAATCCATCGGGTAGCGTTTGGCGCACGGTTTGTTCAATGACACGCGGCCCTGCAAATCCGATCAAAGCACCAGGTTCCGCAATAACGACATCACCAAGGAAAGCAAAGCTGGCTGAAACCCCTCCCATGGTCGGATCGGTCAGAATCGAAATAAAAGGCAACTTGTTATGACTCAGTTTGGTTAAAGCTGCGGTAGTCTTGGCCATTTGCATCAATGAAAACAATCCTTCCTGCATGCGGGCGCCACCACTTGCACTGAAACATATAAAAGGTAAATGTTGATCCAGACTAACCTTAACACCTCTAGCAAAACGTTCTCCAACCACCGACCCCATGGATCCGCCCATGAATCCGAATTCAAATGCCGCAGCTACCACAGGCATGGTCATGATGGAACCACGCATCACCACTAATGCATCTCCCTCTTCTGTACTTTCCCGCGCTTGGGTAAGACGATCCACATACTTTTTGCTGTCCTTGAATTTGAGTGCATCTGTCGCAACGACCTGCGCACCAATTTCATGTCGATTATCCTGATCCAGCAACATATCCAGCCGATCTCTCGCCGATACGCGATTGTGATAATCACATTTTGGACACACATTCAGATTCTTCGCAAGGTCAGTGTAATATAAAACCGCCTCGCAGTTGCTGCATTTACTCCATAGCCCCTCAGGAACGATTTTTTTATCGCCTGATTCTTTTTTCTTGATTTTAGGTGGAATGATATTTTGAAACCAACTCATGAATACGATTTCCCGGTTTGATGATTTACATCACACGTTATTAATGTCCGTCGACAGACTTACGCAAACCATGCAGGAAGTTCCCCACATTGGAGAGCAATTCGGCACTGGGTGACTGTTCTATTTCTTCAATGATTCGACTACCAACCACCACGGCATCCGCCAGATCCGCTACCGCTTTCGCCGTAGCGCCATCCCTTATGCCAAAACCCACTCCAATCGGTATGGTGATCGATTGGCGCAACCGTGCCACCATGGCGCTGACGTCTTGAAGATCAAGATGAGACGCGCCGGTTACTCCTTTAAGAGAAACATAATAAATATATCCCTTGGCAAGCTTGGCCACCTGTTCAATGCGCGCCTCGGGCGTTGTAGGCGACAGTAAAAAGATAGCATCAATGCCATGACGATCTAGCTGCTGCACCCATTCGACTGATTCCTCGGGAGGATAATCCACGATCAGAATGCCATCGACTCCACTCGCTTTTGCCTTAACCGCAAATGCCTCATATCCCATCGCTTCGATCGGATTGGCATACCCCATCAACACCACCGGCGTACCGGTATCCCTGTGTCTAAATTCGGCCACCATGTCCAATACCTGGCTCAAGTTAATGTGGTGTTTCAGTGCACGTTCAGACGAACGCTGAATGGTCGGACCATCCGCCATCGGATCGGAAAAGGGCACGCCCAATTCAATAATATCCGCCCCGGATTGCACCAGTTGATGCATCAACAGCACGGTTGCATCTGGGTGCGGATCGCCAGCTGTAATGAATGGAATCAGAGCCTTGCGACCTTGACTCTGGAGATTGGAAAACGTACTCGAAATGCGATTGAGCTGATGACTTTCATCCCTACCGCTAAAAATCTGCATTAAGTTTTTGAGACTATCAAACATCCATTCGCTCTCATATCAAATTGAGAAACCAAAACCCATTATCGCCAACCGTTACAGTGTCAATCCCGACATCTGCGCTACAGTTGCCATATCCTTATCTCCACGCCCCGACAAATTAACCAATAACAGACTATCCTTTGGCAAGGTTGGAGCATACTTGGCCGCATAGGCCAAAGCATGACTGGATTCCAGAGCCGGCATAATCCCCTCAAAACGGCAGAGTGCATGAAAAGCTTGCAGTGCCTCATCATCGGTAATGGCGACATACTCAGCTCGCCCACAATCTTTAAGCCATGCATGCTCTGGACCCACACCAGGGTAATCCAATCCGGCCGATATCGAATGCGTTTCCATGATTTGACCATTTTCATCCTGTATCAGGTATGTACGGTTACCATGCAACACCCCTGGCTTGCCCATCGATAGCGTTGCTGCATGTTGCGCAGTATCGATACCTTTGCCAGCCGCCTCGACGCCAATCAGGCGAACAGAATCGTCATTGATATACGGATAGAACAAACCGATGGCATTGGACCCTCCCCCAACACAAGCTATCAGTGCATCAGGCTGGCGGTTGTAATCTTCCTGCATCTGCACTTTGGCCTCATTGCCGATCACCGCCTGAAAATCCCTGACCATCATCGGATAGGGATGCGGTCCCGCAACAGTGCCGATGATGTAAAAGGTATTTTCCACATTGGTTACCCAGTCACGCATTGCTTCGTTCAGCGCATCCTTCAGAGTGCGCGAACCGGATTCAACGGGAATCACCGTAGCTCCCAAGAGTTTCATGCGATAAACATTGGTGGCTTGGCGCCTGACATCCTCCGACCCCATATAAACCACACATTCCATACCATAACGTGCGGCCACCGTAGCACTTGCCACGCCGTGTTGACCAGCCCCCGTTTCGGCAATGATGCGTCGTTTACCCATGCGTTTTGCCAACAGCGCCTGACCAATCGTATTATTGATTTTGTGCGCTCCGGTATGATTCAGATCTTCGCGCTTGAGCAGAATTTGCGCACCACCCAAATGTTCAGACCAACGCTTGGCATGATAAATTGGATTGGGGCGCCCTACATAGTGTTTCAATTCGTCGGCGAACTCCGCTTTAAAGTCGGCATCGTTTCGGTAAAATTCGTATTGCTTGCGCAAATCCTCCAGTGCGGAAATCAGTGTTTCAGCAACAAATATACCGCCATATGGTCCAAAATGACCATCTTTACTGGGAAGATCATAAACATTCACAATTGCTTTACTCCTTGCATGAAAGCATAAATTTTTTGTTCATCCTTAATACCCTTCGCTGCTTCCACGCCACTCGAAACATCCACTGCCCATGGTCGGGTCTGCCTGATGGCCATCTCAACATTTTCTGGATTCAATCCACCAGAAAGAATCATTGGCAGCGGCAGATGTGGCGGAATCAGTCGCCAATCGAAGCGTTCTCCTGTACCACCTGGCATCCCTGTCGCATAAGTATCGAGTAGCAAGCCGTTTGCTGTACTGTAACACTGCGCATATTGTAGCAAATCTGTATCCGCTTTGACGCGCACTGCCTTAATATAAGGCAAAGAAAAGTGATTACAGAAATCCGGTGTTTCATCCCCATGAAACTGCAAGAGTGACAAACGAGCCGTCTGGCTTGTCTCTTCTACCCACGCTACATCAGGGTCAACATAAACACCCACCGTAGTGATAAATGCAGGCAGATTGTCAGTAATCAAACGCGCTGACTCTGGGCTGACATAGCGCGGACTCTTAGGCCAAAACACAAAACCGATTGCATCCGCTCCCAGGCGGACCGCGACCTGTGCATCTTCGCTTCGGGTAATTCCGCATACTTTTACACGCACTGACATCAACACTCACCACAAAAATTCTTTTTCATCATCATAAAGTTAGGATATTGCCGGGAATGATCGATGTTTCAGAAAATTCCGGCATAGGCCAACAAGCATCATACTTCACACCAGCTAGGTACAAACCAGTAGCAGAGAAAGTCGGAGCCGCATGAAGCCTGCTTCGACGCTGCAATAATTCCAGAATCCACTCTGGAGGATACTTTCCTTTACCTACGTATACAAGGCTACCAATGATATTTCTAACCATATGCTGAAGAAAGGCATTGGCGCACAGATCGAATACCAGCAAATCGCCATAACGGTCTATGCTCAATCTTGTCATGGTTCTACATGGAGATTTTGCTTGACACTCAGCCGCACGGAATGCTGAGAAATCATGTTTCCCAAGTAAATAACTACCTGCAATCCGCATTTTTTCCAATGACAATGGATGATGATACCAACCTACTCGGTGATGATTTAGACCGGGCCGAATCGACCGGTTATGCAACAGATAGAGATAGCGTCTTTCGACGGCATCATAACGGGCATGAAACTTTTCAGAAATTTCTGTGGACCACTTTACTGCGATGTCATTGGGTAATAATGCATTGACACCTCGAGTCCATGCACTGGATGAACGCTGCGCGGTTGTATCGAAATGCACAACCTGATTTAGTGCATGGACTCCCGTATCGGTTCGTCCCGCGGTAATAATGCGGATCCTTTCAGTTGCAATCACTGATAGTGCGGATTCCACTACATCTTGTATGGCACAATGCTCGGGTTGACTCTGCCAACCGCAATAGCGTGTGCCGTCATATTCCAGAACTAGAGCAATACGCACAAATCAAAAAAGTCATGTAGATCCTGACACATCCCAAAGAATCCTTTATTTACAGACTCTTCATTAACTTCCGCGCAGCTTTCTTCTGCTTGGCATCGCCATCGCGGATCACTTCCTCGAGCATTTCTTTGGCGCCTTCTTTATCGTCCATCTCTTGATATGCTTTTGCCAGATCGAGTTTGGTTTCTACTTCCTGCCACTGCTCGCCCTTATTTGCGGCATCCATCTCGTCCTTCTTGTCTTCCAGAGCCGCATCTGAATCCTCGAGATTCAAATCGATATCTGCCAGGGTCAATTCTGCGCTATGTGAAGCAGATTTGGATGTTGTCTGTTCAGGTTGCTCGATTTCCGGTAGTGGCGACGCCTCAGGTGGTTCCGACAGCGTCGGTTCATCGGGTACTTTTTCAGTATTGCTGGACTCGATGTCTGGAACATCAATCTCATTGATTTGAGTTTCATCGCTTAAATCAATACCAGACGTAGAGAATTCAATGACATTGTCTGGCTTGGCCTTAGTAGACAATTCTGCTTTGGATCCTGCCGAAACTTTGGAATCATCTTCCAGGCTCAAATCGGGGATATCCATTTCCACATCATCTGTGTCAATTTCTCCCGTAGGTATTTTCTCGGTAGCAACCTCGATAGCCGACGCCGTCTGTTTTGACTCACGATTTAGATCATTGACGTCGGCTTCATCCGCAAGATCAAAATCGGCCAGATGTGCGGTCTTGGACTCTTCGTCATTTTTAATGGTATCTCTAGTCAGGGACTGCTCTGCAATTGCATCTGACTCATCTTCCAGACCCAAATCAATTTTGCTTTCATCGAAATCAGAATCTGTATGAACATGATCATTGAATTGTTCTGTTTGGTTGTCCTCATCAGCGAGCGTCTTATCGTTTTTACCGTAATAAACAGTCTGTTCATCAAAATCGGCATTATCTTTATCCGACTCAGAAAATGCATGCAGATTTTCATAAGACGGCTCTTCTTTGTTCTCCTCTGCGAATGAGTCGGCCGCACCCTGTGCCGCCGCCATGGACGCCATCCTGGAGCGCATAGCAGAGGAAAACTCCGAACGTCTGTCATCTTCATCGTCTTCATCAGTAGCTTGGCCGCGACGTCTTCGGATGATAAGCCAGGTTGCCAGCAATCCAATAATCGAAAAAGCGGCGACATATTCAATATTATTGAAAATTTGATCTGTCAGCGATGGTCCTTCCTCATCTTCACCAGCTAGAATCTGCTGTTTGGCCAAATCGGTTTGTTCGACAGGCGTTTGAGTAGCCAAAGGCTGGCTCGGTTGCTGCGAAGCATCGTTCACCTTTGCATTAGGAGTAGGTGCAGAATCGCTGGTTGTGACAGGTTGAACGTCAGATTTTACTTCCGGTTTTGCTCCACTGGCTCTCGCTTGCGCCTGCGCCAGCATCGAATCTTTCATTTCCAGCAAATGCTTCATGTTATCAATACTCTTTTCCAGCATTGCAACACGTTCATTCGCTTCTTTCAAAGCCAGATTACGGGCGATTGCATCTTCTTCCATCATTCGCAAACGATCCGCAATACTTGAATCAATAGGTTTACCATCTTTATCAAGCTGCTGGGCACTGGACAATCGCAATATTTCTCTGGCAGAAGTCTGAGAGGATGCTGACTTGCGCTCAACACTGGTTGAAATCTTGCCCTGATCGGATTGACGCACATCGGCTTGGGTTGAGGATTGACCAGAGATTGCCGCCACCCTGGCTTGATACTTGTGCCAGTCCTCGACCTGCATTCTGATTTCCGCTCTCGCCGTGGACTTATCTATCGAAGCCACCTCATTTTTCTCAGGTATCTTCAGGACCGCCCCGACTCTGAGCAAATTCATATTGTTTTCAATGAAGGCATCACGATTTGCTCGATGCAAGGCTACCAGCATCTGGTTTAAATCCACGCCTGCCGGCAAAACCTGACGCGCAATGGATGATAAGGTGTCACCCCGTACTACCGGACCATAAGTGTCAGATTGCTGACTGGCTGGACGAGGAGTGGTTCGTGGTGCATTCTTGGCAGCATTCGCCTGGCTTTTTTTCGAGTCGGTTTTTTTGTCAGTGTCTGCGCCAGTCGAATCGGAGAGAGGTACCTGCTTAGGGACGGAACTCACGCTAGGGGCAGCAATATTCTGCGTGTTGGATTCAGCCGGATCAAGCAGGACAGCATATTCGCGCAGAATACGACCAGAAGCCCAGCTCAGTTCTACCAGAATATTCAGAAAAGGATCATTGACGGCCAAGGGAGAGGTTAACTTTAAGTAGGGACTCCCATTTGCTCTTGATTCAAGAGAAATTTTAAAAGTGGCAAAATTTGCTTCATAGTTGATTCCCGCTTGAGCAAAAGCTTCTCGTGCTGCGATATTTGCTTTGAGTGATGCAATTTCATCACTGGAAGTGGTTACTATGTCTATCTCAGCATTCAGTGGTTGGCCCAATGCCGAGTTGAGTGTCAGTTTACCCAATCCAGCTGCATGAGCAACTGCAAGCGGTAATATCAAGGTGATTACAAACAAACATACTCTAAAAGCATTCTTATACACTGAAATACCCTCTTTAGTTTATTTATAAAATAAATACTGGCAGGCTAGCATGTAACGTAATCACATCACAATGAGATTTTGCTTTGTTTGTGGGTTAATTCATTCCAAATGCAATCCTTTTAACAAAAAAACAACTCAACATCATGTCCCGTAGAAATCAAGCAGATTCAATCAATGTTTCTGATGTTCGATCAAAATTCGCAACATTCTGCGTAAAGGCTCGGCCGCTCCCCACAACAATTGATCTCCAACTGTAAAGACGGATAAATATTCTCCCCCCATCGCCAACTTGCGTAAACGACCTACGGGTATCGACAAAGTCCCAGTTACCGCCGTTGGTGTCAATCTCGAAGTTGTCGCACCTTTCTCATTGGGAACCACTTGAACCCAATCATTTGATCCAGCGATAATATCTTCAATTTCATCCAGAGGCACATCCTGTTTCAACTTGATGGTTAGTGCCTGACTGTGACAGCGCATGGCACCGACTCGAACACAAATGCCATCGACTGGTATTTGCCGGTCAGCTCTCCCCAAGATTTTATTGGTCTCCGCCTGGCCTTTCCACTCCTCCCGGCTTTGCCCATTCGCAACTTCCTTGTCAATCCATGGAATCAGGCTGCCAGCCAAGGGCACACCAAAATTCTCTGTCGGAAATTTCTTGTCTCGCAATGTACCTGCCACTTCACGATCGATATCCAGAATATTAGAAGCCGGATTATCTAGTAGATCTTTTGCAACACGATGCGCTTCACCCATTTGTTGCAGCAATTCCCGCATATTCTTGGCACCGGCCCCTGAAGCAGCCTGATAGGTCATGGCGCTCATCCAATCCACCATGCCTTTTTCAAACAACCCACCTACCGCCATTAACATAAGACTCACGGTGCAATTGCCACCAATATAATTTTTCACATCATCATGCAGCGCCTGTTTGATCACCGGCATGTTGACCGGATCCAAGATGATGACGGCATTTTCATCCATGCGTAGGGCTGAGGCCGCATCAATCCAGTATCCTTTCCAACCTGATTGGCGCAACTCTTTTATGACCTGATTGGTGTAGTCACCGCCTTGGCAAGAGATGATGACATCCATGGCACTCAGTTCCTCAATATTAAAGGCATCTTTGAGTGGCGGAGTCTCCTTACCGATTTCAGGGCCGACACCTCCCTTTTGTGAAGTGGTAAAAAAAACGGGATCAATCAGAGAAAAATCATCCTCTTCCCGCATTCTTTGCATCAACACGGAACCAACCATTCCACGCCAACCCACAAAACCAACTTGTTTCATCGCTTATCTCTTACCCTAATATAACCATCAGTTAATCAAAACACCGTGAATATTCAACTCAATTACCCTGTTACAAATTGGCCAGCACCGCATCACCCATAGCCTTAGTTCCGACAGATTTGGCATTGGCTTCAGCAATGTCTTTGGTTCTGACCCCAGACCGCAATACCTTTTTGACCGAATCCTCGATTCGCCGCGCCGCATCCTCCTGGTTAAATGTATAACGCATCATCATGGCAACGGAAAGTATCGTTGCAAGCGGGTTAGCTAGATCTCGGCCAGCAAGATCCGGAGCTGAGCCATGAATGGGTTCATATAACCCCTTATTGCTCTCATCCAACGAAGCCGATGGCAACATGCCAATTGATCCGGTCAGCATTGAGGCCTCGTCCGAAAGAATATCGCCAAACATATTTCCCGTAACGATCACATCAAACTGTTTCGGATAACGAACAAGCTGCATCGCGGCATTGTCCACCAACATATGCGAAAGTGTGACTTGCGGATATTCTTTCGCCACTTCGGTCACGACATCACGCCATAACTGGGTACATTCCAGAACATTCATCTTGTCCACCGAACACAGCCTACCCTGACGTTTACTCGCTGCTCTGAATGCAACATGCGCAATGCGTCGAATTTCTGCTTCGCTGTATACCATCGTGTTATATCCCACGCGTTGCCCGTCCCGCATTTCAATTCCGCGCGGCTCACCAAAATAGATATCACCCGTCAGCTCACGCACGATCATGATATCGAGACCCGCCACCACATCATATTTGAGACTGGATGCATTGGCCAACTCGGGATAGAGCATTGCCGGTCGTAAATTGGCAAACAAATTCAATTCTTTGCGTATGGCCAGCAAACCACGCTCAGGTCTCTGTTGGCGCGGCAACAGATCGTACTGCGGCCCACCCACCGCCCCCAGAAGCACGGCATCGGCAGCACTGGCCAGTTGATGCGTCGCTTCCGGATAAGGCTCACCGGTTGCATCAACAGCACATCCACCAATCAATCCATGCTCCAGCTCGATCGGCAAACCATCGGCTTTCAGTACATTCAATACCCGCACAGCTTGAGTCACAATCTCAGGACCGATCCCATCACCCGCCAGAACAGCAATCTTCATCATTGTATATATGAAAAAAAGGAGTAATTCATGCAAATAACCAAGGCTGCTCTGCCTTGCGCTTGAGTTCAAACTGCCTGATTTTTTCTGCATGTTGCAGTGTCAGACCAATCTCATCCAATCCGTTCAACAGACAGTGTTTGCGAAAGGAATCGACTTCAAACTTATAGACGGCGTTGCTTGGCGTAACCACTGTCTGTTGCTGCAGATCCACAGCAAGTCTATACCCAGTGGTGGATCTAACTTCCTCGAATAGCCGGTCGATTGTCCCCGCTTCCAGAATGACAGGCAACAGACCGATCTTGAAGCAATTATTAAAAAAGATGTCCGCAAAACTGGGGGCAATGATCACGCGAAATCCATAATCCTGCAGTGACCAAGGTGCATGTTCCCGGCTTGATCCACATCCAAAATTGGCCCGGGCCAGCAAAATCTGCGCCCCCTGAAAACGTGGTTGATTCAGCACAAAATCAGGGTTGAGCCGACGTTGAGCAGGATCCATACCCGGTTCGCCGTGCTCCAGATAACGCCACTCATCGAACAGATTCTGGCCAAAGCCTGAACGTTTGATCGATTTTAAGAATTGTTTGGGAATGATGGCATCGGTATCGACATTAGCACGATCCAGTGGCGCCACCAGTCCAGTCAACGCATGAAATTTTTCCATTGCTTGTATCTTCAGTTATTAATCTTGCGTACGTCGACAAAATGCCCCGCAATCGCCGCCGCCGCCGCCATGGCTGGACTCACCAGGTGTGTTCTACCCCCAGGCCCCTGCCTGCCTTCAAAATTTCGATTTGAAGTAGAAGCGCAACGCTCACCCGCCTCCAGCCTATCATCATTCATCGCCAGACACATCGAGCACCCTGGTTCACGCCATTCGAAGCCGGCGGCACGAAAAATACGATCCAACCCCTCCTCCTCAGCCTGTTTCTTGACTAATCCCGAACCCGGGACCACCAGTGCCAATTTGATAGTAGCAGCAACGTGCTTACCCTTGATGACATTTGCCGCTGCACGCAAATCCTCTATCCGAGAATTAGTACAGGATCCAATAAAAACCTTGTCCAGTTTTATCTGCTGAATGGGTGTGTTAGCCATCAGCCCCATATATTTCAGAGCTTGCTGCATATCATGTCGCTTTACTTCATCATTCTCAGCAGCGGGATCAGGCACCACACCATCGATCGTGGTAACCATTTCTGGAGAAGTACCCCAAGTCACCTGAGGTTTAATTTGTGCCGCATCCAAAATGATTTCACGATCAAAGATTGCATCATCATCACTGCGTAATGTCCGCCAATAGGCAACCGCTTTGTCCCAGAGATCACCTTGCGGCGCAAACGGCCTACCCTTGATATAGTCAATGGTAATCTCATCGACAGAGACCATTCCTGCTCGCGCTCCAGCCTCGATCGCCATATTGCAGAGTGTCATGCGACCTTCCATAGAAAGTGCTCGGATGGCGCTCCCAGAAAATTCGATGGCATATCCCGTTCCACCGGCTGTTCCAATTCTCCCAATAATCGCCAGTGCAACGTCCTTGGCGGTTACACCAAATCCTAATTCACCTTCTACAGCAATATTCATCACTTTTGATTTTTTCATTAGCAAACATTGCGTTGCTAACACATGCTCGACTTCCGACGTACCAATTCCGAATGCAAGACAACCGAATGCACCATGCGTACTGGTATGGGAGTCTCCACACACCACCGTCATTCCCGGCAAGGTTGCACCCTGCTCTGGTCCGATGACATGCACAATTCCTTGACGCAAATCATTCATCTTGAACTCAGTAATGCCCAGTTCGTCACAATTCTGATCCAGCGTATCCACCTGCAGACGCGATATCGGGTCATGTATGCCATGACTGCGATCCGTAGTTGGAACATTATGATCAGCCACGGCTAGAATCGAACTCAATCGCCAAGGCTTACGGCCCGCCAGTTTCAAACTTTCAAAAGCCTGTGGGCTAGTTACTTCGTGCACCAAATGACGATCTATATAAATCAGGGCCATACTGTTAGACTCAGCAGATTCAGAATGCACCCAGTGTTGATTCCAAAGTTTATCGTATAACGTTTGTTGCATGGTAAACATCAAAAAAGTGAATTAACGCGCAATTATCCCATAAAGTTTACTGGGTCAACAAACTGGCACTATTTAATCGTCCGTCCATCGGACTCCGGCATTCTCCATGCCAACAAAATAAAGGCAACCAAGGCTGCTCCCGCACTAATGACAAATGTTGCTTCCGCTCCCAACTTGTCCCAAGTGTAGCCACTAAAAACGGATCCAAGCGCCCCACCGATTCCATAGGCTATGCTGGTATAAATTGCCTGACCTTTTGCCTGATGACGTCCGGAGAAAAAAGTGTGTATTACCATCATGACCGCAACATGATGAGCACCGTAGGTTATCGCATGCAACATCTGTGCAAAAATAATGATGATTGGCCATGCCACTCCATACCCTATCATCAGAAACCGGATAGCAGCACACACAAAACTGAACAGCAGCAGGTGTTTCACACTGAAACGCCGTAACAGCCACGGCATAACAAAAAAAACACCTATCTCGCACATTACCCCTATCGCCCACAACCACCCCACCAGCCCCTTGTCGTATCCATGCTCCACCAAATAAATCGAAAAGAACGTGTAGTAAGAACCATGAGCGAACAACATGAGCAAACTGGAAATCAGCAAAACTACAACTTCGGTTCGCTTGCAGATCTGCCACAATGAATGCGGCACAGTCGCAGAATCAATCATGGCTTTCTCTGGAATCTGATAAGAAAAAATGACAATTCCGCATTTCAGTCCCAGAACTATCCAGAGCAACCAAATGATCTCGATTTTGTCCAGAATGTAGCCCACACCTATCACTGCCAACACAAAACCCACCGATCCCCAAGACCGTATGCGTCCATATCTGGAAGTATGGTCGCCCAGATGCGATAACGTAATGGCTTCCATGAGCGGGAGTGACGCGCTCCAGAAGAAACTCATGAGCAACATCACCATGAACACCCAAACAAATGATTCTCCAACAAAAAAACCGCAGAAACTTAGCAATCCAGCCACTGCTGCCAGCTGAATCACCTGAACTCGCCTGCCCAAATGATCGGCTAACCACCCCCACAATGCTGGTGAGAAAATCCTTGTTACCAATAGGAGCGACATCAATACCCCAATTTGCAGCGCATCAAATTGCAACGATTGTAGATACAAGCTCCAATATGGAGAAAAAGCACCAATAAAAGCGAAATAAAAAAAATAAAATCCTGAGAGACGCCAATAGGGAATTCGTGGCATACAAAAATTGAACTGA